>CAITVN010000131.1 GCA_903895855.1 Oligoflexia bacterium | reverse complement strand
GGATGCGCCGTTCCCGCGCGCGTGTACACGAAGTACGGGGTCATTTGAGGGTGAGTGACTCTATTAAACTACCCCTGGTATTGCCGCGTTGAGGTTAGTTGTGGTGCAAATTTGTTGGCTCCAGGTGCGCATTGAGCACGTGCACGGGTATCCGCCGTAGCCGCCGGCTCCGGCGTAACTTCCGCGTCCGCCGCGCGACGACACAAAAAGTTTTGATAGGTCACTCAGGTTTCGAGTATAAATGAGAACGTCACCGCCAGACCCTCCGTTGCCGCCATCTCCGCCGTTCCCCGCGCTTCCACCATTCGCACCCCAAAGATCTTCACGATCGTAACTCGTGTAGCAGCTTGTGGCAGAATCGCCATTTTCGGCATTGTACCCCGATGAACCATCTTCACCATCTAAGTAAAATGACTGTGCCGAGCCATCGAGCATGACAGTGATGTCTTGCCCAGATCTGCCATTGGTGCCATCTCGCCCACTTCGGCCGTCACGGCCATCGACTCCGAAGTGACTGGCGCTGGCCGTGGTGCTGACAAAAATTGTGGCTAAAAACAAGGTAAATCTATGCTGAAACGAATGACTCATGGTCTCTCTCCTAGTTGATAACGGTCGCAACAAGTGACGAAAATTGACGTCACTTCAATTGATTAACTTCGGTTTTATTCACGAAGTAGCAAGAAGCAATCCAGGTTGGGTCTTTATTCACTCTTTTGTTGACTTGTGGTTCGATTTCTTTCAATACCGCCACATTAGGAGAATTTTTTATGATGAAGGTGACCGCTTGTGTATCGTTTGTGGTGTTGGCCCTAACTGTTGCCGTTGAGATGGCTTTTGCTGATCCTGTTTTGCCAAGGCCTTTGCCAACGCATTTTCCAATTCCGCATCCAACGGCGACGCCGACGTCATTGCCAACTCCGTTTCCGACTGCCACGCCGATGCCGACGCCTACTTCAACGGCCACTCCGACTCCTGAAGTTCCTACAAGCAAGTCAGCTCAGGCAGTGAGTTTCTTTTTCGTCAATCGATTTGCCGCTTCGAATTCTTTATTTCAAAATCAAGATCTCTACACCGCGAGCTTTACCAACATGGCCCAGTCTAATGGTTCAGGGCAAGAGCCGGTTCTCACGGTTTACATTTCTTGGACTGACGGTTCGACCACCATTGTGAAAAAAGGTTGGGACTTTCGCGCAGGAGTGAGTGTTTCGCAGTCTGCAAAGAATGCGGCAATGGTTTCGCAACTTCAAAGCTGCGTGAGTATGGCGGCCGTGATGGGAGGCTTGCGCACAGTCGGAAATAATACAGTTGGCACGCCGGTATCGGGCTCAGCGCTTGACGGTTTTGCGATTCGAGTCGGGTTTCCGGCGGGTGCATTTCTCAGTGGCGATTCTGATCTCAATCGCAGTGACTATGTTCACTTGAACTTACCTGATAATGGCTATGTGACCTGCGGTAGCCGGTTGTAAGAATAGTGTCCGGCACTAAAACGTGAGGGTAGTGCGTTACGAGGTAAATGGCTTCTCATCGCCCCGCCAAATTAGCTATTAGCCTAAAAATCAATAGGGCCCTATCGATTTTTAGGCGACCTCAGTCGTGGTTAAGCCCATGATCAGTGGGTCCTATTATATTCAACTTCTGCCATATTTGGATATAATAGGTGCCTATAATTGAAATTTATAAATAAAATCGAATATATATTATTAATATGAAACTATTATTTCCAAAATTAACATTTTTGGCTAAAATAAGATCTATTATGGGAAGAAAAACCACACGCCCCCTTCCGTCACTACAGAGGCTACTCAATGAGTTAGGCGAGAACATACAGCTGGCGAGGCGTCGGCGCAGACTGACGGCTTCGCAAGTTGCTGAACGAGCCGGTATGGCGCGACCCACATTAAGAGCGATCGAGAGAGGCGACGCTGGCGTCACTCTCGGTGCCTACGGCAATGTATTGCTTTCGCTAGGGCTCGAAAAAGACCTTTCACTCATCGCTCGTGACGACGTTTTCGGGCGCAAGCTTCAAGACGCTGAACTAATGGTCGGTGCAAAAAATGCGAAAAAGTGAACTGCGCCAGAAACGCATAGAAGTTTTCATTAATTGGGAGTCGAACGCTGCCCCTATGTTGATGGGAATGCTCAATGCGATTCCGGGACGCGGAAAAGAAATTTTCTCATTTGAATACGCTCCTGCGTGGCTGAACGGCAAATACGCACGCGTTCTTGATCCACACCTGGGTTTGTTCAACGGCAAGCAGTATGTGCCAGACTCTCGCACCAATTTCGGCATTTTTCTCGATTCGGCGCCTGATCGTTGGGGGCGGCTGCTCATGAAAAAACGTGAAGCATTGCGAGCACGCGAAGAGAGTCGTTCGCCAAAAAACCTTTACGAATCAGATTATCTCTTGGGTGTGTATGATGGTCATCGAATGGGCGCTTTGAGATTTCGTACCGATGCTAGCGGGCCGTTTCTAAACGCTGACGAGGCCAATGCTGCTCCACCTTGGACTTCGTTACGCAAATTAGAAAACGCTAGTTTACAAATCGAGAAAGATGACGCTGAGAATAGCCCAGAATATTCTAAATGGCTGAAGCTGCTCATTGCGCCAGGGAGTTCGCTCGGTGGTGCACGTCCGAAGGCAAGTGTTGTTGATGAGTACGGGCAGCTTTGGATCGCAAAATTTCCGAGTGCGCGCGATGAAATCGACGTTGGAGGTTGGGAGTACGTGGTTCACAAATTGGCTGAGCACGCTGGCATTACGGTAGCTCCGACATTAGCTCGTCGTTTTGGTCGCCAGCAACACACTTTTCTTACTCGCAGATTTGATCGCACCGAAGTTGGCGAGCGTCTCCATTTCGCGTCAGCGATGACACTTTTAAATCACAACGACGGTGACGCGAGTTCAACCGAAGCTAGCTATTTAGAGCTGGTCGAGTTTCTTTCAAAAGAAGGGGCTAACGCGACAGCTGATCTAGAACAACTTTGGCGGAGAATTGTTTTTTTCATTTGTGTTTCAAATACCGACGATCATTTGCGCAATCATGGCTTCATGCTTCAGCCAAAGGGATGGAGATTGGCACCGGCATATGATATGAATCCAGTGCCGACAGGTGATGGCCTTCAACTGAATATTTCAGAATCAGATAACTCACAAGATCTCGATCTTGCACTTTCAGTGAGCGAATATTTTCGGCTCAAAAAAACCCGGGGCAAAAAGATTATCGAAGAGGTCGCAGCAGCGGTGAAAACATGGCGTCATATTGCCGCTCAAGTCGGTATTACCACCGCCGAGCAAAATCGAATGAGCCATGCCTTTCGAGTCGTGTCCGGCACCAAAACGTGAGGGTGCGGCGCAACCATTACCCAGCCCTCTTCTTACCTCGAGCTAAGGCGCGCTGATCAAGCCTCTCGTCGATCAATGTCTTAATCACGGCTTGGCGGCTGATATTTAAGCGCCTTGCTTCGGCATCGAGCTCTAACAAAATCTGGCGTGTAAAATCAATATTTACTCGCTGCACATCTTCGCGGATTAAGGCTGGCATCATCTTGCCGTTGCCGGAAAAATACTTGGTCACATTTTCGTCACGATCTGCTTTTTCGGCAATTTCGTCTGCAAATCTTTCTTTCTTATGAGTTTTTTTCATATTTTAATCTTTCTGCCTTTGTCGATTTCCAAAGAGTGACCAAATGGTAGTAGATGCCCTCGTCGTCTTCACGTTCTTCGTAAATCACGCTGTAAAGGTGGGCATTTACCCAGCCAATGGCAACCCACTGTTCTGGCTCGTCTAGGATTCGGTCTAGAAAGTAGGGGCTGTAAAACAGCTCTTGAACTTCTTCGAATCCAACTCCGCGCTTCTTTCGTAAAAGAGTACTTTTCTGCGTGTCGTACCTAAACCGCATACATTTAGTATAACAGTTATACCTTAATAGGGAAGTCGAAAATTTCGCATTTGGTAACTCATTGAAATCGAAGAGTATAAGACGATCTAGCGCGATAGGTATGTGCCGATGTCGACGGTGCCCGTGGTGGTTTACTGCGGTAGTGAAGACCCGAGGCATGCGCCGAGTGATTCGCCGTAATCGTGAAGACCCAATCTCTCCGGATGTGCCAAACCTAGAGTGACCTACAAGATACATGCGGCCGAACAACTGAGAATTCTCGAATCGATGATTTCTGCGGTCAAAGGCCGATCTGCAACGAAAATGACTTTGCCCATTGTCTCATGCCTCAGAAAACTCTCTGCGGCGCGCCGCTGCGAAAGAGTGGGCTTTTCTTCGACGATGGCGCTGATTCATATAAAGGGATTCTTGCCCCTGATCGGGTCCAATAAGACTCAAATCTAGCTTTTTCTCCGAGACGATATAAGAATTCAACCATGCGCCCTCTTTCGGCGAAAGTTTATTGAGATGATCAAATGACTGCTGTAATTGGGCACTCAAATATTTGAGATCCCAAATCACGAATTTGCTTGCCCTTATGACAGAGAAATACAGATGCTCCTTTAAAGTGTTTCTGAAAGGTTTCGGCAGTATGGATTTGTTGAGAACTGGCCTGATCACCTTGGCCAATAATGATGGCGCTCACCAAGCCTTCGGATTTCAGGACAAAATCTACGATAAGGCCTGAGCGAGTTCTATACGTTGAAAAATCAATTGAATGGGCACCGTACTGAATCTGGGCATGAAGTTGTTGAAAAAGAAATCGACCTAAATCAGCTAGTCCCAGCTGTGAAAGCCCAATACCACGTTCGCCACGAAGAAAGGTCGCCATGCCCTGATCTTCTAAATAGACAACTTTCCCTGATGTATCTCCGTCTTTTCTTAATGTACGGGTCAAAAAAACTGCATCAAATGCCGATAGCAGTTTTCTGGCTGAGTTGATCGCGATGCGCGAATTTCTTGCGGCCGCAGCGAGATCAAAGATCTCACCTTGTTGAATCGCAATTTCTTCTAAGAACGTCTTTATTGTGAGAAAGTCGAGGCGGGTGTCAATCACCTGTCGAATGTCGCGATCTAGAATGGTCTTAATGTGGGAGCGCATTTTTCGCTTGAAAATATCTGGCGCTCTGCCGAAACACAACCCGGGCAGTCCCCCTTGTTTGATAAATTGAGTCACATCACTGAGGCCAAATAACCCTGTTCTTCTCTCTAGAGACAGCAGTGGATTCTTTGAAGTCATGAGTGCAAAAATATCGTGAAGAGGCTTAGTATGGGCCTCTGACAGACAAAGAGGAAGTAACTCTATATCGACAATTCGGCCAGTAAGACTTTCTGTAATCTCCTCAACACTGGTGAAGCGAACGCTCCCGGTCAAAATAAACTGACCACGAGCCTTATTGATTCGTACATGTTCTTTAAGCGCCGCAAAAAGCGGAGGGCTCATTTGGCACTCATCAATGGCGAAGGGCAATTTTCGATTACTGAGAAACTGCCTCGGACTTCGAAGGGCAATTTCAAGTGCCTCTGCGTCATCTAGGGTTACGTATTCAGTTGCAGTGCCTTCGGCAAGCGTTGTCTTACCCGTCTGCCGCTGACCTAATATCCCGATGATTGAGCTCGACTTAGAAATGCGGTCAATGAGAGGTTTTGCGTATCTGGGGCGTAGGTGTGGCATCGTTTAACAGGATATCCTATTGATGTCGATTCAGTCAAGGTCGTGATCGAATCGACATCAAGGCACCGGGTGCCATTTTAGCCGCCAATGATTTGGCTGCGCGTGAATACCTCAACGCCTACTCGGGCACCTACCTTCAAAAAGAGATTCAGTAAGGGCAATGGGTCAGAAACCTTGCGCCCAATCGTACCGGGCATAAGAGATGCCAGCCTGCTTGAAGTTCTTAATCTCAGATTGTAAAACAGTGCTTGGCGCCAAGAAGTGAGGGGGTGCTAGGTTCACGCAGGTTCGGTTTAGGCTCTAGTGGGCAGAAATTGCCTTTTCTAGGGTTTGTTTTATTCTCAAATTATTTAACAAAACTGCTACAATGAGAGCATGTTTGGGTTCACTTTTTGGTATCTCAGGTGGGATCTTGGGAGTAGACTTTGGAGTTCAGTTTTTGCGTTGATCGCCGCAATTGCCGGTATCGCTGAAAACCAAGCTTCGGCCGATTGCCCGCTAAAAGTTAGCGAAGGTAAGCCAGGGTTTTCTTGTCTTGAATTGTCGCCAGAGAGCGGGGGTGCCGCAGCCTCTGGTTCAGCGAATGGCCCAAAAAAGATCTGCATGCCATTGGCTGCGAGGCCGCGGTGCTTGAGTGCCATTCAAGAAGTGAATCGTGCGCGAGCCAAAGCCGGCGTGTCGCCTTCGGCTGCAGGCCAAGCGCCGTCGCTTTCACTGGCGCAAGAGCGCGAGGCCGAAACCTATGAGCTTGTTAGTGCGCTTTTGACGAGTGGAATTCCGACTTCTGACAAAACGTTAACTGAGTTGCGAAATGTTGTCGTAAAACAAAGTGGTAAAACCGAAGCAGAGGTCTTTAACGATTCAAGAAAGGTCCGAAAAGCCTGGTTAGGGCGGCTATCGACTCAACAGCAAGCGACTCAAGCTAGCTTCGACGAGATCTATTTTGGTGATTGCGATAAAGTGAGTCTTCGAGTTGAAGATGGCAAAGCGATTGGGTGTCTGCCCTCAGCACTAATTTTTTCAGACACGACGCTGTTAGACTCTTCGGTTGTCAAGGCTAGCCAAGAGCTCGACAAATTAGTGGGTGAGTTGCAAGCCACTAAGGGCGGCGATGAGGAGCTCGTTGATTCGGCAACGCATCGGCGGCTTAGTTTGCTTTCGTGTTTGCTTTCAAAAAAAGACGGGGTGAGTGCCTGGACGATGCGGGCACCGGGGTGTGTTCCAGCAGAGATCTACGCAACCATCCACTCGGGTCGCGCGATGCCAGTCGATGTCGAAGGCGCTGCGGGTGATTGCTTAATGGTCGATCAGCCCCAGCAGGACGTCAAACCGACGGTACTTGATTCAGAGCGAACGATTGCGTTTTCGGAGACACTCCCTACTGGAGCAAAAATGACAGGCTTCAAAGATTTACAGGGTAAGTTGCACGGGGCATACAGTGCAATCGGGCTTGATGGATGGGCTGAATTGGGTACCATGAAGCACGGCAAACAAGAAGGACAACGGATTACGAAAGAATCGCATGGTATTGTGATCTCAAATTATAACTACACCGACGGCAAAAGAGAGGGTTCTTCATTTGAACTTGAAACCCACGGCGACGGATCGGTCGATCGGCGAATCGAGGAAAATTGGAAAAACGGTTTGTTAGAAGGCCCAAGAAAAGTAACCGATTCTAAGGGGCGTACTCTCTATAATGAGACGTACAAAAATGATAAAAAGATCGGAAAATCCGAGTTTTTTCGGTACCTCGATAATGGTAGTTACGAGCGCACTGAATATCATTATGGAGATGATGGGGTTGAACGCGTTGATCAGCGGGTTACCTACGACAATAAAGGCCGGGTGATCTACCGCGGTATTGAAGACCCGCGCGCGCCGGTGAGCGAGCCCTGAGTCGAGACAGGCACCAAAACGTGACCGAGCCGCGTCAAGAAAAGTGCAGCCACGAAACTCGCGAGATACCCTTTTTGCTAACCGGATCGCTGCGTTCGATGGGAGCACAAAGAAATCCTTGGGCTGAACGTAGTTTTTTCATGGCCCCGAGTAGCCCTTTTTCATGCCACCCTAGCGCGCCCGATGATTTTTCTATCACTTTTATTGGTAAACTGTTCAGTACAAAATCCACCGGCTGCCCTCTTGCACTTTTGAAATACTTGAGTTCAGAGCGCCTCAATTGGTATTCAGCGCCCGCTACGATTTCGTTGTAAAGGCAATGCCTAGCTAAGGTGAGAGTGGCAGCCGGTGTGCCGATTTCATTTCGTAGAAGGTGAGCTGCTAATCCGCTATCGCCCATTAGCCAGTGATCTCGGCCCACACCAGCTTCGTGGCAAGGTATTCGGTTGAGTAGAAAAATACTTTCCATGGCGTAGAGGTATTTTTTTACTTTACGTGAGTCTTTCGAAAAAAGAGTCACTTCGGGATATTCGCCATCAGCAAAAATGGCGGCAATCTCTTTGAGTATCAGTTTTGCAAAATCTAAATCGTAACCCTTGCCGTAAGCACGGGGTAAATCGCGCAGAAAGGTGGTTTCAAGCCAGCCGTCCCAATAAAGTCGACGCGACTCATCGTCGCGTAAAAACATCGGAACCGGCAATCCCCCAAGTTTCATGGCCTTTGTAAAATTCTCTATCGTCAAAACACTCTTGGGTTCATGGGCTTCTCGTAACGTGAGGGGGTAAAGACGAAGTGAACCAATGCGGCCGGTAAGAGATTCTCGGATGAGTGCGCCCGAACTAAAGGTCTGCGATCCGGTGATGTAAAACGTACCCGGAATGCGCTTGCGGTCTACTTCACTTTTGAGTGCATCAAAAATTTTAGGAACCTTTTGAATCTCGTCAATTACAAATGGGCGCGAATACTTAGACAGAAAAACCTTGGGCGAATTTTCGGCGTCTGAACGTATTTCGTCTTCATCGAAGGTGACCATCTCAGAAATTTTGAGTAAATCACGAAATAAGGTCGACTTTCCGACTTGGCGAATTCCGACCACCCCGACCACGGGCCAAAGTTTGGCTAAACGCTGAAGTGGAGCGAGGGCTAGTCGTTGACGGAGGTGTGGCATCTGTAAATACTGTAATTATCTGTCTCCAAAATGTCAAATAATGATAGATATTTCGCAACCCACTCACTAGCCCCCCAATGGCCAACCCAGAGTTAAAATTCGATTAAAAGCGAGATTAAAAAACCTCCATCAGCCTTGCTCTGGCTTGACTGATCGCACCGTTTGGCCAATGATATTGGATTATGCAAACACTAGACGTTCAGGCCCTGACGGCCGAAATTAAACTAAAAAGTCAATTTGTTGACGATATCTTGACCGAAACCTCAAAAGTCATTGTGGGTCAGAAGGTGCTTCTCGAAAGGCTACTACTGGCTCTTTTGTGCGATGGTCACGTGTTACTTGAAGGCTTACCCGGTCTCGCAAAGACCTTGACCATTAAGACCTTGGCTGACGTGATTCATGCCGACTTTCAGCGCATTCAGTTCACTCCTGATCTCTTGCCAGCTGACTTGATCGGTACCATGATTTTTAATCCGAAATCGGGTGATTTTACTCCTAAAAAAGGCCCGATTTTCACAAACTTAGTATTGGCCGATGAAATCAACCGCGCACCCGCGAAAGTGCAAAGTGCCCTTCTTGAAGCCATGGGCGAACGACAAGTCACGATCGGTGAGACGACCTACCCGCTGTCAGATCCATTCATCGTTTTGGCAACGCAAAACCCCATTGAGCAAGAAGGTACTTACCCACTGCCTGAAGCTCAGCTCGATCGATTCTTATTTAAAGTGAAAGTTTCTTATCCGACCATGGCCGAGGAGAAAGTGGTGCTTAACCGCATGTCGGGAACTGACAATCCGAAGGCCGTGAAAGTGTGTCATCCCGATACCATTTTAGAGGCGAGAAGACTTTGCTCGCAAATCTACATGGATGAAAAGCTAAAAGACTATATTTTGAATCTCGTGTTTGCGACCAGAAATCCAGAAAAAGTGGGATTAGGCGAACTCAAAAATATCATTTCAGTGGGCGCTTCGCCTCGTGCGACGATCGCTCTCGCAAAAGCAAGTCGAGCATCGGCATTCTTGCGGCACCGAGGGTTTGTCACTCCTGAAGATGTGAAGTCAGTGGCGTACGATATCATGCGACACCGAATTCTCATTTCATTCGAAGGTGAAGCTGACGGCATCGACAGTGAGCAAGTGATTAAGAAAATTCTTGAGCGGGTCGAAGTACCGTAATTGCGGTTTTAATAGTAGGCAATCGAGTAGGTAATCATGTTATCTGAGGAAGTTCGCAGAAAAGTACGCCTCATTGAGTTTACCACACGCAAGATGGTCGATGATGCTTTGTCTGGGTCTTACAAAAGTCGGTTCAAGGGCCAAGGCGTTCAATTTTCTGAGCACCGATTGTACATGGCAGGCGACGATGTTCGCCACATTGACTGGAAGGTCAGCGCCCGATCACGTGACCCGGTTATCAAGAAATTCGAAGAAGAACGAGAACTCAACGTTTTGATTCTGGTCGACGTCTCGGGTTCGAAGCGATTTGGGTCGCACGCGAAATTAAAGTCTGAAGTGGCGGCCGAGATTGCAGGCCTGCTTTCGTACGCAGCCGTTCATACGGGAGATAAAGTGGGATTGCTTCTTTTTTCTGAGAAGGTCGAAAAAATACTACCCCCAAAAAAGGGGCGTTCTCACATTCAACGAATCATCAACGAGGTGCTGAGCTTTGAACCCAAGTATCAAGGCACCAAACTATCGTTAGCGTTTGATTCAGCCAATCGCATTTTAAAACACAGTGGCGTGATCTTTATTTTAAGTGATTTTCTCGACAAAGATTACGAAATATCGCTTAAACGCCTAGCCAAGAAGCACGATGTCACCGCGCTGACTATCACCGACCCTCGCGAGCACAACCTGCCCAATGTTGGCTCGTTGACTTTTTGGGACGCCGAGGCAGGCGCAGAAGTTTTTGTCGACACCGGTTCGTTTAGGTTTCGGCAATGGTTTGAAGAAATGACTAAAGGCCGCGCTCAGAATTTCACTGCCTCAATGAAAAACAGCGGAGTCGATCAGCTAACCGTATCGTCGCATGAAAATTACATTGATCTTGTCGTGAAATTCTTTCAGAAAAAGCTGAAAAGAGGCAATCGGCGATGAGGCTACGACAATACCGCTGCCTTCATTTGGCCGTGCTACTGGTACTCGCTCAGTGCCTTTCACTGCGTGCGTCGGCTTCGGCCATTTACTCTCAAGATGACCTTCTTAAACTTCCCACCTACGACATTGAATGGGCCGAAAAAACAAACGACTTCAAAGTGGGCGATACGATCGAATTGAAATTTCACGACCTCAAAGATCTCGATGTGGCAAATCTGGTGGGGTTTGAATCGTTATTGGCTCCGTCGTCTAGTTCTACGCCTGGCTCGACATCTGGCTCGACGCCTGACCCGGTGGCTTCAGCAAGCGCGAATCCTAGTGAGAGTTCTAGTAAACACCAAGACGACTACCTGATTGAAAAACGTGACGGTCATTTGCGGCTGAGCTTCGTAAAAGCCGGAACTATCTCTCTACCGTCATTAGTGATTGTCGATTCGCAGTCAGACCCGAAGCCTGTTGCGAGAACAAATCCCGTTGAGTTTAAGGTACTGTCGACCCTTAAAGAAGGCGAAGCCCAAGGTGCGAAACCGGCAGAACTGAGAGGGCCGCTTGCGTTGCAGTTTCCGCTGTGGTTAGGAATTTTACTGGGGGTCTCTGGGCTACTTTTACTCTCAGGGCTTTTCTATTTGATCTATCGGTTGATTGAGAAACGACGAAATCGAAAGCCAAAAATTGAAACTCCGAAAATCACTGAGACTGAAGACGTGATTGCCCTTCGACTCTTAGATGAACTTGAGAAAGCAGACGACCTCAAAAACGCCCGATTTAAGCGGCATTATTTCGCCGTTTCAGAAATTGCCAAAAATTACTTTGGAGGTCGCTACGACTTCGATGCCGCTGAATCGACCAGTCATGAGTTGATGGTCATCGTGCAAGATCGACATTACCTTAACGAAACTCAGCTCGATGAATTAGAGAAATTCTTTTTTCAATTAGATCGCGTAAAATTTACTGACCATGTGCCAGACCTCAATGAGGGTACTGAACTTTTGCAATGGTTAAGAATGTTCATTCGAAAGACCCGAAGGGTCAAATTAGATGGGGTGAAGTAGATGCGATTTGAAAGCCCCCTCTTTCTTTTACTGATACTACTCATACCGGCATTTCATTTTCTTTGGCGCAAGCGAGCGATGAGGCCCAGGGTCATCTTCTCGATCGGCATCAAGAAAGAATTTTCGTTAAGAGATCCGGCTCTGTTTTTATTGGCTCTTCGGTACTTGTCTTTGATCTCTTTGATTGTGGCGTTAGCCAGACCTCAGACCAGCTATCGGCAAACCGAGCGAATCGTCAGCGGGGTTGATATCATGTTGGTGATGGACGTCAGTGCCAGCATGAGAGCAGAAGATCTGGGTGACACTTCAAGAATTGAAGTGGCTAAACAAACCATGTCGAGATTTCTTGATGGCCGAGTGAACGATCGCATTGGTTTCACGATTTTCAGTGGTGAACCCATTTCATTAGTGCCTCCGACGCTTGACTACCTTTTAGTAAAAAAAGCGATCAGAGACGCCGAAATAGGCATTCTAAAAGATGGTACGGCCATTGGTGATGGGTTAGCCTTGGCAGTGAATCGGCTAAAAGATAGCAAGGCGAAAACTCGAGTGATTGTTTTACTCACTGACGGCGACAATAATGTTGGCCAGGTGGGCCCTGCCGATGCCGGTGAACTCGCAGCCGGTTACGGTATTCGGGTTTACACGATTGCGATCGGCCGAGAAGGAAAAGTAAAAATTCCGATCACCCAGCGCGGGGCCTTTGGTAACACCATCACTCGTTATCAATACCAAGACAATGCGCTCAATACTGAGTTGCTTGAGCTCATAGCAAAGACCACAAATGGGCGATTTTATCGGGTTCAAGACCTGCAAACCCTTGAAAATGTATTCGCTGAGATCGACCAGCTCGAGAAGACCGAAGTGAAGTCGAATACCAAAGTCAAATATGACGAGGTTTTTGATCGGCCCCTTAAGGTAGCTCTGGTGCTTCTCATGGTTGAGCAGTTTTTAGGTAAATTCTGGTGGAGGCTACTATTATGAAGTTTGCCTCACCTTATTGGCTAATTGGCATAGCAGTTACGTTGCTTTATTTCATGTACCTACGGTTCTACCGCAAGAGTAAGAAAAAAGAGATTGAGCTCTTTGTGCGATCGCCTCTCTGGGGGGCCGTGATTCCTGAGCTCGATTTGAAATTGCCATTTTTCAGGTCTGTGTTTTTCACACTGGGTTTGACCTTTCTGTTCTTCAGCCTCGCAAGGCCCCAGTGGGGTACTCACGAAGAGACGATGAAACTCACGGGTATGGATGTGATGATTGCGCTCGATGTTTCGCAGAGTATGGAAACTGAAGACATGGTTCCGAGTCGGCTAAAAAAAGCAAAACGCCTGATTCGGCGATTGTCTGAGAGACTTGAAGGAGATCGACTCGGGTTGATTGCCTTTGCTGCTAGTAGCTGGGTAGCCTCGCCGTTAACTACTGATCATGGGTACGTTTTGGATATTGTTGAAGTGCTATCACCCAAGTCTGTGACGAATCAAGGTACGGACATCAGCACGGCTTTAGAGACCGCAGTTCGCAGTCTAGACCGCGGAGCTGAAGTGAATAGCTCTGGGGCCGATTTGGGTCAAACAACCTCGACTTCAAGAGTCTTGATTCTGCTTTCAGATGGCGAAGATCATGAAAATGAAGCGATGAAAATGGCTGAGCAGTTGAAAGAAAAAGGTATCGCGCTTTATGTGATCGGTGTGGGTACTGAAAAGGGGGGGCCGATTCCGCTTAGAGATCCCGAAGGAAGTTTGCGGGGTTATAAGCGAGATTCCGAAGGTAAGCCAGTCGTCAGTACTTTCAAGCCTGATTTTCTGAAAGACCTGGCAGCGAAAGCGAGCGGAAAATTTTGGAGCGCCAGTACCACCGAAGGTGAGGTTGATGAGTTAGTGCAAGTGCTGGGTGGGTACAGTCGCGGAGAGTTTGCCGAAAAGAAAGTTGTGACACTCGACGATCATTTCATGATTTTCTTGGCCTTCGCGATCGTGTTCTTCGTGTCTGAACTCTTTGTGCCTGCGAGAAGGCGCGCGTCCTCGGGAGTGCTATCTAAGGCTGCCGGTTTTCTCATTGTGGCCATCGGGGTAGCGACAGGTTTGAGTAAGCCAGCTTTAGCTGAGGGTACTAAGACCCCCAGTGTTGGTGCCTATTATAAAAATAGAGATGCCATTGAAGCCTTGAATGAGGGAAAAATCGACGACGCAAAAAAACTGCTCAATGGCGCTCAGGCTGAGTCGCCTGATTTGTCAGAGCTCGATTACAATCAAGGGGTTGTGCAATCAAAAGAGGGTAACTTTAACGGGGCCTTGCAAAGTTTTTCAGAGGCCACAAAAAAGGCCCTAGAATCGAAAGATTCTCGAGTCGCTGCTCACTCACTTTTTAATCTGGGTAACGTACTGTCGCAAAATAAGAAAACGCCCGAAGCCATTCAGTCTTATATCAAAGGAATTGAAGAGGCAAAAAAGGCGAAAGATCAGACGCTTGAAAATGATCTGCGAAAAAATCTAGAGCTCCTGGTTCAGCAGCAGCAAAAGCAAGACCAGCAAAAAGATCAAGATAAGCAAGATAAGAAGGATCAGGACAAAAAGGATCAGAAAGAACAAGACAAGAAAGACCAAGACAAACAAGATAAAAAGGACCAAGACAAAAAAGATCAAAAAGATCAGCCTGAAAAAGACAAAGATAAAGACAAGGGCAAAGATAAGGATCAAGGCAAAGACAAGCAAAAAGGTGAAGAGCCAGACCCAGACAAAGAAAAAGACAAAGAAAAAGACAAAAATCAGCAGAGTCAAAAAAAGCGTGATTTTCAGTCTCAAAAGCTCTCGAAAGAAGACGCTGAACGTGTCATGTCTGAACTTTCAAATAGAGAAAGACAATTGAAGTCAAAGTTAGAGCGGCAGCAGGGAACTAGCACAAAACAAGAGAAGGATTGGTAGGTAAGAATGAATGGGTTGCACGCCTTTTCGCGGTCATTAAAAATTCGCTCGCTCGTTTGGCAGCCCTTTTGCCTCATATTTTGCCAGATACTTTGCCTGACCCCCTGTCTCAGTTTTTTGGGGCAGCCAATGGCATGGGCGGCCGATGCTGAAGTGAAAGTGACCCTCGATCGATCAACGATTGCCCAAGACGAGACCGTCGCGCTGAGGTTTGAAGTTCAAGTAGAAGGTAACGGAAATGTCGAAAAAATAGATTATCAGGCGCCCGAGTTCGATGTGGTCAATGAGTACAACGGAACTCAAATTCAGTCTTATTATGAAAATGGTCGTTTTGGAATGCGCCAGACCAAGCAAATCACCCATGTGCTTCGACCAAAAAAGATGGGTCGATTTCAGGTGGCCAATCCACGAGTTTTGCTCAATGGCAAATGGATCTCGGGCAAAACGCTTTCGGTTCAAGTGATTGCGGGGGGGCAGGGTACCCCACCTCCGAGAGGCTACGGCTCGTCGCCAGGTGTCGGGTTACGAGGAGCCGGAAACCCTGGTAGAAGCCCAGGCTTTTTTATTCGCGCAGAGATTGATAAAGCAAAGGCGTACAAGGGTGAGCAGGTGATCGTGAGTTATTACCTGTATGCAAAAAATAAAATTTCACGCCCAGAAGTTCTAAAATATCCGATGTTAGATGGGTTTTTGCGTGAAGAGTTAGAAGTACCGGCTGCAGGTGGTCGACTGGTTTCTGAACAAACGGTTCTGCAGGGGGTTCCCTATGGCCGAATCTTGCTTGCTCGCTATGCCGCTTACCCCTTGAAAGAAGGCAAACTGCGCATTGATACCATGGAAGGTCGCGTGGTGTATTTCTCTCAAGAATCTATTTTCGATTCAGACGACGATATCTTCGGAATGTTTCGAGGGTTGATGCCGAAATCTTCGGTTGCGGGCCTCAAGTCTGAACCGATCTTTCTCGAGGTACAGGGGCTGCCGAGTGTGAACAGACCCCCAGCGTTTACCGGAGGAGTTGGCGATTTTACGGTATCATCGGTTGTTGATCGCTATGATCTCAAGACCGGCGAGGCCGTTACGTTGACGGTAAAAATTGAAGGAAGGGGCAATACTTCTGCCATTGATTTGCCACCCTTGAATCTGTCGAAAGAAATACAATTGTACGAGAGCAAAGCGAAAACCAGTAACGCCGTGGGTGGCATTGGTCAAAAAATCTTTGAGACGCTATTGATGCCTCAAGTTCCTGGCCGGTTAACTATACCCGCCGTTGAGATTGCTTTTTTCGACCCAGAAAAGGGCGATTATGTAATCAAGAAGACCGAGCCGATTTCGATCAACGTCACGGGTGATGCGTTGCCTGAAAAAACCAGCCCGGCCAATGTTGCTTCGAGTGGCGCGACGAATAGTGCTTTAGGTGGCTTGGGTAGTTCTGGATTGAGCGAAGACCTTTCAGCGGCCAAACCATTTGGTCTGAAGCCGCCTGGCGGCGGCGCGAGCGAGTACACTTATCGCGGGCATCCCTGGTGGCGTTGGTTGTTTTGGCTGAGTTGTCTGGTGATGGCATTGTTTGCCGTTACAGTCGTGAAAGATGGGCTTTCGAAAGCTCAAAAGTTGAGACAAGAGTCTGCGGGAGACCGGGCGTTAGAAGTTTCGAAAAGTTGGCGCGCGCTCATTGAAAGTTCAAAAAAACTGAAGGGCCTCGAAACCAAAGCGGCCTGGATTGACGTGGTCAAAGCCTACGAGCGTCTATCTGGTGCGATGTATGATATACTAGACCGAGAGTTCTCAGTGTCGAGTCGCTCGATTTCTCGGAAAGATCTGAAAGTCATCATAGTTGATGACAATGGTATAGTAGAGTCTCTGTGGTCGCGAATTGAAAAGCTGCTAGAGTTTGCCGAAACCGTGCGGTTCGCGGCTAGTGCTGGCGTGATCACGCAAGATGAGGCCAAGCGTAGTCTTGAGAACTGGGTGACTGAGGGTCAAGCCCTTGACACCGCTTTGCTCGCATTCAAGAAAAACCACAAAAAAGAAAAGTAACCGTGAGATTCAGGTTCCTTCGATTGCACTTTGGCCTTATTCTTTGGAATGAATTCGAGCAAGTCATTTGAGCAAGTAAAGAACCCGAGAGACCTGAAAAAATTGAATGACTCGATACAAACTGAAAGGAAGCGCAAATTATGAGTTCGAGCAGTTTAGGATTAGGTGCTAGAGCCCGCCTTGAAGCTATCAGAGAAGTGAACACCCGCACTCCAAAGAGATTTGATCCGCCCACCGATGAAAATGGCGAGCGCATGAGGATTTCAGAATTTTTTGGAATGAATACGTTCAATATGCGGCAAATGCGTGAAAAATTGCCGAAAGAAGTTTATGTCAAATTAGTTCAAACTATTGAACAGGGCAAAAAATTAGATCTCGAAATTGCGAACACGGTTGCACACGCGATAAAAGAGTGGGCGCTTGAACGCGGAGTCACTCATTTCTGTCACTGGTTTCAGCCACAGACCGGTTTGACTGCCGAGAAGCACGATGCGTTTCTAGATTTTGATGAAGAAGGCCATCCTATGGAAAGGTTTTCTGGATCTCAATTGATTCAGTCAGAGCCTGATGCCTCAAGTTTTCCATCAGGCGGTATGCGCACTACCTTTGAAGCTCGCGGCTACACCGCTTGGGATCCTTCAAGCCCAGTGTTCATCATGGATGCGCCGAGTTCGAAAACGCTGTGTATTCCTTCAGTTTTTATAAGTTATCATGGCGACGCACTCGATGAAAAAACCGCTCTTTTACGCAGCATGGAAGTGGTAGGTCAAAGCGCTCTTGAATTATTGCACACCATCGGTGTCACTGGCGCAAAGCGAGTCGTACCAACGGTTGGGCTTGAACAAGAGTATTTTCTGATTGATCGGGCGTTTGCTTCGCTTCGCCCTGATCTGATGATGGCAGGTCGAACTCTCTTGGGAGGTCAGCCACCCAAGGGGCAACAATTAGAAGATCACTATTTCGGAAGCATTCCGACCCGAGCCTTGTCATTCATGGCCGAGTGTGAGTATGAACTCTACAAATTGGGTGTGCCGGTAAAAACCAGGCACAACGAAGTGGCCCCGAGTCAGTTTGAGTCAGCGCCTATTTTTGAAGAAGCGAATATCGCCACTGATCACAATCAGTTGGTAATGGAAGTGCTTCGTAAAGTAGCGCAACGGCATAATTTTCAAATGATTCTTCACGAAAAGCCATTTGCCGGCGTCAATGGTAGCGGAAAACACTGCAATTGGTCGATGGCGATCATTGCGGGTGATCCGGGAGTGCATGGAGTGAACCTTCTTGAACCCGGTAAAACGCCTCACCAAAACTTGCGTTTCATTGTGGTTCTAGCGGCAGTTCTTAAAGGCGTCTTCAAGCACAGTGGTCTACTGCGTTCGTCAGTGGCCAGTTCTGGAAATGATCATAGGTTGGGCGCAAATGAAGCTCCTCCGGCGATTATTTCAGTATTCTTGGGCGACCTTCTCACTCGCATTTGTGATGAGATTGAAAAGGGCAACGTCAAAGACATGAACGTTGAAAAGGCGATGTTGAGTCTTGGGGTGAGTAAATTGCCTGAAGTCTCGAAAGATAGCACCGATCGCAATCGCACATCACCATTTGCATTTACCGGCAATAAGTTCGAGTTTCGCGCAGTAGGATCTTCAGCCTCGACGGCGTTTCCGACTACGCTTCTGAACGCCGCGATTGCCGACGGCATGAATGAACTCAATGCGGCAATCAAAGCGAAGCTTGCATCTGGTAAACCGATGGAAGCCGCCGCTCTTGATGCCGTTCGTGATGCAATCATTGAAACCAAGGCCATTCGCTTTGATGGAAATGGTTACTCAGAAGATTGGGTGAAAGAGGCTGCCAAGCGTGGGCTTCCGAACTTGAGAAAGACACCTGAGGCACTCGAGCAAATCACCAGCGCAAAGAGCAAAGAGCTCTTCAAGAAAACTAAGATTTTCTCAGAAGGTGAATTGGTTTCGCGCTATCACGTCAGGGTTGAGCGATACGTTAAGAACCTCGCCATTGAGGTTGATACCATGCGACAGATTGTCGATACCTTGGTTCTTCCTGCTTGCTATGCTTATCACGGTGCTCTCGCGAGCACCGTAGTTTCGGCTAAGGCAGCTGGGGTATCAGCGCCTCAGTTAGACTGCCTCAATAAAATTGGTACACTTCTGGGTACCCTTCATGAAAAGCGTTTGCTGCTTGAAAATGAGTTTCGCAAGACTGAAAGCTTCGCTCACGAAGAAGAAAAAGCCCGGGCTTTTGCAGACGGCGTTTCAAAGGCAATGTCTGAGGTTCGAGATGTTTGCGATAGCTTAGAAGGTATTGTGGCCGATGAGTACTGGCCATTACCGAAGTATCGCGAAATGCTCTTTCTATCTTAGTCTATTTTAAGTAGTTTCAAGCAGTGATTGAGTTAAGAAAATTATCTAAGCAGTATGGGGCTAAGCGACTATTCAAAGATTTGAATATGAAGCTTGGCCCTTATACTAGAGCGGCACTGGTTGGCCCCAATGGGGCCGGAAAATCGACATTACTTAGACTGATTTTGAATCAAGAAGAGCCTGATTCAGGTGAGATCATTCGCGCCAAGGGTTGGCTGGTGGGCCACCTCGCGCAAGAAGTACCGCGTTTTGAATCTCGGCTCATTCTTGATGAGGTTACCCGCTTAGGTGGCCGCCGCGACGATCTTTGGAAAGAACGCCGTGAGCTTGAAGATCTGTTCTCGAAGTCGTCTGCGACGGGTGAGGCCGATTTTCAGGATAAAATGGACCGTTATTCGAGAATTCTCGAAGAGCAAGAGCTACTCGACGAGTATCGAATCGAGGCGCGCGCAAAAGAGATATTGCAGGGCCTAGGGTTTAAACCGGGCGAGTGGTCACGCTCGCTGGCGAGCTTAAGCGGCGGTTGGCTGATGCGGGTGGCGCTGGCGAAAATTCTGATTCAAGAAAGTGACCTTCTTTTACTCGACGAACCGACCAATCACTTAGACCTTGAGTCGATGCTTTGGCTTGAAAATTTCTTGAGAAATTATCACGGCGCACTGTTGCTCATCAGCCATGATGCGGCTTTTTTGAATAAAATAGTTACCCAGGTGTTCGATCTCGATCAGAGTCAAGTGTTTCTCTACAGCGGAAATGTCGACTCGTATGTTGACCAAAAAGCCCTGCGCATGGAGCAGTTAATCGCCGCCGCAGCCTCACAAGAGGCCAAGATGGCTGATTTAGAGCGCTTTATTCAGCGATTTGGTGCCAAAGCTTCAAAAGCTTCTCAGGCTCAGAGCCGTCAAAAGCAACTCGACAAAATGCAGGCAGACAAAATTGAAATCGCTGACCCCTCAGCGAGGGTGAGGTTTCGATTTCCGCCATCATCACGCGGTGGCAATGAAGTGGCACAGCTAAAATCAGTGACCTTGAAATATCAAGACAACACGGTCTTTAAAAACCTCGATTTCACTTTGGTTCGTGGGTCAAGGCTTGCCGTTGTCGGCCCGAATGGCGCCGGAAAAACCACCCTTCTTAGAATTTTGGCCGGCGAATTGTCGCCGACGCTGGGTGACCTTCGGTATGGTCATGAAGTTCGAACCGGTTACTTTGCCCAACACCAAGCCGACTCGCTTGATCTGAAAAAGACTGTCTATGAAGAGCTTGAAACGATCGCGCCTCTACTGCCAGTAGCCCAGCTACGAGGCGTCGCCGGGGCATTTCTGTTTACCGGTGATGACGTTTTTAAACGCTGTTCAGTGCTTTCTGGAGGCGAGAAGGCCAGGGTCGCTCTCGCTAAACTCTTGCTCTCGCCGTCGAATTTCTTAATTCTCGATGAGCCTACCAACCACTTAGATGCCGATTCGAAAGCCGTGCTTAAAGAAGCCCTTGAAGACTTTAAGGGCACCTTGTGTATCGTTTCGCATGACCGTCGGTTTATGGACGGTTTGGTTGACAAGGTATTAGAGATTGTACCGGGTAGTGGCGGTTCTCAAGTGCATGTCTTAATCGAGTCGTACTCTGAATACCTCGATCGAAAAGAAAATGAAATTGCGGTCGAGCAAAAAAAACCTAAGTTAGCCCAAAGTACTTTCAGTACTGCCCCCTCGGTTTCGCCATCGGGTGGCGCCGGCAGTGTTCAAGCTGACGAACGCACAAAACCTTCAAATAATAAAATAGCCGCGTGGAAAAAAGAGCTTGAGAAAGTTGAAACCGAGATTCAGGCAAAAGAAAAGAAACAGTCAGAGGTGGCTGATCGGTTATCGAAAGACGACCTCTTTGGCACTCAAGATGCGAAGTTAAAGGCTTTGTTACATGAGTTGCTAGCTGAACAAATCAAGTTAGCAACCGAGCTCAATCAATTATTCGTTCGTTGGGAAGAATTGTCAGAAAATCTTTCAAATCTTTAGTCGAATGGGTGTGATTCTCTGACAATTCTCTCGCCCCAAATTAATAAGCAGTTTCAGTAAACAAAGCCAACTCGTCACTCGTTAAAGCTTTACCCAGAGTTTGTTTCATGATCGCAAGGGCATCATTGATGTTAGTCACGGTGTTAGCTCTGTCAGCATCGGTTTCTTTCATTTCAAGCGTGCGAGTGACCTCGGCCGAATGAAAGGCTGCATAGATTTCTTCAAGAACAAACTGCCTCATTTGTGCGCCTGAATTCGGGCGTCCAGAAGTGAGGGTGAAGTTCGTCCACGATTGAAAGGTCTTTTCGCCGGTGACTGCGTAAATTCCGAGTCCCGTGAAAGCAGCGACGAGTTCTCTTTTCATGTCGCCAGCCAACCAGTCGGGCGAGCGAGGTGAATCGGTCGCGATGAGTTTTGCCGTAGCTTTCTTCAGGAGCGAACTAAAATATCCGTACGGATCTGAAGTCGCGTCGTCTTTTTGGCACTCGGCTGAGTTAGTGGCATTGCCGAGGCTTGCTACGTCTTCGTCGGTACAAAACCAAGTTGTCACGGCTGGCTTTTCACCTAAGTATGAATACCTCATGGCCATGACGTCGTATTCGCCGATGTCATTGAGAAAACGAAATCCTTTGCCCAAATACTCCATTACCGATCTTGAGACTGATCCCAGGTGTCCGTCATCAGCGGCGCCAAGGTTTCCACGAAAGTTATGCCTCAGGCCGAAATTGTGGCCAAGTTCGTGGCTCAACATTTCGTGAAAATAGCCACTCAGGTATTGATTCAAAGTCATGTTGGCAGGAAATGGCTCGAAATCAACCCGCTGCATGAGCTGGTCGCGGTACTGGGGTAAGCGAGCAGGTACCCGAAAGCGAATGTTTTTAGCGACTGCAGATTTGCCCAGGGCAAGATTGAACGATCTGAACTGGCTAAAACGATCGTGCATTTTTCTCAAATAGCGGCTGAAATCAGCTTTCTTGTGTTCTTGCTTTGAGGCGCTGGCTGTTGAAGTATTGCCGCCATTGGCTTCTGGTTGAGTCGCTGCAAACCATTTTTTATAGATGTCTAAAATTCCAGGTCCCTGAATGAGCACGTTGGCGCTCAAGGTTTCACCTGTTTTTTGATAAGCAACTGATGGGCCGAGTCCGCCATAAGAGGCATTGTTGACGAGGTCCCATTCAACGATGTTGTAGCGAATGTCACCGGTGACCAGTTGGGCGGCTCTTGCGTCGGTTGCGTCTACGAATTCGTAGCTGAGCGGTTCATGTCCAACAACTTGATTGAAGGTTTTATTCCAAGAATCAAACGCGCCGGCAAATGCTGCTTTGAATTCAGACGGAACATTTTTGATGTAGTAGTGAATTTTTTTCGAAAAATCAAAGCGGTGAATCAAGTGATTGCCGCCGATGTCAGTTTCAAAAAATCCAACTCCAGCGGTGCCTTTTCTTGATGCGAAGTCTTTCTTCAAGTTACCGGCATCTTTGAAATACCAACGCATGGTCACATCGAAAGGATTTTTGATCGTTGATACGGCCGCGGCAGCCTGGCTAGGAATGATGTGAGATTTGATATCGAAAGAAAAAGTGCCGGCTGACAGGTCAAATCGAGTGGTTTGGCTGCCCGTGATTTCAAGTTTTAACTGATTGAGTGAGCGAGCACCCAGAATCGAGAAGTCGAGAGAGTGGCCAATAGCTGAAAGGTCTACGACGAGTTGCGACTGCTCTTTGTTCACTCCGACGACTTCAAAGGCGAGCACTGGGTTCGTGGCCTGAGCGGCATCGCAAATTTGATTTTCGCAAAGGTGTAGGGCCACGAAATAGTTCTTATCTTTATCGACAATGAGTCTGGGTTGAACCACGAGAGGCGGAAGGTCAGTGAGTTTGAGGTCACCCAGTTCTTCGCTCTCGGTTTCGGTGATTGCGACGATTGAGCCGCCGAAATTCATTTCTTGCCCTAGAATGCTAATCGGTATTCCGGCAGTGACGGCTTCTTCTGTCGCAGGTTCTGTAGATCCCTCTTGATTTGAAACAGTCTGACCATTTTCAGTAGGAAGCGAAACCTCTTCAATTTTACTGCCTTTGTTTAGCTTTGCTGCTTGTTCAGCCGATTGAAGCTTAACGAGTGATTTGTCTTGCAGGCTTCTAGCCAGGGCAGCGGCTCCATAAAGGGTGGTTCCTTCGAAGGCCGACGCCACAGTATTTTCTTTGGTATCAGTGGTCGCTGCGCTCAGAATTTGTATGGCATTGGGATCGCCGCTTTGCACAGAGCTCACTCCTGTATTCAATTGATTGAGTTGATTTTTCGTAACTGGCTCGCTTGATGAGCAGCTGAAAAATAGAGCTGTAGACAATGATACACACACAACAGATCGTAATCGAGCGCACAACATGGTGATCCCCAATTCTGGTTTGAATTAACCTTCGTCCCCGATACCCTTCGATAAAGAATCGACGAAGGGCATACCCGGACTTAGCATTTTATATGCCATGAGTCTAATGCGACGCGTCCTAAGTGCTGAGCGTAGCTCGCGCCGGTTGAAAGTGGGGTAATTTAGTCAGAAAATGAGCTTTTTATACGGTGTTTAACTTATGAATGTGTAACTTCTACTAGCCATTCGCGCAGTGCGATGCCTGAAGCGACTGCAAATAAGATGGCGCGGATAACCGGATGAAATCGATGAGTTGCTGGTCGAACTGACGCCTTCTTTGGGGTGTGTAATTTTGACGAACTCTGGTGCGTTATGGCCTCTGCTTGAGCGGTGGCCTCAGGTGTTGCGACTTTTTCTATTTTTTCGATTTTTCTTAAGGTTTTCTCAGGCGCCTGAATTGGTGCCAGTGGGTTTCTACCTAATTTTGATGGTTTTTGAATTGAGGTTTGGGTTTGCATGGTTTTATTCGCCTTTCGTGAGGTTGCTTGAATGGGCAGTTTGACTGAGTCTCTCGAGAAGCTCTTCGGTGACTTGGTGATAGTCTTTGGCCCCTCTCGATGCTCGGTCATAGTCTAAGACCGATTGCGCGTGACCAGTGCTTTCGGTAACCGCTGCGTTCTCGTGAATGTGGTTTTTGAAGACGAGTCCTTCAAATTCTTTAATGAGCACATTGAGCACATCTTCAGTGAGCTTTCTTCTCGAGGCCACCTGAGTAGGCAAGATTCCAAGAATCGTGATTTGGTGGTTCCAGCGCCTCTTCACGTCTTCAATCGCTTCACGAATTTTTACGATTCCTTCTAAACTGAAAAATTCGGTTTGAAGCGGAATGATCACATGATGGCTTGCACACAGTGCATTGAGGGTCAGAAGATTTAAACTCGGTGGCGTATCGATGAGAATCGTGTCGTAATCGTCAGCAATTGAACTCAAGAACCGCGATAAAATCAATTCTTTGTCTGGTCGACTGAACAGGTAGTATTCGACGCCCGTGAGGGCTTGGTCACTCGATACCAAATCAATTCCCTCACTTGTTTTCGCGATAAAAAGGTCTTTAGTGTCTTCATCAAAAGCCCGCTTGGCTAGATAGAGTTCATCGAGAGTTTTTATTTTTTCAAATTCACCGTGGCCAGGGGTCACTCCCATGTAACTCGTCAGGTTGGCTTGCGGGTCACTGTCAACGAGTAGAATTTTCTTACCCTGCTTAGCGAGCGCTGCCCCGATGTTTCTGACGGCAGTGGTTTTGCCTACTCCACCTTTTTGATTGGCAATCGTGATAATTTTGGTTTTACCTGACGGGCGATTGGGGGTGAGGCTAGAATTCATTTCTGTTCTCCATTTTCTTCACCGTCTGAATCGACCGGGCCATATTCAGTCGGGTTGATCTGGTACTTGCGAATCTTTCGCAATAAAGTGTTCTTCGGAATGCCTGCGTGAGCAACGGTTTGGTTAATTCGACCGTTAAATCGGCGCAAAGCTGCAACGATGAACTCTTTTTCAAATTGCTCTTTTTGTAACTGAAAATCAATAGCTTCGTTGGGCTCGAGTGGGGTCGAATAGTGGCCGCCAGAAACGGCACTCAATCTCGGGCTCGACTGCCTGACGGTTTCAGGCAGTGAGTCGACTGTGATGTAAAGCGTCGACTCGAGAACAAAGGCGCGCTCGATTGCGTTTTCGAGCTCTCTGATATTTCCTGGCCAAGCATACTGTGTGAGGGCCTTTAACGCATCTTCTCGAATGCCCCGTATTTCAGTGCCTGACTCAGTTCTCTCGTGTCTCGAATTGAATTGATCGATGAAATGTTGCACGAGTACGGCCAGATCGGTGACACGCTCTCGAAGTGGGGGCAATTCGATCGGTACCACGTTGAGTCGATAAAAGAGGTCCTGCCTGAATTGGCCCTTCTTAATCAGGTCTTCGAGATTGCGATTCGTTGCGGCAATGATTCTCACATCGCATTTGATTTCGCGGTTCGAACCCACTGGGGTGAACTTGCGTTCTTGCAAAACCCTCAGAAGCTTGACTTGAAGTGATTGCGAAACGTCGCCCACTTCGTCTAAGAACAAAGTGCCCCCTTCGGCGTACTGAAATTTTCCAATGTAGCGGCTGTCAGCCCCGGTGAACGCGCCTTTTTCATGGCCAAAAAATTCACTTTCAATGAGGTTTTCAGGAATCGCGGCACAATTGATCGCGACAAACGGTTTGTCTTTTCGATTCGAATTCACATGAATCGCCTTGGCAACAAGTTCTTTGCCGGTGCCATTTTCGCCACGAATCAGGACCGAAGTGCTCACCGTACCGAGGCGTCGAATGACCCCGAAAACTGCTCTCATTTGTGTAGAATTTCCGACAAATTCTTCGCCATCATCGAGAAGCATCTTAGGTGAAGATAGGGTCACTTCTTGAAGCAAGTGGTGGGCTTCAGAGGCTGTTTTGACTAGCTCTTCTAAGTCTTCTTCTTGAACGGGTTTTTCGATGTAGTTGTAGGCACCATCGCGCATCGCTTCTACCGCATCACGAATATTTCCGTGAGCAGTGATGATTAAGATAAAAATTGAAGATTCGACATTTCGAATTTCTCTGAGCGCTTCAAGGCCACTCATGCCCGGAAGGTTGACGTCTAGCAGTACGAGGTGAATCGAGTTCGGATTATCGAGTCCACGTTCTCTCAGAATGCTGATCGCTTTTTCGGCGTTTTCGGCTGAGACTACGCTGTGCCCCATTTGGGTGATCTTTTGAGCGAGCGAATCTCTCAATTCTTTTTCATCATCGACGACTAAGACGTTTAATGTACTCATAACCTAAGACAGAATAGAATCACCTTCTGCTCCTCGCAATGGAATAGAAAAAGAAAACGTGGTTCCTTGTCCTTCAATGCTTTGAACCCGAATAGTACCGCCATGAAGTTCAATGAAGTACTTTGAGAGAAAGAGCCCTAGGCCAGTCCCTTTAACGTGTTCTTTCATGGGCCTCAAGAAGCGTGAAAATTTTCTAAACATGAACGGTAGCTGGTTTTTTGGAATGCCCGGACCAAAATCTTCAACCTCGACCTCAACAAACCCTTCTTTTTCAGTTGTTCGAACAATGATTTTCGAATTGGTTGGGCTATATTTGATCGCGTTATCAACCAAGTTAGTGAGTACTTGCCGAATGAGGTCTTCATCAAACTCAAACGAAAAAATGGGTTCGAGCTCTTCTTCAACCGTTAATGACTTTTGTTGACTGAGTGAGCGAACGCGTCTCAAAACTGTGCGAACCACTTGATTGATGTCGTTAGTTTTTTTATTGAGAATCACTTTCTGTGATTCGATTCTTGATAAGTTAAGAATACTCGAAATGTAATGTTTCAATTCATTGTTTGAAGTCTCAATCGATTCGAGAGCCTCTGCTGGAAATTTTCCCTCGCGACGCAGGCGTTCAACCACAGCTTGAATTTTCGCAATAGGCGTTTTCAGGTCATGACTGACGAGCGATAAGAAATTAGATTTCATCTGATCGAGTTCGCGCAAGTATTGAGCTTGTTTCACCGAGCGCCACTGCGTGTTTTCTTGAACCGCCAACCGGTAGCCGGTGAAAACAAGGTAGGCAGCGAGTACCGCCAAAGCCATCGGCGTTGCCATGATGTAGACGCTAAAAAGTTGAAAAATGATTTGAAATGAAACGATCACCAAAAAAAGGCCAACTCCAACGACGATGAGGGCACTTGAAACAATCGGAAAATAAATGATCGTGTAGGCAGTTGCGATGATAAAGATCAGGGCCAAAACCGATTCGATCCAAAATGGGGTTCTCAAGATACGGTGGTTGTAGGTGAGCGTGTGAATCTGATTGGCGAGAATTTCGGCTCGGCTCATTCTTCCTAGGGGTGTTCTAAAAAGCGGCTCAAATGGAGCGACCGCGTCGCGAGCGAGTAGTAAAATTTTACCTTTGAGGTCAGAGCATTCAGGCGAAGCCGAATGGGCGAGAACTTTGAATAACCGGCAAGTCGTGAAGGCGTTTGCACCGCCCGCGTAATTGATCAAGTAGGTCTGGTCAGGATTCTGTTTTGCCGACTGTTTCAGCTTCAGTTGGGCTGTGGTGGTCGCAATGATTGAGTTCTGCCCGTCTTGGGTCAAAATCCCGCGTCTCACGACGCCGTCTGAATCTGCAAAGAGGTTGTTGAAGCCGTAGCCTCGAGAATTGGCGACAAGGTCATCGTGGGGAGCAAAGTATTTTCCGTCTGAGTCAAACTGTGAGCTCCAAATAATCGGTGACTGAGTCGGCAAGAGCTCTCGGTTGTTACGAGACAACAGTTCGACTACCCCTTCAGGAACGTGCCAGGTAAAGAGCACTAAGTCTGGGTTAAGATCATTCAAGGTTTTGAGTGCTTGGCCCCAGAGCGTTTCATCCCAGAAATAGAGATTCCTAAGGCTTTCGAGTCGGTCTTTAGGCCTTTGGGGTTTCAGCGCTTGAAAATCTTCATTGTCGAGCGTCAGAATGATGATATTTTGCTCGACGCTTGAGTGGCCTCTCGCCCATAGTCTTGCCGAGTAGATGTCATTCTCGAAGTCTCTTAAGGGGATAAGAGAAAAAATAAAGCAAATAAGGATGCGAATTAAAAGGGCAGTGATTTTCACGGTTGACAAAAGCAGGCATAATCCTCAAACAAGAAAAAGGCGACAACAAAACGGTTGAGAATCGGACGGTAACTTTGAACCTCGGCGCTTGGTATCTATCGGCGGTCACTAAAAAGGGATTTTTTGGACAACTCTTGCGGCGCATGCGACGCGGTTTTTTCGGCGTTTTTCGCAAAGATTACATTCAGAAGTCGGTCGCTGAGACGCGTCAGGGAGACTGTCACCGGTGCGGTAGCTGCTGTCAGCTCATTTATCGCTGCCCGTTCTTAGGGCGTGACGGTCAAAATTTGCCCTATTGTCGAATTTACGGTGACCTGCGACCTGCCAATTGCCATGTGTATCCGTTTGATAAGATTGATTCAGAAGTCGAAAACTGTGGATTTACCTTCAAATGAAACATTATTCGGGTATTTCGAAATGTGTTGAAGCCATAAGAAACTCTGTCGTTACGATCGGAAACTTCGACGGTGTGCACATCGGCCACCAAGAAATCTTGAAAAAGACCGTAGCTAAGGCAAAAGGCATTGGCGGAGTTTCAGTTGCCTACACGTTTCGGCCTCACCCGCGTTTAGCCTTAAAGCCTGACCATGGCATTGACCTTTTAACGACCTACGATGAAAAGCTGGCGATACTCAGTTCTTTAGGTCTTGATGTTGTGATCGAAGAGCCTTTTAGCAGAGAGTTTTCGACTATTGATCCGGCCGAGTTTATTCGCGACTACCTAGTGACTCGTTTGAATGCGGCGGCAATTACCGTGGGGTATGATTTTGGCTTTGGGCGCGGGCGAGAGGGGCACCTCGAGTTGTTACAAAAACTCTGTGAAGAAAATCAAATCGATTTGACGGTCGTTCAACCGTTTCGCCTCGAGCACGGCGTGGTCTCAAGTTCGCGGGTGCGGCAGCTTTTGCTTTCAGGAGAAATTGAACCGGCGAGCACTCTTCTGGGCCGTCATTTCGCCTATTCTGGAATTGTAGTCAAGGGTGATGGGCGAGGTAGAACCCTTGGTTTTCCGACCGCTAACCTTGAATGTGATCCTAAGTTGATGCTTCCGTATGGGGTCTATGCGGCCTGGGTTGATGCCGGTGAGGGCAGCTCAATGTGGTCGTATCCTAGTGTAGCCAATATTGGAGTCAGACCTACCTTTAAGGCGACTCACCCAAGTGGGGTTTCTTTAGTACAAGTCGAAGCTCATTTGATCGATCAAACGATTGACCTCTACGGAACTCGGCTAAAACTCAGATTTGTAAAACGCCTACGCGGCGAACAGAAATTTGATTCCGTCAAAGCATTGACCTCTCAAATCGAACGAGACATCGAGCACGCACGACAAGTTCTTGCCAGTTGACAATAAATGTCACTCCCCTGAGACTATCTAATGGGAGTTTAAGAATTCATAAAAACAAACTATGTCTCGTACGTTGGCTGATTTATTACTAAAAGAGCGAATCATTACGCCTCAACAGCACGCTGAGTCGGCGGCCGCTTTTAAGTCAGGTAAAAGTCATGTTAAATATTTAATTGAACAAAAGATTCTTGCTGAAAATCGTCTGATGCAATTTCTGGGGCAGAAATTCGGAATGCCTAGCGTGAATCTGGCAAAATTTGAAATTAGTCCCGAAGTGATTAAACTGGTGCCGCAAGAGTTGGCGCGAAAAGCGGGTGCCATACCGATTCAAAGTGCCAAGGGTACGATGGTGGTGGCGGTGAGTGACCCCACGAATTTAGCCGGACTCGAAGACCTCAAGTTTCGAACCCGACAAAATGTTGAAGCAGTACTCACGCCGCTCAGTGCCTGGGAAGAAGCCTTTTCAAAACATTACGGCACGATTGGTATTGGTTCGGCGATTGATTCTTACCGAAAAGAAAGCAACAAAGCGGGTGAAGATCAGCCTTCTGCATCTAGTGGCTTTGAAGTGGTGCAGGTGCACGACATTGACTCGGGTGCGAGTGAACAAGATGCGCCAGTCATCACCTTGGTGAATGGCATTTTGCAAGAAGGCATTCGGCGCATGGCCAGCGATATTCACGTTGAGCCTTACGAAAAACGATTTCGCGTACGCATGCGAATCGACGGTGTGCTATTAGAGATGACCCAAGTGCCGATTGAAATGAAGCGCGCTGTGGTAGCCCGATTTAAGATCATGTCGCGAATGGATATCGCTGAGTCGCGGGTTCCGCAAGATGGTCGCATCAAACTTCGAGTGGGCGGCACTGATATCGATTTTCGTGTGAACTCGATGCCCACGCTCTTTGGTGAAAAAATCGTGCTTCGTATGCTGAGCAAAGGCAACTTGCAGCTTGATTTGACCAAGCTTGGCTTTGAGCAAAAGCAGCTCGACGTTTTCAAGAAGGGCATTAACTTACCTAACGGCATGGTTCTGGTGACTGGGCCCACTGGTAGCGGCAAAACGACGACCCTGTATTCTGCGTTGGCAGAACTGAATAAGATGGCTGACAACCTTTCGACTGCTGAAGATCCGGTAGAGTATAATCTCGAAGGCATTAATCAAGTTCAAGTGCAAAAAGAGATTGGGCTCACATTTGCGGCTGTGCTTCGCGCACTCTTGCGCCAAGATCCTGATATTATTCTCGTCGGTGAGATTCGAGATTACGAAACTGCCGAAGTGGCTGTTCAAGCCGCATTGACGGGTCACATGGTGCTTTCAACTTTGCACACCAACGATGCAGTGAGTACGATCACCCGTTTGATGAACATGGGCTTAGAGCCTTTTCTTGTGGTGGCATCGCTCAATACCATTGTGGCCCAGCGTCTGCTTCGAACCATTTGTTCGAAGTGCCGAGTTGAGCAGGCAGTGCCGAAAGAACGCTTCATTCAGCTTGGTTTTTCACCCGAAGTTGCCGCTCAACTCAAGGCTTATCATGGCAAGGGCTGTTCGGTTTGTGGTGGTACGGGGTACAAGGGGCGAATTGCCATATATGAGGTACTTGAGTTTTCGACGGCGCTTAAAGAAATGGTCTTAGCAGGCAACAGCGTCATCGATCTCAAGCGGCAAGCAGTCAAAGAAGGCATGAAGACTTTGAGAATGGCAGCGCTCACTAAGGTGGCCGAAGGTAAAACAACGTTAGAAGAAGCATTAGCATCAACCATGGAGGGTTAAGCGGTTATGGCAAAAGTCAGTTTACCAGCGTTACTGAAAGCAATGGTTGATCAAGATGCCTCAGACTTGCACATCACTACTGGAGTGCCACCCGAGTTTCGCATTCAGGGTAAGATGGTTAAAATCAAGGCCGACGCTCTCTCGGCGCCTGATACCAAAGAACTTTGCTACTCAGTACTCACTGATTCACAGAAGGCCGAATTCGAGCAAGATCTCGAAATCGATTTTTCGTTCGGCATCAAAGACGTTGCGCGCTTTCGAGGTAATTTACTTTACCAGAAAAACTCAGTAGCGGGTGTGTTCAGAAGAATTCCGCTCACGATTCCAGATTTTGATGCGCTCGGATTGCCAAAAATTCTGCGCCAAGTGGTCAAACGCCCCAATGGTTTGATTCTGGTGACGGGCCCAACGGGTAGCGGTAAGACGACGACATTGGCTTCTTTGCTCGATGTGCTCAACCGTGAAGAGTTTGGGCACTTGATGACGGTTGAAGACCCGATTGAGTTCATTCATCAGCACAAGAACTGCATTGTAAATCAACGAGAAGTCGGTACCGACACCAAGTCATTTAGTGCAGCACTGCGCAGAATTCTGCGGCAAGATCCTGATTTTGTCTTGGTCGGAGAGCTTCGTGACGCCGAGACCATAGAGATGGCTCTCACCATGGCCGAGACAGGTCACTTGGTTTTTGGTACTTTGCACACGAACGGGGCTGTGCAGTCAATTAATCGAATCATCAATTCGTTTCCGGCTCATCAGCAGGCCCAGATTCGCCAGGTTCTCTCGTTCACGCTTCAGGCCATTTGCTCACAGCAGTTGATACCGAAATCAAATGGCGGCGGACGAGCCATGGCTTGTGAAATCATGATACCGACGATGGGTATTCGAAATTTGATTCGCGAAGACAAAATTCATCAGATCTATTCGATGATGCAAGCCGGGCAGGGCGAAACAGGCATGATCACGATGAATCAAAGTTTACTTGGGCTCGTGAAGATGGGGGCTCTGTCAAAAGCCGATGCCCTTGAAGTGAGCCCGAGCCCTGAAGAATTGCATAAGCAAGTGGCGGCAGTACCCGATCGAAAATAGGTCGAAAAGTGGTTAATTTTGAGAGAAATTGCCTAGCGGAGAAATGTTAAAATGGCTGAGTACAGTTATGAGGGCGTAGACAAAGCAGGAAAAAAAGTTTCAGGCAAACTCGATGCAGCCGACGAAGGGCAGCTTCGAATGAGTCTGCGTGGCAATGGCATTCGGCCCACCAAAATCACTGGCGTTTCGGCGATGAATCGCGACATGGGGTCATTCTTAAAAGGGGGTACCCTTCGGGTGACCACCGATCAGATGGTGGGCTTCACCAGACAGCTTCACGCGCTGATTAGCGCTGGTATTCCGCTCGTGCAGGCACTTGATGTTTTGGGCGATCAGGCCGAGGGAGGTCTTCGCACGATTTTGCCAGCGGTGAAAGAGAACGTATCAGCAGGTAAGTTTTTTTGGGAATCGATCGCGGCTTACCCCAAAGCGTTTCCCAAAATTTACGTCGCACTCATTCGTGCCGGCGAGGCCTCGGGCGCGATGGATGGCATGTTGAAACGCCTGTCTCGTTACCTTGAAGACGCCAATCGTCTGAAAAAATTGCTTCAAAGTGCGATGATTTATCCAGCCGGAGTGGTGACTGTCGGTATTGGCGTCATTGCCCTCATGTTGATCTTTGTGATTCCAAAATTTGAAGAACTTTTGAAAGGTAGTGGCCAAGAATTGCCTGCACCGACTGCGTTTGTGATCAACCTGTCGCACTTCATGGTCAATAACATTCTCTTTATTGTGCCCGGCACCGCCATTGTTTGCTACCTGGCCTTTCAATACCTTTCTTCTGAAGAAGGCCGAACTTTTCGTGATCGCGCGCTATTTAAGGCTCCACTTTTCGGAGCTATTTTGCAAAAAGGCGGTACGGCACGATTTGCTCGAACTTTGCAGACTTTGTTGGCTTCAGGTGTTAACCTCATCGATGCGATCGACATCTGCAAAATGACGATCGATAATGCGGTGATTGAACAAGCAGTCGGCACGATTCGGGCAGAAGTTGAAGCGGGTAAGCCATTGGCATTGGTGGTTGAGCGAACGGGAGTGTTTCCGCGAATGGCCGTGCAGATGATTGCGGTCGGTGAAAACACCGGTGCGCTTGATAAAATGCTAGAGAAAGTTGCTGATTTCTACGAAGAAGAGGTTGAGGTGTTGGTAGGAGGCCTCACTAAATTGATTGAGCCGTTCATTCTCGTGTTTTTGGGTGGAGCAGTGGGCGGTCTCATGATCGCAATGTATTTGCCCATTTTCAAAATGGCGGGAGGCGGAGAGTGAGTAATAAACGCGACATCTTAGGTCAGTCACCTGTCGTAAAAAAGATGATTGATTTGATTCACAAGGTCGCAGTGACCCGAACCAATGTCTTGATCATTGGTGAAAGCGGCACAGGTAAAGAACTCGTTGCTCGCATGATTCACGATTCTAGCCCCTTGAAGGGGCGGCCCTTTGTGCCGGTCAATTGCGGCGCGATACCAGAAACTTTGATTGAAAGTGAAATGTTCGGTCACAAAAAAGGCAGTTTTACTGGGGCTGTGAACGACAAACAGGGTTTATTTGAAGTTGCCCACACCGGCACGCTATTTCTCGACGAAGTCGGTGAATTGCCGCTTTCGATGCAAGTGAAGTTGCTGCGCGCGATTCAAGAGCGAAGTTTTCGAAGAATCGGGGCTAACGACGATACTAAGGTCGAAATTCGCATCATTGCGGCGACCAATCGAAATCTTGAGCAAGCCGTCGCAAAAGGTACGTTTCGTGAAGACCTTTATTACCGTCTGAATGTGATTTTGATTCGTACGCCGCCACTGCGCGAGCGCGGCGAAGACGTTCGCATGTTAGCGAATGTGTTTCTCAAAAAATTCGCGGCGCGCACAGCGGTGCCGATTACTGAGTTTGACGCTGATGCCATGGCAGCCATCGAAGCGTGGACTTGGCCGGGTAATGTGAGAGAGCTTGAAAATCTTTTAGAGCGTGCGGTCACGTTAGAGCCGGGTACGAAAATTTCTTTAAGTTCTTTGCCGCATTCGATGATCGAAAATTATCAGTCTAAACTCGCTCGTGGTTTGCTGGGTCGAACGAATACGTCAGGAACACCGAGTGCGGGTGGCTCTGCAGGCGGCGGCGATCACGCTTCAAGCGGCGCCACTGGTTCTGCGGGTGATGCGGCGGGTGGAGCCAGCGGCGGTTCGATGGGTGATTTCACGGGGCCCAGTACCTGTCGCTCAACGACGAGTGGGCCGAATATGGTGGTGGGCACGATCACGCTGCCAGCACCCGATTTTTCAAAAGGTCAGATCAATCTCGATCAGATTTTAGGTGATGTTGAGCGAGTGTATTTGAATGCAGCTCTTCAGCAATCAGGCGGAGTTCGCAAGCGCGCCGCTGAAATGTTAGGCATCACGTTTCGTTCAATACGATATCGCCTCAAAAAGCTTGGCGTTGACGGTGAGACTCCCGATGATTCGAGCGAGGGCGGTGATGGCACAGGCGATCCTTCGGCAGACTCTGGTGGTCCCGATGGTGATGGCAATTCTTGAGGAGTTTATGGAGTACGAACAGTCAGTCTCAATCCGTCAATCATTTCGGCTAAAACCGCAGTGCACGTATGAAAATGACCTTTGTGACAGCGTGCTCGCTTATTTTTAAGTTCACCGTAAGTTACTGCTACGTCTCGCTTTCGCCTCCAGCGCATCTTGTTTTTTGTAGAGATTCATTTTTTCTGAACCAAACACCTGAATTCCAACGAGTCGGTGGTGCGGTGAGCAGACGAGTTGTAAATTAAACAACTCGTTCGAACCACCCAGTGCCAGGGGCGGTCTATGATGGATTTCAAGCCGATATCGCGATGAACACCGCCGGCCGTTGTGCTTGTATTCACATCTGCCGTCAGCACGAATCCAAACCTCGCGCTTGATCTGACTGGGCAATGCCACGCGAACCCACACAGGGTGCACTTTCTTAGCGGTGCAATTCGAAGAGTTTTGGTCATGAATTTCGCCACCCGATGAAGCGATTTCTGGCTTGTTGGGCAGTTTTATCGCAATCGAGGCGGGTACTATTGAGCTTTTTCGAAGGCCTTTCGATCTTTCGAGTTTTTCGAGCATGCCGTTGACTAGAAAATCTAGCAACTCTGCGTAGGTTGCCGCCGGATGCGAATGGGCGAGCAATTCTTTGAGGCGATTGATCTTCTGAAAAAGTTCTTCAGACACGGTGAACTTCAATTCTCGGAGTTGTGACGAAACAACGCGCGCTCGGTCTGGTCTCGGTTGATCTGGCGACAGTTCAGAAAGTTGCTTTTCACATTGTGATTGCGATTGATTGAGAGCGCTCATTGCGATGTCTTTTTTTTCAGCAAGATTTTTTGGTTTTCCGGCCTTCTTTTGGGCATGAAAATACGTTTGAAGTCTTGCGGCGTTACTGAGCGACAAGGAACCTTCTTCGAAAGCTTTCTTAGCTTCTGGTAATTCGGTCACGAGCCTCATTGTCTGTATTCTACGGTAGGCCGCGCCTTCACTGAGACCAAGCTCTTTGGTTGAGAACTCAAACAGGCTCGAATTGCCGAGCTGTAAAAACAAAAGCCGTCGATTGATTTCAGACAAATGGTTAATGAGTTGTGCGGTGATTTCGCGCTCTTTTACCGCGATCTGTTTAGTGTTTATGACTAACTGTTCTGGAGTCATATTGAGTAGGTTCATCTGAATTGCATAACACGCATTTTAAAAACGATTTTTTGGCTTCGCAATTGCGCTAGGGTTGCATCAAAAATGAAAAACTCGGTCCCGAACGCAAAGGCCACAATTTTTGGTTTAAAAGGCGCCTATTGCTGTCTCAGCTCACGGTACGACAGCCCTTAAAACCTCACGCCAAACTGCGAATTCTTGGCCAGATAGGTGTCAAGAAAGAAAATGTCTCCCTGCAGATTTTTTAGAGGTCACTTTCGTAAATTCACCTCAATGAATCACTCAGTGCCGCCCATCTAAATGTATTTTTTGTCGTTAGGGTATTTAGTTATTTGATCGATGGTACGAAACACTCTTTGAAAAAGTAAGTCTGACAGTCGCGAAAACCTCGATGTCATGGCTTCTAAGGTTTCTTTTTCTTCAAGAGTGGCATCGGTGCCGGGATTTTTTTCATTTAACTGGTCGAGCTTTGTGAGAATCGCTTGAGTGCGGGCAAGTGACTGTCCGAATGAGAGGCTCGGGTTCTTAGAAAGCCAAATGTGGGGTCAGGCACCAGTACCTGGTGGTCGAGAAAGTGTTTTTATCATTCATGTAGATATTTTGTTTTTACTTAACTATCTGTTTTTAAACGATAAAATATAAAATTATCATTCTTTTTATCATTCATGATATCATTCAAGAAGGTATGAAAAGAGAGCTTGCCCTCATCGATTGGTTGCGAAGTGAAGGTCCGCAGGCGCCTGCGGCGGTGATGAGCCGTTTTGATATCAGTCAGCCTACTTTATTTCGTGCGGTCAAAGGTCAGTCTGAGATGATCGTCTCACTTGGCGCTAAGCGAAATCGTCAATTGGCCGTATTGAGATCAGTGCGAAACTTGGGTTCGCGCATACCGATATTTTGCATTTCTGAAACGGGTGCCGTGAGCAAATTTGCTGAGTTGGTTTCGCTATTCCCTGATTCATTTGCCTTCGTTCTCGAATCAGATCAATACAAACCCCTCATTTTTCCCGGACTGCCGTACTTTCTCGACGACTTGAGGCCACAGGGGTTTATGGGTAGGGCGTTTCTTCAAAACCATAAAGATCTTAACTTGCCGAATAGAGTTCAAGACTTGAGCAGTGATGACACATTAGTTGCACTTTCGTGTCGAGGCGAAGAGTTGCCCGGCAATCTCCTAGTGGGTGCCGAGTCGTTTGAACGTCATCAAAGTGCGGTACAAAGAAGCATCCAAAGAAGCGTTGATTTAGTCGACTGGAATCGGCCTGAAAAAAATTATGTCGCTCTCGCTAAAATGGCAATTGACGGCGAAATGGCGGGTTCTTCTGCGGGTGGCGAACAGCCAAAGTTCACTGCCGTGTTGAGTCGCCCAGAAAATTCTAAAGATAATTCTAAAAATAGGTCAAAAGACAATTCGACGGTCAGTGTCTTGGTGAAATTTTCACCAGCCGTTGATTCGTTTGCTGCTGAACGCTGGCGAGACCTACTCATTTGTGAATCGCTGGCGCTTCTGGTGCTTCGTCAAAACAGAATTGCTGCAGTTGAATCTCGCTTGCATGAGGCTGGTGGTAGAACGTTTTTAGAAACCACTCGGTTTGATCGAGTGGGGCAAAATGGTCGCATCGGTACACTGTCGTTGTCAGCGCTTGAAAATGAGTGGGTAGGCAATAGCACCAATTGGGCGTCTTCGGTCGAAGTTTTAGAGCGCAAAAAAATACTGAGCAAAGAGGATTTGAAAACTGTGAGGCTACTTGAAAGTTTCGGTAGGTTGATTGCAAATACCGATCGGCACTCGGGTAATCTCTCATTTTTCTGGGATTACGGAGACAAGAAGGCTCGCCTCGCACCTGTGTACGATATGCTGCCCATGTTATTCGCTCCCAGCCAAGGGGGTGAAGACACGCGTAAGAAATTTTTGAGGCCATCGTATGAGCACACGCTGTTAGAGGTTTGGCCCATCGCCTTACGACTGGCCCGTGAGTTTTGGACGATGGCTTGTGACGACGTCAAGCTTTCGAAAAGCATGCGTAAGATTGCAGCGGATTGTTTGAAATGTAATCGACCTGACCATACTCCATAAACTGGTCTAAAATAGGGAGTATGTTCGATAGAATTATAAGTGCATCAAATCATAACAGCTTCTTGTTTTTTTTTAACCTCGCGGAACAGGTAATACGACGCTGATTAGGGGGCTCATGAGTCTATGGCCGTCCGATTCAGTTTTATCGATTTCGCTTCTTGAAGACAAGCACACGATGGTAACTCGTTTGGGTTGTGTGGTGGCATATAGGTGCAATTATTGCGGTCAAGATGCAAAAATTGCACATACTTGGTGTTACTTGTTCAATTTCGCCGATTGACAGGTGTCTTTTTGGTCGATCACGCCGGCGCAGTGATAACTGAAAATCAGGTCGTTTACTGCGGCAATATCAGGTTCTGAACGCTTGTCGAGCGTGGGCGTTAGGGCTTTGATGATTGGCTTTAGGTTCTTTTTCGGAAACACATCTAAGACCAGTGATTCTCCACCTTCTGTGAATTCAATGGCAAGTTCGCCACTTTTTTCTAAAAAGCTCATGGGCATTACAAAGTATGAGAGGCTTCGCCAATCAAAGCTATTTGGGTTTGCTCGGGCGCAGAGATTGTTTTTATCTAAAAAACTCGCAATTTCAGGCAAAACTCCGAGTACGGTTTGCCCTTTTTCAAGAAAGACCGCCCGTGCTGGTTTTTCTTTTGTTCGAGAAAAGCCGTGTACGGCTACCGTCACGAATCGGCCGATCGATTTTTTTTCTTGGTGTGTGTTAGGCAACAAGAAATCGACCCTATAGTATCGGTTAGCTTCAGTGGTTTTGAGTTGATTGAGGTCGGTCAAGATAGTCGCATCTAGCGCAGTCACGCAGACGCGCTCATTCTTCACGGGCTTGGGTTCACCTGCCTTTAGAATGGGTTGTTCGGGCGCTACTTTTTTTTCCTTGCTTGAACAAGCGATCATCGCGAATGGCCAGAAAAAAATGAGGGCGTAGACGCATCGCCTTTGAGTGACGCCTAAAACGCGACACCTCCATTAATGGGAAACGGTGAGGTTGAGCCTACCCGCGAAAGCAAATCTGATTTTTGATGGCGATGTCCGCAGTACAGGCGTTCACTGATCATTTCTGAGCCACCGAAGTTTGTATCGCCCTGCATGGAGCCATCCGTGTGGTGGTGATCAACGCCGCCTTGCGTGTGGTAGTCTTTGTTGCCGCTGCAGATACTGATGAAAGGTCCAGAAATCATTTCAAGAACTAAACCGCCGCCCATTCCGGGGTCAGTTTTTTTGATGAAATACTCATCATCAGGAATGGGAGGCTGGGTATTTTCGGCCTTCCAGTTCGGTTTGAGTTGAGGAATTTTGACGACACTGCCGCTTAATGCAATTGCCTCGCTCGTTGAGATATCGGTGGTAGTACTATAGCTATAGCTTCCGCAGTGTATTTGGCACTGTTTGTCGCTCCAATTGAGTTTGAACTTCTTGCAAGCGTCAAAGCAAACGAAGTTCATATTGGTGGTGTAGCTGGGTTCAGCCGTTAATGTTCCCGAGTCGGGGAGGTCTTTTCCGGCGAGGTTGTCGCTGAGTTTCAATCCCGAACCAGGGGTGAAAAAATTCGCGGTGCCGCTTGAGTAAAGAGCTCCTGAAAGAGCACCGCCCACGACCTGCGATTCTTGATAAATCGAGAGGGCGCCTGAAGCGACAACAGTTCCGGGCTTTGATGATTTGTCGTCGGCGACCTGTATTTTTCCGGTGCAGACCGCATAGCGAGCTTCGGCGGTATAGGGTATTAATTTTTTACGAAAAAAGCAGATGGTTCCGGGCAAAATGGTGCCAGAACAACTCGAATCGCTAATGGCGTTTGAGTCGAGCCCTCGTTTCCAAATTTGGTCAGCTTTTTTCCAGACAGTGATTTTTTGGGTGGTGTCGTAGTCCAGAAATTGGACATCTGAAATTTGTTGGTCGACTGAACTCAAGTTTGCGATGGTGATCGTGCAAGTTGCGACTGAGTTCGCGAGATTGAGTTCAAGCGTTCGAACCTCAGAACTTGCGATGCCCGAAAACGGAATGAGTCGGGTCGAAGCGAAAACCGAAGTAGAGTAGCCCAGGAGTGCTGCGCCGGCGCCGACGACGAAGGCGATTTTTAGATTGAGAGGTCGAGTAAACATAGGGTGTCTCCTGAAGGTTGAAAGTTGGCGTGGGGCTCTCGCGTTAAGGTGTCTTGGCGGTAACGCAGCTGATCTGTGTTTGCGCAATTTTAGAAGGCTTCACACAAAGAGCGAGGCACCCTTCCATTTTGTAACAGAGTGGTTTTTGAATTTGGTAGGGCGCCATTGCGAAGGTATCGATTCGCACGTAACTGACGCTGCAGCCATTGCTGTATGTGGTTACGCTAGCGGGATTTACAGAATATTGGGCGTCGGTAAAACTCTTGCAATTGAGTACGTCAAGGTCTGCCCAGCTCAGGGTTGTTTCAAGAAGGGCCAAGGAAATGAGAAAGGTTTTTGTGAAGCGCATAGCGTTCATTTTGCGATGATTTGGTTTCGCTGTAAAGGGTTAGCTCGGTAATACGACTATTTACCAAAGTGAAAGTATTGAGTTTCTGCACATGGTCGACTGGTTGGCGACAGAGCTGATTTGGTCTGAGAACTGAGATGGACCGGATTTATGGCTGGCGTATAGTCATAGCCACTCACCATTCCAGAGTGCTCGTACAAAGTCGGCATATCCCATGATGAGAATATTGTCTTCAGTCACCCTTCTTTTAGTTTCTAAGCAGACCACTAAACGGCGTTTCACTTTAGGGTGATCGACGGCCAGTTCTCGTAACCCACGCAAATCATCGGGTCGAATCTGGCTCTTTGCTTTAGCTTCGATAGCTATTTCTAGGTCATTCAGTACGAAGTCGACTTCTCTACCTGTGTCAGCCAATCGCCAATATGAGAAATCAGCGTCGATTGACCGGTACGATAGGTATGAGCGAATTTCATGGTGTATCCAGTTTTCAAAAGCATGGCCGAACGCCTCGGTACCCGGCTCAAGATTTTTTCTTCGGGTGAGGATATTAGTTAAGGCCACGTCAAAAAAATAAAATTTTGGGGCATGAATCACTTTTCGCTTAGGCCTTCGGGTGTACGCGGGCAAGTTAGTAGCGATCAGTGTGTCTTGTAGAATCTGAAAATATTCTTTCACCGTGGGGCTTGAAACGCCACACTCGCTCGCTATTTTCGTATAATTGATGATTTCTCCATCAGAAAACGAAGCGCTTCTTAAAAAATCTGAAAAGACCGGTAAATTTCTCACCAGCCCTTCGGCCGCTATTTCTTCTTTCAAGTACTCATTCACATAGGCGGCCAAAATTTTCGGGTATCGATCATTGAGGTAATGACTTGGCAGGTAACCTCGATTGAGTAGCTTGATAAGATCAAAGTCATCTCCTAATTCAATTGAGACTAAACCAGAAAGCTCATAACGAACGGCGCGGCCCCCCAATAAATTAGCATGACCACGCTTTAGTTTGCGAGCTGAAGACCCGCAGAGTCCAAATTTTAAACCGTGTTCTTCAATTAAGAGGTGAACTTCATCTAGCAGAGCTGGTATCTTTTGAACTTCGTCAATAATAAACCAGGGCCGTGGCTGACGGGTGTTTAGAAGTGCGATCACACCCAGGCACTCTTCGCGAAAGAGTGCAGGTCGAGTCGAAAATTTGATGAACTGATCAGTGTCTAACAAGTTAAAGAAGTGGGCGTCTTTAAACCGCTCGCGTAATAGGCTGCTTTTTCCGGTTTTTCTTGGGCCCCAGAGAAAGAAGGTCTCATCGTGATCGGCATTAAGGGTAAGGGCTCGGGGGTACATTGAATCTTAATATATCGCGACGTTTTAAAGTTGTCATTTAAATTATCGCGACGTTTTAAAGTGAATGCTGGTAGGGCCAAAGCGAAATCTGCTTCATTCTGGTTCGAACCAAAACGAAATCGACTTCGTTTTGGTCTTGTTGGGAGTGGGCTGTTTTGGTAGAGTAGACCCATGAAACGCTACCTTCAAGACAGCATTCAGAAAGACCTCGATCGAAAAGTCGTCATCCTTTCTGGCCCGAGACAGTCTGGCAAAACGACGCTGGCCAAGATGTTGAGTTCACGGTTCGAGTACCTCAACTGGGACTCTGCCGCCGACGCCCAGCTGATTCGAAAGTTGAAGTGGTCAAGAGCGACTGATCTGGTTATTTTGGATGAGCTTCACAAAATGAAACTGTGGAAGCGTTTTTTGAAAGGAATCTACGATACCGAGGGTGTTCGCCCACGCCTACTGGTGACGGGGTCAGCGCGGATGGATACCTTTCGAAAGACTGGCGACTCGCTTGCAGGGCGGCATTTTCTCTATCGCTGTCATCCGTTGTCGGTTGCTGAAGTTCATCGCGAGTTCAAAACTGAACCCTTAGAAATTTTAGAGCGAATGCTCTTAGTGGGTAGTTTTCCAGAACCCTATTTAGAGAGTGACCCCACGTTTGTTGGGCGCTGGCGCAGGTCTCATTTAGATCGAATTTTAAGAGAAGACTTATTTGATCTTGAGAAAATTCGAACAGTTCAGCAAATCGAGCATCTCGTGCTAATGCTCTCTGAACAAGCAGGCCAATCTGTCTCGTATAAAAGTCTTGCTAGTGACTTGTCAGTCGCCCCAGCTACTGTGAAGCATTGGATTCAGATTTTAGAGTCGCTTTTTATTGTTTTTACGCTGACTCCCTTTTCGAAGGCCATTAAGAAGTCATTGCGTCGCGAGCCTCGAGTATTCTTCTATGACACAGGTAGAGTTTTGTCTGACGATGGGTTTCGTCTTGAAAATTTAGTGGCCTGTCACCTTTTGAAGTGGGTTCACTATCGGCAAGACGTTTTTGGTGAAAATCGTGAACTGCATTACTTAAGAGACAAGACCAAGCGTGAGGTTGATTTTGTGATCACGCAAGACAAGCAGATTACCCATTTGATTGAAGTCAAGACTAGTGATTCGAGCGTGGGGTTAGGGTTGAAGCATTATTCTAAGCAATTTCCGAAGGCACAGGCCATACAGTTAGTGAAAGTATTACCTCGTGAACTGCAGATTGATGGCGTCAAGGTATTGCGTATGGCAGATTGGTTGGCGAAAGAGCTGATTTAGGCTCACTCAACCGAGCATTGCTTAGAAATGCAGCGAGCGGGACGCGATTTGAAGCCACACGAGTTAGCGACGAGTTCGAGGTCACTCTTTTTTTTGAACAGTTCGTTGAATTGATTGATCGCACGAAGTAGGTTGCCTTCGTCTTCGACAGCGGTTGACGAGTAGATGACGTAATCTTTGTAACCGCCACAGGTTTCGTTGCCGAGGCCCACAACGCGGCATTCATCATCGTACTTGCACGCGCTGTGGCCTTCGACTTGTTCTTGAATAGAGGCCCCAAGTTTTTTTAGCGTCTCATCTAATTTCTTGAGGTCGACATTTCTCGCTGTCCACTCAGAGTTTTCAGACGATAAGATCGTTTGAAATGCCTCTTTTTGCCAGACTACTACTGCCGCGAATACGATCAGTAAGGCGGCCGCGGCAATCAAGAGTAGAGGTTTGCGGGGCATTGAGATTGACAAAAATCTTAGTTCGTTCCGTTTATTCCATTCATCATGGTTTTATTATTATCGATTGTCCAAGTGTCGTAAGTAGCAGTAGATCCAATCAGTCCAGCCGCAGCACCTACGAAGGTACCAGCTGCGAAAGCCGAAAGGTTAACAACTGCCCCAGCGTTTGCTATATTGAGCTGGGCTGAAGCTGGTGCAACTGCGAGGGTATTCGCCCGTGCTCCAGCTAAGACAATCGATTCGTTAGCAACGCCAATCCCAGGTTGCACCGCGGGTGGAGGTGCATTGACAGGGAGGGCGCAGGGCGCTGGCCCAACCCCGATTCCAAAATGCTGATTACAAGCAACAGCGGCAGCTCCGGTGCCACATGCAACAGTAACTTTAGCGGCGTCAGAGAAACCATAAGTATAATATCTACTTAAGTTAAGATTAACAAGCTCGGAAACTCCCGCATTCACGAGGCAAGCCGTGAAAGTACCATATTCGGCACGGTAGGTGGTAAGGGCGGTGTATAATGTAGACAGCTTAAGCTTCGCCTCTGTCTGCCTTGCTTTCGCTTGATATGTTTTGTACTGAGGCACACCAATCGCTGCCAAAATTCCGATAATCGCCACCACAATCATGAGCTCAACCAGGGTGAACCCGGCTTGCCCTAATTTTCTTGAAATGAGTAATTCATTATTCAGTCGTTTCGTAGTCATTGTCTGTGCCCCTTTTTTTTAAACTCAGTTATATTCATTAAGTGTAACGCATTAGTTTTAACTTTCAAGCACCGAGTCTGAAGAAAGCGGCAAATTAAACAGACCCATTTCAGTGATTCATCTGCCACCTCTACTGCAACTGGCGTGGGTTTTTACGGGGTGATCTGACTTATGCCACTGGGTCCTGGGTGACACCGGGGTATAATTCAGTCGCCAAGTTTTTGGCGTTGAAGTTCAATGCTTCACCTGTCACCTGATTCAGTAAGGTAGAGCTTTAGTTTTTTAGATTTCGGCTGAAATTATTCTGAGTATCATATGCTCATTATTTCAAAAATATGAGCACATGGTCAACTAATCAGTAGTGCACCGGAAGCCAATTAATGTAGCCGCGCAGATATTTTTCCATGATATTGAGATCGGTTTCGTTAATTCGCCCATCACGGTTCAGATCTGCGCACGCTTGCGGAAAAATCACATTGCCGTCTCCGAAAACAGCCCCAGGTCCCGGCAGGCCACCTATGGGTAGGCCCTCAATAATCGCTTGGCTCGACTCGAGAACTCCGCCCGATCTCAAATACGTTTTCAAAATTGTCAGATCGAAAATATCGATGAATAGACCAGCGCCTGTGTTCAGGTTGCCGCGCTGGCTGGCAACACCTTGGCAGAAGCGAGTACTAGGTGCCGTGATCGCGGCAGGTATGAGACTCGCATTGCTCGGCATCTGGTAGTAAACCGCCGATAGGTTTGTGGTTTGTCGATTGCAGCCTGACTCGGTCTGATCTTGCCGACAAGGATTATTGCAGGTATTCAGCAAAATCACATACTGTTGTACTTTGTCTAAACTTGAATTCACGGCACCACCCGCTACTGCTGCGGCTCTTCGGTTGGCGAAAGTGGTCCACATTTCAACAGCGACGTCTTGTGATTCACCCACTGCAGCGTCAGCGAGAACTAGTGTGGGTTGGCCGTGAACGACTTCGAAAAGATCGGGCGCCGGAGGATCTTTATTGAGCTTCTTAAGCCTTCCGAAGTGCACAATGTAGTCAGTGCCGGCAACCTGAATGGCTTTTGATCGGTTGTAAGTCAGACCACCCGCTGCAGGCGGAGGCGGTAGAACAGCACTCAGTGAATTGAGTGATTGATTGAGTAAAACTGGGTCGCACGCCGCCTGACCTTGGTAGGTGTAAGCGATTTGCTTTGCCGCAATGTCAATTGCTTCACGCATTTGAGTGCGGCGATTCACTTTGTTGCGATTTCGAGTGTACTGTGAAGCCATTTCTAATGAAGCTAAGATGCCGGCAAGCATGAAAAAACCGATAACAGTTGCCGCTAAGATTTGGGCTTGGCCTTTTTGGTTCATTGGCAAACCCCATTCGACGCTTGATGAGAGCAGCAGTCGTCTCCAGGGTTTGGAGCGTTCAGTGAATTTGTCCCAGCCACTAAACAACCAGCGCCACATCCTGCCCCCGAACATTCAGACAAACACCTGAAGCCGTCACTGTATCCCGAGCAGCAAGCATCGGCTGTTTGCCCAGCGGCAATGGCCTGTAAATCGGGAATGCAGTTTCTTTGTGTCGTCGAGTGACCAAAGTGAATGCCGCGCGCGGTGAGGTTGTGAAACTCAGCCCCCAAATCAACCAATCGGTGAGTGGCTTGCAGAAAATTTGGGTGCGCTACCGACCAAGCTGGCGGCGTCGCGCCGGTGGCAACCATGGTTGACGAAGCACTCTTGGTTCGTGCTTGCAGGCGAAACTTCTCGCGATTGGTGATTCCATTCGGAACGCCTTCGATGCCGTCGAAACCACAAAAGAGTGAGTAGGTGCCTTTCAAGCGGGCGATCGTACTCCATTGTGCGGTTCCTACCGAATTGGCAGATGAATCATTTAAAATGAGTAGCTCAGCATAGCCAGGAGCTTCGATCGCCGCTGCCACGCCAGCATAGGTGGGCGGCGGAAAATACCGAAGCAGCAATCGTTTCTTACAGCCCCTCAAGTTAAATCCCCCAGGAGTGATACCAGTTGCTGGCCCCACGCAGGTGGTGTTGTTATTATTGGGAGCAATCCGTTCGGCCGGAATCGGCGAGGTCTCGGCCTCCCAAAAAAGTAAATTGATCACAGCGGTCGCTGGCGCTGGGTTGATGGGTGGCGCGGCAATGGGTACCCCCGGAATATTGCCTGCCGGTATACTTAGGCAAGTGCTTCCGGCAACTGCGCAATCTGAAAGCAGACCTCCAGGTGGAAACGTCGGATTTTGCGGAAACACACAGCCGCTGCCGCACCCGCAGCCCAGAACAGCGGTAGTTGCTGAAAGGTAGTGTTGAAGCGAATCAGAAAACTCAAAAACATCAGCGGTGAGATCGATATCGTTTTTGGCCTTTACGGTCGACTTTGTGTATTCAGCCATGAGGGTCATCAATAGCAGGCTAGTCACTCCGAAGAGCGCAGTTGCGATCATCAGTTCAATGAGGGTCACCCCTCGGTTGTTTGAGTTGAATCGCTGCCCGTTTCTATACCACTTCACTTGACCACCCCAATTATTTCATTTTGCTTGTGTAAATCGAATCTTGCAAGCCGTGTCTAAAATAACCTGGTACGAAAAATAATGGCTATGCTAAATTTAGAGCTGAGAGTGGTTTGGAGATGAAAGAGATAAAAAGCCTAAGGGGTTCGAGCATCATAGAGAGCATGGTGGCGTTTTCGATTATTTCGATGACTGCCTTCGCGCTATTTCCTTTAATGCTTGATCTCAAAAAAGCGACTAAGAAAACTGACATTCAAAGTCTTTGTCAGAACATCGTCAAACAAAAACTCGATCAGTATCTAGCGGGGCAGGCAATACCGATACCTCCTGCTCTTCAGGTACTGTCGCCCACTTCAATGTCAGCCAGCCAAGTCACCTTCGATGCGACGGGTAATAACGTTTCGGCAATCAAGCAAGATTCTGGCTTCATGTACGCGAAGATCAGGTATAATCAGTTCTACCCTTTTTCGTGTCGCGCAGAACCGTTCGGGGCGATTGACCCCAATTCTGCGGTTAATCGCAATTTGGGATTTCGCGAGTGTTTGACTCCACCTAGTCCAGCGACTTCATTTCTGGATGGGATGGGTGGCACTGCTTGGGGCGCTTATGTAGACCTCGGCGTAAATCAATTGCCCAACGTAGGAGCTGCCCAGAATGGCCGATGTGTGGGGGCCGCGTTTCAGTCAGATGCAAGAGCAGAGGCTGAATTGCCTGATTTTCGGTTATTCGTTAAACTCGAAAGACAAAATCCGTGGATCGACCAATACATTCTTAATAATCCCGTTCCCAACACTCCTCTTACACCAGTCCCATTGCCTGCGACCGATGCAAGGTATCATCAGTTTTGTCCAAATTCGTGGGTGGCTGGGGCGGGATTGCCTCCGTTACCTCCGGGTGCCGCGGCCGGCATAAATCCCGGAGGCATGTACGATTTCACTGCTGCGGGTGATTCAATTCGCGTAACCGTAACGCTGACCTTCGACCCCTTCGCGAGACAAGCGGCGATCCCGCCTGCTCGCCAAGAATTTGCTGGGTTTCCGCGTTCGTATTGGGGAGTTCCGAACCCTCTAGTCAACATGAGTCCTGACGACAATAACTGGCCCGATCGCTTGAAGTGTTCAGCGACTGGCGTGGTGAGACCTCCTGTGGTACCGTTTCGGTACTATAAGCCGAAACAGAATAATATACTCACTTACAATGGAGTTTCGAACGTGAATTCATTAAGTGGGACGACCGTTTTTCAAACTGTTCAAGGTGTAGGAGGTAGTGGCATTAAAGGATTTGTCGTACACCCCCTGAATCTTTCTATTTATACCGTAAAAACTGGTGTCATTGAACGCCATAGCAATTGTTCGGGCATACCTGTCGATTGTTCAGTGGTTGAAAATGAAAATGCGGGGTGGTCTGATATTGGCCAAGTGAGAAATCGCCCGTCGGTTGAAACGGTGAATGTTGATGGCACCGGCATCACCCAAATCGCAGTCGATTTTTGGAACCGGCGAGCGTTCGGAATCAACGTGGTTCCGCAAGATACGGCGGCTTTTTCTGCTGGTGGCCCGGTGACTTACCTCATCACCCCTTACAGTCTGACGCTTTTATTGTTTCCTGGGATAGTTGCACCAGTTCTGGGAGTCGCTTCGGTCACGCCCGATGTTGTCCCAGGAGATGCGATAACGCCCCAACCGGGACAGGTTAAGCAAACGTTTGGCCAAAACCAGGCATTTGTTGAAGGCATCGTGCCTTCAAGGCCACCCGCTGGAACGATTACCGGCTACTTCATGGATCTCGACGGTAAGGAAGGTTACTATTTCCGAAATACCGTAGGGGTCAGTCAAGTTTCGGGAGCGATAGTCGACGAAGGGTCTTCTGAGGTGTTGAGGTATCGCTTGGCCCCAGACGGATCAGAAGAAATTATTGCCAAAGTCCATGGTAGCATTGAAGCCATTTCTAGGTAGAATGCTCTTAGAGTGTCACACACAAATAGTTCAAAATTTCTCACGGCAGTGACTTTTTTGGGTCTCACTTTTTCGGCGTTTACGGCCTCAGTGATCTTTGATCGCGTGTCTTGGCATCAAGCCGCGCACCTGAAAAAAACCGAATATGCCGTCACGATTCCGCTTCACCCGAGAATTTATCGACTCCTGCCACTTGGCCTAGTGGCGCCCGCGACCGATTGGCTTTGGCTTCAGTCGCTCACTGACCCGTCACTTGAACACGTAAAACGCACCGTGAGAGCCCCCTCATTCTACTACTTAGAAGCCGTCACCCTAATTGATCGGTATTTTTTTGACGCCTACCTTCACGGCGGTAATTTCTTGTTGGTCGTCAAAGACGACATCGAAGGTGCGAGACTGTTGTTCGAGCGCGCCGTGAAAGTTTACCACAACGAGATCGAGGCGAATGCAAGCGCACACTCAGAACTGAGTGCTCAGTGGACCCGAATGTGGCAACTCGAAATGAGTTTAGGCTATTTGTACCTATTTGAACTCGACGATTTGCTAAAAGCTTCGGCCGCTTTTACTGAGGCTGGCAAGCACGCGAATGCGCCTGATTTTTTGAAAAAGCTCTCAGAGCGCATCGCTAAAAAAGGAGGACTCTTTGAAGTCGGTTTGCGTTTGCTTCAAACCATGCGCGAAAATGCGAAAGACCCTCTCGTGCAGCACGAGTTTAAAAAGAAACAAGAATCGCTTTTTCTGTCGCAATACTTGTACGATTTGAATGAGCAATTCAAACTGTATTTGATGGCAAAGCCGAGTTACCAGCGGCAACTGAAAATTTCGCGCGAGAACTTAACAAAAGACTGGGGCCTATTCATCAGAGACCGAATGGTGAGGTTGGTTGACCCGTGGGGCGGAAAAATCTTTTTGAATGACTCGGGTGTCGTAGACAGCACTACCCCGAGAATGAGAGTGTTTGGAATTAAATAACCAGTGGGTATTCAATGATGATCGAAGTGAAAGGCGTTTCGCAGGTTTTTCGACGAGGTTTTTTTATGAAATCTCAGGCGGTCTTAAAAAATGTGAGCTTTAGTCTGCGCGATCAGCGCATCACAGGTTTTTTAGGCGTTAACGGCGCGGGTAAGACCACCCTCATACATTCGATGGTGGGTTTGCGAAAGCCCACCCAAGGTGAGGTGCTGATTGGTGGCCAATCGGTGCAATTAAAAGAGGCAAGAAAAGGGCTCGGTTACCTGCCTGAACGCCCTTACTTTCCTGAACACCTCACTGCCGAAGCCTTCTTGAAATATTTGGGTACCCTAAGCGATTTAAGCCGGGCTGAGATCGCAAAAAATACCGACCTCGTGCTTGACCGCGTGGGTATCTTGCATGCAAAAAGACGAGAACTTCGCGAATTTTCAAAGGGCATGCTGCAGCGCCTGGGGCTCGCGCAAGCGATTTTGCACGATCCGAGGGTTCTCATTCTCGACGAACCCATGAGTGGTCTAGACCCGATCGGCCGAAAAGAAGTGCGAGAGCTCATTCTCGAGTTGGGTCGTTCAGGTCATCTGGTGTTTTTCAGTTCTCATGTCATCTCTGACGTCGAAGCGATCTGCGATGATGTGATTTGCATTCATGAAGGTCAGATTGTTCGCTCAGGGGTGCTTTCTGAGTTTTTTAGCCAAGACGAAAGTCACGAGAGTCGGCGTACCGAAATTGCGTTTCAGGGGTTGACCGAAGCGATGATTCAATCGTTCTCACGCGCAGCCGAGATCAAATCAGTGACTCCTATTGCCGAAGGGTTTCGCCTTGAGGTCAATTCGCAAAATCTGGTCGAAACGTTGGTGGTTGAGGCCCTACAAAAAGGTGCCAGGCTACTTTGGGTGACTCCGAACAGACCTTCGCTTGAGAAGTGGTTTTCTGAAAACTTGAAGAAGGCGCCAGAAAAATCGGGTAACACCCAAGTGGGGAGTATCCAGTCATGAATCTCACCAAAATTTCTGCCATCGCGCGAGTGACTTTTAGCGACCTCATTCGCGATCGGGTCTTGTACAACATACTCTTTGTGTCGATTGCCTTGTTTTTGATTGCCCTACTCACAGCACAACTCAGTGTGCTGAGTCGCGATCGCATTGTCATCGATTTCGGTCTTGCCGGTCAGGTTCTGTCTTTGTCATTTGTTGCTCTTTTTTATGGTTCAAACTTGATCAGAAAAGAAATGGAGCGAAGAACTCTCGGGATCGCCCTATCTCGGCCTTGTTCGCGATTTGAGTTTCTTCTGGGCAAATACCTGGGTTTAGTCGCCTTAATCGCCCTCGATTGGTTGCTCTTGACTCTCAGTTTTCTCTTGATTGTCGGCAATTTTACCGAAGCGTCTTGGGCAAATTTGAGTCTGAGTCTTTTCGCCGGCATCTTCTTTTCGTTGCTTGAAGCCCTGGTGGTAGCAGCTTTTGCGATCGGTCTTTCGGTACCCACTTCGAAGACCCTGGCAATCTTTGTGACGGTTAGCCTCATGATCATTGGCTCAAACGTGACCCAGTGGCGCGAAGTCATTTCTAAGATTGAAGGGGGTACCTTGATCAAGGTCTTGCGGTGGGCTACCTATTTTTTTCCCCAGTTCGAACTGTATCATTTGGGCACCCAGCTTGCTTACTCGGTACCGGTGGGGTTTGAGCAGGTATTGCTAGCGATGATTCACACGGCGTTCTTTGTCTCACTCATGCTCTTCATTGGGGGGGTAAGCTTGCGAAATAAGGAATTACTCTCATGACCGAAGCAGGCGTGACCTTGATGATTAATTTAATGGTGGCATGCTTCGGATTGTTAATCGGCAGTTTTCTCAATGTCGTTATCTATCGCTTGCCTCGCGATCTTTCGATTGTCAGACCCGGTTCGCGCTGCCAATCGTGCGAGGCCCCGATTCGCGCGTGGCAGAATATTCCCGTATTGAGTTACCTTTTTCTGCGGGGAAAATGTGCGAAATGTCACGCCAAGATCTCGCTTCGGTACCCCGTAGTCGAGTTATTGACAGCCGTACTCTTTGTAGCTGTGTTTCAAAAATTCGGAATTCACTGGTTGACGTTTTTTCGCGACCTCCCCTTTGTGGCCCTCCTGATTGCCATTACCTTCATTGACCTTGATCATCGCCTGATTCTCGATGAGTTCAGCTTGGGTGGGTTATTTCTGGGTTTACTCACCGCACATTGGGTGCCCGGCTTTGGTCTGATCTCTTCAGTGATGGGGGCGGTCGCAGGCTTCTCATTTTTCTACGGTTTTGCTTGGCTCTATGAGCGAATGACTGGGCGTTCGGGGTTAGGTGGGGGCGATGTGAAATTTCTTGCTATGCTGGGAGCCTTTATCGGCATCGAAGGAGTGCTCACGACCATTTTTATCAGCTCAGTCGCCGGAAGCATTATCGGAATCACTTGGGCTAAATGGAGTAACCGCACTTCTTCGCAAGCTGACGCTCAGGGAGAAACCTCGCAAGACGTACTGAAAGTCGCAATTCCTTATGGACCATTTCTAGTGATCGGTGCACTCTACTATTACCTTTTAGGTGACTTATTATGGCTCCCATTTACGATACCGACGTAGCAGAAAAAAGATGGCAAGATCGCACCTGGACTGATTTCGAGCTCTGGGAACAAATAGAGCTTAGGCTTCGTCGTCGAAAACGCCTATGGATTGGGTTCACCGTCATTACTTTTTTGTTTCTCTGCTCGATTCCGGTGTTCATTGAGCGAGGTCCGAAGTGGGCGAGCTTCATTACGGCGCGAAGGTTAGCTCAAGAAATTGAGGCCATTCAGCGTGAGGCCAATCAAACGCAGAACGCCCACCGCCTGAGAATTCAATCGGGTTCAGAGGTGGTCATTGAAAGAGCCGAAAGCTGCGATTCAACGGTTTTCACTCAGGTTCGCACCAAAATTTTGGCAAAACCTTTGTTCGGTCGCCTCTGGTTTGGGCCTGTCGTGATTCTAAAACCAGACGAGGCGGCTAGTTTTGGGCTAAAATCGGTGATCGGGCAGATCTGTTATGATCCTTTAAAGGGCAGTGAGCCCTTTGTGAAGGGGTTAGCCGACTCTGGCTTCGTATTGATGACTGCCAAAGATTTGGCCGACAAGCGGGTCGATCGGTCTGCCTCGGTTATTTTGACGGGACCTCTCGCCGAAATTCACTTTGAATGATCTGGCCTCTGATTACGCCCTAAGCTCAGAACAGAACGTCTATTTTTTTTATTAAGATTTAAAACGGCTCAGTCGCGCTCGCCCTTAACGACTCAGAGAGGGGCCGCATCCTGCGTTAACCTGCCCTTACCTATTGAGAGGTTCGTCTTAGTGGCCTCGTTTTTTTTGGACTCGGGCGTCGCATGGATGCGACAAAAGCCCGCGAAAACAGGAGGTTTGTTCCAAAAAAAACGAGGCCACTAAGACGAACCTCTCAATAGATAAGACGCCTCCGGCTTGCAGGAACCCTTTCTGGGTCGTTAGGGGCGAGCGCGACTAAGCCGTTTTAAATGTAACTTAAAATGAATAGACGTTTTCTTCTGAACTTAGGGCCTCATTAGAGCCCAAGTGTGTACGTTCGAATGCCCTTTTTGGCGATAGTCAAACCATTGGCGATCTTTTCTACTTAAAGTGTTAAAAAAACTTCCCAGGTTTTGTTGAAACCATTAAACTTTTTAGTACAGGTATTGTTTACCTATGGCAAAAAATGGAATCGGGCAGTCGAT
>CAITVN010000130.1 GCA_903895855.1 Oligoflexia bacterium | reverse complement strand
TTAATAGAGTCACTCAAGCTCACAATGACCCTCGCGCGGGCGCTGGATGCGCCGTTCCCGCGCGCGAGTACACGAAGTACGGGGTCATTTGAGGGTGAGTGACTCTATAAAACTACCCCTGGTATTGCCGCGTTGAGGCTAATGGTTATCAAAAAATCGATAAGTCAGTTGCAAATTTTGATTGGCCTTTCACTTACAATTACCCTCGCTGGCTGTGGGCGAGGCGTCTTCACAAGTCTTCTATCAAGCGCGCCTGATAATGAGCCTTCGCCTGAGCCAGTAGCTAGTTTATCAATTACTTCACCTAATGATGGTGCTAATTTCGCTACAGCAACACAATCTCAGATAATCAGTGGCATATGTAGTACGAATGCGGTGAACTTGAGTGCTCGCGTCGGTACCACAAGTCTTAGTTTTTCTGACGAAGACTGTTCTGACGGCACCTGGGCATTGAATTCACTTACGCTTTCAGCCGGAGCCAACGCATTTGAAATCTCTGCGACAAATAGAGCGGGAGTGTCTGTTTCAGACTCACTAACAATAACCCAAGGCTCAGCCCCAAGCCTTCGAATAACTTCCCCCGGCTACGGAGTAAGCCACTCAGTGACCACCGGCTCACAAACCGTATCTGGTACTTGCGAGTCAACGGTTACCTCAATCAGTTCAAATGTCGGTACGTTCTCAGATAGTGACTGTTCTGATGGCACCTGGGTTCTGGTGATTTCTACACTTAGCAGCCAAACTAATGTCATTACGATCACTGCGACCGGGGCAAATGGTGTTAGCTCATCAACGTCGTTTACCCTGACCTACTGCTCAAGCGTCGCAGCATTAACGGAGGCAAGTGATTTTTCTGGTGGCACCGGCACCAGCGGCGATCCTTACTTAATTTCAACCGCAGCAGAATTGAGTCACCTGAGAGGTTTTCTCAATGACAGTTCGAAGTATTTTAAGCTTACCCAAGATATCGATTTAGCCTGTTTGGATTGGTCCCCTATCGGAGGTACAGCGGTGAGCACTAGTTGGTGGTTGGGCCATTTTGACGGCGCAAACAAAACTATTTCAAATCTTTATGTCTCACAGGCCGGTGACTATGCCGGCTTGTTTGGCGCAGCCGGCGGCGCATTTTCAATATCGAACCTAAACCTAAAGAATGCAACAGTCACTGGTGGCCAGTATTCGGCATTACTCGTGGGCTCAGCCACTTCGATTGCAGCCGCTTATCCCACATTCTCTTCGATTACCTTAACGGGCGTACTCGTCGGAAGTAATTCAATCGGCGCCCTCACCGGCACGACAAGTAACGGGTCAATTTCTTCAGTCAGTTTCGAAGGTACCGTTAGTGGCGCCAGCTATGTTGGTGGCCTTATCGGTAAAGATGCAGGCACTGGCGCATCTACGAGGCAAACCTTATCTGCGACCGCAAAAGTAACTAGCTCTAGCAACTACATCGGCGGCATCATGAGCAACGTAACTGGCTCAGTAACTTATAACGATCTCAGTTTTACGGGTTCGATCACCGGCGGCGGAACAAATGGCGGGGGCATTGTTGGTTATGGAGATTCAAGTACTATCGAAAGGGGAGCTGCTAGTGCCAACCTAAGCGGCTCAGGAATGTACTGGGGCGGCATCTGCGGTAGGCGATGCAACATTGATCGTTCTCATTTTTCAGGTGACATTAGCGTTTCGTCAACGAGTGTCGGTGGTATTCTTGGTGGCGCAGATTCAACCCTAACTGTGACCAAGTCATACGCCACTGGCTCAATTAGTGGCACTTCATATGTGGGAGGATTAGTCGGTAATACATTTGCTGGTTTCGGGCCTTACACCATTTCTGACTCTTACGCACAAACTAGCGTAACGGGAACCTCATTCATTGGTGGCCTTATTGGCAGACTGGTTGGCGGCGGAACGATGTCAAAAAATTATGTCGCAGGCGCTGTTACTGGCGGCGCTTCGAGCGGGCCATTTGCAGGTGCATCCGTCGGCACAATTACAACAAGTTTTTGGAATTCTGATGTCGCCGTCATAGCAGACAATTCGGCAGGCGGCACCAGCGCAACGACAGCACAGATGAAAGATTCGACCCTATTTTCAGCCGCTGGCTGGGATTTAACATCTACCTGGTTACCTACTGCTGGCGAGTATCCAAGTCTTCGATGACGCAACAAAAGCGCCAAATCGAAATTACGAGCTACCCTGAGGCTCATTCCCACTATCTGACTGACTGGGTATAAAACCCAATAGCAATGACACTCCCCCCAAACCTTAACCATTGACGAGCACCTCGTTGCCGATTTATCATATAATTCGGCAACGAGGTGCTCGCGCATAAAAAGACAGCTACAGCAACAACTGAAATTCTATTTCTTCGACAACGGCGTCACGGCACTTTCATGGTGAGAACTTTTAGAAGTCGAGCTTGAGAAATACCTTTAACCTGTCGGCGGCGTGAGTACGGGGCATCCTTGTAAATCTAGGTCCCCCCTATATACTTTTACAAGTAGGCAAAGCTATCTTTGCTTTATATAGGCCTAACCTCAGCCAGAACTTTAGAAACGATCTCCTTGAATACCTGTTTAGGCTCAGGCAGCATAAAGCTCTTTTCCTTCTCTGAGCACTGTCGACGAAAGAGAGCAAACGACGGTTGAAGCCTCTTCAAATTCACCCAGCGTTAATACAAGAACGTCTGCTCCAACCACTAACCCCCAAAGTGCCCGCTGGGCCTGCTGAGCCAATTTATATTTTGGTAGATCAGCCTTGTTAATGAGCATCATGATGTCATAATCACTGTCTGGCCCGCTGTCACCCCGTGCACGTGAGCCAAACAAATAAATTTTCACTGGCTGAAACACTGGAATCAGGCGATCGACAATCTGCCTCAAGGCTTGATCACTTTCTAACAAAGGTGAACGAGTCATCAAAACACAAACCCAATGACCGTTTCAAACCCTGGCGAAAAACCAGCCGGTATCGCCACTGAACTGCTCGAACCGAACTTGGTGTAGATGGCTTTAAATCCGAAAGCGACATTTAAATGAGTATTGATGAACCACTGGTAATCGACGTTACCTGAAAACAACGTCACAGAAACCGTCGCATTTGAAATCATCTGCATCTCGGCGCCCAAGGTGAGGCTCGATGCAAAAATATTAGCAGGCGCCCAGTCGTAACGAATACCGTAACCACTCGCCACTAACCCAGAACCCGACAGGTACTTTGAATAAGTGGGGCCCAATTCCATCTTCGGCCCAATGTTAAATTGCACGGTAGGTATCATCACACTCTGTGCGGCTGATAATCCATCGAATCGCCAATGCATTCTCGCTTGTGAGTCAGCCGAAACAAAAATTGCGACCATCCCAACAATAACCGCGCTATGATTGACCAACCGCCCAAAGCAACTCTGAATAATCGCCATGCGAATTCCCCCAAATGATCTCAATTTCAGTATGCCTTAGGCATTTGGTTTGTCATCAGCCATTTTTGGCTTAAATGAAGGTTTCACAAACCTCAGATCTCGCTTGCCAAAACTTTGACATAGTGATGAATCTGCTGAATGGCAGAGCATTTATCAACACCCCCCGCCGCGCGATTTGATCGGGTCAAAAAAGTGGCACTGTTGCCACCAATCATAGCCGAACGCATTGCGGCCGGAGAAGTGATCGAAAGACCAGCCAGCGTGGTCAAAGAACTCGTCGAAAACTCAATCGACGCGGGAGCTAGTCACATTTGGGTCACCCTCGAAGAAGGCGGCAAGTCATTAATCGAAGTGAAAGACAATGGCGCGGGCATGTCGCTCGACGACCTCGAAATCTGCGTCAAGCGCCACGCAACGAGCAAATTGAGATCGCTTGACGACCTTGAACGCATTGTCACCCTCGGATTTCGTGGCGAGGCCTTACCCAGTATTGCCGCAGCGTCTGACCTAAGCCTCATTTCACGGGCATTCACGAGCCCAAAAACTCACGAATTGGTGGTCAACTTCGCCTCGTCAGAACTAAAACCCAATCCGATCACGTTTGGGCATTTTTTGGGATCTGAGCATGGCACGATCATTCGATCACAAGGGCTTTTTTCTCAGATTCCGGCTCGCTTGAAATTCTTGCGTTCGGCCGGCTCTGAAGTCACCGCAGTCAAAGAGTGGATTGAGCGCCTCGCGCTTTCTCACCCTGAAATCGCCTTCACCCTTGAAAGTAACGGCAAGAAAATCGTCGATCACCCAGCGCAATCTGAAACCGATCGCGTGCGTTCGGTCTTGGTCGATAACCAAGATTTTCCGATTGTGGTTTTCAAAGAAGGCCCCGTGCGCGTTTACTGGATTCAAGGTTACCACGCGCCAAGCACCCGAAAACTGATTCAAGTCATCAATGGCCGCGCGATTCGAGACCGCCTCATTCAACAGGCGATTCTAGGCTCATTCAAGCAAGCGCTACTGCCGGGCCAGTTTCCGGCGCTCGTGTTTTTTCTCGATCTTCCGCCAGGCGAAATTGATGTGAACGTACACCCCACGAAAACCGAAGTGAGGTTGCTGAATCCCGGTCGAGTGTTTCATGAAATTGAAACGCTACTCAGTTCAATGATCGCTCACCACGGATTTCAAGGCTTTGTACCCAATCAAGCCGGCTCGCAGAGTCAGTCTCAGGGCATCCAGAAGAGTAATAACCACTCTTCTGAGTCAGGCTCATCGCCCACTCCCACCTGGCCTTCACCAAGCCCTTACCTCAGATTCTCATCACCCACTCCTACCTGGCCTTCGACAAACCCAAGTGCGACGACCTTCGCAACACCGATGACCCAATCGCCGCTTCCGCTACCTGCCAGTCACACACCCGGCTCTGCTCTCACCTCTGAATTCGCCACTCATCAGTTTCGAGGGGTGTTGTTTCGCACTTACATTTGCTTAGAAAAAGCAGCCGAATCAGGCTTAGAACTCGTACTCATCGACCAGCACGCGGCCCATGAACGCATCAGCTACGAGAGACTAAAAGCGCGCTTCGAAAAGCCGCTCAAAGAAACCAGCAAAAACGGCCCCACCGACCAGACATCAGGCCACTCGACCCAACAACTCCTGATACCCGAAGTCACTCATTTTGATTCGACCGACCATGCGACGATCACTCTCTCACTGCCCCTACTCACCCGAATGGGATTTGACTGCGAACTATTCAGTGAAACCGCCCTTTTGTTTCGTGGCATTCCGACCTTTTGGGGCGACCACAACTTGAAATCTCGACTAGCCAGCTTAGTCGATCGCTTGGCAAGTGCGTCGGGCGACGAAGAGGGTGATCAAAAAACAAAACCCACCGACGCTCAAAAAATGAAAATCATCGACGGACCCATTTTCGAACGCCTCGCGATGGAAGCCTGTCGTTCTTCGATTCGCGCCGGTGATCAGCTATCAGAAAAAGGGGCACTCGACCTCATCAACGAGCTCTTTGAATGCGAGCACCCCTGGAATTGCCCACACGGCCGCCCCACTGTCGTGCGCATACCTGAAGCCCGATTCGAAGAGTGGTTTCAACGTAGAGTATAGAGAAGAGTGTAACGTAGAGTATGATACCGCGCGTACTGATATTAACGGGTTCGACCGCCTCTGGAAAATCAGATTTGGCCTTTGAGCTTGCCGCAAGCTCACCCAAAATTGAGATCATCAGTTGCGACAGTGTTCAGGTTTACCGTCACTTTAATATTGGCTCAGCAAAACCTACGAGCGAAGAGCTCACGAGAGTTCGCCACCACCTCGTCGACATTCGTAACCCCAACGAAGAATTCACTGCGGGTGATTTTGTCAAAGAAACCAAGTTTGCCATCGATCACATTCGAGAGCGAGGGGGCATACCCCTCATCGTCGGCGGCACTCCTTTTTATTTAAAAGCCCTCATTCTAGGCATGTGGGACGCGTGCGAACCTAACCCAGAGTACCGCAAAACACTCGAACCCCTCAGCACCGCCGAACTTTATCACGAGTTAGTCAAAAAAGACCCCACCACAAAAACCACCGTGACCGATAGGTACCGCGTGATCAGAGCCCTTGAAATCATCGAATTAACGGGTCAGTCGGTTGAGACTCTTAAAACAAACCACCAACGCAAGCTGCACGAAAATCCACCTGCCGAGCAATGGCAAGTGATTCAAGTGTCGAGAGTAGCTGCTGAACTCGCCGAGCGCATCAAACTACGCTCTCAGAAAATGATCGAAGCGGGTCTCATTGAAGAAACAAAGCAACTGGCCAGCCAATATCCCAACGCGAGGGCGCTGAGTTCGGTGGGATACGCACAAGTTCTCGATTACTTGCACGGTCGCAAACCTGAGGGCCGCGAGATGAGGCCGGGCAGCGCCGGCCTGGTCGACGAAATCACTCTAGCGACCAGACAGCTCGCAAAACGGCAGAATACTTTTTTTCGGGGACTTCAAGCGCAGATTCCGCTTTCACAAATTAACCCAGATCAAGACCGTGAAAAATTTTGGACCGAGGCAACGCCCTTCGTCTCTGATTAGGCTTGAATGTTTTACCCGAGCGCCTGACACTGCTCACGTAAAGACCACGTAAAGAAAATGAGTTTTCTAATGACTCTGAGGATATTCAAATGACTGAAAGTGCCAACTCGCTACCCGGACAAAAAAGAGTGGTTCTCGTTTCTGATGGAACTGGCGAAACCGCCTCGCAAATGACCAAAGCTGCCATGGTGCAATTCGAAGGGCAAAATGTTTATTTCACTCGTTACAAAAACGTACGAAATGAAGCCCAAATTGAGGCCATCTGCGAAGATGCAGCGAGAAATCGCGACCTCGTCGTTTACACCATTGTGTCGCCGCAACTCAGGCACTTTTTATCAAGTAAAGCACGTGAGTTTGACCTTTTGTGCGTCGACCTTCTGGGCCCCGTACTGCGTGGGCTTGCCAGTTATTTCGGCTATGAACCCAAAGCGATTGCGGGTCTTCTTCACGATGTGAACGAGCAGTATTTTCAGCGAATCGATGCGATGGAGTTCACCATTCAGCACGACGATGGTCGCGACATGACCGCGCTTGATAAGGCTGATCTGGTCATTCTGGGAATCTCGAGAACTTCGAAAACTCCGCTCTCTATGTACCTTTCTCATCAGGGTTGGAAGGTCTGCAACATTCCTTTGATCAAAGGGTTCGACATTCCGCCTGAAGTCTTCGCCATCGATCAACGTCGCGTGATTGGCCTCACGATCGACCCCGAAGATTTATCGATCATCAGAAGAAATCGGTTGCAGCGCCTCGGACAAGAGCGCGGCGGAGAGTACGCCGACCCCGACAAAGTTCAAGACGAAGTCGAATACGCCGCAGAACTTTTCAAAAAGAACCGTCGCTGGCCCGTTTTCAATGTTACCGGAAAAGCCCTCGAAGAAATCGCCTCTGAGATCATTAAACTCATGGCTTCGAGACGTTTAGCCCCATTGCACACGCTCGAAACGATTCCGAGTAGCCAGTCTTAATAGCTTTATAAAGGCTCCGCCTCGCAGGTTTGAAAAATAACCGATTATCCTTGAATTTCATGCCAAGGTAGAAAATAGTGCCCTAAATAATACTTCAGGAGGGTTACCCCATGGCACGCGGCAATCAAGTTTGGTACAATGGCAAAGTTCTACCGGTCGAACAGGCAAAAATCAGTCTATTCACCCACTCACTTCACTACGGCTATGGAGCTTTTGAAGGCATTAGAGCCTACAAACAAAAAGCCGGCGGCGGAGCCATATTTCGCCTTCGCGAACACATTGTCAGACTCTTTGAGAGCGCTAAAATTCTTGATATGAAGCTTCCGTACTCGGTCGACGACCTCTGCGAAGCCTCGGTAGAGACCTGCAAAGCCAATGGCTTTGATGAGTGCTACATTAGACCCATCGTTTTTTCTGCTGACGGGCCGTTAGGGGTTTATCCTGGCGCAAACCCTCCGATTGACGTTGCCATTCTCAACTGGGAATGGGGCAGCTACTTAGGCGAGCGCGGTGCTAACGAGGGCACCAAACTCAAGATTTCTAGCTTCATTCGCCCGCACGTCAATTCTTCAATGACCAAAGGCAAGATTACCGGTCAGTACGTGAACGGAGTTCTCGCTAAGCGCGAAGCGATTTTGCAAGGTTACGATGAAGCGTTGATGCTTGATCCTGAAGGTTACCTCACTGAAGGTACCGGCGAAAACCTGTTCATGATTAAAGACGGCGTGATTAAGACCACTCCGCTGAACTCAATTTTGAATGGCATTACCCGCCAATCAGTCATTCAATACCTCAGACACCTAGGGCATTCAGTGGTAGAAGCACGTTTTACCCGTGACGAACTGTGGTGTGCTGACGAAATTTTTCTGACTGGGACTGCCGCCGAAATCACTCCGGTTCGCGAGATTGATTCTCGCTTGATCGGCTCAGATTCGCATGTCGGTAAACCGGGTCCGATTAGCTCAAAACTGCAAAAAGAATATCAAGCGGTGGTTCGCGGCGAGCTCAAGCTTGAGTTCATGAGCAATTGGCACACTCCGATTAAGTAAAAAAGACACAAGTAAAAAAATAAATTTTAGCTCTCGGCATTACTTTCCGATTGGATTGTCGTGGAGGGCTCTATTCATGACGAGTCAATATTATAGCGGCTCAGTTTATAGCAGTTTAGCGATAGCAACAGCAATGACCTGCGCCTTTTTTCAGAGTCCAAACCTGGCAAGAGGTGACGTCAACGCCGTGCACCCTGCGCCTGCCGCTGCCCATCACATCACCGCAGGCACAACTCCAGAAGCGGCCCTAAAAGAACTTCAAGACGGTAATGCTCGGTTCACCAAGGGCACTGTAAAGCATTCACACCAAGACGAAGCCCGAAGAAAAGAGCTCACTTTGGGGCAAAAACCCCAGACCATCATTTTGTCGTGCAGTGATTCGCGGGTTTCACCCGAAGTGGTCTTCGACCAGGGCCTTGGCGATGTTTTTGTGATTCGTGTTGCCGGTAATATTCTCGGTGCCGCACAAGTGGCCAGTATCGAATACGCTGTCGAACATCTCGGCACACGCCTCATTTTGGTGATGGGCCACGAGTCTTGCGGGGCAGTCACTGCGGCGGCGAAAACTCCGCCCGACAAAACAGCCGGTTCACCTGACCTCGATACGTTAGTGTCGAGCATTCGCCCAAGTTTTGACGGCCTCACCCAGCTCGAGTTCAACTCGGCGCTCGAAGACAAGAAACTTTCAAAGCTAGTCAATCTCAACGTCAATTACGTTGCAAAACGACTCGTCGAACGTTCAGCCATTGTTCGCCACGCCGTAGAATCGGGCAACGTAAAAGTAGCAAGAGGGGTCTATCAACTCGAATCGGGTATCGTTCAAATCAATGGATCAAGTGAATCTGACCCTCACTCGCCAGCCCGAGTTTTAGCTGGCGAAAAACACTGAGACTTTCTGTTCAGCTCGAGCCCACTTATCGGCAACGCGGACCATGGCAAGTGGCCGGAATCATGTTTCGCCACTGAATTCGGTTAACGTCAGACCGAAACTGTTTTGGATTCTCAACTTCATCAAAAGCCAACTCTACTCGGCGATTTCTTGCGTGTGCGATTTCATCGTTGTTTTGATCGAGAACGCGAGACTCACCCATTCCGATTGCCTGAAGCTTTTCAGCCGGAACTCCGCTCTCACTGAGAATCTTCACGATCAAATTGGCACGCGACTGCGATAGGGCCATATTATATTCGTCTGAGCCGCGAACATCGGTATGCCCTTCAATTGCTAACTTTTTCCATTCACTACCGTGGGCAGACAAGTAACTACCCAGTTCAGTTAAAAATTTGCGTGAACTTGGCAATACAGCAGCTTGATTCAACTCAAAGTGCACAATCTGCTCATCAAGTGAAAAATTCACCACTCGCTTTTCAACCTCCTTAATGACTTCTTTTTCTTCGATTTTAGTGATGACCTTTTCTCGATCAATGATTTCTGTTTCAAAATTATCGCGTGTGGTACTCACAGTCGTTTCTTTCACAATGGTTTGCGCTTTGATCAATGGCAGGCCAATTTCAAGACCAATGGCAAACGATTGCGCTTGCACGAGCGGCAAAGTCATCGTTCTTTGCCAGGTGCCCGAAATTCTCCAATACGTGTAACGACCTTCTAAGCCACCTGAAATTTTGGCTCCCACATACAAAGGGGCAATTCGCGACTCTGCAGCCTCTTGAAAACTCGTGTCACCACCGAACCAAACACCAGCTAGTGGGCCGACCTCTAGGCCTCGCATGAGACGATACTTAGGACTCACCTCAAACAACCCGGTTCGAGTCAAAATCACGCGATCGCTAGTGGTCACCCGATTGCCAATAGTCACTAACTCTTTGCCACGAACCGTCGTTTGAATAATTCCAAAATGAACATCGAGAGCGAGTTTCTGGGTTAAAACAGTAAAGCCTGTTTTTCCGAAAAAGCCGTAACCGCTCAAGCTGGTTCGCGAGCTCGAATCAGTTGACGGTAAATTGAGTGAGTTACCGCCTCCGCTCACGACCCAAACAAGACCCGTACCCGATTGGTCGTCATTTTGAGGAGTCACTTGGCTCACCGATTCAGTCTTTACTAAAGGCTCAGCCTTGCGAACCTGGCGCCTCACCACGGGCGCCTCATCAACGCTAGGATCGCTTGGCGCGGCCATGTCTTCGGCCAGCACCTGAGATGCAGCCAAGCCATTGAGAGCAAGATAAACCACGGTCACAAACGGCATTAAAGTTTTCATACCCCTATCTATTTCAAGGTTCGGGCCGAAAACCTGAATAAGACGGCATTTACCAATGCCGTTTCGCATTCACTAGTTAGTTCTCAGTGTGTCGGAACAAACTCACCGCGGTTGCTCAATATTTTTTCAACACCTGACAGAAGCTGAACAGGTGTCAAATTTGACAGATCGGCAAATAACAGAAAACCTAACTCTTTGCCGATCTACTAAAAATAAGTATAGATCGGCAAAGAGTGATTGATAACCGCTCTTTGCCGATCTATACTCTAACTCATGACGTTCATTGGTAGATCATTCGAATTAGAAATCATTCAAGCCGCACTCAACTCGAAACGTGCCGAACTTGGGGTTATTTACGGCCGTAGGCGCGTCGGAAAAAGTACGCTCCTTAAGCAAGTACACCATCAAGGTGATGGCTTGTTTTTCGAAGGACTAGAAGGGCTCCCCCTAGAAAAGCAAGTTGAGCACTTTCTTGATCAGTTAGCCACCCAAACTAAAACGCCACCATTCAGAGGCAAGACATGGAAAGAAGCATTTGAGGCACTCACGCCTTTCTTAAGAAAAAAAAGAATTTACCTAGTTTTTGATGAGTTTCCTTGGATGGCCAGCGAGCAAGACGACCTTATCGCGCTACTTAAATTTTACTGGGACCAATCATGGAAAGAAAACCCAAAGCTAACGCTAATCCTCTGCGGCTCAATAGCCTCATTCATGGTTAAACATGTGCTACATTCACGCGCGCTTCACAACCGAAAAACATTTGAATTAAAAGTCGAGCCACTCCCCGCGGTTGATTCAAAACACTTTTTTTCAAAATACCGCTCAGATTTCGAAGCCGCACAGTTTCTGTGTATTTTTGGTGGCGTGCCAAAATATCTCGAACAGATTAATCCGCGCCAAGACTTAATGACAAATCTAGACCACCTTTGCTTCAAAAAGGGCGGTTTTTTTCTCACTGAATTTGAAACGCTCTTCAAAGAGCAATTTCGCGTGACACGAAACTACGAGGCTATTGTTCAATGTCTATCGCAACAGTCAATGTCAAAAGAGCAAATCACGAAACAGCTGGGTTCAAAAGGCGGGGGTGGTTTTGGGACCTATCTCAAAAATCTAGAAGACGCTGGGTTCATCAAGAAAGAAACACCGCTGAATCCATTCGGAAAAATACGATCTAAGACGATTCGCTATTCCATCTGGGATGAGTGGTTACGGTTTTATTTCACGTTCATGCACCCTCAGATTTCACTCATTCAACAAAACACACGCAATGGCTTAGCTGATGGCATCATCGGAAATCGTTTCGATTCTTACTGTGGACTTGCCTTTGAAAAATTGTGTCAGAAAAATTTAGCCACTCTTCTTGTTAATCTAGAACTGCCCATGCACCGAGTGTTGGGGGTTGGTCCGTTTTTTCGACAACCCAGTAGAACGGAAAAAAAGAGTCCTGGCGCCCAAATCGATTTACTCATCAGAAAAAAAGGAAACACGCTGGTCTTAGTTGAATGCAAGTTTTCTAAAAATGCGGTCGGAATGTCGATCATTCCCGAAATCGAAAGAAAGGTGAAGGCACTCAATCCGCCAAAAGGATTTTCGATTGAGCGAGTGCTGATCTCAGCTTCTGGAATTTCTCCCGAGTTAGAAGATCACGGGTATTTTCATCGGACTCTTGGTCTAGACGCGATCATGTAATTCTCAAAATTTGACTCTCTAAAAAATCGGTGATCTAATTCTTAGGCTGCTGATCAATCGCTGCTTAAACAAAGAGGAAAATGAGATGCAAACGAATAGAGTCTTACAGTCAGGTTTCACCTTAACCCCTTTGAGAGTTTTGAGTTCCTTACTTCTCTTTTTACCGCTCACCAACACAGCCTCCCAGGCTGCGCCAATTCGAAGCGATTTTAAGCAACCATTCAGTGGCGCAAAACGTGTCACAATAAAATTTGACTTGCAGACTTTGCTCAACTTAGGTGCAACCAGCAAATTCACCGACGAACAGATTGCCCCACCCACTGCACTTCCCGGCTTCACCGATCTCTTGCCCTTTGTGCTGCGCTCACCCGACCAACAAGACGCCGGCAGTTGCTTGTACATGTCTTTAACGGGTACTGTTGAATGGTGGTTAGCAAAACTCAACCCCGAGCTTTCTCGAGAGCCCGATGGGCCAGTCGATTTGAGCGAACGCTACCTCATGAATCTTGCTGGCATTGAAGAAGCTCAAAACGGAGTGACGAACTGGAAAACTGATTCGATCTATCTACTCAACGCCGAAGTCACTCGCGATGTCAGACCGGTCACCAATCATGAGTACCGATTCACGATGGGCTGGTTCACCGATAAGGGCGGCACTCTAACCCCTGCGACTGAGACCACTGCCGGAGCTGCCTACTCCACCGAGTACAACTGGATTGATGAATCACCAAAAGCCCCTACTGTAGCGACGAACGAGCCAACACTGAAGCTACCCCACTTTGGCCGCGACATACTCTTTGCTGACCCCGCTTCAAATCAATGGAATGTAGGCATCGCAACGCCCGATCTCGTCAGTCAGATTCAAGCGGCTCTCAAAACCAACCAAGCCCCCGTCAATGTGATCTACAATCACTTTGGCTATTGGCACGCCGTCATGATCGTTGGTTACACTGATCGTGAACTCACCAAAGATTGTCCGTTTGTTGAACGATCGCGCAAACACTTAAGCACGCAAGCCGAAACCTACGCGCAAGAGGCCACCACGACTGCAGACCCTAATGAGCGAGAACGCTTACTCAAGCTTGCCGAAAAATATAAGGGCAACTCAGCAAAACTTGAAGCCTCGTATTTGAAAAATGGCGGATGTCACCACGATGGCACTTTTTATGTCAGAGATTCGATCTATCAAGATGACCAAGGCCCCACTTACGACTACGACCTAAACCATAGCGGCGAAGAAGCTCCGTACGGGCCTAACGTCACGCTGAGAGAATTTGACTGGGTTTTGTACCTCGTCAACCACGCGATTCAGGTCAAAACCGACACGGCGACCGCTGACTGACAGGTTTTTGACGGCAGGCAGTCTAGGCCGATCTTTTTCTCAACCTTTCACACCCACTAGCCGAAACGAACTTAGAGTAGGAGTGAGGTAACTAACCATGCTCGTTATCATAGGTTTCGCGACTGTTATCTTTTGCGTGTTCGGAGGGTTCTTGATGGAGGGTGGACACCTGGCGGTGCTCATTCAACCCATCGAAATGCTCATCATTTTCGGTGCGGCCGGAGGCGGTCTCGTCACTTCTTCATCTGCCCCACTGCTAAAACTGATTGTCGCCCAAGTACTCGGTGCACTGAAAGACAAGGGAGTGAGCAAGCAAGAATACATGGACCTTATTCTCTGCCTTTATGAAGTGATCAAGACAGCCAAGGCAAACCCCATGTCGCTCGAAGCGCACGTCGAAAAACCCGATCAAAGTGCGATTTTTTCGAAATATCCATCGGTTGTTCATAACCACCACGCCATCCATTTTCTTTGCGATACTTTAAAAGTTCAAATCAGTTCACCGATGAACCCCTACGATCTTGAAGACCTCATGAATGGCGACATCAAGACTATGCACGATGAAGAGCTCAAAGCCCCAGCTTCAATGGCGAAAACGGCCGATGCCATGCCCGGTCTCGGAATCGTCGCTGCCGTCTTGGGTATCGTTATTACCATGGGTAAGTTGAGCCAAGGTAAAGAAGTCATCGGTCACTCGGTCGGTGCCGCTCTAGTTGGTACCTTTTTGGGGGTTTTGCTCGCGTACGGATTCATGTCACCGCTAGCCGTCAAAATGGAAGCCATTGTGGTTGAACACGGAAAACTTTTAGACATCATCAAAGTAGCGGTACTTGCCTACGCAAAAGACTGCTCACCCAAAGTTTGTGTTGAGTTTGCAAGACGAACCATTCCATTAGATGTTCGCCCTGATTTCGATGAAGTCGACAAGGCAACCTCTTCACTGAAGGCAGCCGCGTAAGCTGAAAGAATAGTAAACAATGGCTAAAGATAAAGGCGCAGTCATCATCAAAAAAGTTTCAGGAGGAGGCCACGCCGCCGCACACGGTGGTGCATGGAAAGTCGCCTTCGCTGACTTCATGACCGCTCTCATGGCTTTCTTTCTCGTGATGTGGCTCATGGGTTCAGACGAGGCCAGTAAATCGGCCATTGAACAATATTTTAATAATCCAACATCAGCATGGCGTACTGACCTCAACGACAAAGAGACCGTGCCGCTGGGTGACATGACCGGTTCGGGAGAAAGCATTCTCAAAGGTGCTGGTGGCTCGGTGCCTGAAGAAATGATCGCTAAACCGTCTCGCGTGATGAACCCGATCGAAAACGGAGGGCAAGACAAAAACCCAGCCGACATTCTTTCACAATTGCCGATCAAGCCTCAGGGAATTCAACTTTCATTTAACGAAGACCAAATTTTCAAAAAAGGTAGTTCGACAGAAATGCTACCGACAGCCGAAAAGTTTCTGAAACAAGTCGGTCAAATGACCAAAGGATTTGACGGCAAAATCCAGATTCAAGGAACCTACAACGCCTATGCAGAATCAGGCAAAGAAATACCAGGCAGCTACGAGTTTCAGCTCGCCCGGGCTGTTGCAATGGAACGCTACCTTGTCGACAATAATTTGGCCCCCGAAGAAAAAATTGTTGCCAAAGTCACTGGCCAGGGGCGATCACCAGCCGGCATCACCGATGCTACTGCCGCAGCTCAAAAAACTGAGCAAAAACTTGAGATTTCCATTATCCGAGAGTGACTTTATTCCGATAAGTGATAAAAATAACTTCAAGAAGGAGGGTGCCACTGTGCTCCCATTGCGCTCCAGATTTTCGATAGGTCTGTTTTTGGCTGTTTTTTCGATAATTTCAAATGGAATTAGTTTCGAAGCTAGGGCCACTGCGCTTCAGTGCGAAGTTCTTCCACACCTTTTCAACACCTACCTTCAGACCCACTATTCCATGCATTCTCTGACCAAAGAGCTGCAGACGCGAACGGTCGATCAATTTATCAAGGCTCTCGATCCATCGAAAACCATTTTGCTCGAGGCTGATGTCAAGAGCATCAAAGAAGAGGTTTCAAAAATCTTTGCTACGATGGCCAAAGGCAATTGTTCAGCGATTGAAAACGCCTATGAACTCGTCCTAACCAGGGTAAAAGAAAATGAATCATACGTTCGTCAGACGATGGACGACAAATACAAGTTAGATGAAAACATCGAAATCACAACCGACCAAGACAAACGACAGTTTCCAAAAACCCTCGATGAAAAAAAAGAACTGCTCAAAAAAATGATTCATTTTCAAATTTCAAACTATTTAATTTCAGACATGAAACTTGAAAAGGCAAAAACACAGCTCGTTCATCGTTACGAGCTCACCTCTAAGCGCGTTGCTGAAAAGAAAAAAGAAACGGCACTCGTCACTTTTGCAGAAAGTTTTGCAGTAGCACTCGACCCCCACTCGTCTTACCTTTCACAAGACAATCTAGAAGATTTTCGCATTCAAATGCAGCTCTCGCTAGAAGGCATTGGCGCGTCACTCAGCTCGCAAGATGGGTACACGGTGGTACAAGAAGTGATTCCGGGCGGCAGCGCCGATCGCTCGGGGTTAGTCAAAGCCAAAGACAAAATCATTCAAGTCGCTCAAGGCGACCAAGATCCGGTTGATGTTGTCGACTGGGATTTGAAAGACGTCGTCAAACTCATCAGAGGCAAAAAGGGCACCCAGGTTCGCCTCACTATTTTACGAGAAGGCGACAAAACTGAACAACTCAACATCAAGTTAATTCGAGACAAGATTGACCTCAAAGACTCGGCAGCGAAAATCACCTACGAAACAAAAAAGGTCGGAGAAAAATCTTACAAAATTGGCGTTATCGACTTTCCCTCTTTTTACGGTGGGGGGCAAGGCGACGATGCCAAGTCGTGCTACGATGACATTCGAAAGCTCGTCATCGAGGCCAAGAAAAACAAGGTTGACGGCCTCGTTCTAGATCTCTCACGCAATGGCGGTGGTCTTCTTGATGAAGCCGTTCGCATTGGCGGTTTATTTATTAAAAAAGGGGCCATTGTCATGACCCAAGAAACCGAAGGCAAAAAACAGATCTTAGCTGACCGCGATTCTGAAACCCTATTTAATGGGCCCCTGGTGATTCACACTTCACGCGCAAGCGCCTCGGCCTCAGAAATTTTAGCGGGCGCCATGAGAGACTACGGCCGTGCGGTCATTGTGGGTAACGACCACACCTTCGGTAAGGGCACTGTGCAAGCACTAAGACCCCTACCTAGCGGAATGGGCGCGATTAAAGTGACCATTCAAATGTTCTTCATTCCCGGTGGCCAATCTACTCAACATCAGGGTGTACCGTCTGACGTGATCCTTCCCTTTACCTATAACCCAACCGATTTCGGAGAAAAGTACCTGACCTTCTCTTTGCCTCCCTCTAAAATTGGGGCCGAGATTAGCAAAGAGGCCAACGACGTTAGCCCATTCACCCACTGGGTAAAAGTAGACGACGACTCAGTGAAAGCACTGTCTGCTAAGTCAAATACGCGAACTTCGAGTGACCCAAAGATTAAGGATCTCGTTGCAAAGGCCGAAAAAGCGATCAAGTCAGATGGAAAAATGAACCTAGCCGAGATTCGAAAAGAATCGCTTGAAGAGAAGAAAAAAGAGAAGGCGAAAGAAAAGTTAAATGAAAAACTGGCTGGAAAATCAGGCGAAAAGAAAACCGCCAAGAGTAAGCGCCGCGGAACTGACCCTGAGGACGAGTCACCTCTTCTCAAAGAATCAGTAAATATCGCAGCCGACTGGATTGAGATTGAGGCCAAAAAGCGTGAAAAAGAGGGCCTTTTGATCTCAAACGAACAAGCGAAAGTTCAGTGATGAATACTCACTGAACTGAACTAGTCCTCGCTCAATCACCGAGCAGCCTTGAAATGTCCCCCTCTTGCCGAATTTCACCCAAGCCAAATTTCAAAACGAGTCCGGCTTGCCAATACAGCGCAGAATCAATTTTAATCGGCTTTGGCAAGTCGGCTCTTAAATCAGGGGCACTTGCCGTAGTTTTTCCGATCGTGCCGACCACTCGAATGGCCGAAATTATCCCAAAATCTCCAGCCGTCTTGGCTTTCATTAGGGTCGGAATCAGTCCCGATGCGCGCCTGGTCCAATCAAATCCGAAATTGATAGCACCCAGGCCAACCACCGAATTTCGAACTCGCCTCACATAGAGTTCGTCTTCGTTAAGCTGGTCAACCGTGAGTACCCCAGCCGTCACGCCCAAAAAGGGGTGAAACGAATGAGCCGTATTGAGTCGATAATCTGCACTCACTTTGAATGCTTGAGAACTCAGTTTAGGTGAACCCGCTACGGGGTCTCTTTGATTCAAAAAATCAAAATCAAATCCGAGATCGACCGAATCAACAAATCCCCCAAAGCCCAGCGACCAGGTTCCGCCACGACCGATTAAATTCGTGCTATTTTGAAAACTGCCGGTCGCAAAGCCAAGCTGAAAAAATATTCCGACAAATTGCGAATCTAGAATCGAAGGGTCTTTTTCAATTTCTTGATTTAAGAAACTCAGGCCCGCCAACCGAGTCTCACCTTCTCTCAACAACTTTTGATTCAGATCTTGAATTAAGCGTGCGCTTTGAGGGCGAGCTCGCTCTGCCGCTTTCAGGCCGGTGGCGGTCGCGTAACGAAAATGAACGGCTGCACAAAGCTCTGTCGATAATTTATCTGACTGCAGGCACTGCTCAGAGACTTCACGATCAGCTCGAGAGAGCAATGACGGTTCACCCTCAAATAATTTTGAATACTTCACCCAAAGACTCACGCAGTCACTCGACCCCTGGCAGACCGCCGATCGACCAAGGGCCTCCCATTGAGTAAATATTTCGCCGACCTGGGTGTTTTTACGTGAAAAGATAGTTCCTAGCCAACGATCAAAACCCCAGTCTGCGTTCGGATTTTCATCTACTATTTTCTCGAATACACTCAGTTTTCCAGTAGCCAGTGCCCATTTTTTCAGCAAATCACCCTGACAATTTTTCGACAAACGCTTAGACAAACCTTCGAATTCGCCGCGAATTTGCCAAAGATCAACCCCTAGCTCAATCGCTTTTAGCCATTTCAGTGCCTCGAGCTCTTGCGGCCCTCCGCTGCATGCCGGCGAAAGGCTCGCTAAGAAATCGAATCGATTGAACTTGGCAACCTGTTCATCACGCCATTTTTTTTTCCAAGCTGAGAAAAAAACCGACGCCCCTTGTGTTCTTGCACCTTTGACATTCTCTTTTGCCCACTCTGAGACTTTGAGAATTCGCTCTTCTGTGCCCGGGTGGGTTGCCAGAATTCCAGAGCTTGCTGAAAAATGGCTTGCCTCGTAAAACCGCAGTTGTTCGAAAAACTCGGTAGCGCCATCGGGGTGATACCCCGCCGCAACCATCAGCTTTAAACCCTCTCGATCTGCGGCCATCTCCGACTCTCGACGATTTTTTGCGAACTCAGGCGACAATGAAAGCTCAACCAAGGTCTTTTGCTCAACGTCTCGAAAGTGATTGAGCTTCTTATGTCCCCACTCATGGGCCAAAACAAATGCGAGCGCATCTTCAGACTGCGCCAATGCCATCAAACTTTCGGTTACTAAGATTGTGTGATTGGGCAGTGAAATGGCATTCAGTACTTCAGACTCAACTGGCACAGGTGCTGCGATTTTTGCCCCGTGGCCGTTCAATCGATCGGTAATCGCCTGCAAAAGTGCCCATGCTTGCTGATGGCGAGAGGGTTTCATTTGCGAGCTTAAACTCGACTTGGCCAATTCTTCTGTGGCTGCTTCAGTCGTCAAATAAGGGCTTTGCTCAGAAACCGAAGGCTGCAACCTGGGTGAAGCACATGAACTGATTAAGTGGCCCAAGAATAAAATCAAGAATAATTCGCGTGCCTGTCTGCGCAGAGTATTCATAGTCCAACCCCCAACCTCAGTTGCCACTGATTTTCGCGCCAAGAACTCGCCACCAAGGTGTTTCGCCATTCGACTCGAATTACCGTAGAAAAAAGCGATTCACCAAAAATGAGACTGGGCAACCCACCTAGGGTTTTCAATTCGACAAACACGGGCATTTCAGGAGTCCACCCATAAAACGAAACACTTCGACCATCGCGAAAGGCTGCGTATGAATAATCGATACTGGTGCCAAACTCGAGAAAAGTCATGCCTGACATCGCATCAACCCAAAAAGGCAACGGCACACGAAAGCCGACCCCTGATGCGACGTTGAGCAGAAAAACTTTCCAAACACTGTATTTAATTCCCGCCCCTAACTCAGGCACCGAATGGGTTCCTGAACCCCAACCCAAATCAAAACCAAATTTTCGCCAGACGATTCTGGGGCTAATTCTCTGATTATTGAGGTGACTCAAACCAAAAACTGAACCCGCCCCAGAAAATCCAGGCTGATTATCGGTCGCTTTTTTCGAAATCCAGGGCAACTCAAAAACCAACGAAGTTCGAGACTCTCTAAATTTCAAATGCTCATCGGGAAGCTTTACCTGCGTCATTCCCTGCGTCTGATTTTCAGCGCTCAGGCGCAGTTGTTGGTTAACGTCGTCTCGAGCCGCCAAACTCAATTCAGTCTGCAGACTTTCAGTTTTGCGACTCACTCGAAAACCGTGAAGTTCAGATGCCCCTACCACTGCTGACCTAACCTCTTGAACGGGCAATAAGGTCCAAGTTTCAGTGAGCCCTTTCGCCAATTTTGGGTCACCTGACTTAGGCAGGGCCAATTCTGAGTCCATTTTAAGCGGCGATAGAAATTGAAAAACTTCAGTTAGCGTTACATCATTTAAACACCCTGAAACTCGTTTATCGAGGCACTGAAAATGCAATTCTCGATCTATCGGATCGTACCACTTTGGCATCCAGACAAAGTTTTGAAAGCGCTTTTGATTGTAGGTCAATACTGGCACTTCATAAACCCACTCGTAAACGATGCCCTGATGATTCGCGTTCACCGAAGTCACGGGCGCACTCTCTTGCTTTAATTGATCTTGTGGCTCGTTTAACGGCAGGTGATTTTGAACGAGCCGCCTAAACTCTGGCCACTCGGCGATTTTCTTTTCGCACCCCTCACCATGGTACTCAACATGATACCTTTTTGAACCAGAACCATTTTGAAATTGAGTCCATTTGACTTCGCGATAAATATCACAATGGTTTGCCCGATCGCCCCCGAGTGCATTCACCACAAGGCAAAACAAAGCGATGCTTGATCCTGCCGTTAACCCTATTTTTCTGAATGTGATCATCTGCTTTGAGCGTATCCGAAGGTTAAAGGTTTTTCATCCGCCTTTCATCGAATTTGAAGATTGAAGTGTTAGCTTGAAACTCAACAACTTGGAGGAATTCTATGATTGAACCTAAACGCACACCGACACGCACAAAAGATGCCCATTGGAATAAAACTCTGGTTTTTGGCGCCTCAACCGCTCTCATTGCTTTTGTTTTGACTCAAAAGCCGGTTGCCATTGGTTCGACCCAGGCCTCGAGTGTCGCTCTGAATACCTCGACGGCAGGTAAAGATCTGACCGATATTCGCCAGCCATTTGCCGACCTCGCAACGCAAGTCGTGCAATCGGTAGTCAACATCGCCACAGAATCTGAACCGAAACGAGCACCGCCGGCACCTTATGGTCAATCTCCGTTCGGCAATGGGTTTCCGTTTTTTGGGCCCCCGCAATTGCCAGGGCAGCCCCCACAGCAATATTCAGAGCAGTATGGTGATGTACCGACCTACCGATCTCACTCGCTGGGCACCGGCTTCGTGATCGAAACAGATCAAACCGACCTCAGCTCAAGCGTAAAAAAAGAACACAAAGTTTGGATACTAACCAACTACCATGTCATACAGGCAGCTGATGACATTCAAGTTGCGTTCACTGAAATCGAAGAAGAAAACGCACAAGCTCAAGATGGAAAATCCGGACTACACAAAGCCAAGTTAGTCGGAAAAGACCCCGAGCTTGATGTCGCACTTCTCGAGGTGAAAACTAAAGAAAGCATCAGGCCATTACGACTCGGAAACTCTGACAGTCTTCGTGTCGGCGAATACGTCGCAGCCGTCGGAAACCCCTTCAGTCAAGGCCACAGCATGTCTCACGGAATCATTTCAGCCAAAGAACGATCAGCCCCTGAGCTTTCTAGGGGCGGTGGCCTCACTCGGTACCTGCAAACCGATGCGCCCATTAACCCCGGTAATTCAGGCGGCCCACTCATCAATCTCGCCGGCGAGGTGATCGGCATCAATAATGCCATTGACGCCCGAGCTCAAGGAATCGGTTTTGCCATACCCATCAATTCGGTCACCCCGAACCTAGCGATGATGAAAGAAAAAGGCTACGTCCCGCGCGGTTATCTCGGCGTCGACATTGGCCCGGCTCTCGACAGCCGGCACAAAATGAAACAGGTTCAAGTGATGCGAGTCAGACCTCTCACTCCTGCTGACAAAGCAGGCCTTGAGCCGGGAGACATTCTCGTTTCGATTAACGGTAAGAAAGTGCACTCACCGACTGACCTCACACGTGAAGTCATGAATACTCCAGTCGGAAAAAACCTCGACCTAGAAATTGAACGTAAAACAGGAATCAAAAAATCGATCAAAATCTCAGTGGGAGAGCGGCCGATGGGGTAACGGTAACAAACCCTCAGGCTTTTGCTAACCATGGAGCTTTACCTGATTCCCAGAGTTTTTGCAGGGCTTGTTTATCTCGAAGCATGTCCATCGGGTGCCAGAAGCCTTCGTGCTTATAGACCTGAAGTTCGCCTTCACTGGCTAACTGAGTCACGGGCTCACGCTCAAGAATACACTCATCGGCATCACTCAGGTACTTTCGAAACGAAGAGTTGAAAAAGAAGAAACCACCGTTGATCACGCCTTGTCTGGCTTGGGGCTTTTCTAAAAACGCCTGAACCTTGGTGCCATCAACGATGTCGAGTTCACCAAAGCGCGCGAGCGGGTGAACTCCGAGTACCGTGCCTATTTTACCGTGTTTTTTGTGAAAATCGAATTCGGCCCCCAAGTCAATATCGCTCAAGCCATCACCATAAGTGACTGCGAACTGATCAATTTTTTGAACCTTTGACACCACATCGAAAGCCCTAGCCACTCGGCCACCGGTTTGACACTCTAAGCCCGTGTCAATCACCCGAACGCGCCACTTTTCATGCCCAGTCAATACAGCCATGGGTCTTACAGTCACTGCATTTGAATCGCGCATATCGAGTTCGACATGCGAACTTCTCCAAGAGTAATTGAGAAAATACTGCTTGATCTCCCAGGCCTTATAACCCGCGCAAATGACGAAGTCAGTAAAGCCCTTTGAATAGTACCAACGCATCAAATGAATCAAAACGGGAATATCGCCAATTTCGATCATGGGCTTAGGAAGTGACTGAGTTTCTTCTGAAATTCGAGTTCCTTTTCCGCCTGCCAAAATAAATACTGGGGTCGATTGAGTCGTTGCCATAAGGCTTTTCTAGCATTAGAACTGAGTCAAATGCAAAACCTCAAATGGAAAAATAATCGAGTTTTTATCACTGGTGCCACTGGCCTTTTAGGCTCTCACTTGACCCGACAACTGGTCAACCAAGGGGCCGAAGTGGTTTGCTTAGTCAGAGATAGCGTACCCAAATCGACATTTCACAGCAAAGACCCGGCTTGGCAATTAGACCAAAAAGTATCGATCGTACGCGGTTCAATTGAAGATGCTTTGCTGGTCGAACGCATTGTCAATGAATACGAAGTCGATAGCATTTTTCACCTGGCCGCGCAGACCATCGTTGGCACTGCCAATCGTAGCCCCGTCGCGACTTTTAAGGCAAATATTGAAGGCACCTGGAATGTCTTAGAGGCGGCTCGACTGCACTCAAAGAAAGTCAAACGCGTGGTGATTGCGTCGTCAGACAAAGCGTATGGCAACCTCAATGGCGAAGCTTACGACGAAACGTTTCCGCTAAACGGTCAGCACCCCTATGACGTTTCAAAGAGTTGTACCGACTTGATCTCTAAAACCTATGCTGTCAGCTACGGATCACCCGTTGCCATCACTCGTTGTGGCAATTTCTTCGGCCCCGGAGACCTCAATTACAGCCGAATCATTCCCGGCACGGTGCGCGATGTTCTGCAAAATAAGCGACCTGTCATTCGAAGTAACGGTCTCTTTATTCGAGACTATATTTTTGCCGAAGATGGTGCCCACGCCTATCTGACCTTGGCCGAAGCCATGACCGAAGACTCTCACGGAAAAACTCGATTCACTGGCGAAGCCTTTAATTTCTCATATGGTCTCAGACTGACGGTTAAAGATGTCGTGCAAAAAGTATTAAAGGTCATGAATCGGCCCGATTTAGAGCCGGTCATTGAAAATCAGGCATCAAATGAAATTCCGGTTCAATGCTTAAACAGCGACAAGGCCCATAGTCAACTCGGTTGGAAACCCAAATTCGGTTTTGACGAAGGACTTAAAACCACCGTTGACTGGTATCGTTCAATTCTTTCATGAAATTGAAAATTAAAGAGTTTCTCAATTCGAAATGGTTTCCGCCCGCACTGGGTTTGCTATTCATTTTGGCCTACTGGTACCTCATTCACCCTCCTGGCTTTGGTCGACTGGGGTACCTCGAAGACCTGTGCATGGATCAAGTGCGCCACTTGATGGCGCAAAAACTCAATTCGGTTGGAAGGCCAGAGTTTTTTTCTGATTACGTCATGGCGCCATTCGGAGCCACGATACCTTACATGTCTTGGAGCATCGAACGCGACTGGCTTGGGGCCTACGTTTGGATGGTGAGTAGAGACTTTCCGTATCTGTGGCTGTACTACGGTCTATCACTCGTCGTCACTTACCTCGGTGTGAGTTACCTCATCAAGCGCATGGGGTTGACGATTTGGTCGACCATGCTGCTTGCAACTGTCGCCGTACTTTTTCATGTGCCTCGCCATTTCAAGACTTTTCATCATTGGGAAATGCTTCCGCAACACTGGTTTTATTGGAGCTTTTTTCTCGACGCGTGGATTTGGAAAGAAGCCGTAGAGAAAAATCGGTTTCGGCTGCACTTAGAACTTTGGCGCGGATTTTTCTTAGTCGGAATGATGACCAGCGCGGGCTACTGGTGGGGCCCGCAGATTCTTGAATGGGCACTCACCCGCGCGGGGCTCGTTTTACTTTTCAGCCTGCGCCGAAAAAAGCCTGATTTCACTTTTTCATTCAAACGATCGGTTTTTCCGATCATTTCGATGGCGATACTCATACCCCTCGAATTTCGTTGGTTTTTACCCTTAAGTGAAGAAGTCGCGAAACTAGGAAAAATTTGGCAGCCCGCTTGGTGGTTTGGACCGTTCGCGCGAATCTTTGAGCCACTTTGGTTAAAGCCGATCTGGCCGGTACTTCAATGGCTTAACATCGTATCGGGCCCCTTCACCGTAGTGAACGCCTCAGAAACCGCGGTGACGATAGGCTGGATCTTTTGGGTACCCTTTCTCACCGCACTAGTCGTCGGAATCAAAAGACAAAAAACAAAAGTTTTGCTCACAGCCGGCCCTCTACTTTGGATTCTCGTGATTTTCATTCTTTACTTCAACGAAACCGTCTCACCGGGGTATCAAACCTTTTGGAGAAAAATCGTTCCGTTCATGGAGTACTTTCGTACAACGAGCAGAGGCGCTTTGATGCTACCCGCTTTGGTCTCTGCCTTAATCGTGCTACTCTGGCCGAACTTGCTAATCGTCTGGAACCAAATCGTCGCTCGCCCGAAACTGCATCGTATCATTTTCTGGTGCGGAATTTTGAGCACCGGCGCAGAAATGCATTATTTATTTACCCCAGTGAATGCGATGGTTCCGATACCGAAAAAAGCAGAACAAGTTTTAGCTCAAATCAAAAATGAGCCAGGCTCACTGGTCTTAGACCTGCCTTTTTGCGTTGCTGGCGGTAATGCTGTTTGCACGGGCGACCAGTGCCCGTTTTACCCGAAGTCACTTGCTGGGCAATGCTTTTCTACCTGGCACGACAAGAAAGTTTACGGGCTTTATCAGGCAAGAATGACCGAAAGCCATTGCCAGATCTACCGAAGAGAACCATTTACTCAATGGATGCAAGCGTGGAAAGAAAACCGCTGTTTCAACGACCTCGAGTGGATCAGTCTGTGTAGTTACCTTGAACGCGTACCCGATCACGCCGCAGTCATGGTTTACCCTGACTCGTGGACTGGGGCCTCGAAACCTGAATGCCGCGAACAATTTCAAAAATACTTTGGCGAACCTAAAGATCAATTCTCGGTTCCAAGGCATTCAACACCATACGCACCCCCCGTTCGTGGGGTTGACCGAGTTTGGGTTTTTCCGGGTAGGTGCCGATCGTGATCAAACGCTCCACGGCGACTTTACTTTTCGCCCGCCCATTATTCTGGCTCCTGATCAGCCTCTTTGCCCTCGCCTTCATTTGGCTCTCGCCGCTGTCTTTTGTGCCCGTTCCGTGGCCCGACGACTCGGCGTTTTATCTCGTGGCGCGAGATTTTTTTCACTGGCCCCCAAAGTGGGTGATGACTTCGCAGGCCCCTTTCGAACCTTCGTATTATCGATTTAATTTCAACACGATGCCACTGTATCCGATTCTCATTGGAATCGGCCGATTTTTCGGAATTGACGGAAGCTTTGAAATCAAACTTTGGCCACTTCTCGGGTTTGCGCTCTCAGGTTTTTTTCTTAGCGTCTATACAGCACAGAAACTTTTTCAATCTGAAGCGGCAATCCATTTAAAGCAAAAACGATTACCCTTGGTGGCGCTACTGCTTTGCACGTTTGCTTTCTACTCAGACCCCATACTCAGGTGGGCATCGGTATTAGTTCGCCCTGAATCGCTCATCGGCTTGTGCGGAGTCTTAATCATTCTCTCATTGTCGCGCCCTAATGCCTTTGCGGTTACGCCCATCACTCGCAAAGTCGAATCTCTTTTTTCAGCTCAATCGACATTTCTAGCCATCGCTGCTTACCTCCATTTTAATGCCGTTCATCTGGTATTTCCAGTTGTGGCCGCACACTTCTGGTTCTCAAACCAGCCGATAGTGACGCTGTTTTGGATTGGAGTGAGAACTGCGATTTTGCTGCTTCCGTGGATCATCATCATATTAAGTAAACTCACCTTATTTACCACCCAGATGACTACACAATGGAAACGCCTAGCGGTCGGCAACGACTGGTTGAGTACCCCTCAAAAAGCGATATCTGGCTTGCTTCAAAACATGGGAAGCCCCGCCCCCTGGCACCCAACCCTCGACCTTGCCGCCATCATTTTGTGGGTCTTGATTTTCATTGCAATTGCCTTATTCATTCGACAGACGGTACTAACATTCAGACGAGCCCCGCCAAATAAATACCCATTAACACTTGCGTCTGCAGCCTGGGTCTTAAGCGCACTTTGGTTATGGACCAACAAACCCGAGGTTTGGTTTGTCTACTACATTCACCTCGCTATTTTTGCGCTGATTTTTTCGATCATCGCAGAGAACTTTTCTCGACTGAACCGCATTAAACCCATCGCGATTATTTGCGCTGGTTTACTTGGCCTTTTTACCATCACTAACGTCAGTCAATTGAGTGCCCTTTCAAACGATCAAACGTTTACCTGGAGCGCTTACCAAGACTGGATCGGCTGTATCGATCAACAGCTCATCAAACAAGAAGCGCTAAAAAAGTCACACGGTAAGTTTCGGGTTTGGGCACCGACGTTTCCAGACATCTTAGTTGAGCTCGCAAAAAGGCACCCAGACTGGGAATTCACGCGAACCTGCGATTTTCACGATCGCTGGAAGCTCGCCTGGGAACACGGCAAAAAAGTAGATGCATTTGTGATCACCGAGTCGATCAATAACACCACAGGAAGACTAGAAGGGCCTCAAGGTCAGTTTCCAAATATTCAGAGCGTCTGGATGAACTGGAAGGGATATTACATCAATCACTTTCAAGAAATGCCGGATTGGATGCACAATGATCGCTACTATTGCCAAGTCGGAAGGTGGCAAGCGTTCTTGTACCTAAAGAGCGAAAACCCGACTCCGACACCTTGATTGCGCCTTTTCAAAGTCGTCGATTACCTATCGAATCGAATCGAGTCGAATCAAACCGATCACATTTCCATCCGGATGCCGATGAACCAACCCGAACGTTTTGTTTTTAACTCTGAGTTTGCCCCATTAAGCATTTGATACTCGAGCGACACAAACGTTCGAGAAATGCCCGAGTCTTGAAATAGTTTTTCGGCTTTTGACGAATCGAGTGCGTGCAGGCCAAACATCAATCCCATGCGGGTGCCCCATAGATTGAGATGATTCATGCTTCCAGACCTTAACCGGTACTGCAAAAAATCAGCGTCGATTCCGACGATCGGCACGATCACTTGCGAACTTGAAAAAAGGGCTTGGTACTGAACAGTCACACCAGGGGCCCAAGCAAATACTAATGAACTGGGAAATCTCTCGCCCACGGCATTTGTCGTTTCATTTGCCACTGAGTATGCCGTAAAACTTCCGCCAACGCCAAAAACACCAGCCGCTTGAAACAACCGGGGTTGATACTCAAAATCAAGCTGGTAGGTGTTAGCACTTTCATCGACTGAAACACCGTTTCGGTCTAGTGAACCCTGGTTTCGAATGACCGTAAAAGCCGGCCCAATATTTCCGCCGGTCGCAGAAAAGCCAAACCCCGTGTTAGGCCTGATAGAATCGATCGGTATTTTTCTAGACGAACGCGACCCACCCCACTCATCGAAGTCCGAAAGCTCAGACGCTCGCACGCTTTGTAAGAAACCGGCTTGAGCCAAAATACTGACAGCAAAAATCCCTAGCCTCACTTGATCGATGCTCATAGCTATCACCCCTCCGCTATTAACTCCAAAAACAGTTCCAGCAAAATCTGCCGATCCCATTCATGCCGATTTTCAACCAAATTTATCAGTAATACCATAGGAATAATGGGCGAAGTCCCGGCCTCTAGCCATCGAGCATTGAATTTGCGTGAGTCACTCAAGAATCCCCTAGTTATGGCGGTGGTGTATTTCTGTCTGTGGTCAAATCAGGCTTCTGCGATACAGATGTCGTTAATGGGAATTGAAACCTTCTTCGCTCCACCCAATCCTATTTCGGGCGGATGGGCTACTGGTCTAGGCGGTGAACTCACTATTGCTCAAAAATCGATCGGCCTTTCAACTGGAGCGCTTTGGCTACCACGAAAAGCCTCTTACCTAAGAATCAACGCTAGCAGCACTCAACTGCACGTGCCATTCGCTCTTGTTTACAACTTAGATCCAAGACCCATTTCATTTCATCTCGGTGGTTTTTTTGAAACCCTGACTAACGAACCCTTCAATTATGGCTATTTCGGCTCAGTGCGAACTCAAATCGGAAGCTTTTTCATAGAAAACCGCTACCTATTTGGAATTCCCAATTATCAATCGAAAGATCTCGTGGTGATGATCGGATTCACCTTTGGTTCGCGTTAAGACTTCCAACTAAACTCAATCGCGCGCCACTCATTTTTTTCAAGAACTCGATAACGAGAACCACTGCTCGCGTGCTTTTCGATCAAGAGCTGATAGTGATTCAAAATGATTTCAACGTCGGGTTCGATCAATCCCGATAAGATCAGGGTCGCATCTTTGGGTCGCAGTAATGACACCAGCTCTTCAGCGAACTGAAGTAAAACCGGCCGCAATATATTCGCAAATACCAAAGCTTGACTCTGCACTCTCAGGCCACTTTCGGCCAACGACTGAAAAAAATGCACGCGATGTTCAAAATCGTGACCAATGCTACCCGCATTCAGACTCAGATTTTCTTTCGCGTTATCAATCGCTAACTCATCAATTTCAATAGCGCTCACCTTCGCGCCTAACGATGCCGCGGCAATCGCCAATATTCCTGAGCCACTTCCGAAGTCAGTGACATGAAGTGATTTCAAGAATCCCGGCGACTCCTTTTCTTTTTCGCCCAAAATCTGAAGGCAAAGCTGAGTGGTTTCGTGGGTACCGGTGCCAAAACCAGCGCCTGGGTTCAAGATAATCGGGTTGAGCTCACCCGCCTCACCCTTTGTTTCAGTCTCACCTTCACTTCTTTTAGAGACTTCCCACGAGGGAATGATTTTCCAAAAAGGAGGCACGAGCACCCCCTGAAAATTTTTTTTCCACGACTCGTTCCAGTCTTGATCTTGGCCAGCAACGACCAGAGCCCCAAGCTCATCAGCCATCGAGAGTGCAGCCAAGAATTTTCGAGCAGCCTGCGCTTGTGCCACTGACTCAAAATAAAGTTCAACGACATTACTCGAAGAGTCGCCTACCCAATCTCGGCTGAGCGGAGCCTTCTCTGAGTCAACGGTCCATGCCTGAGCCTCAAGGCCCTGATCAAACGCATCTTCAGACAAAACAGTGCCTTCGTGAACTCCGTTTAAACCAAACCGAGTCAACTCTTGCCAACACCACTGAAGAAACTCTTCACGAGAATATTTTTTTTCTTGAACGCTGAAGTGCTGCCGCAGGCGTAACTGCAAAATGCCAAAGCTCACGTCGTTTACCTACAATCGATTTAAGACTCGTTAGAATCTGACTGCCCCGAAGCGCTACCTGACGAATCAGGCTCTTGATGAGCGGCTTGTGGTTCAGCCCTGGGGGCTACACCCACCGCATTTCCAACGGCTTCATTCTGAAATCGCGGACCGCCACGACTGGGTTGACGATTCATCCCGCCACCTCCGCCTTGAGGATTCCCGCCTTGCGCATTACCTTGAGCGCCTCGTGAACCACGACCGTTACGTCCCTGCCAGCGACCATTTCTACCGCCTCCACCGCGATTTCTCGGGTTTTGTCGGTTCTGATTATTTTGCGCACGATTGCCATTGAAATCAGGATTACTCAGGCCCGCCAAGGCCGCATCTTGCGCAGCTTGCGCACGAACGAATGCCAGACGATCTTCTTCGCTGTCAAAGTCGTCGCTGGGGCTGGCCGGAATGCCGGCCTGTCCATTTCCGCCCGACGAGTTGCCGTATTGATCTTCGTAAAAGTTCTGTTGATCTTCGTACTGATTGCCGCCTGAATTACCCGGTTGGCCACCGAGTTGATTGCCTGGCTCAGCACCTTGAGTGTACCCACCTTGTCCTTCACCTTCAGGCATTGGCTCGCCCCCTGGCTCACCCGACAGAGGTTGAATTCGAGGAACCGGGCCTACCGAAACACCACTGCGAGGACTACCTCTTTGATTTCGATCTCTACGACCTCTGCGGCCATCGCGTTTATCAAATCGACCTTTTCGATTAACGTCTCGCCTTCCACCTGAAGCCCCTTGGGGTGAAATCACTTGAACCGGAGAAACTCCGTCTCCGATGATTTCTGAACCAGGCTCACCGGCTTGTCCCTCAAAATTTTCAATTCCATCATTGGGAAGCGGACCGCCAGCATCGGCAAAATCACTTTCACCTTGGTCAAAAGACTCACCCGTTTGATCAACTGCCCCTTGAGGCAACTGAGCAACCGGAGTGATCACACCTGTTGTTTTCTGACCAGCCGAGTCGTCTGAGTCACGCGAGTCGCGACTACTACTTCTCTCACGACCCCGATCTCTAAATCGATCACGTGTGCGCTCTTGATTTTTCTCACGCATGCGATCGTTGCTGCGTTCTGGGCGATCGCCTTTTTCTAAACTGACTTCGAATTGTTCAGGATGATTATCTGGCACCGCTTGCAAATAGATCTGCTTACGATAACGCCGTTCTAGCTGATCAATCGCATCTTTTTCGTCAATTGCCAAAATATCGATCACATCACTATGTGCCTGAATGAGAATTTTAGTGCTGTCGCGATCAAGGCCTACGCGCTCAATTTCTCGAAGCACTTCAAACGCCACCGTCTTTTTACTCTTTAAGAATCCCTTACCTTCACAATGCTGACAAGGCTCACAGAGCGAACGAATCAAGGTATCTCTCGTTCGTTTTCGAGTCATCTCAACTAGCCCGATATCTGAAATTTTCATGATCGTCGGCCGAGCTCGGTCTTTTTTCAAAGCATCTTCAAGTGCTCGATAAACTCGCTGGCGATTTTCTTCTCGTTCCATGTCGATCAGATCGAGAATAATGATACCACCGCAGTTACGAAGCCTGAGTTGGTAAGCAATTTCTTGCACCGCTTCGAGATTCGTTTTCAAAATGGTATCTTCAAGGTTCTTCTTACCAACAAAGCGCCCGGTGTTCACATCAATGGCGACCAAAGCTTCTGCCTGATCAACGACGATATAGCCGCCCGATTTCAGCCAAACTTTTCGTTCAAGGGCTCGCGAGAGCTCGGTTGAAATATTGTAAGCGTCAAAAATCGGAATATCGCCGTGATACAGCTCAACTTTTTGCTTGAGGCTTGGCATGAAACGCCCGACGAACCGTTGCATCTCATTAAAATGGTATTTCGAATCAACGATGACCTTATCGGTATCATCATTCACCCAGTCACGAATGGTGCGCAGTACGGGGTTCAGATCTTCGTATACGATGGCAGGCGCAGAAACTTCAGCCGCCTTCGTTTTAATTTCGGTCCAAAGTTCAGCCAAATAATCAACGTCTTGCTTAATGCGCTTTTCAGACTGAGCCTTACCGCCAGCAGTGCGCACAATGAAGCCGAGGTTCTTAGGTCGATTGCGCTCAACAAAGTCACGCAATTTTCTGCGCTCATCGTCGCGCTCAATGCGTCGTGAAACCCCAACATGATTGATCGTAGGCATACAAACCAAGTGCCGACCCGGAAGCGAGATGTGACACGTTAACCTTGCACCTTTAGTTGCAATAGGATCTTTCGCAACTTGAACAAGAACTTCTTGGCCTTCTTTCAACAAATCTTGAATATTAACCGGAGCTCGATAACCGCGTACCGACTTCTCTTTCGAAGGAATTCTACGGTCACGCGACCGTTGTTGCTTAAATTCAGGTCGCGGCTGCCTTGAACCGCCTTTGACTTGTCCAGTGCCTGATTGGCTTGCTTCAAAACTCTGTCTTCTAATCGATGCCAGATCTTGATCGGGCCCTAGGGGCATAATGGTCGGACGTCCGACTTCACCAACGATTGAACCCGAGGCATCAGCAAAATCAGCTTCTCGGCTCATCAGTGTTCGATCAGACTCGAGGTCACCGTGATCGCCTACTGTTTCATTAAATCCACTAGGAAATCCCGCAGAAAATGAACCAGCCTGGGTGCTATCAACCACTCTGCCTTGAGCGGTGGGTTCACCTGAATTTTGAAAATCTTTTTTGCGATTTCTACCGCCCCTGCGGCCACGACGAAATCTTTTTCGACCTGCAAACTGCTTACCTTGCGGAAGATTGAGGGTACCTTGAGCTTCAGACGAAATCACTATGCGTGCCTCGCCCGAAGACTGAACTACACCCGACGGGTCACCCTGAAACTCAGCGGTCACTGATTGTTCTGGGTTTTGATGGCTACTCTCTTCGCTAGCTCCCTCAGCAGATCGGCCGGCCAGCCCTTCTTCATCTTCCGAGTCGTCTTCAGACTCTTCTTCTGAATCTTCATCTCCGTCTTCGTCAGAGTCTTCGTCACCCTCGTCTTCGTCAGAATCCCGATCGTCTGATTCTTCGTCTGACTCTTCTGAATCTTGTTCATCATCGCCATCATCTGATTCTTCGTCAGAGTCTTCATCATCGGACTCTTCATCGGACTCTTCATCCGACTCTTTTTCAGAGTCTCTTTCGTCGTATTCTTCACGCGAATATTCAGAAAACTCTTCTTCTTCTCGCTCAAATGAAGTTCGAGCACCGGCTTGCGCTAGGCGGGCATCGTGTTCAACATGACCACTCAATTCAGATGGCACTTCTACAGAGCTTGCCGAGGCATCACGCTGAGTATCTGACAAATTATTTGGCTGAGACTCAAGCGACTCGCCCGAGTGAGGCAGCATGCTACTTTCGGCATTTGCCCCCTCAACTCCTAAAGGAGCCAAAGAATCGGTGGCCACCACCTCTCCATCGCTCACATTCACAACCTGCGACTGATCAACAGGTCGAATTACCGGCCGAATCACACCCCCTGAAGGAGCCTGCATGACCGTGCCGTCAGCTCCGACCGACGACCCAGTTTGCGCGCTCTGTGGCGTTATCTGCCCCTGAGGCCTTTCAAAAACTTCTTCGGTTTCAACTTCTTCGTCAAAAACCTCTGAGTGCATAAAAATGTCGTCGACATAAAGAAAAGCAGCTTTTTCTAAGCCGATATCGACAAACGCCGCTTGCATACCCGGTAACACTCGGGTCACACGGCCTTTATAGATATTTCCTACGATGCCTTTTTCTGAAACTCGCTCGATGAGCAAGTCCTGAATTTCTCCGCCTTCCATCAGCACAATGCGTGTTTCTGAAAGTGATGAATTAATAATGAGTTCGTTAGCCATTTATTCCCTCTCTAATTGAGAGAGACCAAAGACAAGCACACAGCGGGATCCCAATTACCTCGGGAAGTTTGATTTAACTGCAGATGAGGAGTCACCAGGGTTCTTCGCCCCAAGGCGTTCTTTTGCTTAAGCCCTCCAAATCTAGCGAGGCCATAGCCATCACCCGATTCAGAGTCTTTATTTGTATACCCGTAGATCAGCAAGCCGATTCCAACGGCTGCACCCAGAGAAGCTCCATACGCTATATTGCTCGCGTGTTGACCTGGTTGATCGTAAAAGGGCAAAGTTGATGCTCCTAAAACTGCTCCCACGGCGATACTGACGCCCATGGTCTCAATAATACTTGTTTCGGCAGCGGCGTCTCCTCCAAAGAGCGAACCTGTAAAAGTTCCGACCGCCAGCCATGTTAATAAAAAAAATTTCAATCCTAAACCTACAATATTCCTACAGATTCTAAACTTTATACTCAATCTTATCGACCGCTAAAAACCGTGAATCTCGACAGGTTTGTTACGCGAAAACTGTTCATCGGATAGAACACTTCAACGCGACCTTTACTTCTTTAGACCTAACCTATCTAGCTGCAGCTTACCCAAAAATTAAAAAAAGGGATAGACTGAAAATCTTACCCACAGTGTTTTTGGCGGTTTTTTCAAAAAGCGAGGGTCGATTAGTCACCGAAAAACAGCATTTTCTAATTCAAAGCCACTCACGAAATTAAGAAAACTAACCAAACCAACCCACTTGACATGCCTGCTCACACAGCCGATACCTCAAGTCTATGGCGTCAGATAAACAAGCGAAAATCGATCGAGTGATTTGGATTGTCTTGGATGGACTCGGAGTCGGCGAAGCCCCTGATGCCGCGAAATTCAAAGACGTGGGCTCAGATACCCTAGGCAATCTCGCTCGAGAATTTTCGAAGGCATCAAATGCTAGTCTGAAAATTCCGAATTTATGCAAGTTAGGTTTTGGTAACCTCACACAAGTGACAGGCTCTCCCGCATTGAAGGCTGGCGAAGGCATGGGTGCTTACGGCAAAGCACGTGAACTTTCTGGTGGCAAAGACACCACATCCGGGCACTGGGAAATGGCCGGAGTTCCAGTCATCGAACCGTTTCAAACCTACCCCGATGGTTTCTCAAAAGAAATTTTAGAGCGTTGGATCAAAGAAAACGATCTCGCCGGAATTTTAGGCAACTGCTCAGCAAGTGGCACTGAAATCATCGAGCAGTATGGCCTTGAACACATGGCGACCCAAAAACCCATCGTGTACACCAGCGCTGATAGTGTGTGGCAGGTAGCTGCCCACGAAACGGCGTTTGGCTTAGAGCGTCTCTACAAAATTTGCAAATCAGCTCGAAAACTTTGTGACGAACTGGGCATCGGTCGAGTCATTGCACGACCTTTTGTTGGTAATCCAAACGAACAAGTGCCCTTTAAACGCACCTACAACCGCAAAGACTATTCACAACTACCGCCAACAAAAACACTTCTCGACTACTTAGTCGAAAACCAAGTTCACACACTGGGAGTAGGCAAAATCGCCAATATTTTTGCCGATCAGGGCGTTTCAAAAAATATCGATACTAAAGGCAATACCGATGGCATTCGCGTTCTATTAGAACAACTCGACGCCACAAAATCGGGGCTGATCTTTTGCAACCTCATCGACTTTGACATGCTCTACGGACACCGCCGGGATGTCGTTGGGTTCGGCCGAGCACTTGAAGAATTCGATGTTGCGCTCGCGACAATCTTTAAAAAGATGAGCGCTGATGACTTGCTGATTTTAACAGCTGATCACGGAAATGACCCGACTTACCGCGGTTCTGATCACACGCGTGAGTTCATTCCGGTCGTGGCTTACTCGCCTTCACAGCCTGCCGGTGGCGCGATTTCGCTTGGCGTGCGAGACACGTTTGCTGATGTGGGGGCTACGATCGCCGATGCGCTCATGGGCAAAATTCCGTTTGCGGGTAAGTCGTTTTTGAAAGAACTATTTGGTCACAACTGAAGAAGCCCTTTTGCTGGGCGTTTACCGTTACTGTTACCGTTACCATTACGATGACACCGAGGTTTTCAAGCTATGCCCATCTACACGCTGACTCCCAACCCCGCTCTTGATGTCTCTGGGCACGCAAAAGATATCATTCCGAACGAAAAAAATTATGTTTTTTCTGAAAACCGAGACCCCGGCGGTAACGGTATCAACGCCTCTCGAATCATCACGCGATTAATTCGGCTAAAGCGCCTGAAGTTCAAGTCGGTCGCTCTGGGGTTTATTGGCGGCAGCACGGGCGATGAAATTCGCGGGCTTTTAAAAAAAGAAGCGGTGTTGTGCGATTTTATTCAAATTGCGGGACTTTCGCGAATCAATGTCACCGTTTCGAATGACCGAACTCACCAACAAACACGACTCACGTTTCCGGGCCCTCAGGTAACTACAAAAGAGATTGAGGCTCTCGGTCAGAAAATTTCTCAACTCAAACCTCAGTCACTGCTTTTGATTGGCGGCAGCTTGCCTCGAGGTTGTTCTGAGTCTTTTCACGGCAAAATGGCGAGAATTGCCGACCAGGCCGGAGTCGGAGTGATACTTGATGTGCCGGCGAAATCTTACGCGTGGGCATTCAAATCTAAGGTCAAATACTTACTCGTCAAACCTAACCAAACCGAACTCGAACAATACGCCGGTCGAAAATTCAAGACTGATCAGGCAATTTGCGAAGGAGCAAAGACTCTACTCGAACACGCTCACTTAGTTGTGGTGTCGTTAGCCGACCGCGGCGCTATTCTCGTCTCGGCGCAGGGATCGTGGTTTGCGAAGGCACCAAAAATTAAAGCAAGAGGCACCGTTGGAGCCGGCGACTCGATGGTTGGTGCGATGGCCACGCAACTCTTTCAGCAACGCATTTTCTGCGGCGATGACATTGAAAAACTTTTTATGAACTCGTTGCCGCGCAAACCACGACAACAAAAACGGCCACACAAAATAAAATCCCCATCCCGAATTCAAGACCCGCAGTCGCTGCCCCCGGCCTTGTCCGAAATGCTCAAGTGGGGCCTTGCTGCCGGAGCTGCCACTGCCGAAGCCAGCGGCACTCAGCTTGCCCTGGCGAGCGAAATTCAACGACTAGTGAAAGCTGTAAAAATCACAAAAATTCAGGCGTGAGCGTGCGCAACTATCGCAGTGGCGGCAACTATCGCAGTGGCGGCAACTATCGCAGTGGCGGCAACTATCGCAGTGGCGGTGACTGACAGAAAGCGCACCCTCAATTAACTGTTGATAACCAAACTAGCCACGCACTCTAGAATTTTTATAGCCCAACACGACCACTCAAAAAAATATCAAACAAAGTAACAAAATTCAAAAAATAGCTTGATTTAAGCCAATTATTCAATTATTAGAGCAAACAACAAGCACCGACAGAAACTACATCTCACTGCAAATAATTGATTAACAAAATAGTTTTATGAAAAATCCCGATTCAACTTCTAACTTTTCACGCGAACTCAAATCGCTACCTTCCGATGAGTTGCTTTCGCAAACAAAGGGCCTCGCGGCCGAAGAACGGCGAATCACAGTTCTATTGATTTCTCATCTTGAAGAAATTCAAGACAGAAGACTATTTGCCGAAATCGGATTTAGCTCAATGTGGGAATTTTGCACAAAATATCTAAAATTAAGCGAGGGCTCAGCACAGCGGCGAATTTCTGCGATGAGGTTCGTACAGCGTCTGACCGATAACGAAAAGGTCACAACAAAAGAGGCAATAGCATCAGGCGATTTGTCTTTATCGAACGTAACCGCGCTTCAATCATTTATTCTCGCACAAAAAAAGAGGGGAATCCCACCCAGCAATCCCAGTGAACTCATTTCAAAAGCAATGGCATCGTCTCACCGAAAGCTTCAAGCAAAGCTTTATGAAATATCACCTGAAGCACTGCCCACTGAAAGGGTTAAGATAGTTTCAGCGAAAAAAGATCACGAACTCAAATTCGTGGTGAGCGACGAGTTGTATCAAAAATTGCAAAAGATCAGAGGGTTGATCGCGCATAAAATCCCCAATGCGACACTCGCCGAATTGACTGAATTGCTTGCGACAGAAGCGTTAACGCGACTCACAAAAAAAGCCGGAATTGAAAATAGCCAAACTGAAACAGCATCTAACTCAACACACTCAGGTGTCGCTACCTCGGCATCGACCTTGCCAACCAACAAAACACTAGTCGTCGAAAAAATCAGCTGCACAACCACTTCCACCGCCCCGCTGGCGGTAACGATGACGACTAGTTATTCAGATGTCCTGAGTCGGCTATCAGCCTTGAGAAAACAGTTACCTCGAAAGCGGGCCTATTTATCAGTACACCTTCGACGCAAACTATTCAGTCTAGCAGGTGGCCGGTGCGAATACAGATTTAATGAACATCGCTGCACCTCTACTTACGCTCTTGAAATTGACCACGAAGTTCCGCTAGCCCTAAATGGCACAAATAATATCAGCAATTTACGAGTTCTGTGCCGCTCCCATAATTTGCAGCAGGCTGAGAAAAAGATCGGCACACGAGCCCACTAAACACGAACCTAAAAGGTCCCAACGAATGATTACCAACCAAAACCGACGGTTTTTTTTAAATGGCCTCAAGTCCACTGAGTCATTTTACCCCATAACTCTAAGTACCAAGCGAAGCCCTCAATAACCGAACCATTGAATCGCCCAGTACTGAGTGCGCCTACCCAATTAACCGCCCGCTGCACCCCCACCTCGAAACTTGGCCCGAACAGCAACAGCAACAGCAACAGCAACGCCGCCGCGAGTTTTTACACGAAGACACAACTCGTTGTTGACACCAACAGCCCACTCTCGATACCGATTAAATCAAATGTTCACACCAAGCCAGGTAATCTCAACTAAACGTGACGGCAAAGAACTCTCAAAAGAGCAAATTCGCTATTTCATAGAAAACCTCATGACCGGCGAGTTCGCAGACTACCAGGCGTCAGCCTTACTCATGGCCACTTACCTAAAAGGAATGACCCTCAACGAAACCGTTGAACTCACCCGCGCGATGGTTGAGAGCGGCGAAAAATACGATCTTTCTTCAATTTCCGGAAAAAAAATCGACAAACATTCAACCGGAGGAGTCGGCGATAAAGTCAGCCTCATTCTTGCTCCGCTCGCGGCCGCATGCGGCTTGAAAGTTCCGATGATGTCGGGCAGAGGCCTTGGCCACACAGGCGGCACTCTCGATAAACTAGAAACCATCAAAGGCTTCAACACTCAACTCAGCCGCTCTGAATTTGACAGCGTCTTGAAAGAGGTTGGCACCGCCATGATCGGGCAATCCAAAACGATTGCTCCGGCTGATCGAAAACTCTATGCCCTTCGTGATGTCACGGGCACGGTCGAGTGCATTCCGCTCATCTGTGCGAGCATTTTGTCTAAAAAAATAGCTGAAGGCGCCAATGGTCTCGTGCTCGATGTGAAAGTAGGCTCGGGAGCTTTCATGAAAACGAAAGACCAGGCGAGAAAATTGGCGAAAACCCTCGTTCAGGTTGGAAAAAAACTCGGACTTCCGATTCGAGCAGTTCTCTCAGACATGAACCAACCATTGGGCTACGCCGTCGGCAATGCCATTGAAGTCATCGAGTGCTTTGAAATTTTATCAGGTAAACACTTACTTCCCTGGGAAGGCGACTTTTGCTCTAGTGACTTAAGAGAGCTCACCATTCAGCTTACCGCACACATGCTCGAAGTAGCGAAAATCTCGCATTCGACGGCCGACGCAAGAAGACTGGCACAAAAGAAACTCGACGACGGCTCTGCGAAAGAAATTTTCTTAAAAATGGTGAAAGCTCAAGGCGGCGACGATTCGATTTTTCGACTGAGCGAAGAAAAAATTGCACCGGCACTGCTGAACAAGTATCACCTCAAACACTTCACGATCAGCGCCAAGAAAAAGGGCTTCGTCTCAAAAATGCAGACTCAAGACATCGGCGAGTGCCTCATTCGTTTAGGCGGCGGCCGAATGAAGGTCTCAGATCAAGTCAATGGTGGCGTGGGGCTCTTGTTTCATAAAAAATTAGGATCACAAGTTAAGCCGGGTGAGTCATTAGTGACTATTATTTACGACGCGAAAACTTGCACCCCAACCTGTCTAAAAGAAATTGAATCGAACCTCTCACATGCGATCGAACTCTCTACCTCTAGAAAGCCCACACCAAAGCTTGTGATTGAAGTCTTAAAATAAAGTTGAACTGACTCAGTTAATTCAGTTGGCCAAACAAAAAGATCTGTAGCTACAGAGAGCGATACTATGCGAACTCTAGCTTTATAAAAATGACCCGCCCAAAAAAGGAGCGTTGACTGTGACCCTTGACCGCAAAGAAAGTTCGAATCGTTTCTTCAATCAACTTCGAGAATCAGTTGATTTCATACAAAAGAAAACGCAGCACAAACCTCGTATTGGCCTCGTTCTAGGCTCTGGACTCGGCTCACTTGCTGACTTGATTGAAAACCCCACCCACATTCCGTACACCGATATTCCCCATTTCTTTGGAACCTCGATTGAGGGTCACGCCGGAAAAATGGTCCTGGGTACGCTTTCGTCGATTCCGATTGTTTGCCTGCAGGGCCGTTTTCATTACTACGAAGGCTATTCAATGGCACAAGTCGTGTTTCCAACTCGCGTACTCTGCGCACTCGGCATTCACACCTTACTTCTCACCAATGCAGCCGGAGGCATCAACACTCGCTACCGTCCGGGCGATCTCATGATCATTAATGATCACCTAAACCTCATGGGTGACAACCCACTGAAAGGTCCAAACCTCGAAGAGCTGGGCCCAAGATTTCCTGACCTTTCTGAAGCCTACTTCAAAGAAGGCGTCGCCGCGCTCAAGCAGTCGGCTGAAGAACTCAAAATCACCCATCACCTGGGCGTCTACGCGGGCCTGATTGGGCCGACCTACGAAACTCCAGCTGAAGTACGAATGATGCGCACTCTCGGGGCTGATGCCGTCGGCATGTCGACGGTTCCTGAGTCGATTGCTGCCAATCACCTGGGTGTTCGAGTTGCTGGCGTGAGTTGCATCACCAATCTCGCTGCAGGCTTGTCTCCACAAAAGCTCTCACACCAAGAAGTGATCGACACTTCGAAAGCGGCCGGGTCATCGCTCACACAATTATTGTCAAAAGTGATTCCAATGCTGGATTCGAGCGCAAACTCGGCGTAGGATTTTGACTTATGCCTTCAGCCAAGAAAAATTCTAAGAAAAGTTCTCACAAGAAGCAAGCGAAGCCGTCGGTCGATTTAGCAGCAATGCACCCCGAAGATTTGATCGAAAAAGCTGCACTTGTGGCGCTGAATTCGCGATTTCACGCGCACTCTCCTTATAGTAAAGTGAAGGTGGGAGCCGCCGTCATCTCGACGTCTGGCAAAATCTATCCGGGCTGCAACGTCGAAAACTCAAGCTACGGCGGCACGATCTGCGCCGAAAGAACGGCCATCTGCTCGGCAGTAGCGGCCGAAGGTAAGAAATTCGAGATTCTGGCGATCGTCGTCGCTACCGACGCCAGCCCGCCCTGGCCTCCGTGTGGCATTTGCCGACAAGTGATTGCTGAGTTTGGCGGCCCCAACACCCCGATTATCGACATCAACCCGAAAGGCAAGAAACTGAAATTTCGCTTGAAAGACTTACTCCCTCAGGCGTTTACTTCAAAACACCTCAAAAAATGAAACTCACCCCATTTTTTCAAGCAAAACCTATCGCCAGTCGCTATTGGATCGAGGGCGCAATCGTCGTCACTCAAAACGCAAAACGAGAAATCGTTCGACGCCACCTCTTAGTTGAAGACGGCATTTTTTCGAAAATTTCAAAGACGATCCCCCCTAAAGACAAAGCAAAACGAATTCAAGCGCAAGACTGGGTAATCGTGCCCGGACTAGTTCAAGCTCATTTGCACCTCTGCCAAACCCTTTTCAGAAACATGGCCGACGATGTTGACCTGCTTGACTGGTTAGGTAAGTACATTTGGCGCTTTGAGGCCGTTCATACAGCAAAATCGATGCACTGCAGTGCCTACCTTGGCATTGCCGAACTTCTCGCGTCGGGCACCACTTGCATTCTCGACATGGGCAGCATTCGCCACACCGAAGTCCTGTTCGAAGCTGCCAAAGCTACAGGCATTCGAGCAAACATCGGCAAATGCCTGATGGACCACCCTGAGCGCAACCCAAGCTACCTCTGCGAAGACACCCAGGCCGCACTAAAAGAAGCCACCGACCTCATACAACGATTCAACCAGACAGAGAACGACCGCATCCGCGCATCGCTTGCTCCGCGCTTCGTATTGAGCTGTACTGACCAGCTTCTTTCTGAAGTTGCGAGACTTTCAAAGCACCACGACGCGATCATTCATACCCACACTAGCGAAAACACCCGTGAGGTCGCTGAAGTGCGAAGGCTAACGGGTAAAGAAAATATCGAATTTTTGAAAAGCTTGGGACTCACCACCGAACGGTCTGTTTTGGCACACTGCGTCTGGCTATCTCAGAACGAGATTTCTATTTTGAAGGCCTCTGGCTCAAGCGTTGCTCATTGCCCGAGCTCAAATCTTAAGCTTGCTTCAGGAATTGCCCCCATCCCCCGGCTGCTGCGCGAAAAGATAAATGTCGCCCTCGGGGTAGACGGCGCGCCTTGTAATAATCGCCTAAACGGCATTGACGAAATGCGACTAACCGCTCTCATTCACAAACCGGCCCTGGGACCAACCACTCTTTCAGCCCAAGAGGCCCTAGATTTGGCAACCCTGGGTGGCGCAAAAGCTCTTCACTGGCAAGATCAAATTGGGTCGATTGAAGTCGGTAAAAAAGCTGATTTCTTTGCAATCAACATGAACTCGATTCAGAACTTTTCTTCATTGGCCTCTTTGAAAAATCCCGAAAAATTAGGGTCTGAAATTCTATCGAACCTAGTCTATGCATCAACGTCGAATCAGATCGAACTGACGGTAGTCGACGGTAAAGAGGCTTACCGAAAGTCATCGCACCCCCACTCTCGTGCCTACAAAGACCTAGTCGAGACCAGCAGAAAAGAACAATCGCAACTTCTTTTGCGTGCACACAAACTCAAGGCTTGACACCTAATCCATTGTCGTGCAACTTGCCGATTCTATGTACGCAGTGTTTGAAACAGGTGGAAAACAGTATCGAGTTCAACCAGGTGATGTCGTTCAAGTCGAAAAGCTCGACGGCGATGTTGGAGCTTCTTTGAAGTTTGGCCAAATTCTTTTGGTATCAAAGCAAGCAGCTTCAGCGAACGAGAAATCCCAGATTATTCTAGGCAAACCTTTTGTCAACGGCGCTGAAGTCGAAGGCGAAGTTGTCGGACAGGGTCGCGGCGAGAAAGTCCTCATCATTAAGATGAAGAGACGAAAACAGTACCGCCGTACTCAGGGTCACAGACAATTTCAAACTCAACTTTTGGTGACTTCAGTTACTTCAGGCGCTGGCGATAAAGCCGCTCTGACCGCTGAAGAGAAAAAAGCTAAACTAGCTTCTTTCACAACCCAGTTGACTCCGAAGGGCCCTCCGCGTCATCCTAAGATTTTAGGTTCTCGCGTGAGAATGGCAGCGGCAGCTAAGGCAGCCGACAAAGATGCTAAAGTTGCCAAAGTCGCCAAAGCGGCTAAGCCAGCTAAAAGCGCGAAGTAATCACTTATCTATAAGGGCGGAGTTTTGAGTCATGGCACATAAAAAAGCTGGTGGTAGTTCCAAGAACGGACGCGACAGTAATCCTAAGATGCGCGGCGTGAAGCGTTTCGGTGGCCAAGTGGTTAAGACCGGTGAAATCCTGGTTCGCCAAGTGGGCACACGATTCCATGCCGGCAAAAATGTTGGCTTAGGTCGCGACTTCACAATTTATTCATTGATGGATGGCGTGGTCAAATTCGAAAGATTTGATAAAAAACGTAAACAGGTTTCGGTTTATCCGGCAGCTTAACGTTCGTCAGCCGATCAGTTATTAGTCAAAAATATTGATAAAGTGAAAAGCCTAAGCGCGAAAGTGTCTTAGGCTTTTTTCTTGTCTTTTATCTAAAAGAGCTCTACAGAAGTCTCTTAAATAAGAATAATTTAAATATTAAGGCGGTCGACCTGTGCGATTTATTGACGAAGCAAAAATTAGTGTTTCAGCCGGAAAAGGTGGCCCCGGATGCATCAGTTTTCGACGAGAAAAATTCATTCCCCGCGGAGGCCCTGATGGGGGCGATGGCGGTGATGGCGGCGACGTTTTTTTCGTAGCATCAGAGCAACTCTCTACTCTGCAAGATTTTCGCTACAAGCGTATCTACAACGCCCCAGCCGGTATGCACGGCTCAGGATCGAACAAATCAGGTAAAGATGGGCTCGACATTGAAATCAAAATTCCAGTCGGAACAATTTTGAAAAACTCTGAAACTGGCGAAATCATTAAAGATTTCGAGATCCCAGGCGAACGCTGGCAAGCCTGCAGTGGCGGCCGTGGTGGCAAAGGCAACGCACACTTTGTGAGTTCAACATTTCAAGCTCCAAAGTTTGCTCAGCCCGGCGAAGAAGGTACGTCGATTTCGTTAACTCTCGAGCTGAAACTTTTGGCCGACGCCGCATTAATTGGATTTCCGAATGCCGGCAAGTCGACCCTGATTTCGAGAATTTCGGCAGCCAGACCGAAAATTGCCGATTACCCTTTCACAACCCTCACTCCAAACTTGGGTGTGGTTTCGCTAGGCGAAGAATTAGGCGAGTCCTATGTAGTCGCTGACATTCCGGGCTTAATAGAAGGCGCGCATCGCGGCTATGGCCTCGGACACAAATTTCTCAAACACATCGAACGCACCAGCGTTTTTGTGCACATGATCGATGGCACTCACCTACTCGAAGAACTCACCCTTCCGGGTGATAACTCAACCGAAGTGGCCCTAGAACACCTCGTCGACCGCTATCAGGTCATTCGAAAAGAGCTTGGCCTATTTAACGAAGCGCTACTTCACAAGCCAGAAATTGTTGTCATCAATAAAGGCGACGTTCTCGAGGCTGACGAAGAACTTCTTGAAAGAGCACGGCAATCGATTCGAACTCGACTTGCTAGCCTTCGCGGAGTCAGCCCAGAAGCTGGCGAACCTTACGTGATTTCGGCAGTTAGCGGCAAAGGCGTAAACGAACTCGCTTTTGAAGTTTTGAAATACGTTAAGGCCAGAAGAAACCAGATTTCGAGATTCAATAAAGAAACCGGAATGCTGTCGCTGAGACGCGACCCCACAAAAGATCAGGCCAATGCTGAATCTGACCATTCTAAGCCAAAAGCGCTACTGCCTGACGACCCCAGTCTTCGGCGTAATGCTTAATCGAAAGTGATTTTCAAAGTCTATGTCAGGACCTTTCTCATCAACCAAGCCTTTCTCTAGCTGGAGCGAACTGACCGGCATTTTTGGCGGCAATTTTAACCCGCCACACTTAGGCCATAAAACCGGTTCGCTTGGGCTACTTAAACAACCTGGCTTGAAACGGGTTGTCATACTGCCTAACTCAAAAACCCCCCTTCGGGTTGGATTGCAAAAAAACTCGTGGCTCGATTCAGCTCAAAAACTTGAGGCGATCAAAATTCTATTTGAGAGTGAAATCCATTCAAACCAGCTGCTCATCGACGAATCTGAACTGGGTAACCGAAATCCAAGCTACACCTTTAATTCGCTCGAGTGGTTGCGACCTAAATACGGACCGATTGCCTTTGCAATCGGAATTGATCAGTTTACTCAGTTTAAAAATTGGTTTCGATTTCCTGAAGTTCTCGGCCTTTGTCATTGGATCGTGCTGATGAGAAAGCCAGAAAATAAGATCGAAAACTCAAGAGACACGTCACGTCGTTCGTCAGGCGCTGATCGGGAGTCAGTAAAAGAAGCGATTAGCCGTGCTTTTAGCGAAGGCTGGCTCACGCGTACACTTTCTGATAGCGAAGCTGGTAAAACAGGTGGACCAAATTTTGAAACCGTCCACAAAACTCGACTCGCTTTTTGTGAGACCGACGCGATGGCAGCCAGCTCAACTGAAATCAGAGAAAACTTCGAAAAATCCGGTGAACTTGACGTAAACAAGCTCGGAAGCGAGCTTTTAGAATATTTGAAGCGCTTACCATTTTATGATAGGGGAACTAACAAATGCTTATGAAACAAACTCAAACCACGACGGCGCCTAAAGTTTTGACCGATGAAGAAGTCTCGAAAAATCGGGCCCTACTTTGCGCCAAGGCCGCTCTCGACAAAAAAGCTGAGAATCTGAAAATTCTAGACCTTAATGAACTGTCCTCATTCACGGGTTATTTTGTAATTTGCAGCGGCCAATCAGAACGACAAGTTCAGGCCATTGCCAATTCAGTTGAAAGCCAAATGGGCATTCAAAATTATGACCTTCTGGCTCTTGAGGGCTACGGCGAGGGGCGCTGGATACTCATGGACTTTGGCGATGTCATTGTTCACATTTTCTTAGACGCGCTTCGCGAGTACTACGACCTTGAGACACTGTGGTCCGAAGCTCCAAAGGTGAAGGTACCACCAGAGTACTACACTTCGAGCTCTTCTGGCTCTTCTGAAAACTATAACTGACCGCCGAAGGCGGTCAGTCAGGCTTGAGCCATCGTGCGGTCAGGCTTGAAGATAGACATCGAAAGTGCAGTCTTATGAAAGTGCAATTCTATGTTTTTGGAAAACTCAAGACCCAGGGCCTCCCTGAGGCTGCTGCCTATTACCAAAAAGCGCTTGCGAGCCAAACACCAGTAGAAATATTTGAACTAAAATCGATGAGCGTTACTGAAAAATCAGAGGCGGTGCGCGCGAAAAATCAATCACTCGAAGAAACCCTGCTCTTTGATAAAATCGAAGCCAATTCAACGGCGCGAAGGTGGGTTATTTTTCTAGACGAACGCGGAAAAAACCTAAGAACCCTCGAGTGGGCCAAACTGATTCAAGAAAAAAATGAGTCTTCTGTTTCGCACCTCTGTTTTTGCATCGGTAGTTCACTTGGGTTTTCTGACTCAGCCAGAAAAAAAGCCAACCAGCTACTGAGCCTCGGCGCTCAAACTCTCAACCACGAACTCATTCGGGTGGTTTTGTACGAGCAGGTGTTTCGCGCATTTGCCGTCAACAGCGGCCACCCCTATCACAACGAGGGCTAAGGCAGTTGAGTGAATTGCCGAAAATCAGTCGCCGCCAGTGATTGCTGATTTCTCATGGCCACACTGAACTCGCTACCACGACTGACCTCCACTTGCCGCCACAGCGGAGGTACTTTTGGTAACCAACTGAACTATTCAACCTAGACTGTCCAACCACAAAGCGAAGTGCGAGCCCTCAAGAAAACTGAGGATGAGTCAGAAGCTTCGCGAAGTCTTCTTTCGAAATCGGAACATCTTTCTTTAGGCCACTTGCTCGAATGGGCGCAGAATTGCGCGAACACTCAACCCGCTTCAACCAATCTCGCGTTAACGGCCGATAGAGAGCGGCCAACTGATTACTCGCCACCGTCGTCTCACTCTTTTCTCCCACCTCAGTACCAACCCCCACAAAGAAACCAGCCAGAAGCAACGTCACGCGCACCGAGGTCGAACGCGTGTAATTCGTCAGTAAACTCACTTCATTCTGCGGCAAAAAACCACGCAAGGCGGTGAACAGTTCAAGACTCCACATTTCTGAATTTTTGTATGCCGAATACGGATCAAATAATATCGCGTGAGGAGCAGCCCAATCGCTTGAGTTCGACACAAAAACTAGCTGAGAAAAATCACTTAAGATAAGCTGCCAATCAATCAACTGATGTAATCGAACCCTTCTACTTGATAATAATTCTAAAAGATGGGCCTCGTGATTTTTGAGGTAATCAAGCGAATCAACATTTTTAAGAGCAAACTCAATTGGCGCTGTTGATCGGTCAAAACTCAATATTCGAATCGGCCTCAGTTTGGCCATCGACTGTTGACCCTTGCTCAACTCTTGCTCGATAGCCTCGATGACTGCAGTCACATTCGCACCGGCACCAAACCCAACATCCCAAATCACAAACTCTGTAGTCGACCCCCTCCAGCGTTCGATTAAGTTTTGACTTTCGACATACAAAATTCGCGATTCAACCCTAGGCCCAGTCACTGGGTGAAAGGTTTCGAGGTTAGCTAAAGAACGCAAACTCTTAAGACCATTTTTCAGGTTTACGATCTCGAATTGTTCTTGCTTGTCATTTTCTGTCTGTGAACTTGTCGTCACTCAATTAGGCAGCTTTCTTGATTTTTGGATTTTCAAAATTCAGTATTTCGTCAGTATTGAAACGTTTCTCACATTGATCAACTGATTTTTTTACAATTCCATTCTTGAATGCCCGATCAATATTAAGCCAAGCCTCTTGAAGCTGTGGCGCAATTCCAACCTCATCTAATGCTTTTTTTACCAGATTTTCACGATAAATAAAAAGTTCCTCACTAATGAACATATGCTTATGAGCGGGAATCGGAAATCGACCACAATAGACTTTCGGGCCCCCCAGTGCTTGCGTCATGAAATCGGTTTGCTGCGCTTCAATCGTTTCTTGTTTCACATCAGCAAAGTATTGACCAATCCAGGGATCTTGAAAAACCAGGTCATAGAAAACCTTGGCAACCCGTGCAATGACCGCTTTGCCGCCGATGTCTTCAAAAACTGTTTTCATACCAAATGTGTCTCCTCCAGTGACTCGCTACAACCCAGAAAGATGTTCAGTTTCTTCTGAAAATTTCCCCCAAATGGGCGGATTATTGTTCGGACCAAAAATGACCATACATGCCCCTGTGAGTCGACCGTCATTTAAGTCACGTTTGAGTACGTTAAATTGAATCCAAAGATTACTGTTTTTCCACACGAACGCCGAGTGGCTTGACGTACTGATGTCTTCACGTAGGGCAAGATCTAATGAAATCGGAATTTTCTTTTGATACGGCAGCTTCTGATTAAATGAGTGTGTCAGCGCTGACGCGTGCAGGGGGCCCGATTCTCTTTCAAAAGCTGCATCAAACTGAAGCTTAACCGACTGGTTGACCATTTTTGCATATTCTGGGTAAGAAGCAAACCGCGTGTCGAGTGAAGCATCGATCTTACAAACGCCCCTAACAAGCACCCGCCCAGCGGCATCACACACGCCATGGTTAAGCGTAGCTGCCACGGCTAAAGGCAACGTCAATACTGCCGCAATCCTATTTGACCAGCACTTACCCATTTGGGCCATGAATCCTCACCTGTCGTTTCGGCACTTTGAGGTGCCAACTTTATGACTTTAACAATCTCTTTTCGGTACGAAAACTCTAGAAAGAATTTGGAAGTGACACAGTTGAAAGAATTTTCGACCGCCCATAAACTTTAATCATCGTGTCTTTGGGAGACTAAAACTATGTCAGCAATCAATTTTATCGGGGCAAATCAAGCATCTCAATCTTCGACCATCGCCGAAATGAAGCAGATCGACGTACGGCAAATGGCCTCTAAAGAAATGGCGGCTCCGGCCGCGATTAGTAGAGAGCCCGAGAGTCTACTAGTCTCAATGCAAGCCCCTGACATTGCCCAAAAAATTCAGGCAGAAGCTGCCAAGGTTCAACTAAAAAAAATGACCTTTTGAAAAAAAGTTGAAACTGTTGAACAATATAGGCTCAATGCAAAAATCTCGTACGTTACTGATCGTTCTTGATGGGTTTGGACTTGGTAAATCGTCGGCCTTTAATGCGGTTGAAAACGCTGAAATGCCTTTTTATAAAGATGTGTGGAAACGCTACCCTCACTCTCAGATATTAACCCACGGAGAGGCCGTTGGCCTGCCTGACAAAATCATGGGAAACTCTGAAGTGGGTCACATGACCTTAGGTGCCGGCAGAATTATTTTTCAAGACCTCACCCGCATCAATCTAACCATTCGGGATAAGAGCTTTTACACAAACCCGGTACTTCGCGCCAATCTGAAAGCCGGCGCTGAAAAAACGGGGCAAGTGCATCTCATGGGACTACTCTCAGACGGTGGTGTTCACTCGCACATCGATCACGTCTTTGCACTCTTAGACCTTTGCCAAGAGCTAACGATTCCACGGGTGTCAGTTCACGTTTTTCTCGACGGTAGAGACACGCCGCCAAATTCTGGCGTGAAGTACCTGCGACAACTACTCAACCACCCCACCTTCTCTGACCAGGCAACTTGTCGCGCTCACATTGCAACGATATCGGGACGCTACTTTGCCATGGACCGAGACAACCGCTGGGAACGCGTATCAAAAGCCTACCACGCGATGCTCGGTGAGACCGAAGAAACCAAGGGCTCACCCCTAGAACTGGTCGAAAAATCTTATTCACTGGGCAAGACCGATGAATTTTTAGAACCGATCGTTCTCGACAAGAGTGCCTGCATTCAGCCAGGTGACAGTGTATTATTTTTTAATTACCGATCAGATCGTGCAAGAGAAATTACGAATGCTCTGACCGACGCCCAGTTTTCACAGTTCTCTCGGTCAAGAGTAGCCACTCTTTCGTCATTTTGCTCGATGACGGTCTACGACAAGAATTTCAAGTTTTCAGCGGCCTTTGAGCCTCAGAACTCTAAGAATATTATGGGTGAGTGGCTAGAAATAAAGAAACTCAAGCAGTTTCGAATCGCAGAAACCGAAAAATACGCGCACGTCACTTTCTTTTTCAATGGTGGCCGAGAGGCGCCTTATGTTGGTGAAGATCGATTTTTGGTTCCGTCACCTAAAGATGTTCCCACCTACGATCTTAAACCTGAAATGGGTGCCTATGCGATCGCAGATGAGGCGACCACGAGACTCGCACTGAAACAGTACGACTTCATGCTCCTGAATTTTGCGAATGCCGATATGGTCGGTCATACCGGAAACTACCAAGCCGCCGTCAAAGCCATGGAGACTCTCGACAAGTGCCTAGCTCAAGTAGTCGGTGCCGCCGAAAAAAATGGCTACCACACTCTGATCACTGCCGATCACGGCAATGCTGAAGAAATGCAAGATGAACATGGCCAAATTCACACCCAGCACACATTAAACCCTGTGCCGGCACTTTGGATCGCGCCCAATTCGGCCAATGCGCCAAAAACTGATCGGCAGGCACTCAAAGACGGTGGGCTAAATGATTTCATGCCGACAGTCTGTGAATTGATAGGCATCGAAATTCCAGTAGAAGTCACTGGAAAAAGTTTACTGCCTACAATATAATTTACCGAAAGGTAAATCTATTCCCATGATCGAACTCCCCCTGTTGCCCATCAAAAGAAAACTCAAATCCATTGCAGTACTCACCAGCGGCGGTGATGCCCCAGGAATGAATGCTGCGATTCGCGCAGTGGTTCGATTCGGAATATCTCAGCACATTCAAGTTTACGGAGTACACAAGGGCTATTCAGGTTTGCTAGAAGGTCAGATTGAACCGCTTTACGCTTCAAGCGTTGCCAACATCATTCAGCGCGGCGGCACCATTTTGAAAACTGATCGCTGTGAAGCTTTTTTTGAAAAATCCACACGTAAAGAAGCGGCTCATATTCTCGAGCGAAAAGAAATTGATGCCCTAGTCGTGATCGGCGGCGACGGTTCCTTCACTGGCGCCTCGCTACTCGAAACAGAAACGGGATTTTCAACAATCGGAGTGCCCGGAACCATTGACAACGACGTTGCCGGCACCGAAGACACCATCGGATTCGACACTGCCGTGAATACGGCAATCGAGGCAATCGATAGAATTCGCGACACCGCAAGTTCGCACGATCGCATTTTTTTAGTTGAGGTGATGGGCCGTAACGCGGGTTACATTGCACTACTCACGGGTGTCGGCGGTGGTGCCGAAACCATCGTGGTACCTGAGCACAGGAAACCCACCAAAGTCTCTATCGACGCCATTTCAAAAACAGTAGAGCGCGGAATCAAGCGCGGAAAATCAAGTAGCATCATTGTTGTCGCTGAAGGCAACACTCCTGGATTCACTCAACTCATTGCCGCAGAACTTGAAAAAAAGGGCCACGCGGCCAAGGTTTGTATTTTGGGCCACACCCAACGCGGCGGCACCCCCACTGCCCACGATCGGCATTTGGCATCAGTGATGGGTGCTTCAGCAGTGATGTACTTGCTCAATGGCAAGTCAAACGGCATGGTTGGTGTTCGCGATGACAAAATTCAACTAGTGCCATTCTCAAAAGTGATCGGAAAAACGAAGCCGTTCCCCGATGAAATGCTGAGATTTGCCCAAGTTTTGGCAGTTTAAAATCGACTCCTGACCAGCGCCGTCTCGCATTTTCTTAGACCACGATCACCTGCCTAAACTTTAGACACCTGCTGACCAATTATTCGGCAACACCGCTCGGGTCGAGCAGTGCCCATAACATTTCATTAAAATTAGATAATAATACCCACCCCTTAAGCCGCTCAAGATCATCGTTGAAGAACGCCCCCTCTCTCAGCCTCATGGCACTGCACTTGCTTTATTAAGACTTCAAAGAGAGATCACTTATGAAAACCCGCGCGTCTAACTTAACCCCATTGAGTCTCACCAGTCTCGCACTCATCGTGTCGGCTGCATTGGCGGGCACACCAAGCCTAGCGGCGGCGGCTTCTTATTATGGTGGAGGTAGTACCTATTATGGTAACGCCGACAGTTTACACAATCATACCGTTGGAGGTGGAGTTTCGTCGGCCTCAGAAACCCCCAGAGAACGAGAAAATCCAGCAGCGCTAGTTTTTAACCAGGGACCCAAAATTCAAGTTTCGGTCGATTCGGCAGAAGTCGCGGCTGACTCGCCCAATACCCCTAACGCAAAACACTATTCACAATCTCTGGGTAATCGATTTCAATTTTATACCGGAAACAAATTTGCCGGCGGCACTCTTGGCGTTGAAACGTTTAACAATGTATCAGACTCATTGGGGTCACTGTCGTATTTGAATTTTGGCCTAGCCACCTTCGCTGAAACCATTGACACCTCAATAGGATTGTCTGGCACTTATCGATTCGTGAAGCCAGGTCAAGGTGTGGGCCCAAAAGGAGAAAACACTTGGACCGCAAACCTAGGCGCTATTTTTAACCCCCATGGAACCGTTCGCGTGGGTGCAAACGCCTACGGCATTGACCGTGGGTTTAAAGCTGTCGGGGCCGGACTTTCAGTTGATGTGAATGCGTTTTCGACCTTGAGTTTTGATGCTTCGACAAGTGACCGATTCAATGGAACCGTGATCAAACCCGCGATCGGTGTGGTCGCCCTGCCGTTCATGATTTCTTACGGATACGGAATGCGCGTGGGCGACACCTCAAATGAGTTTGGAATCACCAGCGGAAACACTCTTTCACTAGGAATGCAGTTCACCCCTGGATTTCGACTTGAAGCTTCGTACAATCAAGCGACACTCTTTCACCTAGGCGCATCGATCGCCCTGTAGATAGAGCAACCGAAAGACGAAAAGAACTACAGATCAAAACGCTCGCTGCTTTTGAAAAGCGTTAATTCAAAGCTAGCGCGCGTACTTGCCTGACCATTCTGACGAAACACACTCACCCAACTTCGACCAATCACTTCAGCTTGGTGCTCATTTCGTAAAATAACGGCGGTGGCTTCATCAATACCCACCCCAGTCAGGGTTGGATTTTTCAAAAGTACACTCAGCATTCGGTTTTGTCGTTGGCGTTTTAGAAAATGCTGATCAAACACGCATTGAGTGACAAAACCAAACCCGTCGATCGTTTCAACTGAGTTCGCTGAAATCTCGTCTTCGGCGCCTTGACCTGTCAACATCACGTGACTCATGAACGCTGTACCAGCGCTCGTGCCGACCATGATCTTACCCGCCACGTAGGCAGCCTGAATTTCACTCACAATCGAAGGATTTGAGTTAAGGGCAGACATCAACTGCGACTGATCACCTCCTGTGAAAAAAATAATCTGCGCGCGCCGAATCGCTTCGATCATCGAGTTTACTTGGGCTGGAGTCAATTGGGCGGTCAAAGGCGCAGAAGTGAGATCAACCAAGCCACCTAACTTCAAGTCACGACTCACGGCCTCGAGCATGGCTGTTGGCTCTTCACTCGCCCACGCAATCATCAACACGTTCGATTCTCCGAACGTCGCCGTCGAAATGTCTCGTATTTTTGAAATGATGACTGGGGTTCGGTCACCCCCTCCAATTGCCACCAGCACTCGACTAGGTGGCTGCGCACTCCCGATCGGCATCGCACTCACCGAGCCCCCAGCCGATGCCAAAAACTGAAAAAGCACCGAAAGCAAGGTAAGCCCGATGGCCGAGGCGCAACGAAAATTCACTCAAGCTCCCACTGGGTGCCAGGTCGTTTTGATCTCTTGAAACTCCATGATGCGATACGGATTCGCCTCAATGTCTTTCCAGACACTCACGCGTTTTAAATTCTCAATTGCTTGTTCTTGAACCACGACCGAATCACCCACTCGATCTTTCTCGGCACAAAGTAAAATCGCATTCACATCCATGTGCGACGCCATGGTCTTGATGAGCTCGTCACGAAACCCAGACACCAAATTCACCACACCTGATGGCAAATCAGACGTGTGTAAGACTTCACCAAAAGTGATGCCAGACAACGGCTGCTTTGACGACACGAGTACAACCGCCGTGTTGCCACCGATAATCACCGGCGCAATCGCACGCACCAGACCGAGCAAGCTCGGAAGCTCAGGTGCCAAAACACAAACCACGCCCGTGGGCTCTGGCATCGAAAAATTAAAGTGTGACGATGCTACCGGATTCACCGCCGAAAAAATCTGCGGATACTTGTCACTCCAGCCTGCATAATAAACCAGGGTATCTATCGACTCACTCACTTCAGCAATCGCTTTATCGCGTGTGACCCCTTGTTCTACCAACTCTTCAGTAAATTGAAGTCTTCGCCCCTCTAACATTTCAGCCACACGGTATAAGATTTGCCCGCGCAAGTAGGCCGTCTGCCTCGACCATTTTGCAAATGCCGTACGGGCTGCAGTCACCGCATCGCGCACATCTTTTCGAGACCCTTGGCAAACATTTGCCAGAATTTTTCCGTCAGCTGCCTTTAGTTTAAAATACCTACCCGACTCTGTTCGCGGAAATTTTCCGTCGATATAAAGCTTGTAGGTTTTTAAAACTCCCAAACGATCACTGTTTTCTTGTCGACTCATAAAATTTAACCTCGTCATTTAGCACAAATTCCTTGCACAAACTCGTTTTAGCGATAGCCACGGTGCTGGCTAAAACTGAACGTAAGGCAACAATCCCGAAATACCGCCTTCGCGCCCCATGCCGCTTTCTTTGTAACCACCAAACGGTGAAGTCGGATCAAACTTGTTGTAAGTATTCGCCCAAACCACACCCGCTCGTAAATGTGAGCTCACTGAAAAAATCTTCGATCCCTTATCGGTCCAGACGCCACCCGCTAATCCGTAAGGCGTATTATTCGCCTTTTCGATGCCTTCTTCAACGGTTCGAAAACTCTGAACCGTTAACACTGGCCCAAAAATTTCTTCTTGCACCACTCGAAACGATTGAGCCACTTCACTCAATACGGTTGGCTTTGCCCAAAAACCCTTCGATGGCAATCGACAGCTCGTTTGAAAAAGCTTTGCCCCTTCGGTCTTGCCACTCGCAATGTAACCCTCAATTTTTTTCATTTGCTCATGCGAGTTGATGGCGCCGATATCGGTGTTTTTATCCATCGGGTCACCGACTGCGAGTGTCTGCATTCGGTCAAATAGCTTTCGCAGCACGATCTTTTCGACACTTTCTTGCACCAGCAGTCGTGACCCCGCACAACAAACGTGGCCTTGATTGAAGAAAATGCCATTCACGATACCTTCAACAGCTTGGTCAATTGATGCATCTTCAAAAATCAAGTGAGCACTCTTACCGCCCAGCTCGAGTGTGATGCGCTTATCGGTACCCAGAATCGCACGATTGATTTTCTTACCGACTTCAGTCGAACCCGTGAACGCCACCTTATTCACACCTTTGTGTGAAACCAATTCGGCTCCGGTCGCGCCAAACCCTGTGATGATGTTAACCACGCCAGGGGGTAAATCGGCTTCTTGAAAAATTTCGGCCAACTTCAACGCCGTGAGCGGAGTCGTCTCAGCAGGCTTCAATACGACCGTATTGCCAGTGGCTAAAGCGGGTGCAATTTTCCAGGCGGCCATGAGAAGCGGAAAATTCCACGGTATCACTTGCGCGGCAACCCCAAGAGGTCTTGGGCTGCGACCAGAAAACGCGTACTCGAGTTTATCGGCCCAACCGGCGTAATAAAAGAAATGAGCGGCAGCTAACGGAATGTCAACCGACTTGGATTCGCGAATGGGTTTACCCCCATCGAGCGTTTCAACCACGGCAAGTTCACGCGCCCGCTCTTGCATGATTCGAGCGATTCGAAATAGGTATTTACCCCGCTCTTTGCCAGACATTTTTGACCAAACATTATCGTACGAACGCCTCGCCGCTTCGACGGCGAGATTCACGTCGTGCGCGTCGGCTTCGGCAATTTTTGAAAGCACTTTTTCGTTGGCCGGATTGATCGTATCAAAATATTTTTTTGAGTGCGGCTCAACAAACTTGCCATCGATGAATAATCCATATTTTGGCTCAATTTTGACGTGATCTGAACCCTCTAAGGCTTCGACGTACTGCCACTGGGTACCAAAATTCAGAGGTGCCACCGACGCTTTGACTTTCAAGACTGAACCACCTGAGAGAGTTTTCTTTTTCTTTAACGCCATAAAATTTCCTTTTGTTGGAGTCTCAACTGATTGATAAAGTGCTTCATTAATCTTTTGAAAAATAATCGAACGACTGATAGCGCCCAGTTTTTTCTTTAACAATTTGCCGAAGTAGGTCATTGGCAAGCGCGCTCGCACCAAATCGATACAGATGCGGATTCATCCAATCTTCGCCGAGAGTTTCTTTGAGCATCACCAAGTACTGAATGGCGATTTTCGCCGTCGCGATACCACCCGCCGGCTTCATGCCGATTTTTTTTCCGGTACGGTAGTAAAAATCTCGAATTGCCTCGAGCATCACCAGGGTTACTGGCAACGTCGCAGCTGGTTGCACTTTACCGGTTGAAGTCTTGATGAAGTCGGCGCCGGCATCCATCGCGAGGTCGCTGATGAATCGCACTTGATCGAGACTACTCAGTTCGCCAGTTTCAAAAATCACCTTAAGGTGGGCTTTGCCGCACGCTTCTTTCACTGCAACAATTTCGTCAAAAACAGTCTGCCACTCACCCGCGAGAAACTTACCGCGCGAAATCACCATGTCAATTTCGTCAGCGCCTTCAGAAACCGCCCAGCGCGTTTCATCGAGACGAAACTTGAGGCTCGTCATGCCACTCGGAAACCCGGTTGCTACCGCGGCTACGTTGATCTTGCTACCTTCGAGGGCTTTTTTTGCGATCTTTACCATGTTTGGATAAACGCAAACGGCAGCGACATGCGGCACTTCAGGCAAGTCTTCGTGAGGTCGCATCGCTTTCGCACAGAGCTGCTTCACTTTGCCAGGAGTGTCTTTCGCATCGAGTGTGGTCAAATCACAAAGGCTCATCGCTAGTTTCAGCGCGAACATTTTTGATTCTTTCTTAATGCTGCGTGAGTTGAACTTCGCAACACGCTCTTCGACCCCTACAAGGTCAATTGTTGGCGATCGCCGAAACTGGGAGTAATCAATTTTCTGTAAGCTCATCGTTGGCCAAACCCCTTCTCTAAATTGATAACGAGGCATTGGCCGATACACAAGTCAAATTAGCAACTATCCGTTTTACAACAGTGCCACTACCACAAAGTAGTGTATATAATTGTCGTTACGAAGACAGTTTATACCACTACTTCGTGACAGTAACGTTTAACTAGGCCCCCACTTTTCGTTTCATCGTCATGATCGCAGTGATGACTGCAGTTGACGATTTTGCAAATGGGCTAGCCGAACCGAGAGCCACATCTTCTGACACATTTTGGCCGGCATCCGCTTTTTTGATGATTTCAGCGGCTGATTTGTGAAAAGTTGCGTGTTCAGACTTCAAGGTTCCATACTCTGGCACCGCTGAATGTTTCGACCCTTCGCCATGAATCCAAACGCCAAGTGGGCATTTGTTGTCAAGGCAAACGACAGCGGGGTCGAGCGACTTGTCGGGCTTACGAAGGTAGTTTGAAAGTTTCATTTTCCATTCTGAGTGCGCCTTGATGGCTTGATCGAAATCCATTTCGTGTTCTCCTGATTTGTTTTGATGTTACACCTAGGTAACTAGTTTGAATCAGACTAGACTAAAACACACTCAAAATCTCTAGGAATGAGTGCGCTTAACGGCCTTCAATAAGATCAATTTTGATAACTTCGGAAAGAATCGGCCGAATAGTCCCAGGGGTATGTCAGCGACTTGACTGTGAGTGGTGAGTGAGGGAACTCCTCTAATTTCTTTCAATTCAAAGCCGCTCATTCCACAGAGTTCTTGCAACTTCTCGTAATTGAATACGCGAATCGAGCGACCGAATCGGTCTTCTGGAAATGCCCCATTCATCTCAAGAAATTCGCCATTAAGTACCTTCAACCGGTTCGCTAAGCTATTCAAATTCGGTGCACTCACCAGCAAAATACCGCCAGGCCGCAGTACTCTCGCCATCTCGTCGAATAAAAATCGAGTATCGTAGATGTGGTCTAAGATTTCGCCAGCAAACACGGCATCGAAACTTTCATTTTCAAAGGGCAGGCCTTTTTCGGGATCACAAATTTTTACGCTAATTCCTTTTTTTGCAGCCAAAAACGCAGCTTCTGGATTAATCTCGGTACCCGACACTTGGTTGTTTTGGTCAGCGATGTACCGTGAAATCTCGCCTGCCCCACACCCCACATGAAGCACCTGCCGACCGCGCCCTAGGTTCTTCTTCAGAAACTCTTTCCGAAACGGAATATCAAAGCGCTCGCGCTCGAATTCAAGTTCAGAGTATTTTTGAAGGTACTGATTCATCTCCATAGGCCGGGCTCAAGACTCCTGCCCCGACTGTGTGTGAAGTTTGGCCTAAAATCAACCCCAACCTCAAAGGGTAGGCCGTACTAAAAACGGAGGCCGCACAAAATAAGGAAGGGCTACCTTTTATCTAAAACGCACCGCGCCAGCTCCTGATTGGGGGCTGGCGCGGTGACTAAATTTCAACTCACTTTAGATTGATATGACAGCGAGAGTATTACGGTAAAGTAACGCCCCATTTTGTACCCAAGACTGCTTCGACCTGGGCAATTTGAGAGCTAGACAAGGTCGAGTTGTAGATAACCATCTCAGATATTGTGCCATTGAGGTAATTGGCATAACTGCCTGAAGAGCCATCAGCTCCAATTACCCATGGTGCAGTGGTACCACCAATTGAGGTTGGAGACGTACTCGTGGCGGTACTAGAATACCCATCGCCTTTTAGCGAAGTGAACGCAGTGTTTCCAGGATCACCGTTAACTGAAACCGAACCAGAATTCACCACCAAGGTGACTACGCGATACGATGAACTTCTAAGCAACGGAACATTTGTTCCCCCTGTCTGCATTGCGCTAGCGTTTTGGTATGAAGTTGAACCATCAACAGAAAAGCGGAGATTGTTACCCGCCATGGTGGTTGACATCACCTGAGTGAAAAATTGAAACCCTTGAGTAGCTGAGTTACCCTTATCTAAGAAGTTGTACGACGTGCTCGCTGCATTTGCGTCTAATTTACCGACAAATATCACGGTAAGGCCCGACGCCAAACTATGATTAGCGTTGTTCGCTGCGGTTAAGACCTTACTAGTCGCAAACGAAACCGCTGCTTTACCAGTAGAAACTCCATTCGCCAAATAAGTAGGCGCAGCGCCGACTCCTGATGCCGCAAAAGTGTAGGTTCCAACACAAGAAGGCCAAACCATCACAGGGTCATTGTTTGCGTATCCGTTCGCTAAGTAATTAGCATCGAGATGAATGATGCTTCCCGCAACTGGTAAAGTGGTACAAGCAACACCGGTCGCAGTCGGACTCGGACTCGGGCTCGGACTCGGACTTGGGCTAGCACTCGCGTGAGATCCACCACCCCCACCCCCACCGCCATATGTGTTAAAGGCGACCGCAAAGGCATTCGCATCCAGACCAGGAATTGCACCAATAGCCGCTTCCCTTTTTGAATTAATGACCGCCGAACAATCTGCCCCCCCCATAGCCTCGCATTGGGCCAGCATTCCTGCTTGCATACCAGCTAGCATTTCGCCCATTTTTGTGGGGTCGCCGGGATACATTTCTGCCGCCTTTTCGCTCATCTTTGTGGTCATTTTACCAGTGAACGCACTGAGGTCAATTCCGTTAGCAGCTGCGTAGGTACTCATTTCACCAATACCAGCTGCGCTCATGTCAGATGAGAAGTTCGAGACTTGAGTTGACGTAAACCCGAATCCTGGGGCGCTCAATCCTTTAACCCCACCGCCTGCTGCAGCTGTCGTGCACCCTTGAGTAATTTCTGAACTCAAACCGCCAGCAGTGATGCCTTTGGTATATCCAGTGGTCAAATTGTTTCCTGCGTCTGACATATAGGCTGATGTCGAAAAACCCGGAATCAAACTCATACCAATCATCATCGACTCGGCTCCCTTCGAGAGACAAGTTTCGAGGTCGGCAGCCGGGCATATCTTAATGCTGACGTCGGCCATCTTTTCTCCGACATTTTTTGTGAATGCTGCAATTTGCTCGTCGGTGATACCTAAGTGTTGTAGGCCCTCGGTAACAGCCTGAGCACAGCCCGAGAGAGCCGACTGAAACTCAGTCGAGTTTGCCGTCGCACTCAATCCAGAATTTGCGACCGCCGCGCAACCCGTTGAAGATATCGAATTAATGGCATCTTCAATCTTGTCGGATTTAACTAGCCCCAATGAACTGACTAACTTCATCTGCTTCTTGATAACGACCTGGGTACAGGTCGTCACATCTGCCGCGGCGAAGCCCGCATCGGTACACTTTTCAATGAGCGCTTTCGCCATCGCACCTGCAAAATCAGACGACTGCACTTTTGCGAGATTCTCAGCACTCAAACTCGCCTTGTTCACTAAAGTGTCTTCAATACTCTCGTTAACCACTTCGATGATCGTCGAAGTGTCAGCAGCAGACTTCTTGAGTGTGCCAACCTTTGTGAGAGCCCCACCTGCTGCCGCGGTTCCGACCACTGACGGATCGGTCTCGCTTGTGATTCCCTCAAACGCAGAATAAGCTCTAAGCCGCGACTGCACTTTAAGTATCGCGGCCGTAGCGCCACTAGCAACCGTGTTAGCGTCGGCCGCACTGAGACCCGCATCAGCTTGAAGGTCTGTCGCTAAATTTGAAGCAACGAGTGAAGCTAACGAGCCGCTATCAGTAGAGGTGGCCGTACTAGAATTTTTTCCACATGAACTGCCCGACACCCATAACACCAGCGCTATCGCCGCCGTTACCGTGCCGCGACTTAGTCGCGAGCTCAATTCGATTTTTTTGGTTTTAGTCAATTTCATCACAGTGGTCTCCTATTAACGTTCTGCAAACGTGGTTAACTAATATAAATACACAAAGTTAATTTAACCATGTCACGACAAGTTCGAGTTTAAAATGTGTCATCTTGGCCGCACGGTACGCGCACGACACACTACTAAACGTGCGTTATTTTAAACCTGCGAAATCAGAAGTGAATTGAATTGAAGGCAGCAGTGGTCTGTCGAGACTTTAACCGCGAAGGGGGTGATATTCGACGCCAGCTTCGGTGTAACTGTCTACAGCCTGACTTAACAGTAACGTGCGAACATCACCGGTGAGTTTCAATTTAAAGCTCTCGAGTGACTTTATTTCTGCCAGACTTGAATTCTCTCGATCAGAAATTTGCACTGCAATCGTCTTTTTTTCGTTCTTCCAGACAAATACAAGCGGCACAAAAGACCTTTTCGTTGAATGATAATACTCGACTTGTGGTCTATTCACGCCATTCGACTCAAAAAGACTGAGAGCTTCAACTAAAACATGACACCGCAAAGTATGAAGCCTCGAGCCACCTAAGTGAGTGCAAATTCCGGAGTCAATAAAAAGGTAGTGATCTTGTCCCGTACTTTTAAAGTGGGGCGCTACTTTTTTTAGAACCAAAATTTCACAGAAGGCATCGAGATAACGCTTTACCACTCGAGGATCAATTTCTAGTTCATCAGCAACGGCTTTGGCCGTTGGCAATTCAACTTGAGCTAAAGTTGTAAAAATCGACAGAGCCAATTCAGGATCAAAATTTTTCTTCAAAACTATGCCGACATCTCGAAAGCAAGTCGTCTCTACCCACAGCTGAGCTGCCTCACTGAATTCAGACTGAGCATGAAGGTGAAAAAATCCTGGCATACCACCATTTGTTAGCTTTCGATTTAAATCGGCCAAGCTAAACTGCGCTTTATATTGGCCTTTTTTTACAAAATACTGACTCAATGGCTTCGCATGAATTTCAGAATTTGAAAAAGGATACAGGTACATCAAACCAATACGACCGGTCAAAGCTTCTCGAATACCTACTTTATCTGAAAACTGCGTAGAGCCACTCAATATGTAGGTGGCTGGTCTACGCTTTTGATCAATGTGAAGCTTAACCGAATCAAAAAGGCTAGGCACTTTTTGAATTTCATCGATTACCTTCACTTTTTGACTTGAAGGTTCTGCAAACGAATCAGGCGAACGTTCAGCGCGCACCTTTGTGTTGGCCGAATCTAATGTAAAATATTCTACTGGGGTCAAAGACGGAAGAATCTCTCTGAGTAGGGTACTTTTTCCGGTCTGCCTCGCTCCGAGTAATCCCAAAGCCGGCCAGAGCTTCATCCGTTTTAAGATTGCCTGAGTTAGATTTCGCTGCCTTTGGTGAGGCATTAGAGTTTTCCTTCTTTCAGTAAAAAGAATACCGCACTTAAAATCATAAGTCATTCCGATTCTTGCGTGTACACGCAAAATTAGGAACTATCGCTGTGGCGGTGACCCAACTATCGCTGTGGCGGTGACCCAACTATCGCTGTGGCGGTGACCTAACTATCGCTGTGGCGGTGACCCAACTATCGCTGTGGCGGTGACCTAACTATCGCTGTGGCGGTGACCTAACTATCGCTGTGGCGGTGACCTAACTATCGCTGTGGCGGTGACCTAACTATCGCTGTGGCGGTGACCTAACTATC
>CAITVN010000129.1 GCA_903895855.1 Oligoflexia bacterium | reverse complement strand
CGGTTTGTGTAAAAAATCTCAACCTAACGGTTTATGACGCCGATAGGCGGTCAGAATCGCTTGGTAATAAACCGGCCAATTTGCCTTGGTAATGACACAAAAACTCGCGATCTTAACTATCGTGGTCCGGGTTTTAAGCATGATCGTTCAATGCTGGATTTATTTCTCACGACAGTGAACGCCGGAGGCTTTGGGGGTACAGCAGTATACTCAAAGGCAAAAGCGCGAAAGACTCTCAAGGAATTCACACGAGAGCTGCTGGGTTTGGTGCACTTACACTCACAAGATTTTCGTTCGTTCTCGCGGCGCAGACAAAAATGAAATTGTTTTACTGAGATAAACCTACCTTGGCTGGGTCAACAGGTTGGTCAAACGTCTGGTTAAACTCAGTTTTGAACGTATCTTGGATGAGAGTCGTTTTGCCCGTAGCCCGCGGGCCAAAGAGAAACTGCGATTTTCTTTGGGTGAATTTCGCAATAGAAATATATCTAGTTATTTCAAACATTTAACAAACAGCAACCATCGAGATCGCCAAACATTCGCAAGCCAAAGTGAATCAGTTACCCACAATCCCCAGACTGACATTGGGTACGCCAGAAAATTGGTAGAGTAAGCCAAAAACAGCCTCGAAATGAAATAAGCTACTGTACTGAATACCCACTCGACCCGAGAGCGCGGCATCGGCCTGGGCTCGAAAAAGTCGCGAAGACAAGAATGTTCCCACACGCAAAAGAGCTGAGTGCGAATCACCGCCCTCACGCACTAGCGGCAACACATCAAGGCTCACTCCGGGCGCAAATGCATTGGCAAACCAAAGAGCGACTTCACCACCCACACCGATTGCCCAACGACTCGAGACCTCAGAAGACCCCAGCAACCCGACCAACCTCGGACCCACTGTGAGCGCATGGTCTTCAAACGGGCGATTGAGCGCCGTGAAATGAAAGTCGCCTCCGATATAGCCCGGACTTGCGGCCGCGAGGCCCGCACCCGCTTGCAAGTGCCACCCGCGAGTTTCTCTGGGGCCGAGTTCGTCGGCTCCCCAGTTAGGCATTTCGGCTCTAGCACGAGTCGACGAGACGACTGCACTGATCAACGAAATGAACAGCATTGTCAAAGGCAAGCTCACTCCGACTTCAGAAACCCCAGCCGTTACCCCTGAGTGTTTACTTTTTTTTTTGCGAATCGAACCTGAGCCCGAAAGCAAATCGTGAAGCCCTCTTTTCTCAGGATGTACGATGACCATCAAAAATCCGGAGGCCAAGATCAAATACGAAAGGCCATAAGCAAAAAAGCGAATGATCGATTTTCTTAGCGAAATTTTCCAGGTAGCGACGTCACTCGTGACGCGCGGAAGGTTGCCATCAAACTCAACGACATAGATGTTAAATAACTTCTTACCCAGCGTGGTGCCGTAACGGGTGTGACCAAAAACATAGTACGGAAATGCAAAAAGAAAATACCATCCCATGCTCACGTACTGAACTTCAAGCGTGGTGAGTGGCCTCGAATTTTCAAGCAAGGCTTCCATGGCGTAAGTCGGAAACCACGAAACTGCCGTTAATACGAGCGAATCGATGATATCGGCAAGCAGACGAATCCAAAAACCCGCATATGAGTAACTGGCTTGGCCAGCGTCTCCCAAAGGTTCGCCTAATGGTTGATTCATGATTGCTCCGATCGTGTCGCCAAATTTGAGGGCGAGCTACCCGGTTTCACCTGCCTACCGCTTAACCCCATCAGCATGCCCACAAAAATCAGCGCACTCGAAAAGACCATGCGAAGCGTGAGGGGCTCACTAAAGACTAACCACGCAAAACTCGCAGCCACAATGGGCTGAAGGTAACCATAGAGCGCAACTTGTGACGGTTTTGCGTAAGCCAAAGCCCAGAAATTGAGAAAATAAGTGAGCAACGTCGCACCGAAAACAGCGAATAAACAAGCAGCAATTAAATGCCCAGTGAACACTGGCATCGTGAACTGCAACCACTGCGGTACCGCCAAAAGCGTCATGCCCACGCTACCGTAAGTGAATAACCAAAAAGTCACCCAAATCGGATCAAACTTCGACATGAAACGCTTACCAAAGCTGAGAAAAAGCGCATAACTCAAACAGTTGAGCATCGTGAGCAAATCACCCACAAAAGTCTGATCAGAAATCGTAAAGTTCTCAATCTTGCGAAGCACCAACACACCCGATAGCGCACAAAGCAAGCCCACCACTCGCTTAGTAGTTAACAGCTCTTGCCCGCGAATGGTCACCACCATGAGCGTGAATACCGGAATCAACGTATTCAAAACCGCACTGTTCGTCGACGTCGTGAGCTTTAACCCAACCAAGAATGAAGCTTGATTGATGATCACCCCTAAGAGCGACAGGCCGATCATCGGCAAAAAAAATTCACGAGTCTTCGCAGGGTGCGGCCGACGTAAAACAAATTTCAATAAAAAACCCAACAAAAGTGTCGACAAAATGAGCCGAAGCGAAGCCCATACCAAGGGTTGAAAGACTCCGACCACGATTTTCGAAACGACGTAATTCATTCCAAATAAGATTTGAACCAGCACGAGGCCCGCGGCAATCATTAAACTCGCCGGACGGGCTGGCGTATTTACACTCGAAACCTGAGCGGCCGCCACCCCACTAGTCATGGTCACTCTCATGGTCACTCTCATGGTCACTCTCATGGTCACTCTCGTGGTCACTCTCATGGTCACTCTCGGCAACGCTTTCAAGCCTGCCCTCGGCAGCCGCAATACCGACCGAACCAATCACAAACGATTCTTGCAGCAGCCGCGCGCGAATCCAATCAGTCGCTTGCGGTGGTGCCTGACAGTTCGTCACGTCGCCGGCGTATTCAAACCCTTCAATCAGGTCTTTTTTCAAACGAAAGCACCAAGTCGATTTGACTTCATTATGCTTTCGCACGAGTTCGCGTATCGAAATTCGAAACTGAGTTCGATCGAGCGATTTTGGCGATTCACCCACTAAACCTAAAGTACCCGCCTCAACTGAAAACTCTTCAACTTGAGTCGACAACACCAAATTCGAATCGCTGAGCGATGCCGGAATTTTCAACTGAATTTGACCCGTCACCGGAGTGGCAGCGCCAGCAACCGGCAACGCGGCACCAGCCGACTGCGCCACCTCACGAGTGGCCGCGCTCACTGTTTTTTCGACTGAAAACTGCTTGAATACAGCACCATAAACCTCAACGCTCGATAGCGTTCGGGCAAACTCACCTTGTGACTGCTCAACCGGCTTAGCCAGACTCAGCAATTCAATTGAATGATTCGAAATCGTTTCACTCCAAGTGCGTTTTTTCTGGGTAAACTCGGCGAGACTTTGATCAGTTGAACGAATCTGCGATAACGTCTCGGCCAATTGATCTTGCCTCGACCGCTCAGCTTGCTTCAAACTCACACACTCATTGGCTGCCGCTGTCTGCGCAGCTTGAAGCGCCGCCAGCTCAGCACGAAGTTTTTCGAGCACATTGTTTTCAGCACCGCCGGCTCCGCCAGACCCACCACCACTCGCCTCAGCCGCCGCAATCGCTTGTTTCTTTTCAGCGACCGCTTGGCCCAATTGCCCGAGCTCAGCTTGCTTGACGACTAGTTTTCGACTCACCTCTGACAAAGCATCAGCCATTTTGTCGTATTTTGCCCGCAATTGAGTCAAGTTTTCAGAAATGAGCGGAATCTGCACTTCGGCTACCGCCACTTTTTCGCTAAGCTCGCTTGATTCTTTTGACAGCTGAGATTGCTTCAACACCAGCGGATAACGGGTCTCATGAATCTGATCGAGCGCACGCTCAATGTTCAAAACTTCAGCATACTCGTGATCATTCAAATCAAGCGCCAAGTGATGCGCCCAAAGCGACTTCAACACTCCAGCTTGGGGCATCGACTGGTTAGAACCCAGATCGATTGGCCTAGCATTCGCCGCATCATTGGCGGCACCTTGGCCACCATTTGCGAGCGATTGCGACTTCAGCTGCGAGTCAAAGACACAACCCGAAATCGCAATTAAGCCCACCGCCAAGCCCAACAGTGAAAATGCGCTCTTAGAAAAATCAATCGGCCTATTGGAATAATGATTGTTAATGAGAGACTCCTATTTAATCAATTTAAAATGTTCAAAAATAAAAAGTCATATTGCCGCTAAACGAATCAGCCTTCACGACGTTACGGCCTGAAAGGGCAAACGTATAAACCGCCCCCAGTTGAAACGGATAAATAAATTTCTTTTGTCTAAACCAATCGATCGTCGAAAAATCAGCTTCAATGCTCGCAGTTTGTAATGACTGTAACGGCACTCTCGCCTCAAGCTCGCGGTACGAAGCGCTCGGCGCCAACACCCCATCGTCAAAACGAGTGGCTAGCTGATACTGAAACTGATAACCCGCGCCGATAGTGAGACCGAAATCGGTAAAATCATAAGTCAAGCGACTGCGAAATTCAGCCACATCGCCCAGATCTCGAAGCAGGTTCTCACGCACGCGCGTGGCAGAAACAGGTCCAGAAACAGGTATCGACACTTGCACAAAATCAGGCAGCTGCACGCGGTAGCTGGTGCCAAATCCGAGGTGTAAGTCTTTCCATAATTTTGAATCGGTATTGAGGCCGGCCGAGAGATCCCACTGCGAATCGCCGAGTGAGAGATCAATGTATTGGGAGCCGACTCGTGACCCTAAGCCCGACCCCGAGCCGGTAGGCAGGGTCACACCCAGATCAAGACT
>CAITVN010000128.1 GCA_903895855.1 Oligoflexia bacterium | reverse complement strand
TCTCGAATCGCCTGAAATCGATTTTTAATACTCAAAAGTAATGCGGTTTTCTTCTCGAAACTTATAGCCATAATTAGCCTCCGCTAAGTAAGCTATCCGGTCGTTGAATTACCCTCAACAGTGCTAGATGGAGTGGATACCCTTGTCTGTTCGCTTTCAAGGCAAAGATCTCGATTTGATGGTGCTGAACGGTGAGGTGCTGGCAAGCTATGAGAAAACGCCTGGTGCCGCGGAAAATATCGATTTAGAGGCGGGAGCTGAATGTCAGGATGCAAAAACCTGCGAAAACCTTGAAGCAATTCTTGGCGTAAATCTTTTGGATGAAATCAAGAAAACGATGGCTGAGTAGGATAGGTTTTTGAAAACTGAAGTCTAAAGTTCTTAAGCCCATGTTTCTAATCACTGAACTTTAATCTGGTCGATCATCTCAACAAGCCGTTACGATCTAGGGTTGAACCACAGACTTTGCAGATCCACCCCCCTTTTATCATTTCGCTTACGCTGTTCGGTATGCGAACGACAGGAGAGGTGGTTTGGCACTTTTGGCATTTTTTTCTTGAGAGTGCGCGAAGTAAAAAAATCGCGATTATTATTATTGCCGCCCAGCGAAACAGCTCAATCATATTCATGACCTTCAGTCTAATGTGCTTTTGTGGGTCATTCAACGACGAATGACTTGACTGCCATTTTTCAGCAACATCTCAAAATAATCAATTGAGTTTCAGTAGCTTTCGCCCGCCTTTTTTGCCGCTATTTCCACTCTTAGGGTCAGCATAAAAGTAGACACTAGTCCCTTCAACAGAAATTAGTTTTGAAATTTTTTGGTTAGAAAGTGAACATCCGCCAGGCACAATCTCAGAGGCCAACCGACTCCATTTGTCATCAAGAAGTCCATAGACCCAGTAATCTAGGCTACAGCCCGTTGGGGGTTGTGAAACAACAGAGAATAAGGTTCTACCCTTTTTAAGAAGGTCACCTTCTTTTATTAATTGAGGTTCATGCGCTTCGATCTGAAGCGAACTTAGTTTTTTGTTTGAAAATTGGATTTCCCACGTTTCATTAAAGTCAGGCAATTCGAGCGTGTTGTCGTGCAGTTTTACCAGTTTAGCGGTTTCATCAATGCGGTCGCCATTGAAGTCACCGGTGATTTGGGTGCCCATTTGTTTAAGGTTCTTGTCATTCGCAGTGGCATTAAAGAAAGCAAAGCCAATCAGCGAAAAGACTAGAGTGGTTCGCATGGGGTGAATCTCCTTGATTTTAGTTGTCTATCAGTAATTGTTGCGTAAGAGCGAATTCAACGCAAGTTTAAACTAGGTGAATTCAGGAGACTTTTGTCTATGTAGTCAACGATTCGGCTTTGTGTTACATAAAGTGGTCTAGCTGATACAAATTTGTAATTACCAAGCGATTCTGAATTACTTAGTGCGAAGGGATCTTTGACTTTCAAGAAATGCCCCTACCTCAGCTGATCGTAGAAAAACAACTGCGGACCATAAATAGATGCCATATGCCAATCCCACCAATATGTTCGGTATTCCGCCCCCGAACATATTCAAAACTCCGGTTCCAAAAAAAACAAGGAGCCCAATAAGAACCCACTTGGCAAGTTTACTGCCTGAATAAAACCACCAACATAAGAATCCGACTGCAAAAACATGAACCAAGCTCACCCACGCGTACGCCACCCCTTGGTTATAAAACCGAAGTGCGATTATGCAGATACAAGCTCCGAGTATCCACTTATATTGATTCATGAGGATGCGTCTTCCGATAGAGTGTTGCATTCAATCAGTTTAGACCGAAAGGAAAAGCGTTTTAAACAGGGTCTGCCTACCGTCTAACTCTCAAATCCGCACCCCTTAAGACTGAAACCCGCCTTCTAGAGCACTCGCTCCGCTCGCTTTTAGCCAAAAATCGTCAGCTTTAAGTAGTAAGAAATGTTGTGCAGTGTATTCAGCCTCGCACTCAAAATCTCACCACACACAAAAAGATGACGCAAGTAGGCACGACTGTAACGACGACAAGTGTCGCACTCACAATTCGGATCTAACGGCCCGCTATCATCGGCGTACCGGGCATTCTTGATATTCACTTTACCTAGACTAGTAAAAAGTTGGCCGTTTCGCGCATTTCGAGTGGGCATCACGCAATCAAAGAGATCAACGCCCGCAGCCACTCCCTCTACCAAGTCTTCTGGCCGACCGACCCCCATCAAATAACGAGGTTTGTCTTTCGGTAGTAGTGGCGCTGCGACACGAGTCATCGCCTGCATGAGATCTGGGGTCTCGCCGATCGAGAGGCCACCAATCGCAAAGCCGTCATACTCAAGCGAACAAATCTGCGAAGCCGATTCGGCTCTCAAGTCTTCGTAAAGACCGCCTTGAAAAATACCAAACCTCGCTTGATGCGCCTTCAAAGGTACCTTTAACCCCCGCTTTGCCCAATTGAGCGTGCGACTCATCGCCGCGCGCACTTGATCTTTGGTAGCCGGATAAGGAGGGCACTGATCAAACGCCATGACGATTTGCGAACCGAGCGATCGCTGAATCTCCATCGAAAGCTCAGGGGTAAAGCGGTGATAACTGCCATCGATGTGACTTTGAAACGTAACGCCTTCGTCATCAATTTTGTTTAATCCAGCCAAAGAAAACACCTGAAACCCGCCACTATCGGTGAGAATCGGGCCGTCCCAGGCCATGAATTTTTGAAGCTCTCCGAGTTTTTCAACTCGTTGATGACCGGGCCGAAGGTATAGGTGGTAGGTGTTGCCCAGAATGATTTCGGCACCCGCTGTTTTCAGTTCATCAACAGTGAGCGCTTTGAAGGAAAAGCGTTTTAAACAGGGTCTGCCTACCGTCTAACTCTCAAATCCGCACCCCTTAAGACTGAAACCCGCATCTAAGAGCACTCGCTCCGCTCGTTTTTTGCCAAAATCCGTCAGCTGATAAGCCCTAAAACAAAGG
>CAITVN010000127.1 GCA_903895855.1 Oligoflexia bacterium | reverse complement strand
TAAAACGAGAGCACTCGCTCTCAATCAAGGTTTGACCTCTGCCGGGGTGGCGAAATAGGTAGACGCACAGGACTTAAAATCCTGCGGATCGAAAGGTCCATACCGGTTCGATTCCGGTTCTCGGCACCATTCTTAAACTTGGTTTCTTATCTCCGGTCGAGCAAAAGCAGACAAATAGCTGATAACACAAAGCGAACAGATTCAAGCGGTTGAAGGTGTGTTTCAGACTCGACATTTCTCGATCAGTCGCAAAGTTTCGGGAATCTCCTATTTTCTGCCTATTTCTTTCCTACTGAACTCCTATTTTTGTCCTACGAGCGGCGACGCCTGACCGAGGTAAATCACCTCAGTTTTGACCGTCATCGCGTAGGATTCGTTGGCCGACCAAAGCTGGGCTGGCCAAAAAAAAGGAGGAGAAATGTAAAAAAACTAGATGCCCCAGAAATTGAAAAAGCCCAGGGTTACAGCCCCAGGCTCTTCAAATTTTTACTCGTCAGGTGGTTTTCTATCAGGAACGCTCCACTGACTTTTTGCCTTGCCAACCGAAGCTGCGTTCTCACGCGGCCTCTGGTCAGCACTTCTCTAACCTTAGTGAGAAGTGTTGCACCTGTCAACCCTCAACAAGGAGAGAAAAATATGAAATGTCCAATTACTGCAATTACGAACCAAAAAGGCGGGGTGGGTAAAACTACGACCGCGATCAACCTAGCGCAAGCGCTCGCGCTGCAAGATTTGAAAGTGCTCCTCGTTGATCTTGATCCACAAGGCAACGCCACTCAGGGTTTAGGCGTCGACCTCAACCAAGTGCAGTTTTCGATTTCTGACCTACTTCGCTCACGCGAGTTCGATACTTTAAAAGCGCTATCGAAAGGTTCAGAGTTTGATCTTATTCCGGCCACGCCCCTTCTCGATGCGGTTGAGCGCGAGATGGTCGGCCGCACGAATAGTGAGTTGCGACTGAGGCACCACTTAGGAGTTCTGCGCGCACACTATGATTTGATTTTAATCGATACCGGCCCAGGTTTTGGCCCACTCATGAATTCGGCTCTCAATGCAGCCGATTACCTCATTGTGCCGGTAGATTCAGCCTTTTTTGGCCTAATGGGTATCAAAAAACTTCTCGCAGAACTTGAAGAAATCAAGAGCGGAACCAACCCTCACATTGAAGTTTTGGGTTACCTTCTGACACTAAGCGACCCGACCAATATGACCGAGATGGCACACGATAGTTTGCGCTCAAGCTTCGAAAATCTTGTCTTCGATACACGAGTGCGAAGATCGGTGAAATTAAAAGAATCACCTTCTATCGGAATGACGATTTTTCACCACGCTCCAAAAAGCGCTGGGGCCTCAGACTACTTCTCGGTCTCGCAAGAAGTGCTCACGCGCCTTGAACACCGAGGAGCCAGATCACACGCTCGAAGCCTTCGGGTGGTCGAAGGAGCGAGCCATGTCTAATTCAAAATCAGAAATTAGAAAAGGTCTCGCGCGACTAGATGTTGGCACTCCGTATCGCATTCCCAAATTGCCAGCTTTCGGGCTAGCCATGACAACACCCGCGCAGACGCACGAGTTACCGCACAGCTTAGAATCTCAAACTCAGGTGCTCACTACTCAAACCTCTCGAGAAAAACCCAACCTAGAGCAGACAGTGTCAAAAATTGACAGTGTGAGAATTTTGCCCTGTGCACCGAGTGACGATTTCGCTGAAAAACACAGTGATATTGCGAGAAGAGTATCAAGTTCTGACAGTGTTAAAAATGAACCCTGTCAAAAATTAGCAGAGTCAAAAGCTGACACTGTCAAAATCGAACACTGTGAAAAACTGATAGGGTCGGAATTTGACCCTGTCGTCACGACTGAGGCGGCGAAAGCTAGGCCACTGCGAAAGGGGTTCTCGCAGGTTCCGAATATTCTCTTGCGGGGAGAGTGCCCATTTTCTGAGCCGGTAGATTTAATGGTGTATCTGCACCTATTCACGTTTAGTCATGGATTCAATCGCGAGACCGCGCAGATGGGGTTGACCGAAATCGAGCGCTTCACTCACGCCAGTCGAAACACGGTGAAAAAATCTCTTGAGCGGCTTCAGAAAACTCGGTGGATCGAGATGGTCGAAGACTACGAATTCGGAAGAGTCTCAAGACGCTGGAAAGTCAGACTCCCCGAAGATTTATTGGGCGAATCACCACAGACCCCACTGCAAAAGTTAGAAACAAAAATTGAACAGGATCACATTTCGACAGTGTCAAAAACTGACAGTGTGAAAGTTGAACCCCGTCAAAATTTGACTCTGTCAGAGGGTGAAAATTTGATGGCAACAGGATCAAAAATTGACCCCAACAAATACAATACAAATAAATACACCAATAACTCTCTCTCGACTCCTGCCTTAGATAACTACTTCGCGAGTCTAAAGCCCGAGAAAAAGCGAGAGAGAGAATTTAGAGAATATCAAGAGCTACAGAAAGACTTTTCACCGTCTCGAATCGAAACAGCGTTTACGCATTTAAGCGAAAATGGAATTCCTGGTAGCGGCGAACAGTGCCACTCACCGATGGCGTTTCTAAGCAATGCGATTGGTGCTGTGCTGGTGCTCGCAGACGAACAGGCGGTCGCGCAGAGACGGCGTTTAGAGGCTCAGGAGGCCGCTTTGCGAGCGAGAAGCGCCGAAGCACTTGCCGCCATCGAAGAAGACCGCGAATTCGCCGAGAAAGAAAAGGCGTTTCTGGCAGCATTTTCTGGCGATGAAGAACGTGCTTCGTTCATCTCAGATGTCGCGCGAAGGTTTCCGTTACTGAAAGCCGATGGGCCGGTGGTGAGAAATTTGGCGATTTCGGAGTGGTTTGCGGGTCCTACGGCCTGAAACGACCGTAAGCGCTCTATCGGCGACGTCTTTTGCTTGCGGTGATGACTCGATACAATTAGGAACATTTATACAAATAATTGGATATTTCTTTGGTTTCTATTTTTTTCTACATTTCAGGCAATTAGTCAGGGCATCGGGCCTAGTATTACGAACACGACCACAACTTAAACACTTAAACTTCCTGGAAACTTGTCTGCTTCCTTTCCTCTCATCCAATAGTTTATATCCAAAAGATGTCGCTAATTTTATTATTGATTCAATTACAGCTTTATGCCGAGAACACAGCGTACACTGGGTCATTTTTCTAAAATTCGAGGGACACTTACTAACGACGTGATTCCCAGAAAAGCATCTATAGCGAAGGACATCATATGTTCCCCCAACCGCTTTGCTTTCAAGATTGAACCCTCGCTCTCTGGCTTCTTTTTTTCGCGCGGCTAAAGATTTAACCTGATATGCACCCATTCTCTGTCGCGAACAAATAGGGCAGGATTTTACTCTGCCTATCTTTACCTCTACGGGCAATCTAAGAAAGTCATTTCCACAGTCGCACCGTATTTTCAATTTCTCACCTGGTACGGGCAAATGCTTCGATTTAAGCTCCAAACCTGAATCACATAGAATCTTTCTGTACCTATCCAATTCCATTCTTTCAAACAGTGCAATTTTCTTTCTGTAGTTGACTTCTCGATTGGCTCTTACCTTCGGGAACATTACCCCCCTTTTTTTCAATTCTTTTCCCAAAAAATCAAGAATTCCATCAACCGAAAGTTGTTCTGGAATTGGGGGGACTTCAATCAATACAACTCCTTTCTCTCTGCAAAGCTTCTGCTTTAGTTGATCTCGCTTTTGCTGCGCTCGAAATGCCGTCTTACTTTTGTGAAATTTCTGTACGAGCTGAAAATGTTGCCTCCCTTGAATTTCGAAAGCAAGCTTTAGCGGCTCATTATACAGATCCAACTCTAAACGAGTCCGGGCTGTCGATCCCAATTGAAGCCACCTTGGCCTAACCTTTGAAAATTGTTTACCGAAAATATGTTCAACTGCAACTGTCACTAATTGTTCGCCTACACTCTTAGTTTTGAAACAATTTGGGCAATTTGCTAATCCCATCGAAACAGCTACAAAGCTCTTTTCTACCCTTTCTCCGCAAAACCTGCATACAAACAAATGTCTTTTGTGAAATCCCAAATATGTGCCAGATTTCAATACAAATCCGCCCTTTAGGGCTTCCCGTTTTGCATCTTTTAAGGATTTCATTTTAGCTCGGTTTGATCGCTCTTGACCACACCTTGGGCAGCCCTTTCCGTTTTTAATATCGTTAAACCGCGCTCCCCAACAATGATCACAGTGGCGACACTTCCAACGATAAAGATCCGAACTGCGCGTATACTGCTCAGAAAGAAAATAGACACCTCGATCACGGGCAAATTTCGCCATATACGATTTTGAAAATGCACCTCTCCTCTTCAATCCGCGCTCGATGTGCCCACATTTAAAGCACCAACGGCCGGACTTAAGTGAGGTGGCCGAAACTGAAAAAGCATGATTGCGCACACAGATCGCCCGCATCTTTTTGCTGGCATTTATATACTTCTCAGCTAGTAACCGGCCGCACCGTTTATTTACGATGTTTTTCAAAAACTTCATTTCACTTATTGGGTCGACCCTTGATCCAGCACAAAAAGGGCACCAAGGGCCCATTTTTTTACTCTTTCCTTTCATGTTTCCAAAGGTTTCTAGCCAGACGTGAGACCTGTTACACTTCCACTTGTATTTTGCTCTTACCCCTTTGAATTTTTTTGATTGGCACTTGCCACCTCGTTTACTTGCGAATATCTTTAGATACTGAATATTGTATTGGAACTTCATCGCCAATTCAGGCTAACCTAATAACTATTATTGGTGAACTGATTTAGCACTTATTTATGTGTTATCGAAAAGAAACAGCGTCAATATTTCTGCGCACCAGGGATTGAACAAACATTTGAAAAATGAATGGAACCTTGAAATTTCACAGCCAGAAAGAAACACTATAGAGTGAAAAACTGATGACATTAATTGTAGCCCGGCGCGACCAGGAAACAAATAAATTGTATTTTGTGGGCGACACCCGAAAATCCGACAGCCCGACACAGCGGATAGATGATCCTTTTCGGACTGAATTCGGAAATGGAGTCTTTAAGTTCGCAAAGTTCAGAAATATTTTTGTCGCATTTTCCGGGCTGATCACGGAAGCAACTGATTTAATACGGGCTGCGGCCCCTAAATATAGCTCTGTTGATGAGCTGACCAAATATTTATCCCTAAATCAGAAAGATTCTGAGTTCTTAGTGTCTGCAATTGAGTCAAATGGCAACTCTAGTCTTTTTAAAGTTCAGGAAGGAAAAGTGAGCACCGAAAATTCCGGCGCTTGGATCGGAAGCATTGAGGGATTTTGTGAGTTTCAGAGGTATTTTCACTATAACAACGGCACGATATCATTTCCAAAAAAACTCAGAAATTGTATGGAGCAAGTAATTCAAGGACGAAAAGCCACTAATGTTGGGGGACTAGCAGTAGTAGCCAATCAGGGAGACGCCAACTTCTTTTTTGAAACGGGACTCGAAACGTCCGGATTTCCGTGGGTATTTGATAATGGGACTGCCAGTTATGGGGTTGGTCTTGGATCGAGTGAAGTCGGAACGTTTACGTTAGAATCTTGCGAATATGAAGAGGTCAACATTCTATATTATTTTTTCCACCAGCCGATAGTACTGATTATCTACAAGTCGGACGGCGTTATTTTTAATTGCATTCTCAACTCATCGTTTCAAACCCGACAGGAAGCGGAGCATAAACTGTCTGAATTTGTTGGGAGGACCATAAAGTTTTGCTGGGGCTGATACTATCCTCTGAAAATTCTCCAAGAATTTATGCAGCATTGTCGATAAAGACCAATTGTCTACATATATAGACTAACAAAACAAATAGTAGACAACCTGAAATCCCCACGCTATAGCCTCAACCGACAGGTTCAAGGGGAGATCACGCGTGGCCGAACTTAAAATTTTACTGGTTGAAGACTCTGACTCGTTTCGCCAAGAGGTTGCGCAAATGATCGGCGTTTACAACGATGTCGACGAAGCCCCTACCCTCGCTGCGGCGCGCGATCGCCTCAAATCGAATTCATACGCAGTCGTTATTTTAGACAAGAACCTGCCCGACGGTAGCGGCATCGACTTGATACCCACCATCAAACACGATCACCCAGGCACCGTCGTCATTGTGGTCACCGCCGACCGGGAGTTTCGCGAAGTCAAAAAATGCATGAACGCCGGAGCCGATGATTACGTCGTCAAGTCGAGCAATACTCCGGCCGACCTACTGGTGCGAATACCGTTTGTGACCGAACGAGCTGCCGAGAAGAAACAACTCCGAAGCCTTCAAGATCAAGTGCGCGAAGCGTTTCGTAATGAACTCGTAGGCAGGTCTCGCGAGACGCTTGAACTGAGACAACAGATTCGCGACACCGCAGGCTCAAACTCTCACGTTCTCATTTTAGGCGAAACAGGTACAGGTAAAGAACTGGTCGCTCACATGGTGAACAAAGTCGCTAAGGGCAAAAATCGCCAAATGGTGACTCTCAATTGCAACTCATTCACCAAAGACCTCATCGAAGTTGAACTCTTCGGCTCGGTCAAAGGCGCATTCACTGGGGCCATCGACAAACCCGGAAAATTTGACTTAGCCGATAATGGTGACCTTTTTCTCGACGAAATCGGCGATTTACCACTGAGTGCTCAAGGAAAATTTTTAAGAGTTCTAGAAAACGGAACCTTCTATCGCGTCGGCGGATCACAGCCCATTCGCGTTTCATGCCGAGTGATCGCCGCGACACATCGAAACCTCAAAGACATGGTTGCGAAGGGCACGTTTCGAGAAGACCTCTACTACCGCCTCAATCACATGCAGCTCAAGACCTCACCTCTGCGCAATCGAATTGATGATATTCCAGATCTCGCTCACCACTTTGTTCGCAACTCGTGTGGTACCGAAATCACGATCTCAGAAGAAGCCATTCAACGACTGATGACTCACAATTGGCCCGGCAATATTCGCGAATTCAGAAACACGATTGAGCGCGCAATCATTCGAGTACAACGCCGAACGGCACTCAATCAAAAAAATAACGACTCAGTCATCAACGCTCAAGACCTTTTAATCGAAAACAACGAAGACGGCCAGACGGGTCTTGAAGCGATTCGAGCGATGTTTCCGCTAAAGAAAGAAGATTTAAGACCCGAACTCTGGCAAGAATTTATGGAGATCGCTGAACGAGAATTTTTCAGAGCCTCGATCGATTTAGTCAAGGGCAGCGCCCAAGAGGCCAGCGACTTACTCGATCTAGGCAGAAGCACGATTTTTAAAAAACTATCGCAGTTCAACCTACCTAGACGCCCCTACGGGCTTCGCTTTGATGTATCAGGCGATGTTTCAATCAAAGGCAAAATTTCGACCGCATCACGAGATCTTCCGGAAAAAATGCTATGAAATCTCACATCAAACTATCAAGCACCATGCCCGTCAAACGCGTCATCACTTGCGGCCCACCTGAGCGCGCAGAGCTAATTTCAAAACACCTAAGTTCGCCCAAATTACTCGCCAAAAATCGCGAGTATCACTCGTACACTGGCACATTTAATGGCCAAGACATTTTGGTCATCTCGCACGGCATCGGCGCCCCTGGTGCGGCGATTTGTTTTCGAGAACTGATCGACATCGGCTCGCAAATCATCATTCGCATTGGCACCGCTGGCTCACTTCAAGAGCGCTTCAAGATTGGCGACTTAGTGATACCGAGCGAAGCGTTTCGTCGTGACGGGGTCACTCATCAAATGGTCGATTCAGAAGTAAAAGCTATTTCTGATCAAGGCCTAACAAATCGCCTAAAAGACGCCCTCAAATCGCAATTTAATCTAATCGAGTCGGGCCCAGTACTCACCTGTGATCTTTTTTACGAAGAGGCACTACCTGTTGAGTGGCTTAAATATCACGATCTCGGAGCACTCGCGGTTGAGATGGAATGCTCGCCGCTATTTATCTTGGGCATGCTTCACAAAATTAAATCCTCAGCGGTACTTGGGCTTGATGGCAGCCCCCTTAAGTGGAATCAAGGCGACTACGATCCGCAGTCAAAGACCCTAGAGCGAAATATAGATCTCGCTATTCCGATTGTCTTAAAGCAACTCGCTGCCGAGGTACTCGTATGAGCGTGGCCACCGTTTTAGATGTCAAAACTGGTTATGATCTCTGGGCCAATCAGTACGATCATGATGCGAATTTACTGGTAGACCTTGACGAAGCGTACCTGAATCCAACCCGTTGCCGATTTATGGCAGCAATGGTCGCTAACTCAGTCACGAACACTCAGCGCACCTTGAGCGCCCTTGACGTAGGTTGCGGCACCGGTAGACACATCGCTTTACTTGAACGCTATTTTGAAAACGTGACCGGAGTCGACTTATCACCCGAGATGCTTTCTCGCGCAATGACTAAAAGCCAAAAGCTTTCAACTGAATTTGTCTGCGGTGATTTCAGAGAAAGCTTATTTAAAACACGCTTTGATTTCATTCACTCGTCACTAGCGTTGATGCACTTTGATAGCCCCGCGAATTTTATCGCGACCGCTTCAAGTCTCTTAAAACCCGGAGGTCTGTTGTTCTTAGCTGATGCAGACCCCGATCGACTTAGAAAAGGCACGACTCCGAATTTCAGGCACCTCGCTAGTGATCAAATCGTAAAATACCAAATTCCGCACCTCGCAGAAACTCTATCTGCAGTAGACCGCGCTCAGTTAGAGATTCTTGAATTTGGCCGGGTTCCGGTACCCAATCACTTCGCACTCGTTCACCTAAAATATGCAAAATACCTTGATCAAGAAGGCCTATTTTACCTGGTTGCGAGAAAGGCAGTTAGCTAAATGAATTGGTTGGGCTGGCTTAGCACCGCTGTCGTTCTCACTAGCATCGAACAAGTGCTCAATCGCATGCTCTTGTCTCGCAATGCAGGCAGCAGTACGTCGGCAGACAATTCGACAGGTACCTCTTCGAATAACTACCTCATCGGCTACAATCTCGGTGCGCTAGCTACGACACTTTTATTGTTTCATCCTTCGTTTGAACGCCTTTCTCAGTTGAGCCTCGCACTTCTCGTTATCAGTGGCGTCCTTTGGTTTTTGGCTGCGTATTTTTCATTCAAAGCCGATTCACAAGTTGAAGCGTCGACCACGGTGCTGATTGGACAAACTCAACTCGTACTTCTCTTTATCGGCGGGCTTCTCATTTTTTCAGAATCAGTCACACTTCTCAAAACTGGCGGTGCGACCCTAATTTTAGGCGGCTTAACCTTTGGCTTGCTCAAACGCTCAGCGACGACAAGCCAAGCCCAGTCGACTAGGGCTCATCGGTTGGGCGTCATGTCTAAGTTCGCGGCAGTGATTGCTTCATCGGCTGCGCTTCTTATCGACAAATCGCTAACGGGTGCGGTCGATGTCGCGATTATTCCGGTCTTTGGGTATTTGGTTCCGTCATTCCTAACGGTTGCGCTTCGGCCCACTCGAATGATTGAAGATCTAAACTATTCAAAATCGATTCGATTTTCTAACTGCTTCATGGGAGCAATTGGGGCGATCTCGTATTTTTCGCTAATCAAGTCATTTTCAAGTGGCGAAATTTCAGCGGTGTATCCACTTTTTCAGCTTCACATTTTACTCACGCTTTTTTTGGCGAATGTGTTTTTAAAAGAAAAAGGCGAATTTCGCACCCGATGGCTCACGGCCACTTCGATTATCTTGGGGGCCATATGCTTAAGCGTGTAGTCTCGGGTCTGATTACACTTACCTGCTTCACCATGACTGTGAGCTCAGCCCATGCAACTCTTTTACGTGTTTACATGGATTGGTACCCCAACATCGAATTTGCTGGGCTCTATGCCGCGCAAGAAAAAGGCTGGTACAAGGCCGCGGGCATTGATCTCGAGTTGGTATTTGAGGGTCTCGACATCATTCCAAACGTTCTAAAAGGCAAAGCCGACATCGGAATGCACTCCGGCCATGACATCATCAGGCACGTTGGTGCTGGCGAAAACATCAAAGCATTCGCGGCTCAATATCAGTTAAATCCCAACAGCATTGTTGTGGGTCAAGACTCGGGCATTTCGAGCGTCAAAGAACTCAAAGGCAAAACGCTCGGGGTTTTTGCGCCTCAAGATCGCGACATGTACCGAGTCATGCTCGGCTACCACGGTCTGACTCTCGACGATGTTAAGTTTAAAGAAATCAAAACCTTCAAAGAGGCCGAGATCATCGAAATTCTCAAATCAAAGCAAGTCGACGCCATCATCGCGTGGGAATTCAATTGGACCGTCACCTTCGCTCTACTCGGTTATCAAGTTAGAGTGTTTCCGGGTTACGAAAATGGATTTCACTTTTACGGCACCGTATTTTTTGCAAAGCCTGAGTTCATCAAATCTCAGCGGGCATTACTGACAAAATTCATTGAGGTCACGTTTAAGGGTTGGAAAGAAGTCTACCGCAACCCCGAATACGCTGTTCGCCAAGTCATCGAGAAGCGCTACAGCCCCGAACGCTACATCAATGGTTCAAAAGAACTCACTTACCAACAACAACTCTCAGAACTCAAGCTACGACGCCGTTATTTTATTGAAGGTGTTGGCGAAGAAAAAATGGGTCACATGACTCAGTTTCAATGGAACCGAGGCCTTGCTATAGCGAAGCAATACGGGCTCATTGATTCAAAATCAAAACTACAAAGCAAAGACGTTTTTGACGACTCGGTACTTCGTAAGGTGAGGTCGTCACCATGAAATTAAGAACCTTTCTCTTAACCGGCGCCGTCAGTGTCATTGGTGTCATGCTCTGCACGTTTTCATATTTCACTTCTGATATTTTTGAAGAAGCCGCACAAAAGGTCTCAAAAACTCAAGACGAACAACTTGCCAAAGTCGTTCAATCAGCAATATTGACAAAGATCGAGGCGCTCAAAGGCTTTAATCGGGTCATTCGAACCGACAACGATCTCGCGTCTGCTTACATTTTATCGAAAGAAGCGAAAGACCCCGCGCCGGTTTCTCAACGTTTAGAAACTATTCGAACAAAAAGTGGATTTGACATTGTCACGATTGAAGAAGTCACGCCTGAAGAAGTGAAGGCTGAGGTCACTCCTAAAGTGGTAAAGGCTGACGCCACTCCACTGTTGAAGTCACCAGCGTCGCAAGAGTCTGTATTGCTCGGACAGTTCAATAACAAGCCCGCCCTAACACTAAGGTCACCCATTGAACTTTATGGATCTCAAGTAGGAGTGCTCGTTTTGGGCTACTATTTGCAAGGTAGCTTGAGCGACGACCTCTCGCACCTAATCAATGGTTCAGTCGTTCTCGGTGAGGCAAACACAAAGTCTGTGCTAGTAGCTGGCGCAAATCAATCAGTGCTGACTCTGGGTGCCAGACCGGGCAGCGCGTCTGCACTCACCGTGCAGATCACTCCGGCCGAAAGAATTGCGCCGAAAATCAAAACCGAATACTTAGTAAAGATCTTAACTTCTGGCTTTATCTCACTGGCATGCCTTGGGCTTCTTTTATTTCTAGGCCTCGAATTTGGGTTTACCTCTCGTTTTCGCAAACTCAGCGTACAAGCTCAGTCTATCGCAAAGCAAATCGACAGTGGCACAGTGCCTTCAAATACGATCGCAGGTTCTCGCATATTTGAAAACAATTTGATCGCCCAAGTTCTCAATCAATTGATTGTCGCGTTTCAGCGCTATTTGGCGGTTATTGAAGAGAAGTCGAAACTCAAAGCGCAAACTGAAAAGCAAGAGGCCCTCAATGAGATGGCGAGGCTGGTTTCTCACAACATTCGCTCGCCGCTCATTTCGCTTGAAAAGAGAATCGAAACGGCTAGCGAATTGTCTGAATCGTCAAGGCGCCTAATCATGAGTACCGTCGGCGAGATTCGAAATCAGGTGCACGCTCTCGAAGCTAGTGCCAAGGGTACATTTGAGAATAGGACCGCTGTAACTCAAAAACCCACGACTTCTGTGGCGGCTGGGGTATCTCGGCCGTCGGGCCGAACCGAGGTAGCGCCTCACTCGTTCGAAGCGCATTCGAATCAACTATTGGTCACACTGATTGAAGAAGTGATCGCGGCAAAACGCTTTGAATATTTATCGAAAGAAAATGTTACCATTCAATTTGACGGCGCAGATCAGATCGACTTATTTGCCGTTGTTCAACCCAACGAATTTAAAGTGGTGCTTTCGAATTTGATCAATAACGCGATTGAGGCGAGCACAAGCGGTAGCTTACTAGTGAAGGTAACTCTTTCAAAGAGTGATGCGGGTATTCAGGTACAAGTCAGTGACGATGGCTGCGGCATTTCGAGTGAAATATTGGCAAAGCTTGGCGCTAGCGGATTCACTTACGGCAAATCAGGTGGCCAAGGTGTAGGCCTATTTCACGCGAAATCGTGCGCAAAACACTGGAAGGGCTCACTCGACATCACATCTCAGAGTGGGAAGGGCACGCAGGTTTTAATACAGTTACCCAAAGCGAGCATACCGCAGTGGTATCAATCTAAGATTGTCGCAGACGGCTCAACCGAATTTATTGTGGTTGATGACGATTCGTCGATTCATGAATTGTGGCAAATCAAGGCGAGCGAGGCTCGAATCACCAATCAGTTTCATTTCTTTCTGAGCCCTGATGAATGCAACGAGTGGCTTCGATCAACAAGCAAGCCCATCGAGCGGCTAAAGTTTTTGGTCGATCATGAATTCAACGGAAGCTCTCAAAATGGCATCGATTTCATCGAATCGCTAAATCGACCGAATCAGTGTGTACTGGTAACGGGACGATTTAACGAGGCTTCGATTCAGAGTCGGGCTGAGTGGCTGGATGTGAGGATTTTACCGAAGGCTGTGATTCATCAGATCCGGATTCGTTTTAGACCTAAAGAAAGTGATAATGCATTAGATTTACGTTAATGCAGAAAAGTGATAACCTCTCACGCTTTAATTAGCCCCAATCGCCGGTTCGGGCCCGGGAACCGCCCAATTAGGGTGTCCTGGCTGGATATGCGAACCAATTTTAGCAAAATTCGTCAGCTGATAAGCCCTAAAATAAGGCCGCCCGAGAATTTGAATGTCTACACCAAAGTCTACCATCCGTAGACATTGAATTTGCAACATCGATAGACATTGTCCGACATATTCATTAATTTTCACAACTTAGCAAAACTGACGGCCTGGCACACAAGCTGCTCTTCTTCTTTCGCGAAACCCTAATCGGGAAGGAGAATTTTTAATGAAAAAACCAACGTATGTATTAGTCGAAGACGATTCTTTCGTTCGTCGCCTTTGGCTCGACCTTGTAGTCTTACACAACATTTCACTCTTTGTTTACAGCAGTGCTAGCGAATTTTTTGCTGACTTCGATCGGGGGCTGTTTCAAGCAACCGATCAATTCTATCTCGATCAAGATATCGGCATATCGATTGGTCAAGGTATCAGAGTCGCTCAAGTGATTAAAGCCAAGTGGCCAGATAGTTACGTCGCTATGGTCACCAACTACGATTCAGAGTGTTTTCGCTCAGACCTTGAGCGCGGTACCATCGACGCCGTCTTCGAAAAATTTCCAGATCACCTTTTCAAATCTTACAAACCCGAAACCCAGCCTCAACCACCAGCTAAACTTTACGCAGGAGCCCTAGCATGAAATCTCGAATTCTTTGGATCGCCCCCATTTTCTCACTCGTCGCATCCGCCCTCTTGATTGCGTCATGTAGTTTTTCAGGCTCACCAGAAAATCAAGAAGCATCGGTGCCGAAACAGGTCACTGGTGCGCCAACCCCTGAACTTAGAGTCTTACCTGACCCAACGCCCGAGGCCGGCCCAAGCACGCAGCCAACACCCAATGTTTTGCCGTCCCCACGCCACGTGCCAGCTAGTTTCGCATTTTCGGTACGCTGGCAGCGCGATGGACAAGACCCATCGCCTTGGGTGGAGCGAATGACTGCCCCCATAAACGAGGGCGATAATACTCGACAGACGACTGAAAAAGAAATCACCCTTCTTTTTGACATACCTAACCTGATTGAAATCAAGGCCGAACTACCAATGACGGTTGGCCAGTTCAGATCGGGTCAAGTTGCGGTTGAACTTGTTGCGATTGATGAAAGCACTCACTCGGCTACTCCAATACCAACAACCCCGATGTTGGCCACAGAGAACGTGAGTTCGAGTGATCACTCGACTCTTACATTTCAAGTTCAGAATATTCAAACTCAGTTCAGTAGCGAACGAGAGTCTCGAAAAATCTGGATGCTGACAGCTAAACAGCCAGATGGCACCCTTGTGTACTCAAACTCGTTTACGCTTCGCACTTTACCCACAGAATTTCGAGTGACACCGGTCACCTTATCAAAGGCAATCGACGCAGGTGTGATGCTGAGTAAGAAAATCACCAGACCTGAAGTCGGTACCTTATCACTTCAACTCATGCAGGTACTACTAGTTGAAAACTTTGGCATCAACGCGATTGACGTCGACATGAACGTCAAGAGTTTTGCCAATGTCGGTCACATAGCCAACCAATACGCAATTGATCGGCACGCGTGCTTTACTAACCAAAAGATTGACCTGGGCTTTAACCTACTCTCCAGCGAACTGCTGATTTTTCCGATTGATGACCGACTTCAGCCGCTCATCAAAAAGTTCGAGAACGCTCCCGAATCACTTGGGCAAATTAAGTTAATCGTTGAAGCTGGGGGCACAAAAGCGTTTGGAGTTTACTCAAAAGACCCAGGTGCAAAAATAGCCGAATTGGTTGCTAACCGGGCCCATCGAAAACCATCACCAGTGACAGCGGTTGAACGTTGCCACGCTCAATGCCCAAAGCCATTTAATCACCAAATTCCCACAAATAGCTTGAACCCCAACGGCCAACGAGCGTTTGAATTCTTTTGGGATGAACTTCGCAGGCTCTGGCGTACGACTTTCTGGGGAAACACCCCATTTCCCGAAGAATACGTCGCTTCGTGCTTAAATTGTTACAAAGGCGACCTATCTGCCTGCGACGCGTGTCGGGCATTCGAAGAACCTTCAAACAGCAGCCCTCGTGATTTACACCGACTATATTGCAGTGAAAACAATTTCACTGAAAAACCCACAACGAGTTGGGAGGATAGCCCAGAGAAGGGCACCTACTTAGAAGGCACTGAAGACATGGCACTCAGTATCGATGCTTCGCCGGATGGGTTAACGACACAAATTCGGTATTCATCGCCATCTCAAAGTGAAGACCCAGTAGTTCGAACCATTCAGATCATGACCGAACCAGTTGTGATTCGATTCGACGGGCAAGATCAAGGTCGGGCTGCCGCAAAGTCAGGGTCACACAGGTAGGCATATGAGAGACACTCACTCAACAATACTTGCCGGTGTGATGGCACTAAGTCTTGCAGCCTGCTCAACCACTCGCAATCGAACGAAGTCACTGGTCACGATGGCCGGAGCAGCGGTGGTGGGCGGTACTATCGGTGCGTTGACGGCTCCGAAAAACGAAAACGCGATGGCTCACACTGCCCTTTGGGGTGGTGTGAGTGCCGCCTCGGCCGGAGCCATCAGTCTTTTTGTTTTTGATGAAGAGGCTAAGCGCGAAGCCGCCGAGGCGAGAGCTTCAAGACTTGAGAAAGAATTGGGCGAGTTTCGCGCAAGCATTGAACCACAGTTAGTTGGAAGTAACGAAGTTCAAACAACGAAGAACTTACCCGATAAACTCAAACACTTAGTCACCCCGGCGAAGTGGAGCCTCTACCGAGTCGATCGTTGGACAACCGTCGGAGACAATGAACTTGTTCATCAAGATCAGGTCTTTCGATTTGAGCAATCGCAATTAAATCTGCAAGCACCCCAACCCAAAAAAGGAGAATAGCCCATGAAACTTTTTAAAAACGAAGTGAAAAACACCTCTAGAACGATCAAAAACCCTGGTATTTTGTGGCGTCTAAACCTAAAAATTGCGGTGTTTATCGCTGCAATTCTGGCAGCTCAGCCCGCTCTGGCTGATCGTGACCTCACTTCGGTCGCAAATTCAGCGGTCACTCAAACTACCACGGTAGCCAAAGCCGCTTCACTCTTAGGCTTAATGGCCGGTGCTGTCGCGTTTCAAATTCCCGGAGCTGCACATTGGGCTCGCGGAGTTTTCATTTCAGGACTCATCGGTACTGGCATTGCCTTTGGTGGTTCTAGCATCATGGGTGTCATACGCGGAGTTTTTGGCGGGTAGTCTTTTTCGTCAATAGAGGGCAAGCAGATGATTCAAGGATCTCGACTACTCAACGATAATGGCCCAGTACTAGGTCTCAATGTTTATGACCTGATGGCTGCTATTGGCCTGCTACTGATCGGCACCGAAATTTTCGATCACACGGCGATTGAGGTAGCCTCGCTAGTAGCTCCGTTTTTGCTTCTGGGAATTCTCGTTCCGATTCGGTTGAAATACCGCCGTAAGACTGTTCGAGATAGAATTTTTTACTGGGTTGGAAAAGTTGGATGTCTTGGATTTTGTGGATTTCTTGGATTTCGGGGAGGGCGAATTTATGTTCCCACGCGATATCGCTGAACTGTCACACACCGAAGAAGTTGACGGCATTAACTATTACATGACGGTTGGCCAAAAAGTAGGTGCCCTATTTTCGATTCCGCACCAAGATATCGAATTGTCAGATAGTCCAGCATTTGAGGCCTATTTGAGCAGACTCAAACCAGGTGTTTTGGTTCGCTTCATTTCAAGCACTGAATTTAAGAGCGACCACCAATGGAACCTATTTCGTGCAAGTGCTTTAAGAGAAATCGGATGGACCGAATCGAACTTACTCATCGCAATCGAAACAGAGCCAAAACTATCAAGCGTCTTACGCAGTTTTCGATCAATCAAAAATAAGTCTTACGGCGATTTCAGCGCCGAAATCTCACACCTCAATACTGCCGCAGACCTTGAGGGCTTGCTATCGCTTGGGGCCATCTGCCTTAGCTCCGCAGAAATCGAATCCCACTTTCAAAAGCAGACTCTAGAGCTTGCCCAATCGCCAATCGGTGCACAAACAGGCCTTGAACACATCGGAGTTATTCGCCTCTGGAAACAAGCCCCTCACCCCATTGACCGACACGCGATCGCTTACTTGCGCCAACAAATTCAGCCACCATTTGAAATCGTCGCCAACCTCACAAAAGTTTCTGATGTGCGAGCGCAGTATTTACTGCGGCGCAAACGTGCTCAGCTCTTATCATCAAGCGATTCACTCAACACGCAAAGCTTAGATACCGCAACCGAAGCGACCGAAGAAACACTGCTTGCGGGCAAATCATTAGTTAACGTTGAATGGCTACTCATTCTAAGGCGACTCGACGAGGCTGCGCTTAAGGCCGACCTCGCTCAATCTCAGCGAACCCTTTCGCAATTGGGTGATGTCATGATAGAAGTTGAAGGAGTCGGCCCAAGCCTCGCCGCGGCAAGCTTAGGCGGACACTCGCATCACAGTTTTCTTGAGCTTCACGACAAGGCGACGGTCTATCTACCCACGCAAATTGAGGGTGAATCACATCTGGCTGGCGACCCGGCCCCAAGCGCACTCCCACTTCATCGAATCGATGGGTCAGTCTACTTCTTTGATCTTTGGGCCAAAGGTTACGACGGCGCAAACTGCATCATCAACGGTAGACGCGGCAAAGGTAAAAGCGTTCTAGCCAACCTGATTTCTTCAAGCTTACTGCAAGACGAACGAGTGAGGTTAATCAAGGTTGATGTGGGTGGCTCATACACCAAAGAATGTGAACTCTTCGGTGGCAACCACATTCAGTTTAATCTCTCTGAGCCATCTGGGTTAAATCCATTTCAGTACTTGACTCAAACTGAATACCCTCAAGACGCCGCCATGATCATTACTGAGTTTCTTTCAACGCTGATCTTAGAATCGAAAGAAACGAGCCTAACTAAAGAAATGCAAGGCGATCTCGAACGAGTGGTTCTTCAGTTTTGTGAACAAGGCGACGGCACAACTACACAGTCGATCGATGGGTTTCTGAGTTCTTCGGTAGAAATTCCGCGCGTGCAACTGTTAAAACGGTTCGCCAAAGGTGGAGTCTTTGCCAACGTGCTTTCGAACGGCGCCGATCGTGAGAGCAAAACGAAATCTCGCTACACCTACTACAATTTCGAACGCTTACAAAACGCCGCCAATGAAGACTTTTCACAAGCAGTCATGGCTGCGGTGATTGCTGAAGTGAACTTAGAGGTCTTGGTCGCTGGTGATGCCAAACGAGGTAATGCAAACCGAGTCGTCTTCTTCGCCGATGAAACTCCATTCTTCATTCAAAAGAACGGCCGATTCTTCAAGTTAACGACCGCTAATTTTAGGAAATTCGGGCACGGCACGGTTTTGATCGCTCAAACCACCAAAGACTTCGAACTCACCAAGAGTGACGGCACCACCGATTATGGCATTTTGATCAATAGCCCTATTCGATTCTTTTACCAAGTTGACGACACCCCTGAAATCTTTAGAGATCGCTTCGGGCTAACTGACCTCCAAATTCAGGCCATTCAAAGCCTAGGCAAATCAGAGTCGTATCGCGAGGTGTTTTTGCAAGACGAACTCGGTGGCCGGGTGCTTCGAGTGCAAGTGACGCCTGAAGAATACTGGCAAGTCACCAGTTCAAGAAATGACAACGAAAAAATTCAGGCGCTACTTCGGGCTGTACCAGGCTTAAAACTCAAGGAGGCGATTCAATGTCTATCAATCACAGGATGATGAAGGGACTGCTCCTGGGTGTCGCTGTGGCGGCAGGGCTCTCGCATACTGCACATGCGTTTGATCCGTTCACGATTATTGCCGTTGGTTCGGCTACGGCCAACGCCATTGAATCAATCGGCAGTGTAGCCGAAAGTGCCGCGGAAGTTTCTCAGACTCTTTCACTGACCAGTGACCTTGCTAGTGAGTTCAACGAAGAGGCTGGATACGGCGACCCTGACCCCACAATCGAAAAAATCCACGAAATTGAACGCCTCGGGTACGAAGCGGGATACACCCAAAGTGAGCTTGACGACTTACTGTCTGACAGTCGCAGTTCTGAAAGTCGATTGAACGACACCCTTCGTAAAATGAAACGCTCAATCAGCCTGACCAAGCGAGTTTTAGCATTGGCCGGAGTTTCATCTAAAAAAGCAGCGGAAATAGCGAACATTGAACAAGTTAAAAGCAGAAAAGAAGAAAAAGAGATCCTGATCAACATTCACCGTGAACTCGTCGATCAAAAGTTGAGTTCTCAAAAGTCTGAATTACAAAGACAAAAGAAAATTCAAGAATCGATCAAAGAACTGAAAGCCGCAGCAGCGAAGGTTGCACCGAATGGTAATTTGAGACTTTTTCCGGTGCAAAGTAGTTTGATAGCGCGTGGGATTGACGCATTCAAGTCGTATCGATCCCTAATCTTACTTCTTGTGTCGCTCGTCGTGATGGCTCGCTTGATCTACTACCAAATGTCACTATCTGGCACCGCAAAGTACGGTGACCTACTTCAAGACGCAGTCGTCTGCTATTTTCTGATGCTGACACTCCCCCTTGTGTTTTCTCATCTCTCAGAAATTTCAACTGCGCTTTCAGTTTCTATGAATCGCGTGATGGGTGGCGCTGGCCCCGAGTCTCTACCGAGCACCGCGAAACTCGACACCCAAGGCACTTGGTGGTGGTCGGTTGATGCTTTAAGGCCAATCGCTTATCTGCCTATTTACGGCCTATTTAACCTAGTTCTGGGAATTCTCATCGCACTAGGCCCTATTGTTATTCTTGCCGGTACGGTTCTGAACCTTTCAATCGGTGTCAGTGTTTACCTGGGCGCTCTGATTAGCATTTGGCTCTGGCCCGTGCTTTGGAACACGTTTGGATATTTCGGGCACCTTTTGAGAGCTGATGGAGCTTGGAATACCGAAGGCATTGTGAGTGGAATTCTAGGCGTTGCTTTTTATTTGCTTCAACTCGTTTCTCCGGTAGTGGCTCTACTTTATGCCGCAAAAACAAAAATGGGACAGGCCGCGAAAACCGGTGGAGCCACCTACGTCGCCGGCGGCAAGACCCTGATCAATTCACGCATTGGCCAAGCCGGAATTCGTAGTGCAAAACAAGGATTTCAATTTGTGAGCAACAAGATCAAAGGCCCAGCCCTTCAACTGGGCCAAGCGAGGTACAAATGAGACCCCTTAGAAAATGGCTTAAGTGGTCACTACTCAAAACCGCGCTTCAACTGGTAACCATTGCCTGGGCCGTGACATCCACCGTCTACGCACTTCGCAATCGCCCCGAACCGATGCTGATTGGACTTGATGAAAATGGCACTAGGCTTATTACCTCGCAGACCGATCCGCTAGTTGAGTCTGAGCGACTCAAGTTCGTCAAAGAGTTTCTTTATCTCTATTACAATTACCAGCCTGACAACTACGTTGCGCAAATGAACAAAGCTGGTGCCTCGATGAGCGATACCCTGTGGGAGCAATCAAAGACCGAACTTGCTCGCATCGAATCGCAGATGAAAACCGAAAAGATCGCGCAAGAAGCGAAATTGAGCGACCTTCGCGTCATTAGTCCGACCGAATACGAAGCCGATCTCGATATCGTGATTCGCCACCGGTTGATCGACAAACAAGTGAAGTATCGAGCAGCGCTCAAACTGTCATCTCGTAGGCGCAGCACTACAAACCCTTACGCGTGGGAGGTCGCAAGTCTTGTTGAAAATGAAATTCGATAATAGAAATTCAAACGCCTTGCCTGCAGTTGTTGATCAAAGACTGAAAATCTCTCCAGCCATAGGAAATAAGTGGCTTCGCAGTCTCAAAAGCAGTGAAATCTGCTTTATAGGGGAGGATTTCACCGCCAAGTGCTTCGTAAAATTTCCGATAGGGATTTTCAATAAGACTCCAAATAATCAACCCTCGCCACCCAAGGCCAATGAACCCCTCGACAGAAGCAGCAATCAATTGCCGCCCGATTCCCAGACGAAAGTAGTCTGGATCGACATAAATCAGCTTTACCTCAGCTTCGTAATGTTGCTCAGATTCAGGCTTTTTATTTCGAACGCATCCAGAAATGCCTACAATTTTTCCGTCCTTTTCAGCAACCAGATAAGGGGCCTTTGGGGGCGAACTCAAGAATTCGGCACTCAACTTGATACGTCTCTCAATTTCAGCAGGTTCATTAAGTTGGGCAAGCTTGTCAGCAGGATAAATATTTTGATAAGCGGTCTGCCAACCCAAAATATTTATTCGAACGATGTCAGGAGCATCCTCAGGTTTCGCAGATCTAATCAAAATTGGCACTCTTTGACCCATCTCGTAATATTGGTACAATTTCTCTTTAGTGTCCAATCCCTTTGGGCTGATACACAGGTTTCGCGAATTAGTTCTCGAATCGCCAATCTGGGCTCGGTTCAAAACCTTTACATGACCCCAGGGCTCGTCACGGTGTTGCAACTGCCCACGCCCATCACAGAAGTGAAAGTGGGTAGCCCCGATGATGTTCAGGTTCAAATTTCAAAGACCTTGCCCTCAGAAGTCTCACTCATCGTAAAACGGGCCTTGCCGCAATCGACTAATTTGATTGTGAGGTGTGGATCACGTTCATTTGTATTTGATTTAGTCATGTCCAGGAATCGCCATCAAGACTTGGTTAAAGTATCAGGCAGCTATGGAGCCCCCATCGATCAAGACCTCAATCAAATGAGTTTGATTGATTCGAGTGCGGAAGTCGTTTCTAAAAATGCGGCAACCATTAGGGCCAGAGAGACCGCCAATAATGCCAACAGCAAAGACACCAACGAAATGACTCTCATCGACTCAAGCGACCTTCAAGAAAAGCGAGGGGTGAAATGATCAAGGTTAAAGTCGTGAGCCTCGCGGCCGTGACGGTATTACTCCAACACTCCTCTCACCTAGTTTTGGCCGACACTCCAAAAGGCCGAGGTCAGTCGACATGCGAATCAGATCCTACGAGCTGTCAGTGGCGCGCACTGAACAGTACCGTGACCAATGGTGCGACTCCAATGAGAGATCAACTCACGACATCAAAAGCCAGCCCATCGACTAAGGGCAATGCGTCAGCATCCACAACGAAGGGGCATCTGAAAACTGCGCGTGTCACCGACTCACTCAAATCGTATGTGCCAGGAAATTTGCCGGAGCATCACTTAAGCCAAAACAAGAGACCGCCAACAACCGATGGATTTGTCTTGGTCGCTGACAAACCGCCGGGCGCGCTTCTTCAAGGCGTACGTCCGGGTGACATTTTGAATGCGAGCCTTGAGCAATCGATCAAAGCTTCAGCATCGGTGCCGACACCGATTCGTGCGACGATCGAATCTGGAAAGTTTCGACACGCGACGCTGCTTGGTACCGCGACACTCGATCGTGAGTTGAAACGCATCTTGCTCACGTTTGATCGCCTGCGACTTGCTGGCTCTGAAATATCGTATGCACTCAAGGCAACTGGCCTAGCACCCAATGGTCAAGTGGGTCTAGAAGGCGATCACCACACCGAAGCGGGCACATACTTCGCTGGCGAAATTCTGGCAGCAACTGCCGCTGGCTACGCAGACGCGACCACACAGCGATCACAAAATATGATGGGCGGATACCAGATCGAACCGAGCGTTCAAAACGCAACGAAACAAGGTGCGGTTACCGCACTTTCAAAGACCGCTGATCGCCTTGCAGAACAATCGAGAAACGCCCCTGAATATACCGAAATTGAAGCGGGTCGTGAGATTCAAATCATCGTGCAAGAAACTCCAATGGAGGTAGCCACACAATGAATCTTTACAATCAAAACCACGTAAGAAGTGGATGCACAACTAGGAGGGGGTCTGCATCCAGTAGTGCATCCACCCCCGCCCAATGTTTATCCAAATTTTCAAAGACTTACCTCCTGACATGTTTGTCTGTAAAATTCGACCCCACCCCCGCAACGATGTTACGTGAGTGGGGTCGAATTTTAGACAACCAAGTTGATGAGGAAAGTAAGAATTTAGAAGGCAAATGGGCGGGGGTGGTGATTTTTTTAGTCAGTCTGAGTGTTGGGTGGGTGTCATGAGAATACAAGAAAGAGATAAAGAAATTATCAGAAGAATTTATGAGCAGCAGTTTTTGTTTCATGAGCATGTCGAAAGGTATTTTTTTAGAAATGCATCGAGTCAGCTAGCTAGAATTAGAATTGCAGAATTAGCAAAAGTTGGCCTTTTAAGAAAAGAAACTGTGACTGTCTTAGGCAACCGCCGAATCATCAGGCTCACACCAGACGGGTTAGAGCTTGCGAGGCAACTTCACCATTTCGACATCCCACAACTAAGGCGACTTGATCTTAAAACAGTCGAACATGACGCGATCGTGACGAGTGTCGCCTTAAGACTGCATGAACTTTGGGATGGCCTCTGGGTTCCAGAGCGAGCCCTCAAGAAAGAAGACTATACCCAAATTCCTGACGGAGTCTTTGTCTTTCAGAACTCAAACAAAGTCGCTCTTGAAATCGAAAACAGCCTCAAAGGGCGAAACCGATTTCTAGAAAATCTAGACAAGTGGCGCTTCACGCCAATGCGCCTGGTCTTATTCGTGACAACCCATCCGAAAATCCATAGCGCGCTAAAGCGCTTCATTGACCAAGGCCCAGGCAAGGTACCGTTCGCCCTTGTTGATTGGGATCAACTCAAAAATGGAACTCCCACTGTCTGGTGCCCAAAAGGCGAACTTCAAATCTTCGATAGGAGACAATTCTAATGCTCACTCACGAATACCAAAACTGGTACTCACGTTACCTTAGCCTTTCAGAAACTGAAACCGCCATACTGGTGACAACTATCATTGCTGTTGCGGGGCTTTCGGCGCTGAACCCAGAATTCGCGAAAGGCCTCTGCTTCAAACTCATTCGGCAAATTAAGCGGCCACTCGCTAAACTGATTCGTCGGTTTAAAAGACAGGCTGGCGATGGGGTTTGGCTCGGCGACGTTTTCATTTCAGATCTCGCGCGTCTCACGCACACATGGATCTTAGGTTCGACTGGCTACGGCAAAACCGTTTTCCTTGAGCACCTAATCAAAGCTGACATCGAGCGCGGATTTGGCATGGTGATCATCGACCCAAAGGGTGATCGCAAACTTTATGAGCGCGTTAGGCAGTGGTGTAAAGAATCAGGTCGCGAACGCGACTTGCACCTCATGTCAGCAACCTATGCAAACGAGAGTGTGCGCTGGAACCCATGTGCCCTCGGTAATCCTGGTCAACTTCAAAATAAGTGGTTTAACTCTGGCATTTACGACAACCCATTTTATGCGACCGCTTGCGAGCTAGCTCTTCTCGAAGGATTCACTTGGTTAAACGACAAACAACCCGATGGCTTCACGCTTTCTGATCTACTCATTCGCCTTGAGCAGGTGAGCACCCAAAAGAAGAACGATCACATCGAGGGTTTGTTCAACGAGCTTAAGAATTTCTCAATGTCGCGCTGGGGAACGCTTCTCTGTGTCGACACTCAACTTAACCAACCAAAACCGCAACGTGAAGTAACCCTATGGGATATTGTTCGAAAAAAAGAGATTCTTTTTCTTGATCTACCCACTGAAGGTAGCGGCACCGAAAGTTCGCGAGTGGGTAAACTGATCTTGCAAGAACTGACGTTAGTGTCAGGATTGCGAAAGTCATTCCCTCACCTAGTCGCAGACCAACCCTTTTCGGTGTTCGTTGACGAATTTGATGCGTTTGCAAGCCCGGCCTTCGGAAGCTTCCTCAACAAAGGCCGTTCATCAAAATTCATGATTCACATGGCCCATCAAACACTCGCCGACCTCGACCGAGTGGCGCCTTGGTATCGAGGCATGATCAACGGCAATTGTAACGTCAACGCCGTTTTTCGAATGAATAACGCCGACGAGGCCGAGCTGATCGCCAAGAACTTTGGTACCAAACAAATAGTCAAAAAAACGTTCCAGACCTCAGATGGATTTAAGACAGGCATGTCTTCGAACCGCGAGACCGAAGAGTTTTGCATCCATCCCAACCAAATCAAGTCACTCAAAGTGGGCGAATGCGTGCTCAATATCAAGCCACAGAATTTTGCAGCGATCGTGAAAGTGCCATTCGTCGCTGAATCGAAGAAACCCAGATCACCGGTTGCGAATGCCAGCAAGACCGAGAGTGCCAGAAAGCCCACAATGAGGGGGGTGACCCCAGCGAATTCGGGTCGGCCCAGAAAAAACCTTAAAGACGGTGTCGAAGAATACGGCGCCGAGTATGCGGGTCTGATGAAAGTAACCGAAGGCGCTAAAAAGACTCCGAGTCACCCTTCTCTAACAATTGTAAAAACCGATTTGTAAAACGATAGGAGTATGAATATGCTAGAACACGCGACTGAAAGAAATGTAAGGATTGAGCCAATTCGCGACTTGAGTTGGCTTGATTCAAAAGAGGCTGCGACTTACCTTAGAAAAACGGCTAACGCCCTACGGATTATGGTCTATAGGGGGTATGTAAAACCGAGAAAGTTTCGGCGCAGGCTGTATTTCAGAAAGGTCGAACTCGATCGACTGCTTGAATCCTCAATTTTTTAAGAAAGAGGGTTTATGGCTATTTCTCAGTACCAAAAAGACGGAAAAACCTACTGGCGAGTCTACGTCGATGTTCGTAGTCGAACCGACAGAACGATTCGCGTTCAAAAGCGTATTAACGACATCGAATCAGAAAAAGCAGCGATCAATGAAGAAAAGCGGCTGGTTCGTCAGCTTGCGAGCGAATTAACAAAGCTCGAGGCAAAAGGCATGCGTTGGAATAATGTAATCGACCGCTGGGAAAGAGATCAAGAGCTTTACCCGGGACGATATGCGGCAACAACGGTATTAGACTATGCAGCGATTCTTCGAAATTGGACAACGCCTTGGCTTGAACGCCCAGCAGCCGAACTCAATCGGGGTGACGCTCACGAACTTCTCACTCGCTTAAAAAGCGAAGGAAAAAAGCACAGCTTTGTTTGCCACCTCAAAACGGTCATTCACCTCGTATTCACTTGGGGAATCGAACAGCGACTCATTAATGGAGTTCTAGACTCACCGGTTCGCGGAGTTGAACTAAAACCAGAGCGGGGCGAGAAAGTTCCAGAAATACTCACCCTCGAAGAAATTAGAACGCTACTCAAAAAAGCTAAAGAGCAAGAGCACCCATGGTATCCCATTTGGTTGTCGGCGGTTTACACCGGTTGCCGCAGCGGCGAACTGCTTGAAATTAAGAAAAGCGACATTGAAATGGTTTCGCAAGAAGATGCCATCAAACAAGACCTTTTAGAATTTTCAAAGCGCCGGTATGGATTTTTGAGAATCAGAAGAAACTGGAGTTCGAGATTGAGAACAATCGGCCCAACCAAAGCTGGCTATTGGCGCACGGTGCCTATTTCAAGTGACTTTTATTGGTTTCTTATACGAGACCGACTAATAGAACAGCTCGGACAAGACGATTACATTCTACCCCATTTTTCGGACTGGAAGTCCGGATACCAAGCAGGCATTTTGAGAGGATTTTGCGAGTCGAATCGCCTACCCTCAATACGATTTCACACACTGCGAGCCTGTTTTGCCACCCAACTGATATCAGCGGGAATACCCGCCACAGTTGTCATGAAAATTGCTGGATGGCGTGAAATGAAAACGATGCAAAGGTACGTGCGCATGGCTGGGATTGACGAAGCCGGCGCCACCGAGATCTTAAACTTCATTCCGACCGACGACGCGGTCATGGAGCAAGTTGCCAGATTAGTCGATTATCGGGGTAAAAAATGAATTCTGACTCAAGAAATGATCGGTTTTACATACCCATTGACAATGTGTATATTATAATGCACACTTCAAGTGAAGCCAAGTTTCTCGTTCTGACCACTGAGGTCATCGATGAGTGGCTTGGTAGTCTGCCGCCCAAGACGAAAATGCTAGTATTGGCTCGATTAGATCGTTTGAGCGTAGGTCACTTCGGTGACCACAAACGCTTTGACGACCTGATTGAACTGAGGTGGCTAAATGGAATGCGTTTATACGGATTCACTTACGAAAATAGAATTGTCATTGCACTAAATGGAGGCAATAAAAATGGCCAAAGCCGCGACATCAAAAAAGCAAAAAAAATCCGTGACGAAGTACTTGCGGGTTCACGTTCCGTTTCAAAGCCCTGAGCTAAAAGACCCCAAGCTGGTGAGCGAAACTTTATTAGATTGCATAAAAACAGGCGATTTAGAAGCCTTTAGAGATGTTCTTGCGTCTCACCTCATGAGCACCAATAAGATGGCACTCGCAAAAAAGGCCGGCATCGCAAGACGAACTATTTACGACATTCTTGACCCCAAGAAAAAATTCAACCCCGAGCTTTCTACGGTATCGGCGGTCATTCGGGCGCTAGCGGCATGAGTCTCACTAGCAAATCTCTAGTTGAATCTTTGATTGAAGCAGTGAATTATCGTGAATACGATTTAGTTATTTTCGAGGTCTCGCGAGATCTTATAAATCTTAGAGGGCTTCGAGAATTGTGGTTGTTTTAACGCATGAGCTTGTCCTAAAATAGGACAAAAGAAGGAGTAAGTGATTGGAATTGCTCACTCCCGGACAAAGGCACCATTCTTAAACTTGGGATTTTACGACTCTACTCACGCAATGGTGGGAAGCCCCACATCAACCTTTTTTCATTTAAAGATGCCTCCTTAGAAAAAGCAAGCAATTCTGAACGAGGGCTCCCAGCCCAAGCTACATGACGTTTCAGTGCTGGGTATTCTTACTTCGCATTAACTCCGAATCGGTTGAAAAGGACCTTCTTTTCTTTGGATCGAATGATCATCACTTTGCGTTGCGAATCAGGAATTCACGTTGTTGAACGTTTTTCATTCTCCTTCGTGGGCCTTCTGTCG
>CAITVN010000126.1 GCA_903895855.1 Oligoflexia bacterium | reverse complement strand
CGACAGAAGGCCCACGAAGGAGAATGAAAAACGTTCAACAACGTGAATTCCTGATTCGCAACGCAAAGTGATGATCATTCGATCCAAAGAAAAGAAGGTCCTTTTCAACCGATTCGGAGTTAATGCGAAGTAAGAATACCCGGTAAATTTCAAGAAAGATGTCGCATAATTTTTCAAGCTGCTTGATTTCTTAACTTTTCAATTTCAATTTTAGTCTCCTTTCCCGGGTTTAGTCTCACTTCTGTGATTGGTGACCAGTTTCTGGTTTGCTTTGACCATCTTCTTGGATTGGCCGCTCTGGCGGCCTCATAGACGGCTGTTCTGTTAACTAAGATCTTCTCATCTTGGCATCGATGCCTAGCTTGGGGCGTGACAAATTTAATGCCGCTGTGAAGATGCTCGGTGTTATACCAGCTCACGAACTTCTCTACCCAGTCTATCGCCGCCCTGAGATCGTCAAACGGTTTTTCAGGGTAGGCGGGGCAATATTTCAGGGTCCTGAACAACGATTCTGAGAATGGATTGTCATCACTTACAGATGGGCGACTAAATGAAGGTACCACTGAAAGCTTTTGAAGGGTCGCCAACATTGTCGCCCCCTTCATTGGGCCGCCATTATCTGAGTGCAACGTCAAATCGCCTGGTTCAATTTGTTCAGACTGACAGGTTCTTGCCATTAAGTTTGCTGAAAGTTCCATACTCTCAGTTTCTTCAACAGTCCAACCCACAATGTACCGGCTATACACATCCATTATTAAATAAAGATAAAAATAGCGCCCCTTCACTGAACTGACTAAATACGTAATATCCCAACTCCAGATTTGATTTGGTCTGGCGGCGATCAAGTCTTTGGGGGGCTTTACGACTCGCGGTGAACTTTTACTTCGATGTTTTAATAAGTTTACCTCTTTCAAAACCCGATAAAAGCTGCTCTCGCTGGCTATAAAAATGCCAAAATCAGCCAGTTTAGCCACTATTTTCCATGGATTTAAGTCTTGATAGGGCTGTGAATTCGACACTTCTATGATCATTTGTTTTTCTTCAGACGTTAACTGATGGGGTATCGGGTTTACTGGGCCGGCTCGCCCATCACATTTATTCGGATCTTTTTTCCACCGCTCAAATGTGCGAACTGCTATTTCGAGTACATTGCATGAGGCGGCCCTACTCGCGCCAGCAAGCACCGCCTCTACAATAAGTTCTACACACAGTTTTCTATCGAGAATTTCTACTCGTTTTCCCCGGAACCCCAGAGTAAGTCGGCTTTTTTTTTCAAAACCAAAAGGGCTGCGGTTTCAGCCAGAGCCCGATCTTTACGGTTCAGATCACTCTCGAGTTCTCTGATTTTTTTTCGATCTTTAGCCCGCGCAGAGATCTCTTGCATCGTCATTTTTTTTGCTGACTCAAGACCCGCTTCCATATTCTTCTTCCACATCACAATTTGGTCACTATGAAGACCTTCACGACGTAAAAACTCACCGCGTTCAGCTTCAGGAAGCCCCTCATAAGTGATTACTGCATTTAACTTTTCAATGGCTTTCCAGTTTTGAGGGCTACGTTCCGATTTCTTCATATTGCCGCTCATAGCATACTCTTGCTGCCATTTATAAATAGCTGAGTTTGCGATACCTAATTCATCACGAATTGACTTAACCGACCGGTTACCTCTGGTTAAAACCTTTTGAATTGCTGCCTTTTTGAACTCTTCTGAATATTGCTGTCTCATTGATTATTGTCCTGTCGCCCCAAAAAACCCTTAACAATTTAGATGCGACATCATTCCTGACATAGGGGG
>CAITVN010000125.1 GCA_903895855.1 Oligoflexia bacterium | reverse complement strand
AGCTCTGATTGCTGCCCAAAATGCCAAATCTGATGCTAGTTTCAAAGAAATGTACACTCGCCTAGACGCTAAGTACCATGACTCGCGCATCTTGGCCGAAGAGCAAAACTCGCGAAGTTTGCTGCTTTTTGAAAAACTCGGCATGATGACCGATAGCCATGTGAAACTTGAAAATCGGGTGAGCGCTCTCGAGTTGCGGTAGGCTGCCATTGCCAGCCCAATTTCGAGTCTGGAAGACTTTGCCGTGACCGGTGCCCGGATGTGGCTCATCGTAGCTCTCGCCCAGTCTCCCATCACCCTAAATAGGACAATATTGGGGATAAATCCGCTTTAAAATGTCCCATTTAGTTGCAATTAGGACAAAATTCGTGCAATAATGTCCTAATTAAAGGGGACGAGGTAGATATGTCTAGGACAAAGAAACTAGAAGAGCTCATCTTAAATCTTCTCTCTGTGCAGGGCGAAGTCAGTATTCGGTCTATTGCAAAGGCGGCGCAATTTTCAGAACCATCAGAATCATCAGAGTTATTAGAATTAAATGACGCCGACCGAAAGGCGATTCAAAGGGCGCTACTCGTTCTCGAAAAACAAGGTCTACTCATACCCAGGGGGGCAGGTCGTTCGCGGGTCTACGTGAAATCGATAATAGCTCCCTCAACAGCAGTTGTTGAAAATGACGGCATGGCTACGGTATCCGCCGAATCTCAGTCTGACGCGGGGGGGGATTTTAACGGCATATTCCTTTGTACTGAATCCCAGAGGCTGCTTCGCTATGTTTCTCAGTCCATCTCAGGGAGAATCCCGATTGGATACGATCGAAATTTTTTATGCTCATACGAGCCAAACGAAACTTTCTATTTGAGTAAAGTCGAGCGCGAAAGATTACACTCGATCGGTCGCGTCGAAGGGCAGAGTCGACCAGCGGGTACTTACGCCAGAAACATCATGAGTAGACTTCTCATTGATTTGTCATTTAACTCAAGCCGCCTTGAGGGTAACACCTATTCGCTTCTTGAAACTAAGCGACTGATTGAATTGGGTGAGGGCGCAGTCGGCAAAAATGCCTCAGAAGCGCAGATGATTCTGAACCACAAGGCCGCCATCGAATATCTCGTTGAATCAGCAGAGTCGGCCGCAGAGTTAAAGGTATCCGAAAATATTTCAGCTCATGAGGTTTGCAGTGTTCACGCGCTTTTATCTGAGAATCTTTTAGGTGATTCGAGTGCCTCTGGCCGGGTAAGAACTATTGCTGTCGGTATCGGTGGCTCAACGTATCTGCCGCTCGAAAACCCGCATCTTCTACAAGAGTGCTTCGATCTCTTTATTGAAAAACTCAACCTCATCATTGATCCATTTGAACAATCGCTTTTTTCGCTGATCCAACTTTCTTACCTGCAGGCGTTTGAAGATGTCAATAAGAGGACTGCGCGCTTGGTGGCGAATGTTTCGCTCATCAGAAAAAACCTAAAACCACTCTCATTCACTGATGTAAGTCGAGAGGCGTACATTAAAGCGCTTCTTGGGGTGTATGAAAAGAAAAACATCAGTCTTATGCGCGACCTCTATCTTTGGGCATTCACGCGTTCAGCCCAACGATATTCGGCAATTCAACAAGCCATGGGTGAACCCAATTTGCTGAAGTTGAAGTATCGCGGTGTTATTCAGGAAATTGTGCGGGCAATCGTTCTTGAAAAAATTGATGGACCGCAAGTTGTTCATAAAATTCGAGAATTAATGGAGCCGCAGAAAATCTTCGATGTTGACCGCGCTGCACTTTTTCAAGTGATTGAAATAGAGATTATGAGCCTGCACGACGGAAATATCGCGCGGTTTAAGATTCGCCTGAGCCAATTTCAAGCGTGGAAGAGTTTGCAGTGACCGGTGCCCGGATGTTGGCTCATCGTAACTCACCCAGTCTCGCAGTGCCCACCCTTGTCGGGGCCGATTCGTCTGATCAACCCATGCGCTTTTAAAGCTTCAATGTTTTTTTGAACATTTCTCACGATAATTCTGACTTCTTTAGATAACTCTCGTGCTGTGACGTTTGGATTGTTTTTGATCATCAGATTAATAGTTCGTTGATTGTTGGTTAGCTTTTCTACGTCGCTTCCTACGTCTTTTTCTACGTCGCGCACACCCTTTGGCTTGAACACGTTCGGGTTTAGGGCGGGTAGGCGTTTGCTCGGCTAAAGCACTTTGAGTCAGGTGCAAGTTTACAGGCAGTAACGATTTGTTGACAATACTGTCAACTCTAGTGTAAGATGAAAAGGTGGGACACTTTCGATGCAAAAAACGTCATCTGCGCTATTCTATCAGGGTGACTATTAATGGTGTACGGTACCGTCAAGTTGAAATTTGTCGGCACTATGAAGAAAAGCATAGTAACGACATAAACGATTCTCTCATTTTAGAGTTAATTGCCGAGTTGGAGGGGCTCTACCTGTCTCTCGATGCTGAGAGAATTGTGGGGCAGCGCAAACTCAGTTATTTTGCTGCAAACGTGGCGCATGAAAAAAGTGTGTATCGGCTTGTTTGGCGGGTTGTACGTGGGCGAATTAAACTTCTTGTGGTGAACTGTTTTTAGGGAAGGGCGATAGTATGAAAAAAAAAGCGCGAGTCACAAAATTGGTGGACGGTCAGAAAGAGCATTGGGCGACCGTGGCTCGTTTGTCATCTCTTTCTCATGAGGTGGTGCAAGTGGTTTCGAAGAAAGCTTCGCTTCGTGAACGAATGAAATTCGAAGCGGCCCAACTGATCACGCGGTATTTGGTTGAGCACAAACTCACCCAGGTTCAATTGGCCGCTCGGCTTGAGATCAACCGATCGTTAGTGAATAAGATTGTTAAAGGTCGGCTTGAAGAATTTGGCTTAGATCGTCTCACGGAGTATGTAGAGCGATTGTATCCTAGGGTGACCGGACACTTTAAAGTTGCAATTGGCTCGTGAGACGAAGGGATTTTCAAGCGAAAAAGAGCTAAAATTGATGAGAACAAAACTGGCAAAGGCTGATCGTTTAAAACGTTTGCCAAAAAATGTCAGATATTCGGTAATTAGCCGGGTTTTCTGTGTTGTTTAATGTAAATCACTTTAATAACAACTAGTTCAGTTTTTGCTAGTCTGGAACACTCTTCAGACTCTCACGCTTAGCCCCTTCATGGAGCAATGCACGTTTACTTCATTTCTGACCGTGAGCAAGAATACGTCTTAGCCGGCGAGTCTGGGCTATCGCAACACTCAGCCTTGGCAGAGCCAAATTTAGTTACCAAGGCTCTTGCACTGGCGAATTATAACACGATGAATAAGACCACGAAGGAACAGTATTTGGCAGATTCGGGTGCGCCTCGTGCTGTGCTTCAACTTTGGAAAGAAGATCCAAAATTATTTTCGTATTCTGACGAAAATACGATCAATCCGATTGAACTCTACTTTTCGATGCGTGAACATCACGACGAGCGAATTCAGATGGCACTCGAAGAAATGTTATCGAAGCTAGGGCTCGCGCCCTTAGAAAGAGGATGACGTCATGACACGGCCAGGCGGTGTGGCTCATCGTAGCTCACTCAGTCTCCCAGTGCCCACCCTTTGGCCTGAACAACACAATCCGAAAGAACCTGCCCATATCCTCAAATTTAGGCGGTTTTAAGCCTGCTTCTTTCATGGCCTTACGTATTCTAGAAATACCAATTTGAAGGCAGAGACAGGTGTCTATAGAAATTTCTTAATAAACGGACTCACGCCTCTCAATTCTTTCGGCACCAGCGGGTTTTCATAAATGTATTCGGTTAGATTATTTTTCACTGTTTCGTCTGAGGGTAATAGCAGCAGGGCTTGTTCCCAAACTTCTTTGGCCTCACGGTAGCGTTTTAGTGAATAGAAAGCAGTGCCTAGATTGTTGTAAGTCTCATTTAAGTGAAACCGATCATTTTTGGGGTAGTGATCGATAGCCGTTTGGTAGTAAGCGATCGCTGTTTCGTAGTTCTCAGTTCCAACTGATTCAATGCCCATGAGGTAATTGGCTCGTGGATGATTGGGATTAACTGCAAACGTTTCTTTTAAATATTGGTGAGTTTTTGTCATGTCTGTAAATGACCAGCAAATGGCGTAACGGCAGAGCACTTCAGCCGTGCGGCCCACTTTAGTTTCTGCTTGCTTCATGTGCTCGAGGGCCTCAGTTAAGTAGCCGTCTTGCGCCGCGCACATGGCAAACGCAATTTCTCTGAAGATTGGCTTGCAACAAAACTTAAATTTTTTGCCAGACGAGCAAGAACAAGGCGAATACGAGTCTGGTATGAATGCATCGAGTTCTTGTTCTTCTATTTCTGACAAGCGCTCAGGTAAGGGCATTGAGTGCTCATCTATCTCGTCTTCTGTTGTGGCGCCCATTAATTTAAACTGAGCAAATGATTTCGAAAATTCTCGAACATAGGGCCTCAGTTCTTTGGCGGTTAGCTCGGTAACCGGAATGTTGAGGTCGCGACAAATATCATGAAACATTTCAATAAAGGGATCACTTTTAAGAATCATCAGTTCTTTGGGTAAGAAACCCAGCGTGCTCTTGGCGGTGCTAAACAATTCGAGTACCTTCTCGAGTTCAGGTTGATCAATCGAAGCTGTTTGACCAAAGCAAAATCCAGAAAAAGCATCGATTAAAGCGTAAACATTGCAGGTACCCTCTTGGGTGGTGTCGATTTCTTCTCGGTGTAGAATCCAGGCGTCATTAGGGTTGGTCGGTTTAGTGGGGGTTCTCTTACTTTGATTGGGATTTGGCATAAGTACCATTTGCATATGGCGCTAACTAGCCTTGGCGCAAGCCAGAAAATGGAGTCCCTCCAAATTCGTTTTACTTTAGAACGAATGTGTATTAAAATCGTTCTATGTCAGAACGAAAAAGTGAAAGCCATGGTAAGATTGAAGAAATTCTTGATCTAGCTCTTGAAACCTCACTGCGCATTGAGGCTGGCCAGCCAACAAGATTACGACCTAGTTACGACCATTTATCGAGTGCGCGTGGACAAATCATTTTGGGTTCTCGCGGCACTGGTAAGACCACCTATTTACTGCATCATTTGGGGAGAAACAATAAATGGCTATATATTTCAGCTGACTCGCCACTGATCGCTCAGGTTGGCCTTTACGACATCGGTCGGGCCGCCTTTAGAAGAGATCTTGATGCCCTCGTCATTGATGAGGCCCACTTTGCGAAGCATTGGAGTCGAGATATCAAAGCTCTTTATGATGAATATCCGAAAAAAAGAATTCTAGTCAGTGACTCAAGTCGAATCATTCTTGAAAAAGGCTTTGCTGACCTTTCACGAAGGTTTGTCAGAGTTCAGATGAATTTGTTATCGTTTCGAGAATTTCTCTACCTCAGAGATGGCCTTGAGTTGCCTGCTTTAGATTTTCTTCACTTAGATCACTCGTTAGTGAAAAAAATCGTGAATACCGGACCAATTCTTGCGTGGTTTAAAGAATACCTTGAAGGCGGAATGCGACCCATTTTTACCGAGGGTAACTATCTCGATCGACAAATCAACATCATTGAAAAAACAGTTTTTTCAGACCTGCCGTTCGTGCTGCCTCAGGTGAATGAAAATAGCTTGAGGCTCGGTAACGCAGTCATCGGAATGCTGGCACTTTCAAGTGTTCCGACGATTAACGTCGATTCAACTTGTCGCGATTGGGAAATCGGCAAAGAAACGTTCTATCAGCTATTGTCTGCTCTTGCGTCGCTTTCGCTCATCACGATTGTCAACTACAAAGCTTCAACTAAGGTGCAGTCTAAAGGTGCTAAGATATTTCTCAGTGACCCCAGTCAATACGCTGCGCTGGGTGGCCTAAAAGGTAATATGCGAGAGGCTTATGTTGCTCATGAACTGAAATCACATTTTGGCGAGGTGTTTGCCTGTAAAGACGAAACCGAAGGCGATTTTGTTGCAAAGAAACTGAAATTTGAAGTCGGTGGAGTTAGTAAAAAACTCAAATCATCAGATTTTGTTCTCTGCGATGATCTTGAGTTTCCGGTAGGGAAGAAAATTCCGTTATGGGTTTTGGGAATGCGGTAGCGTCAGTGGGTT
>CAITVN010000124.1 GCA_903895855.1 Oligoflexia bacterium | reverse complement strand
TCGATCGAAGTCTCCGCGTCTACGGCCTCGGCATTCAGTCGTTCAATTTGGGCCATGTCTTCGGCAAAAAATCGAAAATGACACGCGAGTAACCCTCGCGATAGATTGAGCGCGAGCTGATTCTTTTCGCAAAACCGGTAAAGCTCAAATGCATAGCCATCGTAATCAGGGCTAACGATTGCGGTCGTACTCACAGTGGCTTGGTGTTTTAACATCCAATCAAAAACATCAGCCAACGCTTCATCACGCCTGAGCGATGCCTTGACAACCAGGCTTTCATCAAGCACCGCCCCTGGCGTGGCCGCTTGAGTGTGACCGACTATCGGCTTTCGATCGATAAAGGCCGAAAGCCCATCTTTAAACTGTTCTAAAGACTGCGCCGCCCCAACGGTTGCCACCCGGTAAGATTCAGCGGCAGACTTGGTTTTATAGGTGGTCACTCTTTCTTCTAGTACTTCAAGAAAACTGGTCTCTTTGCCTTTCAGGTCTAAGGTAAAAGGAATAATCAGATCGACATTTTTTAGGAACGCATCGAATTTCTTAGCGTGAAGCGCGTCAATCAATTCGGTTAATTGAACCGAGTAGTCTGCTGCCCCCGTAGAGTTCAGGTATTCGTTGTAGAAAACGAAAATTTCACGAAGCGACTCAAGTTTTTCGGCATTATCGATTGAATTTTTTGGCAGGCTGCTCGGCTCATACCCGGCCAAACGCAGCTCATCTAGACAATTAAAGACTTTCTCACGAAGCCCTGGCAAATCGAAAGCTAACTTGAAATAGTTCTTTGGTTTTAGCTTTGCTCTTAGAGACTCACCAAAAAGCTCGAGATCTTCTTTAGTAACTTTGGCGGATATCTTGGCGGAGATTTGGGCCGATTTTTGAGAACCCTGCCCTTTTGAATTAGGCTCAGAGGATTTCAAACCCAAGTCGGCCAACCGACTGGCCAGTGATTTCACCGAATGCGCCTCAGCCCCGAAGTGCGTTTTAGTCTGAAGCAGTTTAGCTGACAGTGCTTGCGAGTTAGTCACAACCCATTTAGTGCGCAATGTTTTTAGGTCACATTCTAGAAAAAGTTCAGTTTTCATGTGTTCTCAGTTTCTCACTTATTTTTACGCTCTGTGAAATAGTTTCTGATGAAAATGCGAAACATCGCACGCCAAGGATTTGACGGCAAGGCTGAGCATTCTCAGACAAATAGTTTCATGTGTGACCCAGCGGGGCGAAACACACGATCAGAGTACGTCCAAAAATCCCTTCTGATCTCGGCCTCTGAAGAAAGAATGACAAGTTCGATCAACGCAACAGAAGGCTTCGGATGCCTCAATTCAGACAGAAATTGAAGGACTTGAGTCGATGTCACAACGTAGGGATAAATGAGGAAAAGTGACTTCATGAGATCGATAAATACGCCTCTAGAATCGTCACTCACCTCTAAATCAGCCTTAACGCGAGATTGGACTTTAGAAATTAATTCACCTTCGGTCATACCTCACCCCGTCTCTTTCGTTAATACTATTCACCACTAAAACTCCAAGTTCATCAACCTTCTTCAACCCTCAACCACCCCACCAGTTTTCGCTCGACATCAGCGTCTCGCACCAGTCCGATACACAGAGCCTCTCCTCTTGCGACCCCGGCATCTAAGCAAATGTGATTTGCGTATTCGGTGGGTTCGTCAACAATCTGATGCCCATGAACAATCTTGAGGCCTCGGTACGTTTTTGAAATGTGGTAGGTCCACACGAGTTCATCGACCGGTACGTTCTCGATGGGGCGACGGCCGTCGTCGTCGATTCCTCCGTGCACAAAAATGAGGTGCTCGGTTTGGTGATAGGGCTTCAGCGATTTAAGAAAATTTAAGTGAGCCGGCGAAATGCCCCCTAACGCTTCATACTCGCGAAACGCGAGATTGCCTTCTTCAGGCCAGTGCTGATTGATTTCACCCGCTTCGTAGCAATCGAGAAGCATTTTCTCGTGATTACCCAACAGAAATATGGCTTCGATTGTGGGCCTGCTGGCTGCACCCACCGCTACAGGAGTCTCAAATCGGGCCTTTGCCTCTATGAGCAATTGAATCGTATTTACGCTCGAACGGCCACGATCAAGGTAGTCACCTAAGAACACGACTTTGCGGCCCGTTGCGACCTCTGAGATGATCTCAAGAGCGCTCTCGAGAGCCAAGTCATTTGCATGAATGTCGGGTACGATCAAAACTAGGTCGCTGTATCTAACCAACAACTCACAGAGCTCAGTTTTTGTTTTCTGCATATTCACGCCGCCTTCTCGACGACAGCTCGAATCTTGGTCTGCACTTGTATCAAAAAGGGCTCAAGTTCAGGCTGATGATAGTAGCCATTCAAAACGTCACGATCAGCAGCCAATCCATTCAAAACC
>CAITVN010000123.1 GCA_903895855.1 Oligoflexia bacterium | reverse complement strand
TTCCTTTGCTTGTAACAATGAATTACCACGAGACCCATCAGGAGGTTCTAATCGAATTTTCTGATGGGTTTTTACATGTCTCAATCAAAATGCGCGATCAAAACCCACCGAAGGCCCCATCAAATAATTAGGAAATTCTCATTCGTAATTAAATTCTTTTTTAGAGACGAACGATTCATCTTTGACAGAGGTGATTTCGATAGTTCTATCGGGGCAATTTTTACTAGGGGTATTCTCCCAATTTTGGATTTCAGGATTTTCTGAAGGTTTGGTATTTAGGTTCTTACTCAAAACACCGCAGACGCCGCTTTTAGTTTGGTACCTTAGAAGAACGAGTCTATTGAATGAACCCTTTCCTGTGGTTTGCATGTCGATTTCGGTTCCGAGCATCAGTTGTTCTGTTGTGACTCCGGCAACCTTGACTTCGTGTTTTAGCCAATCACCATAAGGCAAATTGACGGTTCCGAAATGTGAAGGCGTCAATTCGGTAAATGAGAAGTGGCTCAATTCATCAATAAGCGATTTTGAATTGTATCGGTACTGGTACATCATCGGATTGTGTCCCAGAAAATCAAAGTCGAGCATTTTTGTGAAGACTTCACCTTTGTCAGTGAGAATGGCGACCGTTGAGCCTCGTGAGGCGATGCCAATGGGGTTTCCGATTCGTTTTTCAGGTAACGGGTACTCGTAGTGAATGCCAGTCGGTAATCCAGTATCTGCGAAAAATAGTCGAGATCCCTCTTCACTGATCGCATAGAAATGCGTGAGCCCTGATTTGCCTTTTTTTTCTTTGTGAAAATTAACTAGGTAACTCGCACCTCCTGCGAGGTGCGCGATTCCGAGGGCGTCTTGAATGTATCCAATGCTTTCGTCAGTGTGTCTTGAAAACGAGACAGCTCGAAATTTGCGGTCAAAAAAGAAAGCGACCGGAGAGGGGGCTCCCCACACGGCATGCCAGGCGTACGGTTCTTTCGGGCCAATGACTGACGTGTCGCTCTGGTAGAGGTAGACTTGATTCTTAGAATCGATAACGGCGATTTGGTCAGCGTCGGCAAAAACCTGTTCTAGTTCGCCAATGCCATCAATCGGTTGAAGCGTTTTTTCTTCGAACGGAATGCCAACACCGCCTTGGGGTGACCACTCATCGTTAGAGTCTAGTCGTCGGGCAAGCAGTTGGCGCCTAGCAATCTGATACTCAAATTCAGCTCCACGTGCATAGGTCGATGACTGAAATTCGTGGGCACTACAAACGGTGTGAGATGCGACGAACAACAGGATGAGGGGGGCCAGAATCTGCATAAGTCACACTCGATTTCTTTCAAGCCCACCTTATAGAGTTTGAGTGATCTCGACAGCTTAGAAAAAAGAACCAACCACTACCGATACCTTTGTGGCGACGATTTCGACAAAACTCACAAAATAGTGCAAGCATTCAAGTGTCCCGTAATCACTCGTTCGGACCTCTATTTTGAGAAAATTAGTGAATTTTATTGGGGGAATCCCATTTGGACTCTTTCTTGAAGAAAATAGGTTCGGACTGGTTAGAGTAGTCTTAGGTTAACGATCCGATCGACAGTCAAGTCAAGCAGGTTGCGTCGTATTGCATGCCATGCGACGCTGATGAGTTACGAGAGGGCTGTTTGCCAATTGTGCAATCTACTTGTAGTGAATGCGAATGTTATTTCGGGGGAAAATTAGGGATTTCTTGCATTCACCACAGGCCGAATATTATTTAGTCTTGAGTCTATTTAAGCTCGGAATCGGAGCTGTTTTGCTGTTAATGGGTTGGGATGCGCTCGGCCTGAAGGGCAACTCAATTTTCAATATTGCCGCTGTAACTGGTTTGGCTTTTTTCCCGGCGGCTTTTGCGAGGCCAATTCTTAAAAGATTTTCAGCAATCAGAGAGACTCTATTCTTGAGTATTGGGCTGATGCTTTGCAGTCTGTTTATTTTCCTTGAACCATTCGTTGCCCGATTTAGCTTGTCTACATTCTTTGTTGTTCATTTTTCGCTTTGGGTGCTTATTTTTCTTTGCGAGGTCTTAGCTGAGCGCTGGTTTATTCGAGTCTGCAAGAACGAATCGAAAGAAACAGTGGGTAAGTTAAGCGGCTACTCAATGTCAGTTATACAAATTGCAGTGCTTTGTGGCCCGATCGTGGTCGCTCTATCTCGCAAGGTTTCTGTTCTTGCGCCATATGTTGCCACAGCCGCCATTTTTGCCGTTGGTGCCATCGTCACCTGGGTTACTAGCCTGAGAACGAATGCTTCGGTGACTCAATCAATCTCGGCAAGCAACAAAGATAAAGTGCAAGACCCTGAAACTCAAACGCTCATAAACTGGTATGTGTTCGCGTTTGCCTTAGTTTGGCCTACAGTTGCGTTATTTAATATGGCAGCGCCTTTAATTGCTAAGAATTTTCTTTTGGGTGACATAGACATTGCTGCGGCACTAGAGGCTGTGCTCGCTGCTGCGATTGCTTTATCGGGGGCATTGTATCCAAAGTTTACTGCACTTTTACCAGTTCAACTTCGAAATAAGGTGATGATAGCAGTGTTGGTGGTGGCCGCAATGACCTTGAGTCTTGGATCTCAGAAATTTTTGTTAGTTTCATTGGGTCTTGTATTGACAGGAATCGCGTGGGGCTGGTTTAGAGTTGAAAGTCGAAGCTATCTCGCCAGGGTATTTACCCCAGAGCAGGCTGGAGCAATTGTTGCCAATGCAAATGCTCTCAGTGCACCTTTAGTGATAGCCTATTTGATGATTTACTACATAGAGCTTTCGCTGATCAATTCAAGAACGGCTAGCTTTGTTTTGCCCGCTGCCTATCTTGCTTCTGGGCTTGTTTTTCTGGTGCTATTTAATCGAACAGCGAAGTATCAGCGCATGAGGCTGACCGATAGAGTGACTCGAGGTGACTCATGACGGATTTGCCTATTTCTATACAGTCCAAAACGGTAAAACTGCCGACTGATGTGGTGTTGTCTTCTGGAGTCTTACTTTCAGGGGTTGAAGTTGGCTATACAATTTATAGTGATCGAGATTCGCCTTCTGATAGGTTTGCTTTGATTTTTCATGGCCTATCGAGCGATGCACACTTGCACCAGTGGTGGCCAAAATTTCAGCTTGATCAGCTACTAAAAAAATACTCGATTATTTCTATTGATTGCCTGGGCTCTTCGTATCGCACGACTGGGCCTCATTCGCTTAACACGATAACCGGCCGGCCCTATCTGGGTGACTTTCCTGTGATATCGATTGCTGATACCAATACCGTAAATTTGGCCGCCCTTCGCGCCATAGGCATTGAGAAGTTAGACTTCGTATTGGGCTGTTCTCTTGGCGGAATGCAGGCCCTAGATCTATTTCTCACTCAACCCTTAGTGGCCGAAAAGTTTTATTCAGTCTGTGGGGTTCCGATGTCCCTCTCGGGGCAACTCTACAATGAAGCTCATCTGCGGCCTCTTCGAGAGGGCTTAGAGAACAGTGCTAATCGACAGGTTCTCGATAGGCAATTGGCCCATTCTCGTTTCTTATTTCGACTTTCTTGTACAACCGATTTCGCTCTCGATAGTTTGGCGTCTCGATTACGAATCGCTGGGTCTGGTGCGTCGAGTGTCACTCCAGTTCTTGACTATTTTTTGAAGGATGCCGATCAATATCCATCGCAGTTTTCACCTTACTCTTACCTTGCCTTGATGCACGCGATTACTCAGTTTTCATTGCCAAAAAGCTTATCGCAACAGTTAAGTCAGGGCGAGCTTCATCTTATTGGTATTCCTAATGACCGCTTTGTTCCGCAACAGAATGTCGAAGAGATCGCTAGGGACCTTGCAGAGAAAGTGGGCAGAGTTGTCTATGATACGTTTGATTCGAAGTTTGGTCACGAGGCCTGGATTCTTGACGGGGAAAAGTTCTATGAGTTTATTTCTTCAAAATTGCTCTAGGATTTTATCTCTATCTTTCGCAGTGGCAATGATGTCGCTGTCAGCTAACGCGAAGGTCTGCATCAACTCGAGTTCTTACGATAAGATGTTTGGTTCCTCGCTTCGTTCTGATATCTTGGGTCGCTCTCACAGTATGGCTTTGG
>CAITVN010000122.1 GCA_903895855.1 Oligoflexia bacterium | reverse complement strand
GAGATTCCCTGGCGTAAACTAAATTGCTCTACCGACTCACTCTCTTCGTCAAAGTTGGCTAAAATTTTCTGCCACAATTCACGAGTTTTTTCACTAGACTTCGATTCTAACTTGGTCTTCATTGGCAACCCTCCTTGGTTGATTTGTCTCTACCTAGAATCGCAGAGATTTAGCCAAAGGCTAGATGGGGTAGAACTTGCGGATACGCTACATGCGACACTTTCGAAAGCTATCGTTAAACCAAGCCGGTCACCTCATTGGCATTTCTGGCTCGGCGGTTGCGCACATCGAGCAAGGCCGCATGGACATTTCACGGGCGAGACTTCAGACCATTCTCAAGGCCTATGGTTTCACCGAAGACGAATACCTCGAGTACTTCGACGGCCGCGAAGTGCCTAAAATTTTGCGCTTCCAGTCAATTCGCTCACTAACAAAAACCACGCACTTTTTGTTAGTCAGATCGAACGGAAAAACGGGCAAATTCAATATGATTAACACACTTACCCACGATCAACGAGTACTTCGCTTCAAGTCTTTGATATTACACAAGTATAACGAAAATGCGCTTGGATATTTGCCACAAAACAATGCTACTTTTGTGGCAATACGCTCTAAACTTTGCCACAAAAGTGCTGTATTTATGCCACAAAACAATGATAGACTTGTGGCAAGTCAAAGGTGGCAAAACATGTCGCAAAACATCATAACCGCAGTGAAAAACAAGATTCAAGATCATGGTAAAGGGTGGGTTTTTACGCCTCAACATTTCAATGACCTTGGCAGCTACACAGGCGTACGAACAGCCCTTTCCCGTCTTCAAAAAGAGCGAGTCATTCGCAGGCTGGCGCAAGGAGTATACGACTATCCCCGCACCGACGAAACGCTCGGAATTTTGTCTCCACCGATTGATGCCGTCGCAAAGGCTATTGCTGAAAGAAATGGTGCTCAGATACAAGCATCCGGTGCTTATGCCGCAAACATGATTGGGCTTTCAGAGCAGGTGCCCGGTCGCGTGGTTTTTCTAACCGATGGGCCAACTGGAAAAATCAAAATCGGAAAATTAGTCGTCTCCTTCAGAAAGACCACCGTAAAAAATATGCATGCAGCTGGGTCGAAAGAAGCTCTTGTCATTCAGGCCTTAAAGTTCATGCAAAAGCAGCACATCAACAAGAATATGCTCGAAGCAACTAAGCGGTTTCTAAAGGGAGCCAAGCGCAAAGAATTTGAAAAGAACACTAAGTATGCACCACATTGGATTCGGGTAATTTTGTTTGACCTGATGGAGAAAGAACTATGAGTCAGATTCACAAACTTCCTGAAACAAGACGCCGACTATTCTTTGCCGAAGCAGAGACTGCAACCGGTAGAGATATTGCTAAATGTTGTGGATCGAGAGTCGGCCTAGGCAGCACGTTCCCCTTGGAGTTGAGTGGCTGGTACCATGATTCCGTCGCGGTAAGCAACCCCAGCTAAAACATTTTTGATTTCTTCGTGGCCACGGATTCTTCGCCAGTTGTTTTCTGCGTCTTTGAGAAGTTTGAACGTCATTGTTTCTGCTGCCCTTTTGCACCCCGCGCCTTTGGTCACGTTTGTTCGTAGCCGCACAG
>CAITVN010000121.1 GCA_903895855.1 Oligoflexia bacterium | reverse complement strand
GTCGGTGGTGAACGGCACTGCTTCAATTACCCTCACGCCCACTCGCGCAGAGTCACACGCAACCATCACCGCTGGCATTCACGGTAGCACGATGACGGCCGTCACCTCTGGCAGCCCATCGGGTTCAATCGCTCTGAGTGTCGGTGCAAATGTCATTGACGTCGCAGTGACGGCCCAAGATGGCACAACCACGCAGACATATGCCGTGACAGTTACCAGAAGCGCCTCGGGCTTCAATGTCACTTATCACGATCAGTGGGGCACGACTGGGTCGGTACCCGCAGATGCTAATGGCTATGCAAACGGCGATCCTGTGACAGTTGCTGGCGCTAATACGCTTACAAAACCGGGTTATGTTTTTCTCAATTGGAATACGATTAATAGCGGTGGTTTTTCTTACGTAAACGGACTGCTTCAATTGAGTGGTGGAACCTCTTACGCCGCCGCAAGCACGCTAACGATCACTGCGAATACCGATTTGTATTCACGGTGGCAGATCGCTAGTAAATTTCGGGCCGTCTATAGTGCCAATGGCTCCACAGGAGGTACTTTACCCGCCGCAGATACGAACCTCTACGCAATTGGAGACCTGGTCACCGTGAAAGCCAACACGGGCAATCTCACAGCGACTGGTTACACTTTTGGCGGATGGGACTACAACTCAACCACTTATCAACCCGGCGACACCGTAGCGATGTCAAGCTCTAAGATCACTTTTTATCCACGGTGGAATTTCATTGCAAGACCAGTGCAGGGGGCCGTTTCTGGGGCAACTGGGGCCCTGGCTTTGGGAATTCGTTATAGCTACGGCAATACCACAGAGACCCTGAACCTCTCAGGTGACGGTAATTTTAGTTCGGCTCATTGGTTTGGAACTGCTGGCGATGATTACTATATTTATGTAATGACCCCACCTTTTGGTCAGAGCTGCAACGTCACTTACAATACTGGAATTTTTAGCACTACCACCGAAAATTTTGCCCGCGTCGTGTGCGCATCAGCGCCACCACTTGATGTCTCATGGACCCCACAGTGGGCCCACCTCGCACACTATTACCGACTCAATGAACCCGTCTGGAACGGTACTGCTGGCGAAGTGCTCGACTCCATCGGCGGGGCTCATGGCAGCACGGCAAACGCTGCGGTAACTGCAGCCGATGCTCATGTGGGTAACTATGCCGCGAAGTTTGGCGATGGCCGGCTTGCGTATTTGCCAGCAATGGGCTCATACGCCACATCAAGCTACGCTCTTTGGGCAAAATTCAATGGGCTGACAGGTAGGTTTCAATATCTACTCGACTCGGCGTGGTCAGCTCAATATGCCGGGTATAATCTTCAGTTTTCGCAGTACCTGAATAGTCTTTCGATTAATAACCCTTCATTGAATATCGTCACTGCCATGCACCACAAAGATGAGTGGTACCACTTTGCGGCCACTATGAGTGGGACAACAGAAATATTCTACATCAATGGGGTAGCGGTTGGTAGCATTGCGAGGAGTGGTGCAACTGCTTGGAACGCCCCTCAGTACCTCGGTCGAAGTTCTGCTTCTGGCTGTGATGGCAACAGCGGTTGCGTAGGAAACGTCAGCATGAACGATTTTGCAGTTTGGGATACCGACTTAACCGCTAGCGAAGTGCTATCACTTTACACGAACCAACAGGGGCCAGTTTTCGCGGCCTCAACTGATGCTTTTTTGACTGATTTTCCAATTTATGATGATCACAGTAACCTATTGAGCGGGTCACCCAATTTTTGGCGGGGGCAATTCACCTACCGCATGAACATCTCATGTGAAGTGGCCACTGTTGCCCTCTCTGCGACACCCCACGCAGACTCAGGTAGCACCTTGCAGTGGCGATACAAAAATGGAAATGGGGCTTGGTCAGCGTATTCGACTATTGCCGCCACCGCATTTTCACCCGCTATACCTGTTAGTGCCGGCAGCAACACCGTTCAAGTTTTAGTTACAGCCGCTGACACTTCAATCACTCAAACCTATGAGTGGCAGGTAACTAAAGCTACCTCAGACATTAACTGCGATATTGGGGGTTACTGGCACATGAATGAAACTTCTGGGGCGGTACTGGCCGACAGTTCACCCAGTCAAAATGACCTAACCCTTTTCGGCTCGGCTACCATGGCTGTGACCGGACATGGGGGTGGTTACGCGGTTTCGTTTCCGGGTACACTTTCTAATGACTATAAATCGTATCTCTGGAGCGCCAGCGCCAAACTGAACTCAGCCTACGCTACGGTCTCGGCCTGGGTTTACCCAACGGCCTGGCCTAGCGCGATCACCAGAATCGCTGGGCATAGTAATAATGGGAATGCCTCAAATACCTACGATAAAGTCATTTACATTGGCGCTGATGGTAAACCCTATTTCTTCGCTTTTGATCACAATAGCACCCCGACATCTAGTGCCTTGCCAACAAATGCTCTACCCCTCAATCAGTGGAGCCACCTGGTGGGCCTCGTGTCTAGCACCAAAAATCAGATGTATGTCAATGGAGTTAAAGTTGGCGAAACCAATAGCGCGGGTGGTTGGCCATATTATGGTGACCCCAACATCGTGATCGGCGGTACCGACGGCACCGCAACTGAAACCTTTGCGGGCAAAATTGACGACGTCGGTATTTGGAGTCGGGCGCTGAGCGCAGATGAGATCACTGACATCTATACTAATGGATATAGCCCCTGATCGCGGCGATTAATTACACCATTGAAAAAAATCTGGCGCTAAAACTCAGATCACCTTAAGCTCGCAGCTATCATGCTGAAATTGAAAAATTGGTTTGTAACTAATGGAATTGCGCTCGCATTGTCGGCCCTAATTTTATTTTCCTTCATTGATTTGCCTCTATTTTCGGGCACACGAAAAGTTTTCGTTTCAGATCTCTGGCTAACCCTTTGGACATTGGGTTATTTCATTTCAGCAAAATTAAGTCGCCGCCATTGGCTATTTTTGGGTTTGAGTGCTGGGTCTATACTCTTGCTTTTCTTTCATGGTGCGATGGCGCCTGGGAGTTCTGAAAGCGTGCACACTAATTTTTGGCAGGGGTCTATCATTGCACTTCGGTTGATTTTGTGGCTTGGCGCAGGTACCGCGGTTTATCATCACTGTTTAAAGATTTCTTCTAGTCAGCATCAAAAACAGCTCGAGTCGTTGGCCACAGTGCTCGCTGTTTGCCTGTCTGCTGAGAGTGCCCTCATCATTCTCGAATTTGCGGCGCCATCGACCCAAAGTTCATTACACCACTTTTTTGCAAATAACTTTCTCGGAAACTATTGGCGCTTTCAAACCTGCGGCACTTTTACGTCAGCTTTCGCCGCAGCGTACTCGCTCGGCCTCGGGTTACCTATTTTGCTTTCTGCGACCACCTCTTACACTAGGCTTCACTATCTGAGCCTCGCATTAACGACTCTTGCCCTTTTCTTGACTCGTACCGAAACGGCGCTTGTGGCCATTGTGACCGCACTGACTTTGAGTTACGGTCTTTCGATCGTCAAGCCTGGCCAAGCCAAAAGTATTCTTGCCGGTAGTCTGGGGATTTTAACAGTCGGCGCAACCCTCTTTTTTTCAACGCGAAACCTTGAATGGAAAAATGCCATTTCTGCCGCTTTGGTTCGCATAGACTTGATTTTTTTCGGTTTTGGTTTCGTACCCGGCCATACCAATAGTTCGTATATCTGGCTTTTCAGTCGAGGCGGTTTGGCTCTATTAAGCGCCACACTGGCTGGCCTTTGGCTGGTTTATCGCAACTATTTTAAGACATGGAATTTGCGTCAGCGTTCACTTTTCTTATACCTTCTCATCAGCTCGTTAACTTTTGAAACCCTCAGTTCGAGACATACCCTCACCGCTTTAATCGCTGTCGGTGTTGCCTCGCTCTTAATTAAAACAGGCCAGACGCATGAGTAACCCCCCAATACCTACAGCCGTCATATGGCTCACTGGCTTACCCGCCTCAGGAAAAACCACCACAGCACGAGAGCTGATCGCACTGCTTCAAAAAAATGGGCTCCAAGCGCAGCTTCTCGACGGCGACGAAATTCGAGCAAAGATGCCCAATATTGGATTCACAAAAGAGGCCAGAATTGAGCACATCAAGCGAGTTGGCCTCATGGCATCAGAGCTTCAAAAAAGCGGCATCTTTGCGGTAGCGGCCTTGGTTTCTCCTTACTCTTCAGCTCGTGAGTTCGTACGCTCGGTCACCAGAAATATGATCGAGGTTTACATGGCTACTTCGCTCGAAGTGTGTGAACAGCGAGACGTAAAAGGAAATTATGGAAAAGCGAGAACCGGAGAAATTGCGAATTTCACCGGCGTGAACGACCCCTATGAGGCGCCGCTCAATCCTGAAATTACGCTTGACGCCAAAACAAAAACGCCAAATCAATGCGGCGAAGCTATTTTACACTATCTCTTAGCAAAAAGTGAGCGCTGAATGAGTGAGCCAAATAACACTGATAGTCTCGCCAGCCTCAAGGTTGAATCTTTATCAATCATTGAAGCCGCTTTCGGAATTGGCGATAGAATCGGCCTACTATTTTCAGGCGGCAAAGATTCAATATTATTACTACATTTAGTCTTGAAATACCTTCAGCAACACCCCTCAAAAAAAGAACTGGTACTATTGCACATCGATACCGGGTTTAATTTTAATGAAATCGTCGACTTCGTTTCTGCAACCGCAAAGAAGGCTCAACTCAGACTCGAGGTCGGCCACGTCAATGCTCTCTTGCAGGCTGGCGGGGCTGCCAAAGAGTTTGAATTGGGCGGGCGCAATGCAGCACAGGCTGCTGTTTTGAGACAACTCATCGAAGATCTCAATCTTGAAATTGTTTTTGGAGGCGCCCGCCGTGACGAAGACAAAGCACGCGCAAAAGAGAAAGTGTTCTCAGTAAGACCCAATCGCGGAGGCTGGAACCCCTCGCTTCAAGAACCCGAGTTTTGGAATATTCCGCCCCTCAGCCCAAAACGCGGTTTTCATTATCGCTGTTTTCCACTTTCAAATTGGACCGAAACCAATGTCTGGCAGGTGGTGATCACCGAAAAATTGGCGCTGCCCAATCTCTATTTTGCTCATCAACGGCGTTGCTGGGTGACAGCCGATGGATTTATTACGGCCTTAGAACCCGAATCTAAATCGCAAGGATCTTGGCAAAATCTACGTGTGCGCGCCCGAACTGTAGGCGATCAATTCAGCACCGGCTTTATCAGATCGCTGGCGGCAACCCCCGCCGAAGTCGTACAAGATAATGAGAATCTAAAAACTTCAGAACGCTCATTGAGGGCCGACGATCGCTTTTCGGCGTACTCAATGGAAGACCGAAAGAAGCTGGGGTATTTTTGATGTTAACCAAGGTCATTGTTTGCGGCAGTGTAGACCACGGTAAGTCGACTCTTCTGGGGCGCCTCAATTTTGAGTCTGATTCTATTCGAGTCGACCAAAAAGCGGCGTTTTTGAAATCAGGCAGTCACTTAGCCCATTTTACTGATGGCCTGAGAGTCGAACAAGAACAGGGCATCACCCTAGATGTCGCGTATAAACAGATCTGTTTCGGACCCGATTGTTACCAATTCATCGATGCGCCAGGACATGCTGAATTTTTTCATCGTTTTTTTTCTGCGGCCACTCACGCCGATTTTGGCATTTTTATACTTGATCCGAACTTTGGCCCAACTGATCTCACCTGGAAACAGCTTCAAGTGTTGAATGGTTTGAACTATAATTATTTAATCATTGTACTCACCAAGATGGATACGCTGCCAAATCCCAGTCTAAAGTTCGAAGAAACCAAAGCTCGGTGGTCAGAAACACTCTGTCTCAAGACTGGCACGACTCGCTGGATTTGGCTCAGTTCAACAGAAAATATCAATATCGACGGCCTAATTCAGGAACTTAAAGAGGGTAAGACACAATCAACTCGCCTACCCCTTTCTATCCAACCCAGTTTCTATCAGACCAAACTGACCGGCCAGGCCTATTTTTTTGGAGAGCCTCCTACCCCAAAAAAACAACTGCTTTGCCTAAGAGAGGGGGCAATTGATATAGAAATAAAAACGTTTTGCCCGTCGGCTACAAAGAGTGGCTGGCAAGACATGACTCTTGAGGCGAAAGAACCACTCTTAGTTTCACCCTTTCTCGATAATCACACCGGTTTTCGCGGCGTACTGCGCAGCCCTGAAGGGGCCCTCTTAGGGGTGTTTATTTTCGCCGAACTAAAAATGCAATCGACGTGACGATTCCAACAAGAGCCAACACAATCAAGAAAAGAGTGAGACCAAACCGGGGATCAGCCATTCCCATTTTGAAGGCCAGATCACTCTGTGGCTGGGCCCAAGTTACATAGACTGCTGCAACGGGGCTGTGCCGAAGCGGCAAAAAATAATTAGGAAAAATAAAGAGCGCGTCAAACGAGTTAACCTGCAAATGAGGAAAAATCCAAAACCCTTTCGAATTAACAACAGGGGTGAACGCGGCCGCTTCTTTGTAGATCCAACCCAGCCAAAAAACCCAAAGGGCATTCAAACTCAAAATCGCAACGCTCCCACGAAAAAAAGCCTGGGGCCTTCTGAAAGTGCCGATCAACTCTAACCAAACATAAAGGGCTGCTGCATACGACCCAATGAGGTATCGGTAACCAAAGTCGCTACCGTTGCCGATCCAGACGAAACAAAGAAACAACACCGAAAACATCCAAGCAAGACAAGCACGAGACACCCAGCTTAAAACTTTGACCCGAAAAAGCCCAACAAACGCAATGAAAAGCCACCAGGGCGCTGTCCAGAATAGACCCCAATCACCACCAAAAAATAGCTCTTCGCTGCGCTTGATAAAATACTGCCCATTGCGGCCTGCTAGGTGCCTAAGCAATTCGGGCAGCGCAAGATGATTGTAACCTTTAATGAAAGCGAACCAGAGCAAAAGCCCAAAAAGAAGTACAAAAACACTACCGATCACTAGCCCAAGCTTAAAACTCGATGTTTTATTCTCTTTTCTTCGCGACGCAAAAAATACTACAACCATTCCAAAAATATCGTTGAGCCGCAAAAGACCCAGCAGGGTCGATGTACAGCCCGCAAGATTAAGTCGCTGCTCTTGCACGGCCCTAATGAGAAGCAGCGAGAAAAATAACTCAGGTGAGTGTACCAGAGTACCTCGGTGGGTTGAGTAATAAAGAACCGGCACTGTATGTATGAATAGTAAGCTCAATAGCCAAAGATGTTTCGAGTATTTTTTTATCAATCCCGACTCAACGTTTTGAAAAATTCTTAAAACAACCACAAAAGAAAATACCCAATAAAGGTAATTTAGGGTGCCGACCAAAATCACCAACGCGAGCAGAAAGTCAGCCTGAAAAATAACATGGCAAAGCTTGGCAATTAAAGCAGCTGGCAACCAAGCGAGCGCTGAGCCCGGCATAAATGAGGCGCTCGTACCTTCAGGCAAAGGAAACGTTTCGCCCACGAACCGCGCAGCCCAGTTCAAATAATTCGCATCATCAAAGGTACCGTACGCAATGAGCGCGACAATCGGCCGAAACGAGAGCAAATAGGTACCGCACGCCACTGCGAGAATGATCCAAAAAAACTGGCGTCGCTTACTGTTTTCAATACTCACCATTGCCTCTCACCACTGCCTTTCGCTACTTGTGCTCTGCCAAACAAACCGGTCATGATTCCTAACCCAAAAAAAAGGTGTTGAAGACAAGCGACTGCTGGCGCCATCAATGCCACCCACCAGCTACCATACCTCGCCCCCGCTAAGATGCCTACTAATACGCCATAGAAAATGAGTATCAATAGACAAATGAGTGGCTGCAAAACCAAAAGCGCTGCGAGTGCCACCATGAGCAACAAAAGCATGAGGTGCAACCAAGAGTGCTTACCGTTTGTCTTTCTCGCAATCGCAATCTTCGAGGCTCCCGCCGCTGAAATTTGCCGCAAAAAGAGATCAAGCCGTTCACGTCGCTGATGAAAAACAAAGAGCTCCTGAAAAAATTCAGGATTCACCCCCTTGGCCACTGCCCGGTAGCCAAACTCAATGTCTTCACCAAATCGTAAGCTCTCGTCAAATCCACCCAGCTCTAAAAAAAGGCGTTCTCTAATAACAAAGTTACCACCCCGCGGAAAAAATCGCGCGATACGATAGGGCCCCCCGCGAAGCCCACCCGTTGTCAAAAATGAAGTCATCGAAAAGTCGACCGCCTTTTGAAAATTTGAAGACTGGAGAGGCGCCCTATCAGGCCCGCCACCAAATTGAATATTCAAGTCACTAAAGAGTTTCTTTACATCGCGTACGTAATCGACCGGCAACGCACAATCTGAATCTATAAAAACAAGCAGTCGCTCACTAGCGCAGGTAGGCAGAGCTTTGACCCCTCGATTTCGAGCAGAAGCGGGTCCGCCCTTATTCACTCTTAAGACACTCAGCCGATCTCCGGTTAAAGTAATGGGGGGCTCTGACCCGTCATCAACCACAAGAACCGAAAAATCCAAATCTGACTGCACCTCAAGCGACTGCTTGAGCAATTGCAAACTTTGAAGTCGATTAAAAACCGGAATGATTAGATACAGTTGGGGGTCACCTAGCGTGCTCACTTTAACGTTGAAAGGTAACAGGTTTGAAGTTAGCGTTCAAGTCTCCTTGTGCAAAAATGTAGCGTCTCGGTCATCATTCCCGTTTTTCAGCATCAGGCAGAATTAGCTGAGTGCCTAAACTATCTGAAATATCAGTCTTACCCAAAAAATTTGATTGAAATTGTGATCGTCGACAATAGCGCAGATTTTTTGTTGCAAAAGCAAATGGCGCTATCGAGCAGTATTCTGATTCGAATCATTCACGAGCCAAAGCCAGGGTCATACGCGGCTCGAAATGCGGGGGTGCGAACAGCGCAAGGTGCCATTCTCGCTTTTACCGACGCCGATTGCCAGCCCACACCTGACTGGATCGAACGGGGTGTTACCGCAGTTCAAGCAAATCCGGCAGCCGGTGCCATCGCGGGTCACATTGCCGTTTCAGTACACGACACCGAGCGCCCAACCTTGGCCGAAAGCTTTGACCAACTTTACAGCTATGCACAAGATGAATTTGTCAGGTGCTACGACTTCGGCGCAACCGCTAATCTCTTTATTTCACGTGCAATGAGCGACAGGGTTGGCGAATTCGACGAAACCCTTTTCAGTGGCGGCGACAGGCAATGGGGCCAGCGAGCCAAGGCTTTGGGGTTTCCGGTTATCTATGCAGATGAGGTTCGAATCACACACCCCGCTCGAAGTTCGATGCTGAAGTTCTTGAATAAGACCTCTCGCGTTGCCGCCGGACAATGGCAAATGAGAGTCAGACAGAAGCGCGAATCGCACTCGGCTGAGAGTCGTTTCTTAGTCGCACAGTTTAAGGTACGGCACCGCAAATTTGTGCAAACTCGTTTTCGTTCTTTTGGGGCCCGCATAAAATTCTTCGGAGGTCTGACTCTACTGCATGGGGCACAACTAATGGGTCACCTCGCAGCAATCACCCGCTTAGGTAGGTTCAGAACCTAGTGAATCACCCAACTAAGCCATCAATAAAGCCGCCGACAGTCTCAGTCATCATTCCTTCTTACCGACAGGCAGCCACGGTCGCACTGACCCTTCGCTCATTGCGCCAACAAACCTTCACCGATTTCGAAGTCATCGTCGTTGATAGCTCGCACGACGAAACTACCGAGCTCATCAGAAATGAGTTGAAATCATTTCCGTCATCAAAATTGATAGAAAATAGAAACCAGCTGGGTGCCGCGATCCAAAGAAACCAGGGCATTAAAGAAAGTCGTGGAGAATGGCTAACTTTTCTTGATACCGATGTGATTTTGTCAAAAGACTGGCTAGAAACGATGTTGGCTAAAGCCGTCAGTCGTCCTGACGCTGAGCTAGTATCAGCAAGCACAATCGCAAATGGGAACTCTCGGTTTTTTTGGTCGAGAATTATTCACTGGGCCGAATTTGGTGAATTTGCCCCTGAAACCTCACGGAAACCAAAAAAATTTGTTCCGTCTGCCGCACTCTTAACCCACCGAACGGTACCAGAGAAGTGGGGAGGCTTCATTGAAGCGTTGATTAGCGAAGACCTCATCACCATCAACCACTGGAGAAACCAGGGTTGCGCTATCTATTGGGAGCCGGACGTCACTTGTTGGCACCTTAATCGACATACGGCGAGCACCGTGCTTGAAAGAATTTTTCTGCTGGGCAAAAGTTCAGCCATTGTTCGAAGAAAGTTAAATCTCTCGGGCAGCTGGATCACGAAAACGGCCGTACTTTGTTTAGCATTGTGGCTCGTTCGGTTATTCCGAATTTCAAGACGTGTACTTTCAACGGGCGAAGTGAACCTACCCCGATTTCTTTGGCACCTGCCCGCATTATTACTCGTCACCCTCGGTTGGAATTTTGGTTTCTTTGTGGGCAGCCTGGTGCAGGTAGAAAAATGAGCCCATTTAAGTGTCAAACTTTAACGATCATTCTCACCGAATCTTGTAACCTCGACTGCTGGATGTGCGATTTTGGCAGAAAAGATTCAAATGCAAAATTATTCTCACTTGAACCTTTCGCACTTGTGAACCTGCTAAAACACTCAGTTTTTGCAAAGAGTTTACGCGTCATCAATCTCACCGGTGGTGAACCGTTCTTACACCCCTTAATTGCCGAGTACTGCGAAAAAATTCAAGAAGCCGACCTCAATTTCAAGCTTATTTTCAGTAGCAACGGCACCCTGCTCAAACCGATGCAAACGGTCTTCAGACGCCTCAAAAATACCAAAAACAGGGCCCCAGCCGACCTTCTGATCAGTATCGATGGCATCACCAAGCACGACCAGCAACGCAAGACCGATGGTGCATTAAAAAAAACACTCCACAATATTCTCACACTAAAAGCCGAGTTTCCGACTCTGGCGATTCGAACAAAATTCACCATCACCCCGGTCAATTTCAATGAAATTTTCACGAGCTTCCAAGCGCTCACCGAGATGCAGCTGCCCATTTCATTTAAGCTCATTGAGTACAATCCTTTTTATAATAACAAGAACCGCTCTATCCAAGAAACATTTGTATTGAATCTCGATCAACTCTCTTTGGTTGCTGAGCAACTGTCAGAAGTATTGCGTCAGCCGGCAGCTCGGCATTTTACCGAACCTGAAAAAATTCGCGAATTGATCGCTTCATTAGCTACCCCTTGGCAGCGAAAAATGAGATGTGCCACCCCGAAAAAAAGTATTTTGCTGGCGACAAATCTTGATGTTTTTACCTGCAAAGAGTTTGCCCCAGTCACAAACCTTCGCTCGGGCTCACTTGACGATTTGGCGCAATCACCAAAAGCCGCAGCGATTGCAGCAAGTGAGGCTAAAAATGAAGACCACTGTAATCGGTGCACCTCAGAAATGAGAATGCCGAAATCATCTTGGAGAAATTTGTTTGCTTAAAGTGCGAGGAAGGTATTTTCTAATTGGCTGTTCGAGGTCTGGTAGCACACTACTGCAAGCCATGCTGAATGCCCACTCACGCTTGGGTTCGTTTCCGGAAGGAGCCTGTTTTGTCGACATCATTGGGCAGTACAGGGGCCGAACTTTCGGAACTCGTCACCTGCCATTGCGCAGTCGAGTGCTTTATCATTTAGAGGGCTTACGCTCAGCGCTAGGATTTGCTTCGCCCTTAGGAAAGGCTCGAGTGAAAACATTTCTGAAAGACGCAAAGGGTGAAGAATTTTTTGACCTATTTGCGTCGAATAGTTTCAGAATCACTCCACAACTTCTGAGTCTGATGTCTATTTATGACCAATTGGCTCTAAAGCAGGGTAAAGATCATTGGGTCGAGAAATCAACCAATCATGGCGTTTATCTAGACTATTTAGAAAAATCTGCGTGCTATGAGCAGGGGCGACCGTACGGTTTTATTCACCTTCAAAGAGCAGGGCCAGAAAACATTGCCTCAATTTACCATGCAGTAAAACATTACCCCCACTTTGATCACTATTTTTCGGGCAGTCTAGATAGGTGCATTGATCGCTGGATAACCGCTACGCTGGCCAGTCGCCGTTATGCTGGTAAATCTGGGCATCACTTTGTGCACTATGAAGATCTCATTCGAAGTCCTGAATCTGAGCTACAGAAACTGTGCGAATTCATGAAACTGCCCTTTGAAAATCAAATGCTCACTGAGTTTTCGAAAACTGCTCAAAGTCTAATCTTGAAGTCAGAACCCTGGAAGTTCGAGGTTTTGGCACCCTTGGCGCAAAAAGGTCGCTCTCGTTTTAGTGAATCTTTAACCCCAAGCGAACAACAAAGAGTTCTCGATCGAATTCGCGAGGGGGGTCTATGAAAAAACAAATTTTGAATTTTCTGCGCACCCACTTCTGCTTGAGCGCCGCCAATTTGTCAGCCGACATGCAACAGGCCCTGAGCCTCAAAAATGCAGATGAAATCGGGGCTTACGTCGCCACTTTTGAAACTGAGTTTGCCAAAAACTGCGGAGTCAAATTCGCGATGGGCGTGAACTCTGGCACGTCGGCTCTTTATTTCGCACTTCGTGCACTCGACATTGGCCCGGGCGATGAGGTCATCACTACCGCCAACACTTATATTGCAACAATCAATGCGATTCGAGAAACCGGGGCAACTTGCAAATTTGTGGACATTGACATCAAAACCGGGTTGCTTGACGTGGGTAGCCTCGAAGCAGCGTTCACAGCCAAGACTAGGGCGGTGGTACCGGTACACATGTATGGGCACCCGGCGCCCATTCGAGATATTCAGGTTTTGTGTCAAAAATACCATTTGGCACTTGTCGAAGATGCTTGCCAAGCCATAGGCACCGAGATTGATGGCCGCACGGCCGGAACCCTGGGACAAATGGGCTGTTTCAGTTTTCATGTCAATAAGCTGGTTGGTGCGCCGGCCGATGGCGGAATGATTGTCACCAACGATCGTACCTTAAGCACTAAATTAAGACTGCTCACTCACATCAGTTGGCATGCGGCGCTTGAATCACCGCAATGCCGCATGCCCTGCCGCTTACCGGCCTTGGCTATTCCGATTCTTCGAGAAAAATTGCGAGCGCTGCCAGAGGTAATTGCCAATAGACAAGCACAAGCGCTAGCCTATGAGGCAATCATTGGTGAGCTGACCAACTCATGGCTTTTGAAGCCACCGAGTGGGGGTACTCCCTCTTTTCGATCGATCATTTTAGTCTCAGAGAAAATTGACCAATGTCGCCACGTGCTTTCAAAAAACAAATGGCCTGCCGGCCCCATGTATTCGCATTCGGTAGATTTTTTAGGAGGCTTAGAGAAAGCCGGTATCGATTTGCCGAAAACTGCCTATTTTTTGCGACATCACCTGGTTCTGCCATCGGGTAACTTAGTGAGCTTGACTGAAATTGAAAAAATCGCGAGGGCCCTCAAGAACGCAATGACGTGAGATCGACTAGATTTTCAGACTCTAATCTCTGCAGGACAGCTTTTTGTTGGGCAGCGCTCAGAATTTTGGTAAATTTGCTCTCAACCTTCTTATCTAGCGCAGTGAAAACCCCGTTCTTCCAGGGTTGGTTACCAATAACAATTTGGGTGGCAGCCGCAACTGAGTTTTCGATCATCTGAGTTGAAAATTCGGTTCCCACAAACTGGCACATTGCCATTAAAATAGCCTCAGGATCACTGACCAAATCTTGATAGAGAAAACTGCGATGATTCTGCTTTTTGCAATGGAACTGCGTAGCTCGAACAGCATTGACCCAAGAATCTAGGCAGCGATCGAGACTATTACTGTAAGTCTCTCGCCAACGATCGTGCTTTTGAACAAGGTCAAAAATAGAAGCGACCGTATCGCAACCGGGCCGAGTCAGGTGAATAAATTGGGCATCTGGCACGAATCTCTCAATCACATCGATATAGCCAATGTTGAGGGCCGTTTTCTCAACCCATAACGTCTTTTCATGCCTCACGGCCAACGAATCCATGGCCTGAACAAATGCTGCGATCATTATCTTCAGAGAACTGCCCTGGTAGCCATCTAAAAAAAAATCAAGTCGTTCTGAAAATTCGGGGTGTTTCTGACTACTCTTAATTCGACTATGACACTTCTTCGAGCAGAAACCTAAGCCGATGCGCAAGTCTTGAAGACTATCGATGATTTTTTCTCGTAAAGTCAGAGCCGTTCGACCGAAAGTGCGTTTTTGAAATTGCCCGACAATATCACAAATGGTGTTGGTCGACGACGTCGAATAGATTTGCGAATGGGCTGCCATCATCGATTGCAGCAAGGTTGTTCCCGAACGACCTCGACCCACAATAAAAACCCGCTTCATGAGCACCGCAGTGGTAAGTGAATCACTCGCGAGTCTGACTTTGAGTTAAAAGCACTTGAATGGGTGGCTGTTATTATCGTCATCTGACCCCTCAATAAATTAAGATTATTAATAATTTTTTCTTCAAGAACCTTGTCCCACTGGGCAAAACTATCATCTAAAACCAGAATTTTAGGCTTTCGCAGTAGCGCTCGCGCTAAGCAAATTCTCTGTCGTTCGCCGAATGAAAGCCCAGCACCTTGATCATTGAGTTGGTGTTGCAACCGCTCAGGAAATCGATTGTGTGCATCAAAGCACGCGACTTCGAGGGCCTGCTCCATCTCACCTTCAGAAGGGGTTCGATTCAAACCATAAACCAGATTATCAACTAGAGTGCCAGATACGAAAAAACCTTCAGGCCCTACATAACCAGACGACGAGAGAATTTCTTGTCTGAGTTCACTGACTGGTCGGTAAAGTCCATTGAATTTGACCTCAATTTGCCCATTTTGAGGCGTCAACTGCCCAAGTAAAAGATAAATAAGAGTGGTCTTACCAGCACCCGATTCGCCCAGAATACGGGTCCACTCGCCGGGCTCAATCTCACAGTTTAGGCTCGAAATAAGACCGCGTTGATCACCTGAATGAGTAAATTCGACATTTTTTAAGCGCCAGCCAGGCGGCGAGTCTGGGCAAAATGACTTTGCCGACAGCGGCGATTCATGAAAGCTCGTAACCAAAGTAGGAGAAAGCTGGGCGAGGTTTTTCGCTACGGGAAATGCTAAAGCCTGTTCAAAAAACGGATAAGTCGAGATGCCGTCAGAGAGGTTATTCATGGCGTGAGAAAGGGCCAGAACATACCGAGTAAAAAGATAAACAAAACTGACTAACGTGGCTTGAGAGATCAGAGAGATTCTGGTGCTTGCCAATAAGATCACACAAATTGAAAGCCCCCCGATCCACTGCGTAATCGGAAAAGCAACCACCCTCAATCGACGCACGCCCAGACTGACTTTTCGATAGGCAAGGAGTTGTTTTCGCAGATTCAACGTTTCGAGGTAGGCTGTACCGCAGATCTTTATAAAGATAAAATTTTTCAGATGAGACGTAAAAATCTCGACAATTTCACGCCATCTTGCTTTCATGCTGGCGGCCGAGACGGCGATCACTTGATTCAAATAAAGCAGAAGAGGCAGGAGAACCACCAAAAGTAGGTTGCCAAATAAAATCAATTTGACTGACATTCCAAAAAGAATTGCCAAAAGCCCCAGTGTCACTGCAAAGTTTTGCAGAAACGATTGAAAATAGGTAACGAAATCGCCGGCGCTCGCCATGAATGTATTGAAGCTACTGATGGTGTCGCCCACTTTGACTTCATCTTGACCCAACGAGTGCGCCACTAGGTCTATTCTGCGGCTAATTCGAAATTTTTCTGACTGCGTCTCTCGATAGATACCCAAAACACACTGAAATAGGGCCCTGAGACATATTGTGGCAACCACTAGTTCAGTGGGGTGCTCCAAAGAAAACGGGGGCAACCATTTTGGCAACGCTCCTTGTTTGGTGTCTAAACCCAAATGAGCTAAGAAAACCTGTAACGAAAGGCCAAATAGCGTTTCAGAAACTGCAAGGCCCAGCCCCAGCACCGTGTTAGCAACCACCACCGTTAAAAACAACGGACCCAACCCCTTATGAACGTCTCGCCAACCTTTTCTAATTTTTCCAAGAGCGTAGGGTTTAATCATCGAGTCATCATTATTAGAGAAATCGGCTTGCCGATCAACCTGAATTAGCAGACCATAACGAAGACGAGAAGATGAGCCATGAAACTGATTATTCAAATTCCGTGTTATAACGAAGAAAAGTTTCTAGGCAAAACTTTGTCTACGCTACCCCAGTCGATTGCTGGGGTCGACTTTATCGAAGTTCTCGTGATCGACGATGGAAGTACTGATCAGACCGAGCGAGTGGCACGCGAAAATGGTGCCACCCATGTTCTCAAACTTTTAAAACATCAGGGATTGGCACGCGCTTTCGGCAGCGGTATTCGCAAAAGCCTCGAACTTGGCGCCGATGTCATTGTGAACCTGGATGCCGACAATCAGTATCCGGCGCATCATATCACCGCACTGATTGCGCCGATTCTCGAAGGCAGGGCCGATGTGGTGGTGGGCACCCGAAATTACTGGAAAAATCCCGAATTTTCATTAGTGAAAAAATTCTTGCAATGGCTTGGTTCGGTAATTGTAAGTATTATCTGTGGCATAACGATACCCGACGCCGCAAGCGGTTTTAGAGCGTTTACTAAAAGGGCAACTCAAACTATTCACATCATGACTGAGTTTACTTATACCCTTGAAACATTGATTCAACTTTCTGACCGCGGATTTCGAATTCACTGTCTACCCATAACTGTCAATTCAGCGGTTCGCCCTTCTCGTTTGATGACTGGACCAATTCAGTATGTGGTACGGTCGATCTCAACCCTATTGCGCCTAATTTGCATTTATAAACCGATTCAAACATTCGGAGTGGCCTCACTACTTTTGCTAGTCAGTGGCCTTTCGATGATCGCCTGCTCTGCTGATCATCGCCGTCTCTATTTTTCAGGTTTTGCTATTTTGATCTTATCAGCGATGGCCTACGGCATGGGCTTGCTGTGCTACCTTTTCTCAGTCAATCGGCGCCTTCTTGAAACTATGCGCGAGGAGACTAATCGCAATCGACAAAATCTCTGCTGATGCCCCCGACCGAATCACAACCCAATATTGCCATCGCATTTTCTAGCTCATCTTTTAAAATCTGCAAAACCCGGGCAGCACCGCGCTCTCCACTTTCGGCAAGACCCCAGATGATGGGCCGGCCGATTCCGACACACGTTGCGCCCAAGGCAATGGCTTTGACAATGTCAGTTCCTCTACGCACCCCGCTGTCAAAAATAATTTCAGCCTGACCTCCAAGGGCTTCGGCAATTTTTGGAAGGACTGTGATCGAAGGCGCAGTCGTATCTAATTGACGACCACCGTGATTTGATATCCAAACGGCATTAGCCCCCAGCCGCACCGCTTGAATCGCATCGTCAGGCCGCATAATTCCTTTAACGATAACAGGAAGCTTCGTTTGGCCTCTGAGCCACTCAAAATCTCGCCAACTAGGGCCCGGCTTCACAAATTCTTTTCGAAAATCCACTAAGGCAGAGCCCCCCCTTTTAGGTTTGAGCTCCCGCTTGACGCCCACTTTTTTAAAATTGGCCATTTCCAAACTTTTGGGTAGATGAAAACTATTCGCCAGATCACGCTCGCGTCGACCAGTAGTCGCAGAATCTACTGTTACCACGAGCGCCTTACAGCCTGAGGTTTCAGCCCGCTTAACAAATTTTTTGGTTAACTCTTGGTCTTTGTAGAAATTAATCTGAAACCAAACTCTCTCGGGCGCCTGCGCGGTGATCTCTTCGACCGGATAATTCGAAGCAATGCTAGACACAAAAATCGTAGCGGCGGTTTGAGCAGCTCTCGCTGTAGCAAGTTCGCCTTGCTTATGCACTAGCCCGTGAAAAGCAATAGGGCTAATGATCGCAGGAAAGGCAATCTCTTGGCCAAGAATTTGAGTTCGAGTGGAAATGTCTTTCTGACCGGCCAAAATTCTTGGGTTTAGCCGTATTTGATCAAACGCTTCACGATTCTTACGAAGGGTAACTTCGTCACAAGCACCTCCTGCTACAAAATCAAAAACCATTTTAGACAGATTTTGTTTGGCATGAGTCTCGTAGTCATGAAGCTTAAAAAAAGAGGACCGTGTTCGCTCTCTTGGCATAGTGGCTCCTTGTCAATCTTCTACCAAAAGACTAATCTAAAGGTAGAGCTTATGATGCAAAAATTTTCGAATCCTGCAAAAATACTTGAACCTGTCACAATTGCTCTACGAAATAATCAAAGCATTAAAGTCTTGCCTTTTCATCTCCTTCCATCGGGAACCCACAAAGAAGTCACTTACTGCGAAATCTTTAATACACTTCCAGAGAGCGTCACTGAAGTCGTAGAGTCGAGCACCGGCAACTCAGCTATCGCAGCAGCGCTGTATGCAAAACATCTCAGTTTGCCCATTACGGTCTTTTTACCTCAGGGTACCGCCGAAATGAAAATTGAAAAACTGCGCCACTTGGGAGCAAAAATCGAACTGACGCCAAGAGCTGAGTACACCACTGGCGCCCGTAAACGTGCCCAAACCTACGCAGAAGAATCCGTCTCGCGATACCTACTTAACCAAGCGGCAAATCCGGCTAACTACCTTTCTCATCGGGCGGTGGCTCATAAATTAGCAATGGTAAATCGTTTTGTTTGCGCTGGTGGTACCTACGGCACCATCAGGGGGTTCTCAGAATATTTCGCAGAAAGCTTTACGATAAATCAACCGAAAGAACAGCCTACTCACTCCACCAAAATTTTTGTGATCGAACTTGATGCGGCTCCGCACCTGTATAATCGAAAACTCAATATTGCGACCTTGTGGCGTGATCATAAAATTCCGGGGCTCGCTCCCAGCAGTTTGCCGCTACATGCCGAAAAGGCACCGATTGACGCTGCGTTTTTAGTAACAGAACAGCAGGCCGAAGAAATTTTTGCAGCCGCCATTCGCTGCGAGTTAAATATTGGCAAAACGAGCGCAATCAATTTGGCGGTGGCAAGACGAATGGCCGATGACGCCCCAAAAGATGCGATCATTGGTACCGTCACCTGCGACAACGTCGACCGGTATGACATTCCCAAATCAGTGGCCTTTGATTTTTCAAGTGACCGTCTTCAAGCTTTTCTGAACTCTCAAGTAGTGGCGAGCCTACCTTTGACCTGCGAGTTTCTTCGATAATTTAAACTGAATAAATTCGACAATGGCCGTAACGGTTCCAAAATTACTCACATCTAAGTCTGTGGGCTCAACTTGAAACGAAAACCGCCGTTCTAACGTTTCAACCATTTCGAGGGCAGAAAGAGAGTCGACAATTCCGTCACTAATGAGCTGGGTCGAGAACTCTAATTTTTCACCTGATTGCAGAAGGCACTTGGCGAATAAGAACTTTTCAATTTCTTCTTTCACTGAATTAGCAAAGTCAATGTTACTCATTTCAATGAAGTCTCCGCAGGTTTTTCACTAAGAATTGCGTCAAATTGGGCAGCACCAATTTGAATTTTTTCAACTAGGGGCAATACCGATGCGCGATCTGGAACCTGACTCGCCCAATCACTCGTTTTGCTTCGACTTCCTAGCCCCCAACGCACCAGCGCTGCGTCTTGTGCTCGGTATTTGTCGACCCCATAAAGTGCTTGATACACATGGCGTACGAGCGGGTTTAGGGTACAATTTGTCGACCCATACCCACAGTCGGGCGGCGCCACAAACCCAACTTCGGCCGCACTCTTTCTGATAGCGGTCTCATCGTAATTGACATAATCGTAAAAACGCAGCACCCGCATTTTTTTAAAATTGGTGTCGATAGTGAAATCACAGTACTCAGCCGCATTGACCTCTCCGAGCTCGGCCCTGATTAAACGCCGAATGGGCGAAGTCATGGTCACGTAGTCTTTGGCTGAGATGCCGTCTTCACGTGGGGTTTGTCTCGCCTGGTGCAAATCACCTGGCGTCTTGAGTTGCCCATGGGCATGGGGGTAGTGAGTAGAATCTTGAGCAGGATTGAACCCCACTAATACAGTAGGAATCTCTCTTTCAAGCGCGGCGCGAATTGTTTGAAGATTATACAAGGTACCACAGGGCCAACAGATCGGCCCAAATTCAAGCACTCCACGCGAATACAATGTTTTTTGGCGAAGCTCTACCAGCTTCGGAAACACTTTTTGAAAAAGGGTATTCATGTAGCCTGCCCTCGGCACATGTTTCACCCATTCAACACCTAACTTACCCACGACGCGATCGATATTATTCCAAGTTTCTTCTGACATCACTTGAGTGTCAAAAGTAAAAGCCAAAACACGTTGAGGGAACCACTCAGCTAGGCGGCGTAGCATGTAGGTACTGTCCTTGCCGCCGCTAAAGGCAACTAAACAAGCCCACCTCGCTGACCCAGCCCGCTCAATGATTAAATCGCGCAGAGCCTCTTCTCCCAACGATGGCCAACTGTCTTGTTTAGTCTCACGGCAGAGTCGACATTGGCCGGTTAAGTCTATCTGGGTACCCGGAAATTCTGACGGCAAGCCACAACGAGTACAATCACAAACCCTTTTAATGTCTGACATCGGCCTTCATAGTACTTGACGGTTGACTGACGGGCAAGTGATCGTACACCAATCATGTGCGGAATTTTTGCGGCTTATCATTACCGTTCGAGACTGCGGGTCTCACGCCATTCAGTAGCTCAAAGCACAGAGTTGCTGCGCCACCGCGGACCTGACGGCTTTGGCTATCATCTTGACGCTCACTTGGGACTGGGACACGCGCGCCTAGCCATTATCGATCGCGAAGCCGGAAATCAGCCAATTTTTAGCGAAGATAAGACTTGCGTCGCAGTGGTCAATGGCGAAATTTACAATTTCAAGGAGCTACAAAAAATCCTCTACTCTCGGGGGCATGTTCTGGCCTCACAAAGCGATAGCGAAGTCATTGTTCATTTATGGGAAGAATTCGGTACAGACTGCCTTAACTACCTGCATGGAGATTTTGCCTTCGCCCTATACGATTCTGACAAGCAAGTGCTTTTTGCAGCCCGAGACCCGCTCGGTGTAAAGCCGCTTTTCATGACTGAAACTTTAGATGGCCTAGTACTAGCGTCTGAAGAAAAAGCGCTGCTCGCTTACCCTGGGGTCTCTCGTGAAGTCGATCGATTAGCGGTGCAAGACTATTTTCTGGCCGGACTGGTTGCAGCCCCGCGTACCTTCTTTTCTCAAATAAAAAGTCTTTCACCAGGGCATTTTCTTTTATGCGCCGAAAGCAGTTTGCAAGTGACTCAGTACTGGAACATACCTTTTCGTGACACAGCGTCGAACGAAGAAATTAGAAAGGCTATTCAAGAAGCAGTTGAGCAGCGAATGCAGTCTGAGGTTCCCGTTGGCGCAGGCCTGAGTGGGGGCATTGACTCTGGCACTATCGCAGCTTTCGGTACATCTTACTTGAAAGCCAAAGACGCACAGAGGCTTTCTACCTTCAGTCTGCGCTATGAATCAAATACTGCGCACTTTAAAGCGAAGCCCAATTTGGCAATCGGAAACATGCTCAGTGACGATGCAGAATTTTCGTTGAGCTTGGCTGATCATCTTCACACCGAACACCATGAGCTCACTCTAGAAGTCGAAGCCATTTTTGAAACTCTCGACCGGATTATTTGGCATCGTGATCGGCCCCTTCACACTTTTACGGAATACGGGCACTATCACCTTGCTCGATTCGCCAAAAATTTTGTGACGGTTTTACTTTCTGGTGAGGGTGGAGACGAGGTGTTTAGCGGGTACTACTATTGGCTGTGGCGCCGCACCGAATCCAATACCCGGTTTTATCCTTGGATGTGGCGCCCCTCAAATAAAATAGCCGAATTTGAAAACGCGGTTTCAGTTTATGACCTATTCGCAAACCTTCTCAAGCCAGAGTTCTCGGTGTATTCAGAGGTTCAAGCAAGACAGCAGGCTGAATTTGATGCTCAGATAGCCCAACCAGCAACTGACGATTTCATCAACAAACTTGGCTACTTATTTGTGAAACTGCACATGCCCGAATTTTTAGCTATTGAAGACCGCCTAGGTCTTGCAGCAGGCGTTGAGATCAGGGTGCCCTTCGCCGACCCCCGGGTTATCGCAATGGTAGCGGGTTTACCTTCTTCTAGAAAGATCGGACCCCACGGCGAAAAACTGCTGCTACAGCAACTCACTCAGAAGTTATTGCCTGATGAAATTCGTCTTCGTAAGAAAAGTGCTTTTCCGATTCCTCTTAATTTGGATTCTTTTTACTGTGAGGTAGAGAAAATATTGAGTCAAACCCACTTAGGTTTGCACCAGTTTATTGATAAGCAAAGACTGGGTCGATTTCTTGAACGGCACCGAACCAAGTCAACGACCGCAACCAGGCACGTGTTATTTAGGCTCTATACGTTTGAACGCTGGCTCACCTTAAGCAGTCTTTAATGTCTCTTTTCTAAAACGACGTTCTTTGATTTCAGTTCAATCAAAAGTTTCTCTGCGATCAGTTGATGTCCCAACGAGTTGGGGTGACTGTCCCATGGTGCGAGTGTGAGCGTGTCTGGGTCATGCCCCTCAAAAACCTCACTCAAGTCAATAATTTCAAAGCCGGCCGCAAGTGCCGAAGCCAAAATTTGCTGTTTGAGCCTTAGCGAGAAATCGTCACCAATTGGGGGTAGATAGACCAATACCGGCCTAAACCCATTTTCGCGACAAATTCTAATCATCGCTTGGTAAGTTCGTAAAAGAAGTTCTTCGCCAAACGGATAAAGCCGCCTCAGGTTGTCTGTTTCAGACAACTGGGCGTCTAATCGCGCCTCCGTGACGATTCGCGCGATTTCTGGGTATGAGATCTTCACCCGTTGACGAACTGCCGTCACGACCTTTTGCTTGTTCGAGGCCAATTCGGCGGCATGACTAAAAACTAGCACCACTGCGGGTTTAAATGGCGCTACTTTGAATTCTAAATCAAAAAGTTCAGTAGCCGCAGTGCTATGGGGTTTTGAAAAATTCAAGACCTCGTATTCAGACGAAAGTGCACGTTCTAAAAGAGCCTTGAAAGATTCATCGTACGACACCCCGCTACCTGCTTCAACTGAGGTACCCAGAATCGCTATACGAGACACACCCGATTTAGCGATGAGGTCATGCTCGCGATCACGCATTCCCCAAGCATTAATATGCACGCTCACGCCTTTTGCTAAAACGCTACTGTTCGCACGAAAAGCTTGAATACCGAGATCACCGGTATCGAAGAGCAATTTCTGTTCTGTTTTAAACCAGTGATCTGGCACCCCCTGAAGGGTGAGGGCAAGCGCCGGATTGTACCAAACCGGGTTGACTAACTGCTCGTAGTAGCCCCGTACCTTTGCCTGTTCGGTTAGCAAGTTTGGTTTACCCCGTATGACCACTTTAAAAAAACGAGCAGCACTGCGCCCAAAAACACCAGAGGGTCCGATTGATGCAATCATGAGTAACCCCAGCAACGTTGCCAAAATCAAGGGTGACTCAAACCTTCTGAGAATTACGGCATTTCGTGCCATACAAACCTCCCAAAAGTTATCGTAGAAATCCAAGTAGGCAGTGATCGACTGGCCCACATTGAGAATAAGATACTCATGACAGTCATAGTACCAAATGTCTTCACTATTTGTAATATCACTCGCTGAGACGGCTTGCGTGGTGCCTTCGGTTTTCTATTCGATTGATACAGTGAGGTCGCGATAACCAGCAAGCCGAGCACGGTCCAATTAAGCACATCGGGCAAAGTGATCGATACGTCGCCCCGAATCCAAAACCATTGGTAAAAATGAAGAACAAAGGTGGTCAAAAAAACCACCAGGGTTGCTATGACCAGAGCCTTCGCTTTGCCAAAATGACGAAACTGAAAATAGACTGGATTGTAGACCAATCTGAGCATTGCGTCTTTCCAGTAAATATTTCCACGCCGCCAGGTTTCTAAAAAATTTGCGGCGAGAAAATAGAAATTTGTGGGTTTTGGCAAATTAAATCCAAACAGGCAAAGCATGCCGATACAAAGGTCAAATTGGCCCGTGGTTTTCATGTAGAAAAGATAATCAGCTGTTAAATACCGAAACAGGCCAAGCGAAGTGACCACCTCAGACGGGTCGATAGCCATGTACTGATAAACAACCCGGCCAGCGAGAATCTGCAGGAGCCCAAAAAATATGCGGCGTACTCCAGTCTGATAGATAACCAGAGCGTCATCATTGAAGTAAGTTCTTTTGAAACCTTCATAACTAACCAGTGGAAACAGCGGAAAACAAAAATTCGGAAGCAGAAAAAAATACGAAAGTGTTCGCAAAAAAACCGTCGCCTTTGGCTCATCGTATCGCTTTCGGTCGTGCTCACGGTCGTACAAAAAGAGCACCATTCGAAACATAAAGATCGAACCAGCAATAGGCAAAATCTTCAGCAGATGGCGTGACCACTCTGCACTCGCCAATAGAGCGCCGGCTTTAGCTCTTACCAGGGCAAGGCCTAGACCTAACAGCGTAAGTAAGAGAATGTGAGTACGAAAGCGTAGTGGCAGAAACAAAAATCCAATCAAAAATAGACCTATCATCAAAAGCCAAAGGCTTGAAATCACCCCAAAAACCACCACCATAGCACAAAGAGAAAGTCCTAGAAAAAACGGCAAGCGATACCGCACAGCAATGAGTGCGTGCACCACAAAACCTACGACTCCGAGAACGGCCATTCTAAAAAATGCGACACCTTCAATCTCAAAGGCCCTGATGACGAGCAGAATGAGAAAAAGCTGAACAATGATTTCAATAAATTTTACCGAGCGTTTTGAAAGTGGGTGTGACCACATAGGCCAAAATTAAACACTGGTATCGCTAAGCGAATCAAGCCTATAATCAGGGCCGTGAGTAATAGCTCGTTTATTCAAGACTACTTGACTGCATCTGCTCAAAGTTTTCCTGACCGTATTGCCGCAAAAATCGCAGATGGCGATGAAATTTGTTATGATGAGTTAGCCCGCCGCAGTGATCAAGTGGCTAACTATCTGCAAGGAACAGGCTTTTCTTCTGGCGATTTGGTAGCTTTATTGATGCCAAAATCTATCGAGGCCTTGATTTCTATTTACGGCATCTTGAAGGCCGGCGGCGCCTACTTACCACTTCCCATTTCGGCCCCCGAGGCGGCCCTGAGTATCATAGACTCTTTCGCGGCTTCACATATTTTAACTAATGAACGTACCGCCAGCGCTCTGCAAAAAACTGCATCAGTTACGACACCATTCACGTCAGTGGGGGTCATTCAATTAGGGTCACGGCAAGTTGAACTTTTTCAAAAGAAGCAGCGACCGACCGAAGTGCGAACCCAAGTTTCAAGTGATTCATCAGGGCCGGCAGTGGTATTGCGAACCTCGGGCACCACCAATCACCCCAAGGGAGTGGTGCATTCTCACGAAACGGTTCGAAGAATCGTTGAGTTCAATTCGCGCATGATGTCGTTCAACCGTGACGATCGCCTGGGTAATGTCTTCCCGCTATTTTTCGGGGGATCCGTTTACGATCTGTTCATGCCAGCCTGCCATGCTGCCACTCTCGTCATGATTAACGATCATTTTTTAGATCCTGCGAGGCTTACTCAAATTTTTTCAGCTCATCAAATCACCGTTTGCAAGAGTCCGGCCGCCGTACTTTCATTGGTAGCACAGAAATCACCGACTACCTCGTGTGTACCCTCAGTTCGCTTTTTAAGCTCAAGTGGCGAACTTTTTCCAACTAAACACCTTTCGAGACTTAAAATACTTTTTCCTAATGCCGCCATACACAATTTTTTTGCCTCTACTGAAGTACCAGGAATGATGGCAAAGAGAATGGACGCTACCGATTTGGTCGCAAATGATCCCGCAGTTTTCGATTTGGCCACTGATTTTTTTGGAGCCGAACTCAAGGTCGTTGACGAGTCAGAAAATCAGATCCTTGATAGGGCCGGTGAACTTTGGGTCTCGAGCCCAAATTTAATGGTGGGTTACCTCGATGATTTTAGTCGCAACATGATTCAGGATTCATCGGGCAAGCGATGGTTTAAAACAGGCGACCAAGCGATCCATTCGAGTGCTGGGCAGATTCGATTACTGGGACGCAAGGACCGCCGAGTTAAGCGCAGCGGAATTCGTATCGAACTCGAAGAAATAGAAACCCAGCTTTTGAATCAACCTGAAATTCTTGAAGCGGCAGTGATAGCCCTACCCGACGACACTGTTGGGGTTCGAATCAGTGCATTCTACACCACCCGCGATGATGTGCGACTGAGTACGATTCAGTTAAAATCTCAGTTAGCACGAGTTTTGTCGATTCAATTCATGCCCGACTTTTTGGTGCAGCTTAACCAATTGCCCAGATCACCAAATGGTAAAACCGATTTCGCCGCCATGCAAGTAATGGCGACCTTAAATAGCCGCTAAGTTTGCGAACTTCCTCTTGCCGCGCTCTCTAAATGCAGGTAGCCTTTTAACAATAAAAACTCTATTCTCATTCAAAACAATGATTGGCATAAATGCGAATTTTAAAAAAAATATTTATAAATAGTAGAAAAACCTGTTTACTCCTCATGCTGGCCTCTAGCGCCTTACTCTTTTCGGTAAACGTTTTGGCAAAAAGCCCTGAAACACTGCTGTTGACCGTAAAACCTGGCTACACCCTGGGCGGCATCATTGCTTCTCTCGGAATCATGCCCGTTGACTCGCAGGGCGTAAAAGCAAAGTCAATGATGGCTGCGAATCAAGTGAGTGACCTTTGGGCCCCTCTAAATGAGAATTGGGCCACAATCGCCATTCCTGCCGACTTACCCAAACTCTCGTGCAATTTTCAAATCAACGAGCGCGAACACACTATCACAATGAGTGAGTACCTCGTAGATGCCAATGCCTTTATTCGCTTCATTCAGGCCAATACCCTGAGGTGTCTACCTGCGTATGTTTCTCAAGAGATACCGCTCAATAATGCAAAGCTTTTCTCGGGCGAATATGTCATGCAAAAGGGCGATACCCTCTCAGGGGTGCTACATCACATTGGCGCTCTCCCGCTTTGGCACAAATGGGGGGCACTAGAACAATCTGTGCGGTCGAGTTCAGGAATCAGACATCGCGATCAAATTCGCGCAGGGCAATTGATAGTCATCAAAAACCTCGCGGTGATTCGAGGCTGTAATGCTCATTTCGAAAATAATAGTAACCGCTTTTCTTTGAATCAGCCATTCAATCAAGAGTGCACAGTTGAATCAGTGGCTACCACGGTAAAGCCTGTTGAGGCTCCACAACCACCAGTTCAAGCGCCTCCTCCGAAAATGGTTGAGAGTGAAAAAATAGAGGCCCCCAAGGCAAAAGAGAGCGCTGAAGCTCTCTTTGCCGAATCTAAAGCCCAAGCCTCGGTCGAACACAAGTGCCAGTGGGATGAGGCTCTCGACAAAGTGAGAAAAGCCGAGGCAGTTGACGCCACTAATGCCGCCTATCCTATTCATGAGGTGCGGATTTTGTATTATGCCGGTCGTGCCGAAGAGGCACGAAAAACTGCTCAAAAACTAGTAGAACGCCACCCCCAGCTTGAGGTGGTGCCGCTCATCTATAAGATCACCCATTCCAATCTTGATCAGTTACCAAAGCGATCTTCAGAAGACAGTTGCGAATTACTCATGGCGGGCCAAGACGCTTTTGCTATGCCAATGGCAAAGTCAGACCCACTTCCTCAACCAGAAAAAATTCTAGGTGCGAACTCGGTATCGCCAAAATTTGTGGTGCAAAGCAAAGAGCCAGATCTACTCAGGTCAAATTCTGCACAAGCAGCGTTTCAGACCGTGCCGATTGAACGAGACCTTTACTCGAACAAGCGCTTTTCAATGCAAACGGCGCTTCGGGGCAAAGAACAAGTTGCCTACATGTATAAAAATGAATTTCTAAACAAGTCCCAAGAAGGATTTAAAAAAGATTTCAACACCAATCTCATTGTTAAAGATCGGCACAACTGTTTCGACATTCAAGCCTTCAAGCCCGATCTTACTGCAGAGACCGTTCAGCTCTGTGTTGAGCTCAGCAGTCAAGACCTGGCAGAGCTTGCGCTCGACAATCAAGCCTTTTATTTTCGAAAAAACTGGGGTACTTGGGCTCAAATTGGTGGAAGCTGGGTCGCACAAAGTATTCCGCCAATCACGGCTGGCGGGCCATCAGAAAGCTCGTCGGTGATCGGTTCGCGTTTAGGTATCGGGGGCTGGTGGCACAACTTAGCAGCGCAAGCCTTTTACCGCCGCAGCTTAGTTGACACCGGAGGTAAAGGTTATCAACCCAACTGGCTGAATACGCTCTTGGGATATGGCTTTGAATCGTCACCCTTGGGCACCTTTACCCCTTATTTCATGCCTTTGGTGGGCCTAGAATTTTATAGCAATAATATTAAAAGCACAGGCTTCAAGTACGTGAAGAGCTATCAAGGAATAAATTTAGGTTTCGAATCCAGGTTTGTCGTTGGTTCAAGCGTCGAGCTAGGCGGAATTTTTTTGTGGGGCTATGCGGTCAACCTCACCAAGTACTTTATTCAGGCAGATGCTCGCTATTGGTTTGATAATCGAAATGCGCTAGGGGGCGGATTTTGGTATGACTCAGCCACAAAAAGTGGTTCAGATTTCAAAGAAAAAAGTACGGCTATCGAACTCTATTATCGACGGCTCTTTGATTTTTGAGGTTTTTGAAGTCAGCAATTTCTCGCCGGTTAGCCAAAAGCCTTCTAGCATTCACGGCAATTGCAGCTCTTTGCAGAAATCAATGTATGAGCGCACCCTCACTTTACCCGAATCGTAGTTTCGATCGCCTAAATGAACTTGATAAAATATCGGTATCGGGGTGCGTTCACTAAAGTAGTGAATCGCAGGTGAGATTCCTTTTTCACCCGTTTTGCATTCAACCGCGAAAAGTGGCTTTCGGTTCTGTAGCAACACAAAATCGACCTCTCGTCGATCAGTGTCACGCAGGTAACGAAGCTCCATTACGTAGCCTTCTGTGTCTTCATGAAAATGGCAAAACTTCAAAAGTTGACTAGCCACCAAATTCTCAAACCGAGGGCCGGGTTCTTCAACTTGAGACCAATCCCATAAATAAAGTTTTTGCTCTTTTTTTACCGCCCGAATTCTTGGAGATCCGTATGGCGAAATGCGGTAGCAAACATAGAGATTCTCTAAAATTGAGAGCCAACGTGAGGCCGTCTTGTGATCCACTTCTAAGTCTTCTCTTAAAGATTTAACAGAAAGTGGCGAACCCACTCGCGACGGCAACAACTCGACCAATTGCTCAAGCAACCCAATGTCTTTTACCTGCTCAAGGTCACGTAGATCATCGCGAATCACCTGTGTTAAACGCTGCTTTTGCCAGAGCCTGTGATGCCTGACCGAAATTTAGACTTTTTCAAAAAGCTTAGCATCAACCGAGTTCGCTAAGGTCACCTTCAAGTCTGGGCAATGCGCCATCGCTCGTTCAATCGCGAAACGCGCGGGCTCATTTCGCGCCCACGCTCTGCGGGCGATGCCATTGTTGACATCCCAAAAAAGCATCGATTCGAGCTTTTTTTCGGCTTCAGCTGAACCGTCGAGTACTAAACCAAAACCACCATTGATCACCTCACCCCAGCCTACCCCGCCGCCGTTATGCAATGAGATCCAAGTAGCGCCGCGAAACGAATCGCCCACGAAATTCTGTACCGCCATATCAGCGGTAAACTGCGAGCCATCATAGATATTCGACGTTTCTCTAAACGGCGAGTCGGTGCCCGACACATCATGGTGATCACGTCCAAGCACCACAGGCCCTTTCAGTCGACCCGATTTGATCGCTTGATTAATCGCTCTCGAAATTTCAATTCGCCCTTCAGCGTCAGCGTACAAGATTCGGGCTTTCGACCCGACAACCAATTGGTGCGATTTTGCGGCAAGAATCCAGTCGATATTGTCGCTGAGCTGGCGCGCGATTTCTGGAGGCGCCTTTTCAGAAAGCGAACCCAGAACTTCAGCAGCAATTTGATCGGTGATATCAAGATCAGACTCTAACCCAGATGTGCAAACCCAACGAAACGGGCCAAAGCCATAATCAAAACACAGCGGACCCAAAATATCTTGAACATAAGAGGGGTAGATAAACTGACCATCGTCACGAGTGATCTCAGCACCCGCCCGCGACGACTCCAGCAAGAAAGCATTTCCGTAGTCAAAAAAGCTCATTCCATTTTTAGCTAATTCGTTAACGGCTTTGACTTGACGACGCAAACTTTCTTGAACAGCGGCTTTAAACTTCACGGGCTCATCAGCCATCATTTTGAGCGATTCATCGAGGGTCAAACCCACCGGGTAATACCCCCCCGCCCACGGATTGTGCAGCGACGTTTGATCAGAACCCAGATCGACCTTCACACCTCGCGCAGCCAAGCGTTCCCACAAATCGACGACATTACCTTGGTAGGCGATCGAAAGTGCAATCTTCGCTCTTTGAGCCTCAAGCATTCGGTCGATGGCTTGATCGACATCTTCAAACACTTCGTCAACCCAGCCTTGGGCTTTTCGTTTCTTCACCGCAGCCGAATTGATCTCTGCAATAATACCAACGGCCCCAGCAATCACGGTCGCTTTCGCTTGAGCGCCTGACATTCCGCCCAATCCTGCCGAGACGAAGGTGCGCCCTAAGAGCTTTTTGAATTCTTGTCCGAATTTTTTGCGACCGGCATTCAGTAAGGTAATCGTCGTGCCGTGAACAATACCCTGTGGCCCGATGTACATGAATGAGCCCGCAGTCATTTGGCCATACTGAGTGACACCGAGAGCATTGAATTTTTCCCAGTCGTCTGGCTTTGAATAATTAGGAATCATCATTCCGTTCGTCACGACCACGCGAGGAGCCGATTGGCTTGACGGAAACAAGCCCAACGGATGCCCCGAATACAAAACCAAAGTCTGCTCATCAGTCATGGTGGCCAAGTACTGCATGGTCAACCGATACTGCGCCCAATTTTGAAACACCGACCCATTGCCCCCATAGGTGATCAATTCGTGCGGGTGCTGAGCCACTGCCGGGTCGAGATTATTTTGAATCATGAGCATAATCGCCGCAGCTTGCTTTGATCGACACGGGTATTCGTCAATTGGCCGCGCCTTCATTTCGTACCCGGGCCGCAAGCGGTGCATGTAAATTCGACCCAATTTGTCGAATTCGTCGGCAAATTCAGGCAATAATTCGGCATGATCTTTCGGGTCAAAATACCGAAGGGCATTCTTCAGAGCGAGAACTCGATCAGCCGCATTCAGAATCTGCTTTCGCTTCGGCGCATGACTCACCCCTGCGTCAAGGCCGCGAACAGCCGGCGGCAAAATTTCAGGAATACCCTCTAGAATCGCTTTTTTAAATTCGGTAGACATACTGAAACGAATAGAGAATGTTCACTGAGTAATCAATAGAAGACTGATTCAAGGAGCTCGACTAACCAAGCGAAGGCGATCATCGAACGAACTCAAAGCTAAATGACGAACCACGTAAACCCTAACCAGAAATCAGATCTCGCTATCGTACTTCGATCGGTACCCTATCAAGATAAGCACAAGATCATCATGGTCATTTCTCAAAATTATGGAAAATTTTCAGTGATCGCGAGAAATTCGGTCAATTCGCGAAGGTTTGGTGGCCAGCTCGACCTTTTCACCGCCGGTCTCTGGACCTGGACCCAAAAACCCAACCAAGAACTCGGTTTTCTAGACTCAGTCGAAATCAAACGCAGTTTTGAGGGTTTAAGAACCGACTTTGATAAACTTGCCCTGGCGAGTTTTCTCGCAGAGTTGATCATCAAGATCAGCCCTGAGCACCTCAATCAGACAGAGCTCTTTAAACTCTACGCTAACGCATTAGCCGCAATCGAAGAGAGCCACTCCAGCGGAGCGACAACCACTCACGAAATTCAGTGGGTTCTGGCGGCTTTTTTAGCCAAATTTCTTCAGATCAATGGCGTTCAACCCCAAATCGCCAAATGCCTCGACTGCGACACGATGCTATCGTCAGAACTCGTCACAAAAAATCTGTCACAACCCCTTCGATTTCTCACCCACCGTGCAGGGTGGCTTTGCCCGAACTGCATTGTCTTACACGACAGAACCCCCTTCGCCGACGAGCAACCGTTGACATCATTTGACATCACCGCACTCGCAGGCATCACCGAAGTGCCGCTGAAAGAACTCAAGACGTTGCTCGAATTTTTAAACCAAGGCAAACCAGAGACCCTGATCGATCTTTTACTCAAAGTTTTATTTTACCATATCCCCGGAGCCGATAGCTCACAGTTTAAATCATTAGGGTTGATTCAAAAATCGTGATTAAATTGTTTTTGTATTTACCGTTTTTGTAGAGCCTAACGCGGAGAACCCCGACCATGAGTCTAATCAAATTTTACGTTACCCCCGTTCTGACCCTGATCGTAGCGGCTGGCATTCTTGCAGGTGGTCACTGGTTGTGGTTAGGCATTGGCCTCATCGTCACAGTCATGGTGGGCGGCGACGCTCTGCTCGGAAAAGATTTCAAACTACCCAACTCTCGCTACCCGAAATTGCTTGAAGCCCCGCTTTTTTTGGCGTTGCCCATTTTGACGTTTCTGCTGGCAACCTTAGCGTGGAGTGCCGCCGATCAAGACTTTCTTGGTCTTGGCGCGATCGTACAGTGCTTGACAGGGTTTGACATTCTCGCCTACCGAATTCAGAACTCAGCTTTTGACTATTTGGGAGCCATTTTTGGAGTCGGCTTAATCGTGGCCGGCTATGGCACGAACTCGGCTCACGAGCTCACTCACCAATTTACAAAAAAGTTTCACTACACTGTAGGTCGATGGTTACTCTCAATGAGTGCTAATGCTGATTTTGCCATCGAGCACGTCTTTGGTCATCATGTGCATGTTGCGACCAAGATTGATCCGGCCACAGCGCTGAGAGGTGAGAACGTGTACTCATTTTTCTTACGCTCGACGGTTGGCGGGCACGTGAGCGCCTGGAAAATCGAATTTCGACGTTTAGAACGAAAGAAACTCTCACCGCTAAGCCTGAGCAATCAAATGCTGACTGGCTACTTGATGACTCTGGCTTGGGTCACTTTTTTCTATGCGGTTGCACGAGAAACTGGCGTCGTACTCTTTGTTCTTCAGGCTGCCTTCGCTAAATTTATTTTAGAAGTCGTAAACTACATCGAGCATTACGGCCTCATGAGAACCCCCAAAGAAGGCGTCAAACCTCAGCATTCTTGGAACAGCAATCGCCGCATGAGTTTCATGATTCTTTACTCATTGGTTCGACATTCGGCTCATCACGAAACCGCGAAAGTGCCGTTCTGGAAACTCAACCCCTACCCCAACGCACCCGAAATGCCCCAGGGTTATCTCACCACTATTTTTATTTGTCTCATACCGCCGCTTTGGTTTCGTGTGATGAAACCCAAACTCGAACAATGGGATGCGCAGTATTCGCAGTCAACACACTAGTCGCATGGCTATGCCGTTCTTTCAGTCTTTGACTGGCTAGGAGTCTCACTCTTTCTTTGGGCTCGCCATCCCTGGCTCGCCCGTATCGCGCCTGCGGCGCGAACGCTTCCGCTTACGGGAGGCCCAAAAAAAGAGTGAGACTCCTAGCCAGTCTAAAATTGAAAGAGACTCCAGGTGGCAAGGACTTTGTTTCATCAATGACAGAGTCGGGTACTCAATTTTAATTTCAACGCGACAATACCCCGGATAGTTTTATAGAGTAACTCACGCTCACAATGACCCTCGCGCGGGCGCATGATGCGCCGTTCCCGCGCGCGAGTACACGAAGTACAGGGGTCATTTGAGGGTGAGTTACTCTATAAAACTATCCGGGGATTTGTCGCGTTGAGACTAGTCAGCTACGGTCACCAACTCGAGGGCGACCTCAAAAAGGGTTGCCCCGACAACTACATTCGAGTGGCTTCGCGACATCTCAAGGTACTCAGGCAAAGTCTCTGTCTCAGCACCATAACCAGAACGCACTAACCCCACCGCGCGGCAGCCCGCATTTTGGCCAGCCTTCAAATCAATGAACTTATCACCGATCATCACGCAATCTGACAAACTTGCACCGACTGACTTCGCATAATTTAAGAGCAAATAGGGGCTCGGCTTTCGACACTGACAGGCGTCTTCAGGACGGTGATGGCAAAGTTCAAAACTATTCAGATAAACGCCTTTTTGCTTCAATCTCAAACTCAGATCAGCATTCACCGCTGCAAGCTCTGCTAGCGTGATCTTACCACGCCCGACCCCCGACTGATTAGAAACAACAACCAAGTCGTAACCCGCTGACTGCAAAATTCGAAGACCTGCAACCGCGCCATCAATAATCGGAGCATCTTTGGGATCTCGCACATAGCCCGAGTCATGATTGATGGTGCCATCGCGATCAATGAAGGCGACCTTTTTACAAGTCACATCACCGAGTCTTATTTGCTCCCACCGATAAGCCGATGTGATGACATCTTCAAGTGATTTTTCGGTTTTGAAGCCTAAAACACGAAGTGCCTTGCTTGAATTCGCTACCAACGCAGGTGGGTCACCCGCCCTTCGTAATCGCACCTCTCGCGCAATCGGCTGGCCAATCACTTTTTCACAAGCATCGATCACTTCTTTGACTGAATAGCCTGACTCAGTACCAAGATTGAAATCGTCGAATACGCCCCGTGTGCCTTTAATCGCATTTTGACTGATCGCGTGCTCCATCGCCAATTCGTGCGCACGGGCAAGGTCGGCGACATGCACATAATCTCTCACACAAGTGGCGTCTCGAGTTGGGTAGTCGGCACCATTGATGAAAACGGGCTTTCCCTCTTGAAACGCTCTAAAAACCAGCGGAATCAAATGGGTCTCTGGTTCATGCCGCTCACCAACCCTGTTTAGTGGTTCGGCACCGCTGGCATTGAAATACCGTAACACCACCGCACTTAACTCACCTCGCACACAAGCCTCACGAATGAGGCCCTCAGCTACCTTCTTGCTCTCGCCGTAGGGATTCATCGGGTTTTTTGGAAGGTCTTCTGAAATTTTCTGGCCTTGGGGATCACCGAAAACAGCGCAACTTGAAGAAAACACGAGAGGGCCCTGATGAGTTCTCGCCATCTCTTCGACTAAAACCCGAGTCTGTTCTACATTATTTTCAAAATATTTTTGGGGATTTCGCACACTTTCTTCGACCAATGCAACAGCGGCAAAATGAAAAACCGCATCGAAGCGGTGAGATTCAAGCAAGGGGGCAAGGCGGCTGCGATCGCCGACTCGAAATAGGTGAAAATCTTTTGAAATGTTCTGCTGAGCGTAGCCAGTACTCAAATCATCAATGACGGTAATTTCGTGACCGCGGTCTCGAAGGGCAATCGCCACCGAACTGCCAACATAGCCAGCCCCGCCGACCACCAGTATTTTTCGAGCCATTTTTGCCCGATTGGGTTGGTTCTTCATCGACTCAGCGTACCCGAAAAAACCCGAAAAATCACTTCGGCTTTTCGCTGGTCTTACAATTTGGCTTTCGCTATGATCAACCTCACCCGAATGAAGACACTTCTACGATTAAAGCCCTATGTTATGCCCCACTGGCGCCTCATAGCATTGAGTAGCCTCATGGCTATTCCGCTGGCTGCAATCAGCGCATTGCCTGCAAAAATTATCGAGTATGTGGTGAATCGGGTTCTCATCAATCCGAGCGAGTCTCGATTGATCTTATTTTCGTTCGGACTCATCGGTATGTTTGCGGCAAATTTTGTCGTCAGATTCTTACACTACTATTTACTCAGAATTGCTGTGATTCGAATCAATCAACGCATCAAAACTGATCTCTTTGAGCACATCATGGGCTTGTCTGCTGACTATTTTACTCAGCAACGAACCGGGGCCCTGATGTCACGAATCACGAATGATACCCAGTTTATTGATGGGGGTATCGCTTCAATCAGTTCTCTCATTAAAGAGCCCTTCACTTTTGGATTTTTGTTTTACTACGCTCTCAATAAAAGCTGGAAACTCACACTCATCACGATGGTGCTATTACCCCCATTGGCTTGGGTATTCTCGGCCTCTGGCCGCAATTTGAAGCGCTACATCGGCCGAATGAACGACCAAAATGGCTTAACCATGAGTACCCTTCAAGAGGGGTTTAGCGGCATTCGGGTCGTTAAAGCTTTCAGGCTTGAAAAGTACTTGCGTAAGAAATTCAGAGATCACTGCGATGTATTTGAGCGGTTTTACCTCAAATCGGCAAAACTTGAAGAGACGTCACACCCTTTAGTTGAGCTACTCTCTTCATTTGTTTTAGCTGCGCTTCTTTTCGTCGGTGGCTTGCAGGTTCTCGATCGCTCAATGAACCCTGGCGACCTGCTTGGCTTTTTTACCGCATTCTTTCTGATGACCAACCCGTTGCGAAAAATGAATGAAACCAATTTGAAGCTTCACACTGCGGCAGCCGCTACTGATCGCATTTTTGAAGTCTTTGATTGGAAATCGAACCTCACTGAAGTGCCTAACCCCCGACCATTCACCACGTTTCAGTCGTCGATCGAATTTAAGAATGTGACCTTTAGCTATCCCGATCACCCAGAACGCGAGGTCTTATCAAATGTGACCCTCAGCATTCCAAAAAATCAAACGATCGCGTTGGTTGGTGCTAGCGGCAGCGGTAAGAGCTCGCTGGTTAATTTGATTCCACGAATTTTTGATGTTTCAAAAGGGGCGATTTCAATTGATGGAACCGATATTCGGGAGTTTACCCTTGATACCTTGAGAGACCATATTGCGGTCGTTTCACAAGATGTGTTTCTTTTCAATGACACGATACTTGAAAATATTCGCTGCGGAAAACTCAGTGCCAATGAAGTCGATATCTATGAGGCTGCAAAAAAGGCACACGCGCTCGAGTTCATTGAGAAGCTACCTGAAGGCTTCAACACCCGTATCGGTGATCGAGGGCAAAAGCTCTCGGGTGGTCAAAGGCAACGACTCTCAATCGCGCGAGCGTTTTTGCGTGAAAGCCCAATCTTAATTCTCGATGAGGCCACTTCAGCTCTCGATACCGCATCAGAGCGGGTCGTTCAAGACGCGTTGACCGAGTTGATGGAACACCGAACGACCATTCTCATTGCGCACCGTCTAACCACCATTCAGCACGCCTCGCAGATTCATGTCATCAAAGATGGGCGAATCATTGAACGGGGTACTCACGATCAGTTGCTTGAGCTCAACGGCGAATACAGCTTGCTCAATCGCATGGCCTCAACCCCAAGCCCTTCATTGGGAGTCAGCTAAGAAATGTCACCCTGGACGGCCGTGATGCAGTCTTTGCACTCGTCTCTGATCGATGAAGTCATCGAACGCGCATCTGAACCGAAACCCACCCTCGGATTGCCCATCCGGCTCGCGAAATGGCACCCCCCCCAAGGCGATGGGCAATCCAGCAAAGACCTAAAGATCGTGCTGATCGACTGCGAATTCAAGGGCCACAAGCCCACCGGGTTCTTAAGCATCGCCCTTAGCCACGCCGCTTCTCAAAGACTCCAGCTCAGTGCCGAACAGTTCTGGCAAGCGGTCTTTAAGCGCGCAGGCTCTGAGTTTCATCGAAGATCGATTCAACCCATTACTGGAAACATCGAAGCAATTGCCACTGAAGCCACCTCACTTTCTAGCGCCGTTTCAAGACTGATCTGGACACCGATAGAGCTCAATACCAATGAATTGATTTTTTTTGGCGTCGGAATTTACGAACTCTCAGAAAAAAAGTAGGCTGAAGAAAAGTAAGCCGAAAAAAAATAAAACGAAGAGAGGAGAGCTCAACCCCTTAAGCTCTCCCCTCTCCCCTAACTGCGGTTTATCCTGAGCAATGCTCAAATAAATCACTGGTCGTCGTCTCGATGATTTTGAGGATTGCTCTCCCCTCCGCATTCAACGCACATTCCGTGTGCTTTTTCGTCTTGCCCACTTCCTTGTAGGCTCATTGGCAACACATCATCCTTGAGTGTTTGCCCCCTAACCAATCATCTGCATTTTTACCCGACTCCCCAAGCTCTTTGAACGATGACCGTCAATGTGGCCTAATTCTTTTCGCTCTGAGTCTTCTTTGCAAGAGATGCACAACGTGGTGGTTGGTCTTGCTTCTAATCTCTTACTTTCAATGTCATCGCCGCAGCTCTCACATTGACCGAAGGTTCCGTCTGAAATTCTCTTCAAAGCCTCGTCCATTTTTTTCATGTATAGTGATTCACGACTTCTCAATCTCATGCGCATCGACTGTTCTAATTCTGTTGATGTCCAGTCGGTTTCATCGAGCATATCGTCTCTACTCGTCGTGAATTCTTCGTTTAAGATTTTTCGACTGTAGAGTAATTGATTCTTTTGCGTCTCGAACAACGTTTTGAATTTCATAAAAAGCTCCGATTGTTTTGAATTTTGGATAGTCATGTTTGGCAGCACTCCTTTTACTGCTCATTTGGCTATTGATTGCCTATTAGTTGGCGATGGGTTTGACCTTCAGCACCCCGGCAGATTCATTCTGCGAGTTCACGTTTTAGGTGATAATCCTTGTGCTCTAAGAGCAAGGCTCTTGATTGAAATTGGGTTCCATCCTAGATCCCAAGTGACTCGATTTTCATTGGTTAAGATTTATTGACGAGAACCTCGCCACACTTGAAACCAATCGAGCAATTCGATTGATACCGCCCAATTCAAGTCACCGTCGTATTGATCGAGTGACGCCGCCGCCGCGTTTGGCGAAGCGTATGGGGCCTCAGGTTGAAAGGTCGCCGCTTGGTCACACACCTGAAAACCATCCTTATTTGTCAGTTTCGTAACCATATCGTCCTCCTTTCAACGTCTTTTTTTCTGAGTTTCGCTTTTGGCTTCGGAGTTTTCCGACCGCCTTCTTGATTAGTTACTATTGCGAGAGTGATGCCAACTCGGGATTCTGGCCCGACTCAGGCCATGCTTCACTAAGTAGCTGATTTTATTCAACGGCCAATAATCTGACGCCAACCAATTGCACTGTAAAACTTTTCTTCAGAGCCATAAGTTCACCGATTACCTGCGTCACTGGTGACGTTAACCCACTGGGTGCAATCAAATTCTCAAGACAAAAAAAGGGCACCAGACTCAAAGTCTGATACCCTTTTTTTGATTTTATCTATTATTTATATGTATTTAGTCTAATCCCGGGCACTCAAAGCAAAGCATCGAGGGCATCAAACCAATGTGACCCTAGATTGAACTTCAATTTTTGATAGCGAGCGCCATAAGTCGACATGGTTGAGGCAGACCCCGGCATCCAGAAACTCACACCCAATGCCGAAGTGTAGTTACCTACCGATTTGCCTGTCACCACATACGACTTGAAAGCCGCCTTGAGATTTTCAAGGGTTCTGTCGCTCTTCAAACCGACTAAGCTCGAACGATCAAGAAGATTGATAAAATCACCCAAATCTCGGTAGTCGCCAAAATAGAATTTCTGAGCCGACTGACCAATCTTGACGACTTCAGCGCGCTCAGTGGTGTTCAACCCCTGAATTTTTCGACCAAGCTCACCAATAGCTGTTTCGATTTCACCTTGATGACTGAGATCGAGAGCTGAGAGAGTGGCGTCTTCACTTCCTTGTGATCCGCCATTATAAGAAGCCACATATTCTTCGACGAGCATTTTTGAAACTTCGGCCCCACCCGATTTTGGAGCTTTCACTAGACGAGAAAGCCAAGTGTCATACGGCCAGCCTTCGCCGGGCTCAAGATCTTCTGAACCTACCGAGAAATCGACGCTGTCTGCGTACTCACTAGCAACTTCAGCCATTGCCATCAAACAAGCGTCACTGCCGACAATATCGATTTTGCGGCCAATATCACCCTTGATTTGCGCGAACACCAAACCCAGCTCTTCAGTCTTGATCTTGTGTCCAGAGAGATCGTCATTACTGATGTCTCTAAATACACCAGATGACGATCCGTCACGATGCCAGCCGGCGCCATGATTCCAGATATCGATCATATAATGTTTCGCAGGATAATTGGCCACACCCCAACGCACAAACGCAATGAGCGACTTGTAGTCACCCATGTCGACTCTTGGCATATTTTCAACAATCGGAGAAGTCACCGTCGAACTATTGGTGTCTTTCTTGACCAACAAACGTTTGGTTGTTTCTGCGCTACTGCTAGCCCACTGAACCACTACGTTCACTTGATCGGTAGAGCCGACCTTTTCCATTTCATTGAGATCCATCGGACCAAATGAATCCAAGCTATTGTGTCCGTTTAAATAGACTAGAATGGTCCATTCTTTTTCTTGTGGTACAGCGTAGGCATTATCTGAAGTAAAACCAAAGAAACCAAAGAAACCGACAAGAATGCCGGCAAATCCTAACGTTTTTAAAAAGCTCATTTCTCCTCCGTGAGTGCGCTATTAAGTCGTTTGGTACTGCTTATTCATATGAGGATAACAGGGACTCCACTTCGCGCAAGGGGGGGTAGAAAAAATATACCTACTTGCAATTGTCGCAAAACGCTGAGTGAAAGTCGCGACAGTGGCTATACTTGACGCTTTCAGCTCCCCAGAGTTCGCGCATCAAGTGCACTCTTCTACACTGAAATGAGGTATAAAGTCGAACGAGTCGACATCTCTCGTTTTCTGATTCGAATCGGTGCGAAAGCCAGTCTGACTCTTCAAAAAAACAAAAAGCGCGGCCAATATTGGCTCTTCCTGAACGACCCAAGGCCTGAACGGTTGAAGCAATTGAATGAAGCGGTTCAAAGAGCACGACCCACTCAATGCCTGAAAAATCCATACCCATACCGAAGGCGACCGTCGAAACCAGAACCTCAATATCGCCTGAAGAAAATCTTTTCAGTACTGATGCCTTCTCTTCAATGCTCATGCCTGCGTGAAAAAATTGACAGTTGACTCCAGACAGTTTCAAGCGCTGAGCAAGGGCTTCGACCTTCAACCGCGAAGAAGAAAAGATGATTCCACAGGTTTTCTTGTTTGCCCCAATTAAGTGGTTCTTCAAGAAATTAAGTCGAGCTTGCCAGTTGAGATTCACGAAACTCAATTCAATCTGGTCGCTAATTCCGAGAGTCAATTCGAATTCGAGCGTGTTCGCAAAACTTGATTCAAGATAAGCTCTCAACTGAACTAGGTTTTCACGGGTCAACGTTGCGCTTAACCAAAGGCTCTGAATTGTCGGGAACCAGTCATGCAAACGAAGGAGTTCTGAGAATTGAGGGCGAAATGATTTTCCCCAATCAAAAATACAGTGGGCTTCATCAATGATGATGAGTTCGGGCTCAAACGCAGCAATGCGCGATTGATTGGCCTCATGAAAAAGCCTTTCAGGCGTGAGAACCAGAAATGAACTGACCTCAGTGTCGGTCAGGCTCGTAACAAACCCTGAGTCGCGTATATCGACTTGGCGAAATGCTAAGGCGCACATTTGACGTTCTATCTGACCACCCAATGAATTCAACGGAGTAACGATAATGGCTCTTTTCGGTTTTCGGCCGAGGTACTCTTGATAAATTCGACTTTTTCCGGTGCCAGTCGGAGCCACGCAGACCACGTTACACCCTTTTAGTAGGGCATTAACGGCACGCGCCTGAAACGGTCGTAGGGCAGTACCCTTCGCGCTTGGCAACAAAACTGATTGAATTGTCATTAACGACGGTTAGGCAAGATCAGAGCCAGTGACCGAGAAACTTGAGCAGAAAGGGCTGCGCGTAGCTGGGCATTCTTCTCTTTCATAGCAGCCTCTAGGGCCTCTTCAAGACAAGCCTGAGCCTCAGCCTGATCACCTATGAGTTCAAATACTTTAGACAGTGACACCAAGAAAGTCGCTTCAAGCTCAGCACCCAGGCGGTAACCCGAGGCCAGGGCACAGCACTTCTCTAGAACGGTTTTCGCTATTTCAAGTTCTTCGGCTTGAATATAAATATCGGCCGCATCGGCCGCAATTCGTACCGCCCGACACAAAACGGGTCGACTTGCTTCAGACAAGTCTTCAGCGCGGCGGCGCTCTTGGTCTGAAATCACTTCTTGAAACAGCACCTCTGCGTCTGACATGAGTTTCGACGCCCCCAGAACCAAAGCTCTATCTTTCTTCGGCTGGGTCGCTTTCTTGGGCCGAGAGCTCTTTCTTATTTTTGCGCCAGATTCAGAATTCTTTGCGCCTTTTGGGGCCTTTTTCATTTTTTCACCTTATCTCGATTTCGATAGGCCAAATAGACGGCCCCCCCTATGGCACCCGTAATCAGCTGAGTAAATATGAAAAGATTAAAAACGTCGGCGCCTCTTTCAGAGCCGAGTAAATGAAATAGCCAACTATAAGCCGCGTGCCCAGTGCCTACTCCAGCCGGCAAAACAGGTATAGCCGTCACCAACATTCCCAAAGGCGCAATCACCGCAATCGAAACAAAATTCAAGGTGTCATCGCCCAACGCCAAAACAAAGACCGACATCGCCCAGCAAACACACAAATGGGTTACGATTGAAATAGCAAGAGCTACGATCACAGTGAGTTTGTGATTGTGGTAATACCTGAGACCCAAATAGGTGTTGGTAACACCAATGAAAATGGGCCACTTTCGCTGCAGTACTTTCAGTAAAATTAAGACCGGATCGTGTTTTTCACGAACCAGAAACAAGTAACTGTAGAAAACAAAAACCCCTACAGCAAACGTTGTGATTGAAACTCGAATCGCTAAGAACCAGCTAGAATGCACAAACTCGTTGAATCGCAGAGCGAGAGCACCCGCAGAAACAAAGATCAGGGCTGAAAGCCCGGTCACACGGTCAAAAAGAATGCTGCCAAACGCAAGACCACGCCGCCCCTGAACGGCCTTGCCTATCAGGTAAGCTTTCACAAAATCGCCACTCACGGCCCCGGGTAGTGCCAAATTGAAAAAATTGCCGATAAAGACCAGCTTGATGGTCTCACTAAAAGGAATGATCAATTGCTGGGCACGAAGAAGTAGATGCCAACGAATGATCGCCAAGAAATTAAGCGAAATCAAACCCACAAAAGCAGGGCCCAAGAGATCAAGCCGAGTGAACGCTTTCTTCGTCGCTTCAACTGAAACCAGACCTTTTTTTGCCAAAAATACAAAAACCAGTACGATGACGGCAATCTTGATTAACTGCGATTTTCGACTTTTCTTTTGAGACTTCGCAAGCTGCTCTTCAAGGTCTTGAGTCGACACTTCTTCTAAGGGCGTGGCTACTTCCATGAACTTTCAACTCCTACTTTGAATTCAAAAAATTACTGAAAATGGTTTCGCCCACCTTTTTCGAGTAAAACTGGTCTGTCTTATTATAATGAAGAATCGCATCTTTCAAATCTGGACGCGTTTTCGGATTGATCTCTTTAAATAGATTAACTGCCTCATCGCGAGTTTTCTCGGGGTGAAACTGAATTCCGAAGACTGGACGACCTTTCAGCTGAAATCCCTGATTCGTGCAACGCTGTGAAGACAGAATGTGCTGAGTTCCCTCAGGCAACGTATGAACTTCTTCGAAATGAGAAGAAAACGAGTAGAATTCTTGGGGTAAGCCCTGGGTCAACACACACTCTGACGTTTGGCGCAGTAAAGTCCAACCGACTTCAGAAGTGAGTGATTTTCTCAACAACTCTCGGCCACCCAATACGCGGGCCAGGGTTTGATGTCCGTAGCAAACCCCAAGTATAGGTTTGCCGTCATCTAGAGTTTTTCTCACAAGATCGTCGAGATTCGTGATCCAGTCGGCTTGGTCAAGACATGAGGTACGTGAACCTGACATGATCAAGCGATCAAACTGAAGGGGCCGTTTGGATTTCAATTTCGGCAAGTCATCGTGGGGGCCACGACGAGTGATGACAGTGGCTCCTGCCATTAGGTTTCCGTAATACCTGAGATTTGAAGCTCCCCACCAGGGGCGGTCGACATTGTTATCAATGATGAGTATTCGCATGATCTTGACTCCAATTCTTCTCGAAAACCCGGGCGTACTTCAAGAACATACTGTGAGAAGCGTTAATTGAGATGAAAAAACCCGGCAGCCCATCTAAGAAACCCAATTTGAAAAAATAGGTTTCTATGAATTTTCCGATGGGCTTCAAAAGTAACTTTACTAGCGATGGCCGTGCGCGGCTGGCAATCAACTGATCGGCTCCTAAACCCGCGTAACGAACATTGCGCGTCACCTGATCCTTTAGATCGACAAACGTGTAATGAAGCAATGGGTTCTTCAGGTTCTCAATCACCCCCCTTACGAGCAACTCCTCGTGAATGGCCGGTTCGGTCCACTTCGCATCACTTTTCTTTGCAAGGCGCATTAAGTAGTTTGGGTACCAGCCCCCGTGCATGATCCACCGATTGAGAAACCATGTTTTGCGGGGAATTTTGAAGCCGCTGGTCGAACCTTGGGTAATTTGAGACAAAATTTCTTCTCGAAGCTCTGACGTCACCACTTCGTCGGCATCAATATTCAAAACCCACTGCTCTTTCGCCTTTTCGTGAGCGAAATTTTTCTGCTGACCATACCCTAACCATGGATTTGAATAAACCCTCGCCCCTAATTTTTTTGCCAATTCACGGGTTCGGTCAGTACTACCCGAATCAACCACGATGACTTCATCTGCCCAGGCCACACTACCAATGGCTCGCTCGATATTCGCCTCTTCATTGAGCGTGATAATAGTCACCGAAATACCCGATTTTGACATGAATTTAGGCTAGCATAATCGCTATTTTTTTGGGAGAAGACTTAATTATGAAGATAACAATAGTCGGATCTGGTTATGTCGGATTGGTCGCTGGAGCTTGCTTTGCTGACTCAGGAAACACGGTGACGTGTCTTGACGTTGACCAAAAGAAAATCGACCGCCTCAATAAAGGTGAAATCCCGATTTATGAGCCAGGACTCGAAGAAATCATCGCTCGGTGCAGCGAAGAAAATCGGCTAACCTTCACCACTTCTTACGATGAAGCTTTGTCAAAAGCTGAGGTTGTATTTCTCGCTGTGGGCACCCCCCCGCTTCCTTCAGGCGAGCCTGATCTCAAGTACCTAAAATCGGCCGCTGAATCGATTGCGAAATCAATGAAAGGACCGTTGATCGTTGTCAATAAATCTACGGTTCCCATTGGGTCTCACCGTGTGGTTGCTGACTGGATGGCCCCATTCACAAAGCACAGCTTTGACGTGGTCAGCAATCCTGAGTTTTTAAAGGAAGGTTCTGCGATCGACGATTTTCTAAAGCCTGATCGCGTTGTCATCGGAACAAAAAGTGATGAGTCATTTAAGAAAATGGCCGAACTTTACGCGCCTTTTGTGCGCCAAGGTAATCCGATCATTCAAATGGACCCCGTTTCTGCCGAAATGACTAAGTATGCGTGTAACGCCTTCTTAGCCACCCGAATCAGCTTCATGAATGAGTTGGCTCAACTTTGCGAAAAAGTGGGCGGCGACATCGATCAAGTTCGCAAGGGCATGGGCACTGATGTTCGCATCGGAAAACATTTCTTGTATGCTGGCGTGGGTTATGGCGGTTCTTGTTTTCCAAAAGACGTTCAAGCATTGATGGCTACCGGATCGAAAAATGAAGTCGAGCTAGAGATTGTCAAAGCTGCTGAACTGGCCAATGCACGACAGAAAAAACACCTAGTAAAACGAATGGAAGAAACTTTAGGTAATTTGTCAAAGAAGACCTTTGGTCTTTGGGGTCTTGCATTCAAGCCAAATACCGATGACATGAGAGAAGCGGCCTCTCTGAGTATCATCGAAGAGCTTCTCAAAAAAGGCGCATCGGTTAGAGCGTTTGACCCAGTGGCCACCGAAACAGCGCAAGCTATTTTAGGCGACAAGATTCAATTCTGCAAATCTCCCTACGATGCGATCGAGGGTTGTGATGCACTAGTGGTCGTCACAGAATGGAATGAATTCAGACATCCTGACTTCGAGAGAATGAAAGCACTTCTCAAGTCACCCCTTGTTTTTGATGGAAGAAACATCTTCGCTCCAAAACAAATGAAAGAACTCGGCTTTCGTTATGTGAGTATCGGAAGGTAAAGATTTTCACCAGACTTAGCCGACTAAATTGAATGATTTCAGTTAGTTGAATTATTGTTGACTTGATGTACCAAACGGAATGAAAGATACAGCAAGTCTACTCGCTGTTGTGCCGTAAAATAGACTTCATCTAGTAGTAGAGTTCGGTTCTCGCGTTCAACCAGCCAGTTCGGGTGTGATACCGTGTGGTCACTTTGTCAATGCGATCGCCCGAAACTGGTCGCAAGCATCCAGTAAAAAATTCCTATTCTTCTGAGCAAAGGGCCGCATCAGAATTTAAGAGGCTTCCACTCGTAGCACAAATCAAAACAAGTCTGGCCACCAACGACTTGTGTTTTAGTGTGGGCGGTCAACTTTCCGCCCAGTTTTTCGTAAAACATGCGCGAAGGATTTGTGTGTAAAACCCAAGTTCTCAGTCTAGAAAAATGGTTTTCAAGGTACCAAGTTTTCGCTACGTTGAACAATTGGGTTCCGAGGTGTCTGCGCTGCATTTCTGGACTCGTGTAAAATGAAATGATTTCACCCACATCGGGGCCACCACCCAATTGGGCAAACCGATCAACCCCCCCTACCAAGAACCCTACCACTTCTTTTTGGCTATCACTTGCCTTCAAAACTAAGAACTGACTGGGGTTTTCAGACGCTTTGGTTAAATAGTCACTAAAAAATGACTGAGCCGAAACTTCATTCAGCGAATCAAGAAAATCTTGCGGCAATAACCCTACATAATGGGCTTTCCATGATTCAGCGTAGACGCGGCACAACTCAATCAAGTCACCTAGAGTCGCTTTTTCAATGAGAAACTCCTGAAACACCCCGGCTTTGCACCGCACGAGTTCACGACCTTTTGTTAAGTCAAGCAGGGTATCATTCTTCGGAGTGAACTCTCGGCGCGCATGCCAAACATGAAACTGTAAGGCCATGCCCTTGAGAGAACGAATCTCTAATCCTAGATTTTTTAATCGCTCTTCAACGTCGGTGTCTTCTCTACCATACCCTTCAAAAAATTCGTCAAACCCGTTAATTTTGAGAAGATCAGATCTCGACACCGAATAGTTGCACCCCTTCATGTCGATAACTCGATTGAGCCGCAATACTGATCGCAGAAATGGATTGAGAACTCTCATCGTTCGCTGAAGATGCGTCGAATCTTTCTTCAAGACGCTACGAATAAGGCCCCACTTCGGGTAATCTAACCAGCCGTGCCTAATCTTAGAGACAGTCAGTGTTTTCGCTAATTCTGGCCCAACTTCAAACCTTCGCCCGGCACCAAAAGTACCTGGCGCGTACGATTCAATGTGATCTCGAAAAAAGTGCCGATGAGGAATGCAATCACCGTCTAAGAAGATGCACAAATCGCCGCGAGCTTGGCCTAAAGCCTGATTCAGAATTCGGCATTTGCGAAATCCCCGATTTCGTTGCCAAAGGTGAGACACCCGAAAAGGCGCTCGCAATTGAAACTCGGTCACCATTTTCTGGGTTTCATGATCTGAACCATCATCGCAAATGAAGACTTCGACATTCGTAAATGATTGGCGTTCTAGCCCCGCCAGTACAAGAGCCAGGTGTTCAGGCATATTGTAAGTGGTGACAAAAACTGATGCGCTAGGTGTGTTCAACTTACTCATAAGAACCGATAACTCTTATATTCGAAAAATCGAATTCCTGTCAGTGATTCTAACGAATCGAGCACTAATTTTTTGGCGTCAGACCAATGCAATTCAAGTGACGAATTCTTGAAGTCCCAAGTCCAATTTTTCTTTGAAATTCGTTCACTCATCACCTGTGGGTGGGTTTCTTTAAACAGCCGCAAGCCCACGAAGCGCTTGTAACGGTAGTTGTCTTTGGTTTTAGGGATACCAACCTCAAGTTCAGACTCACTTGCCGAACCATGGTAGAGCTGATCGAGAAAAAAAGTTTTGTCTTTCATTGCTTTGGGGTCTCGCACCCAACCGTAATGAAATACCCGTGCACAGCTTAGAACAACCCTGGGCTTTGAGCCATCGGCAGCCCGAAAACTTTGAGCGTCGCCCACACTTTTGATTCCTATCTGATTGCGCACAATGCGCACCTCTCGGCGGTAAGCGCTGCGAGAATATTGCTCGACATCAAATGATCCATACAGATGTCGATAGTTCAGTACGATTCCCTCAACTCGCTTGTCTTGATCGATTGATTTTAGGGTCTCAATGATTTTCGCCCGATCTTCTTCGTGAAACACTTCGTCGGCCTGCAAATAAATACACCAATCACCAGTACACTGAGCAAGCGCAAGATTTGTCTGCTCAGACAGTATCAATCCAGATCGTTTTTTTTCAGGATCATTGAGCGGCCAAACTGAACGAAAAACTACCCACTGAACCGACGGAAACTCAGTGCGCACGGCTTCGACCGCCTCTAGGGTTCCGTCATCGCAATCGCCCACATTAACTACTAACTCGTCAACTAACGGAGCCAGTGACCTCAGCGACTCTACAAACGGATAGTCAAAGGCTACGCCGTTTCGAACGATCGTAAATCCAGACACTTTCATGAAAGCAAATTTCCTACTCGCCTTTCGATGACATCTTTAATAGCCGGACCCATCTCAACGAGTTTTGCATAGGTCTCTTCGATACCTATTTTTTCCATGCACTGATGGCCATGATTCACGCACTCATGAACTCCGCACCACGGCCTAAACCCTTGGTCATGATCATTTCGGCAGCCAAGATTTTCTATGAACAGAAACGGATGCTGAGCAACAGGGTAAGGGTGCCACTCAAATGGATCTTCTGGACCAAACAAAGTTAAACTCGGAGTTCCGACTGCAACGGCCAAATGCCTTGGGCCCGAGTCGTTTCCAATAAACGCCTGACAGTTTTTCATCATGGCGGCCATTGTTCGAATGTTGGGTGACATTTCTACTTGAATGCGATCACGCACTTCTTGGCGATGAGTTGCTGATCGATGAGCTAACAAATCATCGATAGCTTTCAAAAAATCGTGGGCAACGCTGTTTTCATCTGGCCCAGTGAAACCAACCACAGCGCCAGGGGTTCCATCAAATCCGCGCTCGCACCATCTCACTGCAATTTCAGCAAAACGATTAATCGGCCAGGCTTTTGCGGGCCTTGCCGAACCCAAACCAATTGCGAGTAAAGGTACACCCTTCGAAAAACGAATTCTTTCGCGCCCCTGAATGACTTCTTGGTAAGACAGAGAAACCTCAGGCAAGAGCCCTTCTGGAATTTTCAGACCGATCGCCCGAAGGCTATCCATATCTCTTTCGATAATGGGCTTCAAGATTCCTTTGCCAGGAATTTCAACGGTAGAATATTTATTCTTAGCTTTGTGGCCGTGAAAATGGACGGCTCGAATCGGGGCGCGAGTAGCCAGTGCTACGGTAGCGCTCGATGGGCTTGCGTGAAAATTAACGACGACATCAAATTTTTCGCGATAAAGTTTAAGCGCTAGGTGAGCAACTGCCTTCGCCCGTGCAGGGGTCTCTTTGTGTTTATCGTAGGTCCAGACTCGAGCGATACGACTGTCTCTCAAAAAGAGTTCTGACCACTTAGAATTAACAGCAAGGTGAATCGAGACATCTGGCCATTGTTCTTTGATTGAAGCGATAGGGGCCGTCAATAACAACGTGTCACCCAAAGATCGCAGTTTCATTAATAAAATTTTACGAGGAGTTCTAGCCATGCAGATTCAAATTTATCCTAGGCCATGAACTCTGACTAGCTTTTAACCAAAAAAAAAGCCGCCCCCAATTTAATGGGAGCGGCCTCTCAAATCTTTAACTAATAAAGATTACTGTGCAGCTGGTGCAGCAGCTTCTTTTTTAGCTTTTTTTGCTTTTTTAGCTTTTTTCTTAGCTTTGTGCTCTTTAGCAGCTTTTGGAGCTGGAGCAGCATCGGTAGCTGGAGCAGTCACAGCTGCTGGTGCAGCTGCAGCGGCTGGAGCTGCTGTTTCGTTAGCGTAAGCTGCGAATGAGAAAAGAGCGACTAAAGCGATTAATGTAGTTTTCATGATATCTCCTTAAGTTTAAGTTCTAACCACCGGCATCTGACTGACACTCAATCTGAAACTCAGTGTTTATCTGTTTCTAACACTACCCGTCTTATCGGTAGAGCGCAAGAATTATTTAATGATTTCAATTAGTTGTATCGTTTTACAACATTGTTGCATTTGGCGACACTAGAACCGCGAATCGAAGGTGTATATGTGCTTGATATCTATGTGCTGAAACCGAAGGTGCTTAAGTTTCATTCCTGAAAGCTGCAAAATCAATTTGGTCTGTCGCACTTTTTCTTGGTACCGAACCTTCTTAATTTCGCTAGAAATGAACGAAACCATCTCTACTGGGTGAAAACAGAACCCACGAGAGAAGTGAAAGTTACCCTTAAAAGGAATGATACGAGCTTCGAAGATATCTCCGCGGGTAAATCCCTTGGTGATTTCAGGATCGCTCACCGTGTAGGTTTTGTTCGAAAAGAGATCTTTCGCCAACAAGCCATGCCCAAATAATTTATGCCGCTTCAAGCGGTAAATCGAATGTATCGTGGCACAGAAATCTTTGTAGATATTGAGTTCTTCGTTCGTGAACTTGTCTTTGTTTTTTCGAAAATAATACTTAATGGGCGGCAAATCGACACCCGGAAGGTCGCGATCGAAAAGAAACCAATCCATAAAAATCGACATGCGCTGATCAAACTCGACATCGTCTTCATAAACGATGCCCGCTTTTTCAAAATATTCTTGCTTCGCTTGGTAAACGATCGGGTAATACTCTCGAGTAGTAAACTCTTCGATAACTGGATCAAGATATTGATGATACATTTGGGTGCCTTCGCATGAGATCAATAAACCGTTCAAAGAGTATGTACGAGTCATGGGGTCCAGGGCAAGCCTCAGGATGGTACTGTACCGAAAAAGCTGGTGAGTGCTTGAGTCTGATGCCCTCGATGGTTTGGTCATTGAGGCTTTTGTGAGTCACTTCAACCTCTCTAGGTAAACTGGCCTCGTCGACCGCATAACCGTGATTGTGAGAACTCACTTGCACCTGGTCAGCCTCGAAGTCTTTGACCGGGTGATTGCCGCCACGATGGCCAAATTTCAACTTGTAGGTTTTCGCCCCGCTCGCCAAAGCGAGAACTTGGTGCCCCATACAAACACCGAATACCGGAATTTTTTTGGCAATCAAATTTTTGACGGTTTGAATCGCTACAACTGCCGCTGAAGGATCGCCCGGCCCGTTAGACAAGAACACTCCGTCAGGGTTTGACTTGAGCAACTCTTGAACCCCTGTCGTTGACGGAAACACTTCACACTCACAACCCGCATTCGAAAGCATACGCAGCAAGTTAGTCTTTACACCAAAATCGAGAACCGAAACCTTGAACGCACGTGGCGAGTTTGAATTTGAATCAAAGCGATAAGGCGCGCGAGTTGAAACTTGAGAAATGAAATCAACTCCCTCAAAAGCGGGCAACTCACGAAAGAGAGCGCTTGCCTTGTGAGCCTCTGAAGCCGGCAACAGCAAGGCCCGCGCCACGCCCCTTGTTCGCAGGTAACGAGTAATGGCTCGGGTATCAGCCTCTACCAGGAATGGCACACGTTCTAACGCTAACCGACTGAGCAGCGAGCTCTCAGCTCGCCAATTTGACACGAGAGTCGATTCATCATGAATGACCAGACCGGCACACCAAATTTTTGAACTCTCATTGTCTTGCGAATTCAAACCGGTGTTGCCAATGTGCGGAGCCGTCATACATATAATTTGTTTAAAATAAGAGGGGTCAGTCAAAATTTCTTGGTATCCCGTAAGCGAGGTATTGAATACTGCCTCGCCGTAGCCGCGTGTCAGGCTACCTTCGAGGCCTCCAGCTAGACTCTGAACGCTTGGCATCCAACCACGCAATTTTCCGCGAAAAATGACCGGCGATTCATTCGGGCGGTCAGATTCAATGATCAGAGCGCCTTCACAAGTTTCGCTGCTAGGAGTTCTGCTCTCAGGAATTTTGATAGACAAGCTTACCCCCCACAATGGTCGCCCCTATTTTTGAATTCAATTTGAATCCAAAAAATGGCGAGTTTGAACTTTTTGAAACATTTTGGCGCTGATCGTATAGCCAGCTTGCTTTCGAGTCAAAAATCGTCAGATCTGCACCCCCCCCCACACGCACCGAACCTAACTCAGGATGATTGATCAATTTAGCGGGGCTCGCAGTCAACGAGTCAATCCACCGATTTCGAGAAATCAACCCCCGAGCCACTAATTCGTAGGTCAATGGTACAGCCGTCTGTAGCCCGAGTATTCCGTTCGACGCGCGGTCAAATTCAACACACTTGTCAACGACTCCATGGGGCGCATGATCGGTAGCGATCATATCAATCACACCACTAGCCAGCGCCGCGACCAAACATTCCGTGTCTTTAGCGGTTCTTAATGGCGGCGCCATTTTGCAATTGGTATCGTAAGTCTGCAGACAGGTTTCATCTAAGACCAAATGGTGCGGACAAACTTCGGCCGTCAATGGCAGTCCTTCTTCTTTTGCTCGCTTAATCAATTCTACCGCTAAAGCCGTTGAAACGTGAGCGATGTGCACTCGTGCCTTTGTTAATCGGCAAAGCGCAATTTCTCTGGCGACCATGATCTCTTCAGCCGCCGCTGGGTTTCCGCGTAATCCTAAGGCGTTTGAAAGAGCTCCTTCATTCATCACCCCTTGACCAACCAAATTGGCATCTTCAGCGTGACTGATCACAGCCACATCAAATGCCTTTGCGTAATCAAGCGCTTTTCTCATCAGATATGAATTCATCACAGGCATGCCATCATCACTGAGCGCACACGCCCCTGCGGCAATCATCGACCCAATCTCAGCGAGCTCTTCGCCTTTCAGGCCCTTGGTTACCGCACCGATCGGAAACACGCGGCAAACTGCCGTCTCTTTGGCTCGCTCGCGAATAAACGTGGTCACATAGGCCGAATCGTTGACGGGCTGAGTGTTTGCCATGCACGCAACTGAGGTAAAACCACCGGCAACAGCAGCGGCAGTGCCCGTTGCGATCGTCTCTTTGTATTCAAGACCTGGTTCACGTAGGTGCACGTGCACATCGATGAAGCCGGGCAAAATCCACTGGCCGGATAATTTCAAAAATTCAGAACCTGGCGCAACCGGAATTGAGCCAGGATTGTCGATCGCTAGAATTTTTCCATCTTTTATCAATAAGTCTTTTTCATGATCAAGATGATTGGCGGGGTCAATCACACGCCCCCCCTGAATTAAGAGAGCACCACTCAAAACAGTCATGAGACACCTCCTGAAGTCGACCGTGAGGTCGACTGAGAACTCGACTGCCCCGAAACCTCCGCCAACCATTGCGCCGTGCCTTTGGGCTCACACACGTGAGCCAGTACCGCCATGCGAACCAAGATGCCACTCGCTACCTGGTGAAGAATGACCGAACGGTCGCCGTCAGCGACTTCGGCATCGACTTCGACTCCGCGATTAATGGGGCCCGGATGCAAAATGATTGCGCCGGGCTTCAAGCGACTCGCTCGCTCTTTGGTCAATCCCCAAAAACGGGTGTACTCATCGAGCGACGGTAACTGCATTTTATTCTGACGCTCGCGTTGAATTCGCAAAGTCATCACCACATCGGCCGACTCAAGCAGGCTCTCAACTCGAAAACTACTTTCGACCCCTAAGGCCTCTGGATTCGGCGGCAACAAAGTGGGCGGCCCACTGACTGCGACTGTTGCCCCTAATTTTTTCAGCACATGAATATTTGATCGCGCCACGCGACTGTGGGCAATGTCACCCAAAATCACCACGCGTTTGCCCGCTAAATCACCCAATTTCTCGCGCATCGTAAACGCATCGAGAAGGGCTTGAGTGGGGTGCTCGTGAAATCCGTCACCGGCATTAATGACCGGAATTTCTAGATTCGAAGCCAAGAACTGTGGGCTTCCGGCGCTTGAGTGCCGCACGACAATGCCATGAGCCCCCATCGCCACAATATTTTTTGCGGTATCAACCAGAGTTTCGCCTTTTTCTACACTCGAAGTCGAAGAAGCGAAATTGAGGGTTGATCCTCCGAGTTTGCGCACCGCTAGGTCAAAAGAAGTTCGGGTTCGGGTACTATTCTCAAAAAACAGATTGATGATCGTTTTGTTGGCCAAAAGAGGGGGCAATTTGGTCGGCCCTGCGGCACCTTGCGAATCGTCAGAATTTTTGTCGCCCTGTTTGAGCGCCTGTCCAAGCAGGGTGGCTGTGTTCAGCAAACTCAAAATCTGCTCTCGGGTTAAGTCTTGTGTCGAAATAAAGTGGTTCGGAAAGAGAAATTTTTGTTTGGTTGGCTTTGCTAACTCTAGAAACTGAGAACTCAAATTCTTAGCCATTTGCTTGCCTTTTTGCGTCTCTTTTATTTTCTCTGTCATTTTCTCTGTCATTCGACCCTCTTTAACATTCGTTCAAATCGAAAGCGCGAAAACCAACTCTCAGGTGCCCCCATCGGATCAGTGGGTTCGACCGAAATCCAAACCCGCCAGGCAATGCCACGAATCGCTTGGGGCAAAATAATTTCCCACGGTATGACTGATTCTGAGCGACTGTCTCCAATCACAAAGTAATGGTCTTTTTCGATGATAATCGGACCAAAGTCTTTTAGAATCGGCGGATCCCAACAGCCATCAAATTTGATTTGCCCAATCACTTCTTCATGACAAAGGCCAGATTTGCCTGACAACTTGATCGAGTTGCCATTTATGTAAATTTCGCCGCGTTTGAGGTCGACCCGATCACCGCCCTTAGCAATGAGCCGTTTGATGTAGTCTTTTGCGGGTTCTTTAGGTGAATTGTAGACTATGACAGTACCGAGATTGGGTACCTGAGATGCCTTTGTCGAACCAAACCCCCACTTGTAGACGAACACGGTGTCACCCGGTTCTAAAGTCGGCTTCATACTGGTTGAGGGAATGCGGTAGGCTTCAATAACAAAGACACGAATGAGTACGGCGAATGATACGGCGACTACGACTGCGAGTAAAACGCGTTTGAGGTCATTCATCATTCTTGTCCCACTCAACCTTAGTCTACTTTGAGAACCGCTAAAAACGCCTCCTGCGGAATCTCTACGGTTCCGATCTGCTTCATTCGCTTTTTACCTTCTTTTTGCTTCTCAAGAAGTTTTCTCTTTCGCGAAATGTCTCCGCCGTAACACTTGGCGGTCACGTTCTTACGGTAGGCTGAAACTGTCTCACGCGCAACAATCTTGCTACCAATAGCCGCTTGAATGATCACTTCAAACATCTGGCGCTGAATGATCTCTTTCATTTTCTTCACGAGTTCTCGACCACGGTACGCGGCTTTTGCGCGATGAATAATGAGAGACAGGGCATCAACAGGCTCGGTATTCAAGAGAATATCAAGCTTCACAAGGTCTGATTCGCGGTAATCACAAAGCTCGTAATCCATCGACGCATAGCCTTTGGTGATACTCTTTAGGCGATCATAAAAATCGAAGACCATTTCATTCAGTGGCATCTGGTAAACAAGAGTGACCCGATCGCTGGTCACGTAGTCCATCTTGATCTGATGCCCACGTCGTTCAGTCAAAAGCGTCATCACGCCGCCGACAAACTCGTTCGGAAGGTGAAGTGTGATATTAATGTAGGGCTCTTCAATTTTTTCAATCTGCGTGACATCCGGGAATTTGGCCGGATTATCGACCACAATCGTCTCGCCATCGGTTTTAATCACTCGATAAACCACCGAAGGAGCCGTCGTAATCAGATTAAGATTGTACTCACGCTCAAGTCGCTCTTGAACGACCTCCATGTGTAGTAGCCCCAAAAATCCGCAACGAAAACCAAACCCAAGAGCGGTTGACGTTTCGGGTTCCCACGATAGCGAGCTGTCATTGAGTCTCAGTTTCTCTAATGACTCTTTTAAATCACCGTAATCATCGGCATCAATCGGGTAAATACCGCTGTAAACCATTGGCTTCACTTCTTTGAAACCAGGCAGCGACTCTTTGGTTGGATTCATCGGATCGAGAATCGTGTCGCCGACTTTCATGTCGCGCACATCGCGAATTCCACAGACAACCGCACCCACTTCACCACTCGCAAGCACATCAACGTCGGTAAATTTCGGTGAAAAAACGCCAAGGCGCAGAATCTCGAATTCTTTGCCCACATGATACAATTTAATTTTGGAGCCCTTTTTAAGGGTTCCGTCAATCACCCGGCAAAGCGCAATCACACCCTGATAGCTATCGTACCAACTGTCAAAAATCAGAGCGCGCAAAGGCTCGTTGTCAGAATCTTTTGGCGGCGGAAAATACTTTACTACGGCCTCAAGAATGTCTTCGATGCCGATACCTGTCTTCGCGCTGCACATGACTGCGCGGGTGGTGTCAACCAAACCAATCATCTCATCGACTTCTTTTAAAACTCGTTCAGGATCGGCTTGCGGAAGGTCAATTTTATTAACGGCCGGAAATACCTCTAGATTCAAATCTAGGGCCAAAAACACATTAGCCAAGGTTTGGGCTTCAACCCCCTGCGAGGCATCGACAACCAGAATCGCCCCCTCACAAGCAGCGAGCGAACGAGACACCTCGTAGGTAAAATCGACGTGCCCTGGAGTATCAATCAGATTGAAAATGTAATTTTCGCCAGCTTTTGAGCGATACTTAAGTCTGACGCTCTGAGCCTTAATGGTGATGCCGCGCTCACGCTCGATATCCATGTTATCGAGAAACTGGGCTTCCATTTCACGAGAAGTTACCGTGCCGGTTTTCTCAAGAAGACGGTCAGCCAGGGTCGATTTACCGTGGTCAATGTGTGCGACAATACAAAAGTTTCTGATATTTTTTGACATGATTGGCGGAGGCTCTGCTGCAAGCTAGCAGACGGCACCCCACCCAGTCAAAAGTTAAAACTACGAAGAGCACTTCCCAGATACATAAAGACCACGATGGGTAGCAGAACCATGAGGGTGAATCCGCCTTCGCCTGAAATGAGGCGTCGATAGACGGTCCAAGTGGTGAGGGGTGAACGAATGGGGGCGATGAGTTTAGCTTGAATCATGAGATCCTCCTTGAGTTAAACAAAACGGCTGAGCTGAAGCGGTGAAAAATTGACTTTCACCTTGAGCTTCTTCATACGTGAAGAAGTGGATACTTCTGCCCCACCTACTTACCCATCGGCAAACGTTGCCCAAAGATTTACGGCAAGAATTTCTGACCTTTCACGAGGAGGGGCAGGAATTGCCCACTCACCTGACGGCAAAGTCGTTTTTGTGCCCTTCACCGCGCCTGGCGACTTAGTCGAAATTGAGATCATCTCTGACGCAAAGTCATACCGCCAAGGAAAACTCGTTCGCTTGGTTGAACCCAGTACCGAAAGGGTGGCGCCAAGGTGCCCGATTTTTGGCCAATGTGGCGGGTGTAGCTGGCAACACTTGAGCTATGAACGCCAATTTCAAACCAAGGTCGCCGGAGTGCGCTACGCCTTAAAGCGCCTGGGGGTCGACCTCACTGGAGTCAACGAATTCGATGAGCGACCCGCATTGAACCCTTGGAATTACCGAAACCGAGTACAACTTCGCGGATTTCAAGATCAGCTCGGATTTTTTGCGGCACAAAGCCATGAAATCGTAGCGGTTGATCAATGCGAGATTGCGCGCAAAGAAATCAATCAGGTGTGGTCGGCAACTCGCGAAGAGGGGCGCAGCCTGAGCGAGCCTTACAAAGTTGAAGTTGAAGTCACCGAGTCTGGCGAAATACGAAGGGCTTGGAATCAAGGGCACGCGGCGTTTGGGTTTCGCCAAGTCAACGATGAGCAAAACGCGGTTTTGCAGCGGTTGGTAAAAGAATACGTGTGTGCGGGGTTTGAACGCGGAGGTGACTCCGGCACCGAAGGTGGCCCAGCGGTGACCGTCGCGGCCCCGGCCAATTTTTCGCGCATTCTGTACGATCTCTTTGGCGGCCAGGGTAATTTTGCGGCGCTTTTTGCTGGCGAAGATGGGCTCGAATTATTTGGCAAGGTTTTCTGCGTTGACGTGGGAGCTCCCGATAATCGCGGCGATTCATCGGTGCCTCGCGGCCTTGCGGCCGCCGTGAAATTTGTACGCTCGCCTGTGAAGCCTTGGCTTTTGAGAGAGGCAGCTCGAGTGGCGAAAGGTTCTGGCGGTGGCCATGTCGCGATCATTGATCCGCCACGTACTGGCCTTGACCGCGATGTGCTCGCGATTTCTGATTCGTTAAAAAAATTGGGGGTTACTGAGATCGTGACTGTCGGCTGTGACCCCGACTCGTGGGCCTCAGATTTATCGCGATTCACGAAACAAGGCTGGCGTGTAGAGCGTGTCGGGGCTGTCGATCTGTTTGCACAAACCGTGCATGTCGAAAGCGTAGCGCGCTTGGTGCTCTCGACCGCTGACTGATTTTTTGCCAATAGGTGACTGAACCCTTGCGCTTATGGCACCGCACTCAGTTAGCGGGAAGCCCGGCGCTGATTCTGATTCTGATGTTGGCGTTAGTTCTGACGAACGTCCGCGGGCGGACGTTACCCCCTATAACGTTGGCCGCGTCACGGCCGCAACCTCCGAAATTCGACAGTTGCGAGAAGTGGTACCAAGTTCACCTCGGAACACACAGTCGAGTGATTTCGCCCAATTTCAAGGTCTTGCCTTTTGGAGCCTTTTGCCAAGAAATTGGGTTGGTGTGAGAAGGGACTGAAAAGCGCCACACTGTCATTTCACTCGCATAAACTTTTTCGTCGGATCTAAGTTGCTTTTGCCAGAGTGAGTAATGAGACCATTCTTAACCAACTTTGATAGAACCGTACGCGCCGTGCGTTCTGAAAGCTCGAGTTTTAGAGCAATGTCTTTCGTGCCTAATGGTTTTTTTGAAAGAAGAGCTAAAATGCGTTGTTCGGCCACAGTCAATGGTGTCTTTTGACATTTCTCAAAATAGAAAGTCACTCGAAAACGGGTACCAATTTCTTCGAACATCGGCTCTTTCAACCCACTCTCTTGACATGCCGAGATCATGCGTCGAATGCCGCTACCCCAGTTTTCGATGAGCTTTGCCCTTTCAAAATAGCGAGCAATCGCCCGGTTACGAGCCTTTGAAATTCCAGTTTTAATGTCTTCTATCGTGAGCCCTAAAGCCAGCAGACCTGGATTCTCGATTTCAATGCGATCACTGAACAGTGAGACGCGAATACTTTCTCCACTTTTACTGTAATCAGTGTGGACCACCGAATTCACCACCGCCTCGCGAAGCGCCTCAGCAGGCACGCGCAAACGCGGCTTACGTTTACTTTCTGAAAAATCAAATTCGACCCGAAGTTGATTATGAACGTACGTGAGCAGTCGATCAATCGCCTCAATCGGAGGCTGCCTGAACTCGACGATCTCACGCATCTTCGCCCTATCAAGGCCATTAAAAATCGCCATTTTAATAAGAGAATCCGGAAAAAAACGCTCACGATCTTTCGCAAATAAGAGCATGCCACCATTTGATGGAAAAAAATGTCCTTTGACGGAGACCACAAGCTTGAGGTTTTGCATAGCAGTCACTAAGTCTTGAGGCTTGCTTTCTAAATGACTCGCAAACAGCGCTGCATCAAGATCGGTCACGCTCGCATCTGGGCACGGCAATTCATCGTATGAAAGACCTCGTTGAGAGCGCCGCATTTCTAAGACCAACTCTTGATCGGCTTTTCGGTTTGTTGATCCGACCCTGACGTAGCTGCCAAGATCAGGGCCTTCAGTCTTGATATGGTAAGGCTTTGCGGGGCCCGGGTATACTTCGACTCGCAGAAGACTCTTCGATCCCGATGACACGATTTCAATGTTCGGCACCAAGAGTGGCGCGATCGAATCACTGATGATACTCGCCAATCGCTCTTCTTCTTTGAGTGGATCACTAACCCCAACCAGCGCATGGGTCTTGTCGTCAATGCCAATCCAAATCACGCCACCCGCAGTATTCGCAAAGGCCGAAACCGACTGAAGAAACCGCAAAGGCTTCTGTATTTCACGCTTAAACTCGAGAGTTTTACCCTCTAGTTGCCCCTCGTGCCCATTTTGCCCATCAATGTTTTCAGCGTTAACCATCTGTGAAAACAGAATAGCCTGCAACTACCCGGAAGTCAACCCGGCAAGTAACTACTAACCCTGCAACTACCCGGAAGCCACCCGGCGGCCGGGTAGTTGCAGGGCAGGGCTCAGGTTCGCACAGCTGAACTCACCTCATTCACTGCCCATCAGCTTCGCGCCAGTGTTAATTCACGCAACCGTCGATTTACGGACGTTACCCCTCTGAACGTTGGCTGCGTCACGCCCGCAACGTCCGAAATTCGACAGTAGGCAAGAGGCCCACCCACCCCGTTGCCAATAGATGACTAAACTCTTGCGCTTATGGCGCCGTAGGTACTTTTGGTAACCGGCTGTTATACTGCGCCTCGCTGTTGCCTCGAAGAGGCCTTCCCTGTTGCCTTAACAAAAAAATTCAACTCCCCCCCCATTCTCTACCGATGAAATGACTGGTGAAACGTCTTCTCTATCTGAATCAGCTCTGGATTTCACAAATCATTGCCCTCGGCCTTGGGGTTTTGCCGTGTTCATTTGCACTAGATGGCGCTACGGCGACTGCTGCTGCCAACGGTACCACGTTAAAAACCCCACTGCAGTCGGTGCCACAAACCGCGGCACTGTCATGCGATCAGATTTGCGACAAAGTCAGCACCGAGCTTGCGCAACAGCCAAAAATAGTTTCAGGTGGCCAAGGAATTGACGCCGTTCAAGACCAGCTTCGCGAAGTGCAACTCAAAGCTCAAGAAGCTGAAAGAGCCAAAAAACCTTACCTCTCTCAATACGAAAACATTCGCCCACATTGTGACTCAATCAAGGCAACCAAACGAAGCAATACCGGGCAAATCTGGTTAATCGTGATTGACTCACTAGCCGCCGCTACTTGTGGTTATGCGTGCGCGGCCGGTGCTACCGATTCGTTTGAAGGCAACAAAGATACCGGCCAAGACGGAAAAGGTTTAGGAGTCGACGTCAGCACCATGCTTTCAGCTTGCGAGGGCGCCGTGTGCGCGGCCGGCCTTGGGCATATATTAGTTGAAGCCATTACCGATGGTGGCGATTTTTCAGCCGGCGCGGGAGGGCAAGGTGTGGGCCGAGGGTTGCTCGGCGGTGCCGGAATGCTCGGCATGGGAGTTTGGCAATACAAAGCCAGTGGCGGAAAAATCTGCGGGATGGGTGGCGGCGGCGATGGTCCGAGTAGTGGGCCGCAATTATCTAGTCAACAACAAGATGCCACCAGGCCGCCAACTGCGACACCCGCGGCGGCGCCAGGACAAGCTACGCCCGCTAAAGAACCCACCGTCATTGACGGCATTAGACGCCAGATTCAACAACAACAAAATGATGGTCCACCTCCGCCACAACAGATACCGAGCGAGGCCGCGAAACTAAAACCCGATTATTATCCAAAATTTAGAAAACGCCAAATCTTCGAAACTGATCCGGGGTTTGTCTGGTTGCTCGTTGAACAAATTAAGAAGACGGCAGATCAGGCGTACGATTTTGCGGTTCCGCAGGCGTTGGGGGCGCCAAAGAGTACTGCACCTCCAAATGCGGGGGGGCCTACAGTTATTCCCCAACCCCCTCCGCAATCTGACCCCACTGCAGGACAAACAAGAAACGAGCAAATCAACAACCAGAGAATAGCGATAGGCTTTGACCAAACGACACTAAATTACCAAAAAGGTTTGCTGACCGAATTACAGAAATCTAGCTCAATTGGGACAGAACAGGACAAAGCTGCAAAAGCGAAAAAAATTGAGGAAACACAGAAAAAGATTGAGGGCCTCCAATCAAGTATTGACAGGCAAGAGGCCGAAACACTGAAATTAACCTCAACGCGGCAATACCAGGGGTAGTTTTATAGAGTCACTCACCCTCAAATGACCCCGTACTTCGTGTACTCGCGCGCGGGAACGGCGCATCCAGCGCCCGCGCGAGGGTCATTGTGAGCTTGAGTGACTCTATTAAACTACCCCTGGTATTGCCGCGTTGAGGCTAGAAGATGGCAACTTACTTATGGCAAAAATAACTAAGTCCCCAAAAACATTAGACGCTGCAATAAGACGCGAAATTGGTAATCGCATTGGAAAAGAACCGCCCTTTTAAGAATTTACCTGAACTTTTCCTCCATCTTCGGGTCTTCTCTTATCCTTTTATTCTCTCTGCCCGCAACTTAACCAGTATTTTCATCACCCCATTGACACCAGGATTGGGCCAATGTTACCCATTCCCAGTCTGGGGCAAACGATTTTAATTTTAGGAGAACTCTCACTGTGTCACAGACCTCGCGCGCTTTTTCAGTCAGTATCAGTTTCTTAGTATCAGGTGGCTTTTCACTCAGTCTTTTGGGCTTTATGCCTTTGACTTACGCTGCAGAACCTTCTGCCGAATTTAGCGATCAACTCATTCTCGACCCATCAGCCATCTCAGACCAAGTTTCTCCTTGTGATGATTTTTATCAGTTTAGCTGCGGAAATTGGCTGAAAAACACAGAAATTCCGACTGAAAAAACTGGAGTGTACCGGGCCGGATCAGCCATCGACGACCAGACCGATGTCTTTTTTGAGCACCTTTTGGCTGCCTATGCGGGGCTGAAGCCTCAATCGGGGCCACTCTCTCCCCATTATCAGACAGCCCAATTTCCAGAAAAAGCGACCTATTCAAAACAATTGGGAGCACTCTACCAATCTTGCCTTCAAGCCGACACCCAGCACGACCGTGTGCTGTCAAAACTCAACGGCAAACTCAAAGAGTCGAAACAGATCAAATCGCCCGCCGATTTGTCAGTCTTGATTGCGAAACTCAATCAGTCTGGCAACGGAGCATTTTTTAGCATTTACACGGGTGCTGGCCTACACGACTCTACTCACGTCGCAGTCTCGCTTTCTCAGGGCGGCGTTTCGCTTCCCGATAAAGAATACTACCTCAGTAAAGACCAACATTTTGTGAGTATTCGAAGGGCTTACTTCGCCCACTTAAAAGCTGTATTTAAATTGTTGGGGCAGACTTCAAAAAATGCTTCACGCTCAGCTAAAACTATCTTAGCAATCGAAACCGGTCTTGCTACTGCAAGTTACGACCTTGAAGACGCATTTGACCCACAGAAAATTGACCATCCGTTTAACTTTTCTAAACTTGAAAAGCTGGCTCCGAACTTTGATTGGAAGTCTTATTTCAAACAGCTTGAGCTTCCCCAATCCCTTCAATTCAATGTCGACGAACCTGAATTTTTCACTGCCCTCAGTGAGTCGTTGGGCAAGCTTTCAGCAAAAGAGCTGAGAATTTACCTTGCGTGGAACCTCGTCTCGTCAGAGATGCCTTACTTGGGTCCAAAATTTAAAGCGCAATACCAGCACTTTTGGCAGGTGACTTTAAAAGGGCAAAAGAAAGAACAATCTAAATGGAAGCAATGCACGAAATTAGTCGAAGGCCAGTTTGGATACGCATTGATTGAACCTTTCGTGGGCACCATTGAAGGCGCCGCCATCAAAGAAAAAACAAACCAGTACATTGACTTGATCACTCAAACATTCAAGCAAGAACTCGCTCAACTTTCATGGCTAGACGACGCCACCAGAAATATTGCGACTGAAAAACTCACACTTCTCGACCGAAAAGTGGGAGCACCTACCACTTTTCGCAATTATGACGCGATTCGTTTTACCAGCGAGGACACTCTCATCGATCAACTCAATCAATTGGCGAGTTTTGAACACCGACGTTTGTTTTCTCAAATCGGAAATCCAGTCGACAAAACCGAATGGGGAATGATGCCCTGGGAAGTCAACGCCTACTACGATCCGGCAAACAACGAATTTGTGTTTCCGTTTGGCATTTTACAACCCCCATCGTTTGACCTCAAAGCCAATGATGGCGCGAATCTCGGGGCATTTGGTGGCGGCACCATTGGTCACGAGCTCACTCACGGCTACGATAAAGACGGCAGCCAAATGGACCCGCACGGAAATTTAACGAATTGGTGGACCGCTTCAGTCAAAACCCAGTTCGACGAAAGAACTCAATGCTATATCGACCAGGCCAATCAGTATGAGATTACCCAGGTTAAGATGAACGTCGACGGCAAACAAACCGTGACCGAAAACGTGGCTGATCAAGGCGGAGTGCGATTAGGCTACCTGGCACTCGATGCCATCCTAAAAACCCGACCTGAATCGAGCCCGTGGCTCGCAAAGTACTCTGAGCGTCAGCAGTACTGGATTGCCTACGCGCAAAGTTGGTGTGCAAAATTCACCGACGCAAAGCTCAGCGACCAGATGACTTCAGACCCGCACCCGCCTTCAGAATTCAGAGTCAACGGCGTGGTGATGAATCAACCTGAATTCGCAACCGACTTTAGCTGTAAGCCAGGCAGCCGCATGGCTCCGGCCAATCGCTGTTCGCTCTGGTGATTTTAGTGGGTCGGGTGTAGTTTAAGACGCATGAAAAAGAGAATTCTTCGACTTGCGACCACTACCTGCCTAATGACACTAGTTGCCTTATCAACAAGCGGTTGTTTTTCGAAAGGAACAAAAGTGCAATCAATCACTCCACTAGAGACTCAAGGCTTGATGAAAAACGATTTCGCCGTCGTGCTCGATGTACGTGAAGAATCAGAAGTCAAAGAAGGAATGATTCAAGGGGCCCAGTGGATGGCGAAGAGTAAAATCGACGCGAATGCCCCTGAATGGAAGGCGTTTCTCGACAAACATCCAAAAGATAAAGAAATCATACTCTATTGCCGATCAGGTCATCGCTCAGGAATCGTGGCTGATGCGTTAGCAGAAAAAGGGTACAAGGTTTCAAACCTAGGTGGATTCAATACCTGGCAAGCTGCGGGCTTACCCACAGTCAAGAGTCCTTAGCCCGAAAAAGGCAGCACGCGAAGGAAAACTTACTTATCTTGAATGCATTTCTTTAGTTCATCTTTAAAGAACTGCAAAAGATTTTTACTTTTCACAGAGTCGGTGTTCGCTAAACAATAATCTTTTCCTGGCGCAAACGCAGCGTGCTTCTCAAGATCACAGCCTAGCGCGGTATTACCCGCCCTAAGAATCGCAACTTTCTTGCTATAATCGACGCAAAAATTAGCAGCTTCAGTTTTTGCGGCCCGACACGCAAGAATCGCCGTTGCGCGGTCTTTATTATAGCCAATCAACGTCTCTGCCGTTGTCTTCTCAACCGCTAACTTGTCACACCAGTCTTTGTGAGAATTATAATCAGCTTGCCAGCCCAGATTGACATAGGCCCAAGCGCCGGCCCCGTACCTGCAGTTTAAATCAAGATTCTGTTTCCCAAACTGAGCAGCAGACTTCGCGTAGGCATCACAATCGGGCCCCACAACTGAAGAAGTGACAACCGAATTCTTTTCAAAATTAATTGAGTATTTCTGACCAGAAACTGCGGTAAAAGTGCCTAAACTACATTTAGAAACCCCATTCACCGAAACAAGACTTCCTTGTGCGCAGGTTTTTGGTCCCGAATAGCTACAAACCACATTTTTAATTATCCACGACCACTGAAAGTGATCTTTGCCAATGGTGTGACCCGTTTTCTTAGTGGCACCTTCTGAGATGTCAGTACCCCAACTCACAAACACTCCCTTGTCGTCACAAGATTGGGTCGGCCCGGACTTGAAGGTCATCTTCTGACTGGTACAGATCTTAGGAATGTACTGTTTAGCATCATTCCAACATTTACACCTTTCACTGCCATTATATTTGTCATCAGCACAGTAAACGACTCCCTGAGGAATAGTCACTTCACCTGAGTTCTCAGTCGCCGACCGGTACAAAGTACCGGTTACGCCAGAAACCAGAACCTCATAGGCATTCTGACCAGCGCTCGAATCATAGGTGAAACCCAAGACACTGCATGAGTCACCCGCATCAAGCCCGTCAATCTGAGTTCCTTGTGCACAAATATTCTTGGCCTCGGCATTCTCGAGAGTGATGCTACCCACAAAAATAAATGCTGCCGTTAGATAGCAATACAAAACGTTTCTATTGTTCATACTGAATCCCCTTTAGGTAAACAAAAATACTCAACACTGTATTCGATCTATCAACAGAATGTAGGAAAAGATCAAAAAAGTCACCCGGTGATTTTCAAGCCACGTTGGGTTTAGGTTGTGTCTCGAATGACCCGCAAACTTTGAGTAGACTTCAGCGCTGAATTTCTGTGTAATAACCTTCAACTCGCTAGCTTCGCCGGTATCCGCGAATGCACAGAAAAATAGTAGGCGGCAGATAGAAATACACTCAGGCGAATACCAGAGGCCACCCACCAGAGAGTTTGAAATCCGCTGAGCTTCAAAAACTGATCAGCGAGAAATCCTCCACCAAAAGTTCCGAGAGCACCACCTAGACCAAATAGGGCGGTGTATACTGAGAAAAATAAGGTGTCGGTGGCCTTGGGCACTTCGCGGTAAAGAATTTTTAGCATGGCAATCTGAAAGGCTGACCAAGCGACGCCATTAAAAAAATATTCTATTGGCCCGATGTAGTATTGCGCCTGAAAACTGGCAAACGCATAAGGTAGCGGCGAAAGACTGATCAACAAACACCCCGCCCACAGAACTCGATGAGGATCTGAACGATCTAGCGTTCGGCCCCAGAACCGCGCAGAAACGAACGCTCCCAAATTAGTGAGAATTGACCAAAACGCAAAAGTCGACAGTGAGATTTTTACTTCATGGGTGAAGTAATACGGAAAATACGGCCCTGCGACAGTGACTGCCATCTGAAAACAGGCACTGAATATCATGTATTTAGAAAATGAGCGCCCCTCGCCCTTAAAAAGGGCAACCATTTCAGCGATCGTGTAGTTAGGCTTTCTAACCTCATCGATCACACCGGGCGAGACTGAGGGTTCGTCGGGTACAAAACTCAACCAACGAGTCGAAAAAAAAGCGGCCGTGAGCGCAAGAGCACCAATAATTGCGAGGCCAATTCGGTAACCTCCGGTTTGATAACCCAATAGAGCGGCAGCAATTAAGTTTGCCAGCATGACCGAACCCATGGTGAAACCTTGGCGAACTCCAAAAAACCGGCCATGCAAAATACTGGGAATCAACCTTCGCATCCAACTGAGCCACGCAATACCACTCACACTTCCGACTAGTGAAGCGATCGACGCGGTGACAACAGTTAAGGTGAACCAGGCTTCTATCGGAAAAGGTTTTCCAGTATTCATACAATAAAGCCCGGCGGCCCAACCGGCAAAAATCGGAATTGCCCACAAGAGCCTGGCCGCCGCCGCCAATTTTACGCAAAATCGACGCAACGACTGAATCTGCGCAATCCTCGAAAGTGCAAGAATTTGTCCACTAGCCCCAACCCAGGGTAATGCTGTGAGCAGTGTCACCCAAATCACAGGTATTTTGAGCTCGCCCGCCAAGGCACTCATGTACCCCGGGCCCACCCAGGTCTCAAACGCCATGGCCATTGCGCCCTCGAACCACAACAGGTACATACCCCGCCTCAACTGTGAACGAGAGTTCAATCCCTCAACCAAGCGCCTCATCAGACCTATTTTGCCCCCAATTAGCCAGAATATCACGTCATTTCAACAACCTAGCATTTTGTTTGTATTTCTTAACTTTATTAGTTATAGTTAACATATGAACCCAAGGTCATCTTTCACCGTTAATATCGCCTCGCTCGCTGCCGGCCTAACTTGGGCAGCCGTGGTGGCGAGTTTTTTTTCGGCAAGCATTACCGCAAGCGCCAGTGAAGCTCCAAAACGCCAAAAGATTATCGATTTTGAAGACCAAATTGTCGAAGGAATGAATAAACGCCCCCTCGACTCACTCAATCAGCTTTCTGAAAAACAACGAAGAAAGAACCAAAGACACCTTTACCGCAAACGAGGTGGATTTCGCACCGAAGTCGCTCTCAGTCTCGACGAAATGAGGCTACTTCCATGAGCAAGACTTTTCTCATTAACTTGACTACAAGCGGTCACTCTCAGACTTCGTCAAAAACTCAACTGACTTGGTCGGGCGAAGAACTGATTCAGCTTCCTGGCCAAGGGCAATGGATTCTCGAACTGATTCAAAGAGTAGGAGCCAATGCCGCTTTTCGCCTTCGCTCACTCTCGGCTCAAACCGACAATCTTAAAGTCGTCTCACTCAACGAGACCGCGAAGCTCGGTTCGACCGAGATCACAGTCACCGAGAGCCAAGCACTCTCAACCCTATTCACGGGTCAAGCTAACGAAGGCCACACCTCAAAAGTTACCCTCTTTAAATGCGCCGGAAATGCCGCCTCACCCTGGATTCTTGATGCCATTTACCCAAATACTGAGCCAAATACTTACCCAAATACCCACAAAGAAACTCCGTTCACCTTCACGCAAAAAGGTAAACAAATCGTCATTCATTCAAAACAAAACCCACTTGAAATTATTTTGAATGATAACAAGATTCTCACACTACTCGCAAACGAACAGACATCGGCAGAGTCAAGCAACACAATCAAAATTTTTGATCCCGCTAAGCGCGACCTGTTTTGGATCATTGCAGATTTTTCCAAACTTTCTGACGAGCTCTTTCAGAAAAATTACCTCGACAAAAAAGACCAGACCACCAACACAGACACGGCAGATAGAAATTTCAAGCGGGCCACCCAATTCTCAGCTGCCGCACTCACTGCACTGCTCGGCCTCACGTGGATCTTGCCTTCAAAAAAACCCATGCAATTCGCTGATAGCATCACTGAAATTCCGGCCCAATACACTCGTATCGTCATGGATCAAAGCAAAGGTAGCGGCACTCCGGCCGAAGCCAAGGGCACCCGAACCGGTTCACAAACTACACAAGTCGTGAAAGCCGAGAAGGCAGAAAAAACTGCAATAGCACAAGCATTCCGAGCAAAAGCCCTTCAAAGCGCAGTGAGCGGATTACTCAAAGGCGGCATGACAAAACTCTTGGCCCAATCTAACTTTGCGTCAGGCAGTGTCGCTGATTCACAAAAAACCATTCTTGCCCACTCGCTCACTGACTCACTCACCGCCTCACCCGGCATCAATTCACGCAACATTGCGACGACTGATGTTGGCACGGTCGGCGGAAAAAATGGCGTCAGCGGCGGCGTCGGGTACAAAACCGGCAGCCAAGCACAACTCAAAGGCCAAGGAAAAATGCTCGTTCAACTCGAATCACTTCTTGCCCAAGTTGAAGAAGGTTTAACAAAAGATGAAGTCGGTGAAATCATTCACAAGCACGCTTCTGAAGTGAGATACTGCTACGAAAGTGCGATGATTCGCTCACCCGACTTAGAAGGCAAACTCATTTTGCACTTCACCATTTCATCTGGCGGCCTAGTCAGCTCAACTGCAGTTAAAACAAGCACACTGCCAGATCCACGCTTAGAAGACTGTGTGATTCGAAGACTACTGACCTGGAAATTTCCACAACCTAAAGGTGGCATCGATGTACCGGTGACCTACCCATTCGTATTCAAGACATTGGGAGGCTAACCATGAAAACCTTTTTGCTCGCAGCCCTCATCACTCATTCTCAGATGACAACTGCCAGCGCCGAAAACGGACCGACCCCCGAAACAAACGCATCGGCCAGTGAGCCAGCTGAAACCTCGAATGAACTCAATGTAGAAAAAATCAAAGAAAAATACTGGGCCCAAGGAGAAGAAAGCGAACTTGGGGTAGTTCAAAATCGACTCTACTCAAAAGAAAGAAAATTTGAATTCGGCGCATTTGCCGGCATCATCGGATCAGACCCCTTCTTGAACATGAGTTGTTGGGGAGGCCTGATAGGCTACCACTTCAGTGAATACTTCGCGCTAAACTTTACCGGTTGGAAACACATGGTCTCAAAATCGTCAGCTCTACAATTTTTCGAAGACCGAGTTGGAGCCACCACAAACATCAACCCACCCTACTACTACTTAGGAGGAGAAATCACCGCGAACATTCTCTACGGTAAACTGAGCTTAGTAGGAAAATCGATCATCTATTACGACATGCACTTAATGGCGGGAATGGGCGCCACCGCAACTGAATCAGGCACCTATTTCACACCGGGCGCCGGCGTCGGACAACAAGTTTACCTCAATCAGACGATTAGTCTTCGGCTCGATTACCGTCTTCAATATTACCGCGAAACCATCGTCCAGAAAGTCATTCCAACCAAAATGGGCCAGGTCGTTGGACAACGAAACAATTGGAATAACGCCGTTACCTTGGGCTTCGATTTTCTCATCGGAGGCGGCGTCGGCAATTCGAATAGCCACACAGGGGGCGCAAAATGATTTCACTTATCGTAATCGCGTTCGCGACGATCATCGGCAGTCTAACGGTTCATGCCGAAACCGCTGTGATTCCGGTACTCACCAATGCCTGTAGCGAAGCCGAATCTTGGAGCGAACAACCAAAATGGTTATCGAAAAAGTGGACCACCGAATTCTATCGAACCCTTCGAGTGAATCCAAATGGCGCAAGGGCGGTGGTCTCTGGGTTTGCTTACCGAAAAATCGCAAAATCACCCACCCAAAAAGCCTTTGCCGAGTATTGGATCGCAAGAGGCCTCGGTTTGAATCACTCAACACACCTCTCATTCGACGCCTTCGGTTCGATAATCGAAAAGCCCGCCCTGCTCACCCAAGCTCCCGAAACCGCTGCGATCCTGCTCGCTAGCTTTGAGTGTTTAGACCAGATTCGCACCCATTATCCGACACTCATCAAGCAATCACCCGCACAGCTCGAAACCCTCGGGCTGCTCATGTCTTCACCTGCACTTTCATCACAACTTAAAAAATCTCTCTTTCGATATACCCTCTCGATTTCGAATCCTGACAACAAACTAGCGAAGACGCTTTTTGAAAAAGCCATGAGTGCCTCGAGCGAACACCCTGATTTCAACCTAGCCCTCAAAGGTGTTTACGCAGCCGCAAAAGCACAAAGTATCGAGGCCTCTCAGGCCCTCAAACCCTACTTCGCCCTCACAAACCGCGACGCTTCGCTTAAGAATTTGAACGACAACCTACGCATTTTGCTTGCTAGAGCTCAATTTCAACAACAAAACTTCGACGAAGCCGTACTCAACCTGAAGCAGGTTTCTAAAAATTCAAATGCACTCAATCAAGCTCTTTCAGATCTAGCGTGGGCACAACTTCAAGGTGACTTTCACCGAGATGCCATCGGAACAGTGGTCAGTCTACAGGCCGGTCATCTCAAGAAAACGTTCGCACCCGAAGCCCCGATGGTGATGGCGATGGCATTCAACGAACTTTGCCTTTTTCCTGAATCATTGAAAGCAATCCAGAGTTTCAAGAAAACTTACGGCCCCGCCTACCTCTACCTTGATCAGTATTACGGCGATAACGCGAAACCATTACCCCGATTTTATCAGTTAGCTATTCAAACCGTTCGCAAGCAAAGCGATGTGCCTTTTATTGTGAGTGGCGAGTGGATTCGAAGCCCCCTATTCATATCAAGACAAACCGAAATCAATTTAGCGATCGCAGAAATCAGTCAACACCAGACATTAGTGAGTCAGGCCGACAAAGACATGGCCGCACTTTCGAAAGAAGTACTCGACCAAGCAAAACTAATCGAGCAAGAGCTACAAAAGAACAAGAATCAAGATGCTGACTCTCCGCTACCCGAGCAACTTGCCGAACAGCTACGTGAACTCAAATCACAACTTCAAGTGGTTAACCGCTATGTGCAGGCGTTTAATGTGCTAAAGAAGCTGGCCCACCAGCAAAAAAAGAGGGCAAACGATGCCCAAACCTCAAGCATAGCAGCGATCGAGAAATCGCTTCAAGCGATCACAGAACGGATGTACATTCAGCTGCAAGAAATAGCCGATAACAATCAGCTTGTCGAAGTCGAAATCTACCAAGGTGCGAGCCAAGATATTGTGTGGCAAAATGCCAATCCTGAGTACAAAAAAATGTCACAAAAAATGGCCGATAAATCGAAAAATTCTCAAAAGACTTGGGACTGGGGTAAGACCAGCGCTGGCCTTTCAGTTAGCGGAAAAAATTCAGAAATTTGGGAAGACGAACTCGGATCATTTCAAGCAGACGTCATTGACAATTGTGAGAGCAAAGACAAATTCCTAGCTCTCGGGAGGACAGAATGAACGCAGACACTCTATTCAATAAAGAAAATGTAATCGCCATGCAGTCTGAGGCCGTAGTGTCAGGAAGCTTACATGAACTACCTCATGGGCGTTGGGAATTTTGGGTCAAAGGACGCCAAAACCCACCCCTAGCAAAACACTCGCAAGTGAAACTTAACCTACTCACCACCGACAATGAGGCTTGCCAGAATTTTGCGGCAACGCTCATTGGCCTTGAGGCCCGAGATGACCATTGGGTTTATCGCCTCAAATGGAATCGGTAGTCATCGCTGTTCTTGCCCGCGAACGCTGAATTGAACTTCATCAATCGTTTGCTTTATTGAATCGACCAATTTCAATGTGTGAGTACCCACCCGGTTTGGCCGCCAGGGTGCCGGCTTTACCGCTGCGGCCAATTGCTCACCGTCAATTTGCCAAAATCTATCGGCGCGCGAAACATTAGCAGTAAAAAACACTCGCTGGTTTTTCGCTGGGATATCAGGATCAATGGCAATGATCATGCCACTCGCAGGGTAAGTGATCTTCATTGGCCGAAGAGCAACCTCGGTGCCCTCACTGGGTTCAGTGCCCGAGATAAACCACTCACCTGATTTTTTGACAACCTTATCAGGAGATACAGGAGTGCGGTCACGACCTCGAAACTGCGGCGCCAGGTGAAGTGACTGAACAATTTCTGACCATGCTGGCGCTGCTCCACTCACTCCGGTCACATTCCACATAGCCTGACCTGATAGGTTTCCGGCCCAAACTCCGACGGTAAATCGACTGGTAAAGCCGACACACCAATTATCACGCATGTCTTTGCTGGTTCCTGTTTTTGCTGCGCTCCAAAAAGGCAAATTCATCGGAGTATCTAAACCAAAGGTTAAACCGCGACCAATGCTATCTGAAAGAATGTCGTTCACAATGAAAACTGACTCTTTAGAGAAAACTCGAGCAGGGCGCCTGCTGCTAGTCGCTTGACCCAACTGCGAATGTGCCACTTGATCTAACTGATAAACTGGAGCTGACCAAGTTCCGCCATTTGCTAGCGTTCGGTAGGCATTCGTCAAATCAAAGAGCGAAACATCAGCAGCCCCTAGAGCGAGAGAAGGGCCATAATATTCTTGTTCTTGAAGTCCAGTGAATCCGAGCCGCCCAAGAAGCGACACAAATCCTGGCACCGTGATCATCTGTAAAACCCTCACCGCCGGAAGATTCAACGATGAGGCCAATGCGTTTCTCAAATCAATGCTCTCACCATGAAACTCGCGATCAGCGTTAGTCGGTTGATAGACCGACTCACCCACAGAAACATCCAGAGACAAGTCACTCAGTTTCGAGGCAGCCGTGAGGTATTTTCGTTCAATCGCGCGCGCATAGATAAACGGTTTCAAAGTCGATCCCGCTTGGCGCTTTGCCTGAACACCATCAACTTCAGACGCACTAGCCAATGCCCCAACCCCACCCACGTAAGCGAGCACCTGACCCGTCTGATTATCTAATACGATCGCACTCATGTCGTTGAGATTTTTTTCTCGATTGCGAAGCACTTCAGAACGCAAAATTTCAAATACTCTTTTTTGCAGAGAATACTCAATGGTGGTTTTCGCCGTTTGACTGTCAAAGGTCAGCAAGCGAGATAGGTGCTTAGCCCCCAGCTCGTTAGCCAATTGAACTGCGCCCGTAGACGAACGAAATCCTGCCACACTAATCGATTTTGATGAAAAAAATCGACCAACCTCTTCGCACGAACTTGCCCACTCTAGCCGCCTAGATAGAGCACACGCCCGTTCTTTTACTTTCAAAAAATCAGCCCCTGGAGCACGAATCAACGACGCCAATACCAAGGCCTCTTCTCGACCCAGCCCACTCGGCTCTTTACTAAAAAGCGCCTGAGAAGCTGCCCCGACTCCTTGTAGTTCACCCCGAAAATAAACGAGGTTCAAATACACCTCTAAAATTTGATCTTTCGTCCATGACTGTTCAAGCTCTTTAGCCTCACGAATCTGATCAAATTTTTGCGCAAACGATCGACGGTTTTTTCTGGGCTTTAAACCGTCAACCAATAGCGAAGCCACCTGCATCGAAATCGTGCTCGCACCTCTCGCGCGCTTGCCGCTCGTAAGCGAAATCAATGATCGCCCTAACGCTAGCAAGTCGACCCCTTGGTGTTGATAGAATCGCTGATCTTCTCCGGCTATCACCGCCTCTTTTAGCGGTGACGAAATTTCAGATAGGTTCATCCATTCTAATTTCCGTACCGACTTGTCACCACGAAACTGGTAAACTAAGAGGCCATTTCGATCAAGCACCTTGGCTTCTGACGAACGCCAAGATCCCTTCACTTCAGTAAAGCTCGGAATTGCCCCCAAGCAGGCGGTTGAAACTAGCGCGATGCTCACACTCATCAGCAAAGTGCCTAATCTAACGTTCACCACCGCTCAGTCTCCGAATACCGTGAACTCGAGGTTTGGATATTCTCCGAACATTTCAGGTGAATACATCGCTTCGATTCGTGTGGTGGGTAAATTCATTTTTCCACTTTGATTGAATCGAATCGTGTACTCGGTTACCCAATTGCCTTTCGGTACCCACTGATAATAAGCGCGGTAACCATCAAAGGCACGCTCTTGAAACGCGGGTTCGACCCAACCCTCTTGTTTCTCACCGTGGGTCGCAATTGCCGAATCACCACCTAGGCCACTACCCAAAATTGTCGTACCGGCCGGCACGGGGTCATTGACCACCACCCAAGACATGTCAGTCTGAGCTTGCATCTCGAGGCGTACCCGAGCCACGTCGCCAACTGACCATTTGCCCGCAGTTTTTTGTTCAACTGCGCTCATTGTCTTCTTCAACTGATAGCCTGAAGTAAACGGCTCTTTGAAGGGTACCGCAGCCAGTGATTGCAGCGTGATCCACGGTTTACCTGATCCCGCATGCGAGACTTTAAGAACTCCGCTCGAACTACCTGACTCAGGCCAAGCAAAATCGATTACTTTCTGATTCGATTCTTTCACTCGGTTGGGTGAAATAAGTGGCACCGGCTTCCAGTCTACTGATTTTTCACCAGACCCCACAAGTGACGCCGAAGTTTTTCCGGTGACCTGATCTTTTTCAAAGGCCTCTTTGAATTTCTCAAAAGCGATCACACCCCAAGTGTTCGCCGTAGTGGTATCCCAGTGTCCCCGTTTATGGCGCGACAAAGCGCCTCTGGCGATTCGACCCAAATCGGTTTTCCAAAGCTTGTTGTCAGAATCACCCATTGCGAGAATTAAGAACCGATTCGCATTCACACTTGGCGAAACCATCATCCACCAAAGCTGATCAGTATTCTCAGTTGAAAACGACATCACGGTGCCTTGAAAATTCAAACGAGACGCCAATATTCGATTCGCCTCTTCGCGGTATTTCAATGCCTCATCACCGCCGCTGCCCACTTTCAATAGAAAACTACTCCAATCAATCAGAGCCGAAGTTGACCACAAATTTGGCTTAATATCGAGAGAACCGACCATTTTCCACTGAGCTCTTCCGTAACGAGAGAGGGCCTCGAGCGCAGCGATCTTTCGAATCGTCAGATCGGCAGTGGCTAGGTCGCTCACTCTCACCACTTTGCCATTCACGAAATTTTCAAGACCATCGAGAATTCTTTCTCGGGTCATTCGTGGAATTTCCCACCCAGATTCATGAGTAACCGCAACTAAGTAAGCACTGAGAATGTCTGAGCCATGTAACCACGACGATTGAAAATATTTGACCAAACCGTCTGAATCTAAATAGGCCGGTAGCTCGGCAATCACTTTTTGAAACTGAGCCACATTTCGTGTCGAAATCGCCCGAGAAATTTGTTGTTCAACGCAATTGTACGGGTACCAGCCCATGTAATCTTTAACGCCCTCGAGATTAGACAGCAGCGATGAGTCAAGTAACAACTTCACGCCGCCCCTACCTGAGATAGCATCCTTCGGTTTTTCAATAGGCATTTGAAAAGGCTCTTTAAGACTCGGATCTAACTGCGAGAGGGTTGCCTGCAAAACCCGAACAGGCACTGCTTCGATGACTTTTTGCTTGATCACCAATCGATCGGTATTTTTTGCATTTTCGGCATCTTTTGCTGAAATTTCATACCTCAGTTCGCCGCCAACCCCGGCGACCGCATGACCCACATCAAAAGGAATCACGACTGGCCACTTGAGCTGTTTAGATTCCATCGGCTGAATTTCAAAAACCGGTGGTTCAAATTTTGAAATACCGGTCTTGCCACCGACCACAGAGGCAGAGGCGATTAAAGACACCTTCATGAGACTCTTTGTCGAATTTTTTACAGTCAACTGCAAATCAAGTTGATCGCCTTCGCGGGCAAGGGGCGGAATTCCTGACAGAACCACGAGATCTTGAGTTGTTTGAAAGCTCAGGTAGCCTGTTCCAAAGCGAGAATCTCCAGAATGAGCAACAGCGGCAACCTTGAACCCAGTCACTGAGTCGTTCATTTTTACTTGAACCTCAGCTTCGCCATTCGCATCGAGTTTTACTTTCGCGTTCCAATACAAAAGGCTATCAAAGATTTGCCTCGCCGGAGCTTTGCCTCCGTCACCCCCGATGGGTTGAGCCTTCAAGCCAAAGTGTCGCTTACCAATGACTTCAGATTGAGCGGTAAAGGTTTCAACCTCATACCCCCGCCTAGCCATCATCGCCTCTAAGAGGTCCCAGCTTTCATTATTCTTTAGCTGTAATAGGCCCTCATCGACGACCGCAATCGCCACCTCGCTATTTTTTGCTAACGGTTTGCCGTCAGCACTCACGACTTTAATTTTGAATTTTCCAGTTTCACGAACTTGAAAAACGGGCTTGGCGCTTTCAACCTTAACTTTGAGTTCATGCGGTTTCCAACCGACAAAAATTTCAGAGATTCCTAATTTATAAGCAGGTTTACCCAAATCAACCAAGGCAGTGGGTTGCGGCTCACCGACCCGACCACGCACGACCATCACCGAAATGAAAGCGTTAGGCGCGTAGTTTTCTTTGATCGGTACTTCGACGACTGGTTTGGTTCCTGAAACCGGAACCACCCACGCATCAAGTACCCCTTCGCGCTCTACACTCACCAATGCGGTTGCTTCTCGAAAGGGCATTCTCACCTGAAATTTTGCTGTCTCACCCACTTCGTAGTGCTTTTTTTCTGGCAACACATCAATGCGCTCAGAGTTGTCTTGCGCAAACCACCACTCATCAGAATCGACAATCCAAGCTGAGCCATATGAAAATGAACTGCGACCGCCCTCATCGACAGTCTTTGCTTCAAGCAAAATATTTCCGGCCACAGGAGGCTCAATGTCACAAGTCAGTAAACCTTTGTCATCAGTTTTGCCCTTGCACGCACTTCCACGCCGTTTTAACTCATTTTTAGTATCGTAGGCATACAACCCGCCAACAAGTCTTTTTCGGTGCGAATAAGAAACTCGTTCAATGATCTCAACTTCGACCGGAGCGCTTTGCACGGCCTTACCCTTGAGATCTGCGACGACAACCTGAAATTTGAGTGACTTCTTGGTTCCGTACCAGCCCTCGGGTTTAACGGCTACCAAGCGACTAGCCGGATAAACCTTAAGTGATCTACCAGTCGTTTGAATCTCACCGTTCGGGTCTTTGTAATCCATCTCAACTGAAAGTTTTCGCACGCGATCAGCTTTCAGTTTTTCAAGCGGTACGATCGCCTGAACAGACCCTTGTTTTCCGAGCACTAGATTAATTCGTTTTGCCTTACCCGCAACGCTCGGCCCAGATTCAGAATGGGGAGTCGGCTCATCGAGGTCGATCTCTTCATTAAATGGCCCCGATTCTTCGGCTAACAGGTTTTCGCTTGATTCACCGTTAGCAGGATCAGGCACTTTACCTTGCCCAAAGGTAAGGCCCTCGTAGTCAGGAAATTCAATTCCTGAGCTCACAGACGTTTGATACCTTAACTGAACAGGCAGGTTTGAGGCCACACCACCAGAAAGGTACTCAACCGAAAGTTCAACCGGCACTTCTTTCTCGGCCATCAAATCGCCCGTGTTGAGCGGCTTGATTCGACCTTTCATGAGAGGCACTCGGTATTGCTCAACGCGCACTTCTCCGGCTGAATACGTTTCGTTGCCTGCTTTCAAACGCATCGAATAAGTACCCAATTTCGCTTCTTTTGGAATCGTCCATGTCGATTCAGCTACCCCGTTTTCTCGCCAGCGAATCGGCACTGAAAATTTTTCATCGCTATCATAGTGATGAATTTCGACGTCGGTGGGCTTGTCGTCATCTTGGGCAATCGCTTCAACACCTTTTTTGGTGTGCTGACGAATAAAGTGTTTCATGTGAACGACTTCACCCGCACGAAAGAGCGTTCGATCAAACACCGTGTGCGAATAGACTCGTTTCAACTCATAACCACCTGGCAAATTAAATCGGTAGCTCTCGATGCCTCGGGTCCAGCTAGAATGTGCAAATGAAAAGTCGCCGTCTTTTTCAGCAATGGCAAAGAGTCCACCATTATACTGACTGTAATGGCTGCGCTCGCCTTTCTTTTCACGGCAACTGGCGGGGCCACTGTTTGACTTGTCTCTTTCAATGAGAGCAATACCGTTTGAACCGGTTTTTGCATTGCCTAATGAAGTGCCATTGCAATCTTTGAGTGAAACATCGGCTCCTTCAACGGGCTTCCCCGTATCAAGTGAAGTGACCCAAACCACTGATGAGTCGTTCGCTCGCTTCACATGCACTGCCAGATTGGTCACTAACGCTGAATTCGAGACAAACATTGAGCGTTCGGTTCCTAATAGGGCCGTACCTAATTTCTTGCTTTCAAACTCAGTGATGTACAGTCCAGGTTTCTTGATCGGAATACCCATCACTTCGAACGCCCTTTCACCGTTGGGTTTAGGAATTTCTAGATGGCTCAGTGCTTTTGCTGGCTGCCCATCGAATACTGATTCGTCTCGCTCTTGAGATTCGACTCGCCTGATCCACTCGACTACCTTTGCAAAATCGTTGCCAGTTAAGCGCAGTGATTTTCCTTGAAAACGATCGAAGGTCATCTTCAATTTCGCCTCTACATTGCGAACTGTAACTGGCAAAACCGCTTCAGGCTTGAGCTCAATGACTCCGAATTGCCCCGGAAATTTAATGAGCGGCGGAAAATCGCCGGTCGCCACTGTGAGCGGAAACCGATTTTGATTAGACAGAATGCGATCGGCATCGTCTTTTAGATTGGCTGGCAAGATGATTTGAAATTCAGTTTTTTCAGGAAGGGGCGCCTTAAATTGAACCCAGCTGGTGGCGAAGTCGGGGTCTTTCTTCGAATCCTCGGGCTCAACTGGGCTAAAAGTTGCCCCCGACTTTGCTTTGAGTTTGATTTCTCTTAATTGTTTCCAAGAAACCTGAGAACTCAAATTGAGATTCAGAGATGAGATCGGAATGCAGGGCGAATTCACGTTCTCTCGTTCGCAGTTAAATTCGGCAGTAAATTCTTTTCGAACCTTATAATTCAAAGTCTGAGAATTTTCGGTGGGTACGCCCCCTTGTGAAGCAACACCCTTGCCCCAAACTAGGGTCACATCACTATCGGGTGGAAACGGTCTTGTCGGTTGCACCAACAATTCAAAGCGCAAACCCTTGGTCTTACCCATGCGATTCACAAACGCGAACTTGTGTGCAAAAATTTTGAGTTTATTGACTTCTTTCTTACTAAACTGATCGCGCGGATCTTCATCGATTACTTTGAGTGAAATTTTTTCTTGAATGCCACTGACCGAAAAGTAGGCGTTTTGAAGCACTGATTTGGCATCAACCCCAGAATCGAGGCGCAAAACAAAAATCTGATCTTCGACAATTTGACTGCCCTCCCAAGGTTGGGTGCTACGAACGTTTGGCCCTCCGGTGCTAAACTCATAAAGAGAATTGCCTTTAAGCGACTCGCCCGAAACTGATTTCAGATCAGGTCTCACCACTAACTGACAGCGAACTCCAGCAATGAGGTCTTTATCAAAATCGTAGATCCAATTCTTGGTATCTGCCCAACGGCTTTTTCCGCCAATTTCACCCAGGCCCGTACACTTCACCTGTAACGGATCTACTGTCGATCTCGGATCTCCAAATTTCACCATGTCGGTCGAAAATGAAACTCTGACCTGCCTGACATCTTTCACCGTACCTTCAGGTGATACACTCATGATTTCAAAACCCGAACCCCCCCAGGCTGATGAATTCAGCAAGTTCGATGAGTAGGTCGCTAAGGTTACAGCTAAAGCAGATGAAGCGAGAAAAACTGTATAGAGGGTGCGCATCGCGAGGTTCCTTTTTTGCCAAAAAAGCCAATTAATCGAAATTTACTGCAGTGAACCAGAGGCGCACGTGAATTTCAATGATCATTCTCAGTCGACATGAGTCAGAGGTGAAAAAATGGGAGAGTTGAGCTCAATCCAACTCTGCCGCAATAAGCGCAACATGTTGGCCCAGTTTTCTTACTCCATAATTTTACAAAAACGAGGTTTTTCCGGGCCGACTACAGAGTGCCAAAATCCAGAACCAGTCGGTGCGTCCTGATCGTAAAATGTGATCGCAAGCGATTTTGTATCGACAAATTTGAAAAGCTCTTGGATCCTCACAAGAAACTGCTTACCTCTATACCGTGTATGCACTAATTGAAAGATATTGATCGTCTCCTTTGGTAATTGCCCAATAACTTGCGGCGGTTGGCGTGGACTGGGTGCCTGCTCTTTAATTAAGGTGGAGCGCCGTCTGGTTCGGTTGCTAGGATTCGGTAGCCTTGGGCTAGAAGTGCTTTCATAGGAACGCCCGCAGCTTCGAATAAATTTTTAATAAGGTACCGACCCATGCCTCGAAAATCCCGACCGAAGTGTACAATTCGTGTAAAAGCTAGATGATCCCAAAAACTACGCCCGGTATCGTTCTTCACTAATGAGGCGCCTTTCTTAGCGCCCGTAACGATAATAGCGATTCCACCTGAGATTTCTCGCAAGAACCTCTGCCAAATCATTCGTGATGGAACTTTGATCAAAAGGTGAATGTGGTTGCCTACGTTTGCGTAGCGATAAAGCCGCACACCATAGCGCTTAGCGAGATCATTGGTAAAATGATAAATGTGATCACAATGCTTGGGGTGCAGCATCGAGTTCAAACCGCGCGCCATCGATGAGCGCAAAACCACGTGAAGCGCTTGCTTGGGGTCAATCGGCCTACGCGTTTTTCGTTTGCTCTTGGTGTGATCGCCGCCATGAGAAATGTCGACAGTCTTTGAATTGAATCCAGGCAACAGTGACTGAGCTTTAATTCGCATATTTCGTCAAATAGCACCGGGGCAATGGGTTTACAAGTGAATAATCGTATAATTTCGATCGGCTCTGGCCC
>CAITVN010000120.1 GCA_903895855.1 Oligoflexia bacterium | reverse complement strand
TAGCTGGTTTGGAATCCCATTCACACAAATTTCTCAGCTCGACTCGATCCACTTTCCCCGAGCCGAATTCTACCCAGCTTTTTACAATATTTTCTTTGAAACGTTTAAGAATTGGAGCGAAATCGACCCTCATTGGTTGAAACTCAAAACAGATGTTGCTTCACTAATTCAAAGACTTCTGCCCTCGCCCAACACCCGCATTCTTTCAGTGGGTTGCGGAATCGGTTTCGTCGAAAAAACGCTTTTCGAGGCGGGGTACAAGAATCTGGAAATTACCGAACTAACCCCCGCTCCACTCCAGTGGCTGAAACACATACTCCCACCGTCAAACACTCATTTGGGCAAGTTTCCCAATTGCATTCCGCCTGATCGCGTTTACGATGTCATCTGCCTATCGGCAATCGACTATTGCTTTGAAAGCCAGGCACTTATTGAATTCTTGAAACAAGTGCAACGCAAACTCACCCCGCAAGGGACCTGCCTTTTGATCAGCGCTTCTTTTTATACCCCTCCAAAGACGCTCGACCAAAAGCTACTTGAATTTGCCCGTGAAATTTATCGTAACACTCTTCACGCTTCTCACATTCGTACCCGGGGGCAGTTATGGGGCTACCTAAGGTCTCAAGAAGAATACCGGGCCGCTGTGTCTGCTGCCGGCCTTTTCATTCAAGAAGACGGTCTTACCGAAATGGGGTCTTATTTTATCAAAGGAATCGGGCAAAATGCACAAAACTCGGCAACTCAACCCTAAAGAGTTCCTCTGGAGCCTACTTTTTCTAGCTTTCGTATTGTTCACAAACGTTTGGCTCCCCTGGGATGCCGCTATAGAATACATGCTTAAACAAGACGTTGCGCCCTACGTGAGCATCACCCAGGCTGCTCCAGACTTCCCGGTCGATAAAATGGCGTTTCATCACGCACAGCGTTTTTTTGCCCCTTACGCCTTGGGGCTTATTGCAAAAGCCACAAACCTTGACTTTCGGCTTTTTTACTATGCAGCGACCTTGTTTCTCACTGTGGGTCTGGTAGGAGTTTCTACAAGAATTTTCAAAACCCTGGGATTGACCGCCCGTAATACGATATTTTGGAATGCACTTCTCATTGCCTGCCCGTACTTTTTTCGCTACTACGCCCTCGTCCCCGGTATGCTTCAGGGGCTACTTTTCAATTTTGGACTTGCCGTCGTTCTCCTAGGTCTTCTGCGTGTAAATATTCGAATTTTAATCACAGGGGCCATTCTTGCGGCTCTGGCACGTCAAACTACTCTCCTCATTATTCCGACCCTTGTTGTGTGGATGCTCACCTCAAAAAACTGGAAAAACGCCTTCACTTTACCTCTTCGCCTTGCGACCACGGCTCTCATCGTTTTGATGATTGGCTTGATCTATAAAGGGTCAGGCTGGATTGTCACTTCTTTTGCCAAGCAGTCCGTTAGTAGTGAATCAATAAGCGGTTTGTTTGTTTGGTTGCACTCAAGCCTATTTTCGGTCAGAGAGCTTGCAGAGTATGTGTTGCGTGTTTTCTTGCCTTTTCTTGTTATCGCCATTTCTTCTTTAGGTTTTATCGAACTTAAAGTACTCAAAGATCTCAAAAAGGCGCGCTATAACAACCTTGCAATGATGTGCTTTTTTATGGCGCTTTGCATTTTAGCCCAACCGCTCTTAGCCGGGCCGATTGTCGCAGGACAAAGCGCAAGCCGCCTGAGTACTCACGGCCTAGTGCCTTTTGTGATGGGAGCCGCTTACTTGTCCAAGCGATCACGCTGGTTGAATAGAATGTCGGTTTTTGAATTCTTAGGAGTATTGAGCCTCGTGTTTCTCCTGTCGCTACATCACCTCTATTCGACGATTGGCCCCAAAACTTCAAGCCAATTGGTCGCCATGCAGGTCGTTTTGGCTTTGTTTCTCGCTGCATGGGGAATCCTCAAGAAACCCTTGGACAGGAACTAATGTCAGTGTAAATTGACCTCAAATGCAGTCCACCCCATTAATGCAGTATCCTGACTGGTCACGTTTTCTTTTGGAGAGCCAATCTTTTGAAACCTATGAACCAGGCATTCTTATCGACAGTAGCTTCAAAGGCTCATTAAGCCTCCCGCAGCAAGCCGAACTTGAGCTGCGTGAGAACGTAGGAGCCGACCTAGATCGTACAGAAGAAGAACTACTCAAGGAGGCATCTTTCCATCACTGTTTTCCTGTCATGCGAGGCTTAACCCACGATAAAGTTCAAGAGTACGCCTCCCATCCTAACAGTTTGATCGTAGATATTGGTACAGGCTGGGGTTGGCACTGGATAGAGGTCGCTAAGAATAACCCCGACAAAAAATTTCTTCTCATCGATTTTAGCCTGAATAACTTACTCATTTGTCGAAAGCTCATGCCCTTTA
>CAITVN010000119.1 GCA_903895855.1 Oligoflexia bacterium | reverse complement strand
CTCTCGAAAGTCTGACCCCGCCCCCTCAACGAAGTGTGTGAGTGGTCGGGGTCAGACTTATCTATCGATGGGCTCGAATGAAGATGAAATGGGTCAGTGTGAGGGGGCGGCCCCGCTTTATGTGGTTAGAATTGAGGGTGGTGGGTAAATGGTAAAGTTGCAGGCAAGGGACATTGAAATCCTGAAACTGTGCTACGAACAACAATTTGTTTTGCGTTCGCATGTTGAGAGTTTCTACCAAGGTTCGTGTGCTAAAAGAGAATCGCAAAGAAGGCTTCAAGAACTCTGTGAACTGAAATTGTTGCGACGCGAGTTAGTGCCAGTTTTTGAGCAACCCGCTTACCGAGTGACTAAGACCGGCGCGATGATGGCTGAATCTAGCAGTGCAACTTTTGTGAGGTCAGCCGCACGGCTTTTACTGACTACTTCAGTTCATGACGCCAAGGTCACGTCAGTACGTCTGAGAATTTCAAAACTCTGGAACGCCAATTTTACGCCAGAACGAGCGTTAAAAGAAAATGACCTTTATGAAATTCCTGACGGAGTGTTCACGTTTGCGTCAGGGGTTAATGTCGCTCTTGAACTTGAGAACTCAGTCAAATCGAGATCAAGGCTCGTCAAACTTTGCGGCCGCTGGAATAGCATTCAATCGATCAACCTCGTGCTCTATGTCGCCGCTACGGCTGCGATCGAGAAGACAGTGAAGGTTGCCGTGACGGCGGCTCAGTCAACTAAGCCAATCGGCGTCATTCATTACGACAAACTTTTCACTGACTCACCCGCGGTCTGGACTGTCAAGGGTGAGAGCTTTTGGTTTTCAAGGAGAGAACTTTAAAATGTGGATGAACTTTACCAAAGAGCAAGCCGTCTTAGCCGCCGCGGCGGTAGCGTCGATCGGTACGCTTTATGCGCCCGAACTTTTATTACGCGCGGGCTCGCCTCGCAATCCGTTCAAACGTCGCGGCCCAGGAGTGCAGATTGCTGACGCTTTTTTTAGCGACGACGCCAGAAGGCGGCACTCGCACATAGTGGGTGCTACCGGTTCAGGAAAAACCGTTTTCATCGAGCAACTTTGTGAGGCCGATATTAACCGAGGTTATGGAATGATCATTCTTGATGCCAAGGGTGATCGCTCCCTTTATGAAAAAATTCGCCACCTTTGCAAAGTCGCCGGTCGTGAAAACGACCTTCATTACTTGTCTTCGACCTACTTAAAAGATTCAAACGTCTGGAACCCCTGTGGTCTCGGCAATGTCTCTGAGCTACAAAGTAAGTTCTATAATTCTTCGATTTACTCAGAACCTCACTACGCAAAATGGTGCGAGCACGGACATCTAGAAGTGTTTACCCGCTTAACGAAGACTGAACCCAAGGGTTTCAACTTGTCTCACGTCTGTTCGGCCTTAAAAGATGTGGCAACTGAGCTCAAGAGTGCGGGCGAAAATCTCGAAGGCCTTCGGCTTGACCTACAAAACCTTGTCGACACCGAGTGGCGGTCGGTTCTTGCTGTTGGCAAGAATGCAGTGATGAAAAAAGAGATTAGCCTTCTCGATATTGTTCGCAACAATCAGATTCTCTTTGTTGATTTACCGACTGAAGCCAGAAAAATTCAAAGCGCACGAGTCGGAAGGCTACTCACCCAAGAGCTCATGCTCATTTCTGGCATATTCAAGATTCATCCCGAGCTTATGAACCCAAAACCGTTTTCGGTATTCATCGATGAGTTTGACGCGTTTGCGACCGAAACCTTTGTGACGTTTATGAATAAGTCTCAGTCTGCGGGCTTTATGATTCACCTGATTCATCAGACTCTTTCAGACTTAAAACGCATTAGCCCTGAGTTTGCCGGACAGATTCAAGGCAACTGTAATATTCGGGTGATTTTTCGCCAAGATGAACCCGATGACGCTGAAACGTGGTCTAGATTCCTGGGTACTAAAAGCATTCTCAAACGCACCTTTCAGACCAATCAGGGTTCTCGTACGGGTTCAGCTTCAAATCGTGAAGTGCAAGAGTTCATCATTCACCCTGATCAAATCAAAACGCTAAAAACCGGCCAAGCCGTTTTGTCTATCAAGACTGATTCAGTGACCCGGTTGATTAAGCCAAAACTACAAGCGTTTCAAACGATGAAGTTTAGTTACGAATCGGCAGTCGCCATCGAATCAAGAGACATCGGGGGTGAGGTCGCCTCACAGTCGCTGCCTGTGTCTACCACGAAGTCAATCGATGAAGTCCTGCCTCTTATGCAGGGCGAGAATCTCAATCCTCAACAACCTCGATCAGGCTGGCAAATTTCAGAAGCGTTGTCAGCTCCAACTCAAATCGAAAAGGAAGACTTATGAAGTTAATCAACCAGGTTTCAATTGTATTCTTGTTTGCTCTCGCAAGTTCCTGTGCATTTAGAGAATCAAAGCCAAAAGAACAAATTTCCCAAGCGCCAACCGTTGAAGCGCCTTCTACCGAAAAACAAGAACTGCCTTTAGGTGGCTTACCATCTGAAATAGGTACAGCCTTACCACCGCCTGACCCAGAACCCGTCGCAAGTGCTTTACCCGTCGTGGTGGTGCAGCCATCGCCGTCACCTTCACCAACTCCAAAGCCTAGGTGGGTGTCGATGACTTTGAAGCACCGAGATCGTTCGGTAACAAAAGTGATCGATTGCGAGGTTGGCGCCACCTGCGTAATTGAGCGACCGTTTAGTGTTGAAACCGGAGCCAATGATCCGATCGTTGTCGTACTCATTTCGAATCGACCTGCTTACGAAGTGGAATCATCCAGTGCGCAGTTCTATTTTGATCCGGCGAGTGAAACCGCTACCGACCTTCAGGTGGTAAAAACTTCAAAAGAAGGTGGTGTCACGGAGTTTGAAATGACACTGCCCGAAGGGTTTTTGAAATCTGAGACTGCGTCTTTCTGTGTCGTTAAGTTGGGGGCACATTCGGGTGTCGATGATTCAAAAATAACGATTAAATTGGTGACTCCGCCTGACGTACCTACATTAAAT
>CAITVN010000118.1 GCA_903895855.1 Oligoflexia bacterium | reverse complement strand
GTAGCCATCAAGCTTAGGGAATTTCTGCTTGAGCAGTTTGAGGCGTTCTTTCGCGCTTTTGTCGATCGGGAGTAGGTCATCGTAAATCATGAGGGTGGGCTTACCCTGTTAGATGGTCATGGGGTGGGGATTTGGGAGAGGGGGATCTTGCAGCTATTTGGGGTCGGTGCTACGGGATTGAGTTAGTTAAAATTGTTGTCAAAATCGTGACGAATGTGGATGTCTGCTGAGCCAAAATGTATGGAGACCAATGCCGGAGTCTGCTAACGTTGATTGAACACTCTTAGTACAACAACACCGAGGATAGAATACCTATGAAAATTGAGAGAATTGGTGATGCGAAGGATTTGATGAAGAAGGGGTTTTTAGGTTTAGTGAGGGAAGCTACCGGTAAACCGAACGAAATGAAGTTTGTGGCGCTGCCCATGTTTACAACGGGTAATGTTCCTTTGTTGGGTGTTCCTGCTGATCGAAAAAGGTATGAAAAATTCCTGGGTGTTGATAGGTGTTTTGAACTTAGTGACTGTGAAAATGGGTGTGCGGACGGCCAAGAAAATAATTGCCCAATTATAGAGGGGTATGGCTGCCCGAAGGTTACTTCGATCGACGCGGCGACTGAAATCTGTTTTGTTGACCCAGATACTGGGATTTTCGCTAATAGGGCCTCAACTAGGAATACAAATTGTCACTACATCACGCCAAGAGCCATTAGTAAAATTCACAAAAGAATTGGAATGGATTCAATTGCTATTATTTATGATGAATCTTTAGATCGCGGGTCCAGTGGAGTTCGAAAGCCTGAAAAAGACGACGGTGAAACCGAGAAAGAATGGAGAGCGAGGGTCGCGAAGGCCCGAGGTGTCAAACAGATAGAAAGGAAGTTGGAAGCACTCAAAAATGCCTACAAGGAAGATAAGCATACTCCTTTTCGGGCGTTTACTTATTGGTCGAATTTTTCTGGGCCAAGTTTTGTTGTTATCGCCGCTTCTAAGTCTGGATACAAAATGATAAAACGTCTTAAGGAATTTTTAGTTGAATTGGAGCTGAATGACAATATTGTTCCGTATCCGGGAAATCGTTGGGAATAGTATGATCGAAAGCAACGAGTGGTGCCATCCGAATTTTTTTTCCTCTGACCTCACCTGTCCATATGGTCGGTTAATATCCATTCAAGAGCGTAAACTTTACGCTTTTGAATTGGAGTTACCATGGCCCGCGATTTTGGAGCAGTCAGACCTGAAGTGAGAGAAGATGCCGTGATTCGGCTGCTTCAAACTCGTACGAGCGACAATGGTCTAACGAAACGTGAAATTACCGAATACCTAAATAAAAAAAATGGGTGGAGATTCTCGCGCAAATGCTACGAACGAGACCTCGATCGCTTGAGTCATCAGCAAGGCATTGTTTCTGATGGTGGGCACCCCGAACGCTTTTCTTTAGCGAAAGGGTTTAAAGCAAGTTTTCAACTCAAGGTCACTGATGAGAGTATTCCGGCACTGGCGATGTCGTTGAGCCTTTTCAAGGCGTCATCGCCAGAATACCTGGGTGCAATGACCGATGGGCTTGAGGCACAGATTCTTGGCTCGCTACCTACTGGGCTAATTAAGACCTACGAGCTCCTCAAGTCAGTTATTCTGGTACAAGACTCATCGAGCGGTCGATCTAAACAAAATATTCATGGGCAACTGGCACTGGTGCTTGAGGCCTTTAAGAAAGAAGTGGCAATTACCTGCCGATACCAATCTAGAGTCGTCAAAGACGGTAAAGATCCCAGCCGATTCAGAAAGTTCGGGTTAGTGGCTCTTGAAATGTTTGGGGGTAGCTTGTACCTAATTATTCACGATTTCGAAAAGTCAATTAGTGGTGAAAAGCCCTATAAGCGAGTCAAATTTTCGAGAATGAGCGATGTCAAACTAACCACTGAAACATTTGTAAGACCGACCCGCGAAGCCTATATCGAGTGGGTTGGGTCATTCGAGGGGGTCGGTGGTAGTAAGAATAATCCGGTTGCTATAAAAATAACAGGCAACAGTGAGCTTCGAGAGTACTTCACTGATTGCCAGATTAATTGTGCTCAAAAGGTCACCAGTGTTGAAGGTGAAGACAAAGTTTGCGTTGAACTCTTGATGCCGATTAGTAAGCCGCTGGTTCGGCTCCTAGCAGGTTTTGGTGACGCCATTACCACTCTCGAGCCTGAAGAGCTAAAAAACCAGGTAAGGCGTGT
>CAITVN010000117.1 GCA_903895855.1 Oligoflexia bacterium | reverse complement strand
TCCCGAATTTCATTGCGCTATTACGACTCTCAACAAAGGGTCCAACCATTGCATATGAGTTGAACCTCAATTGCACCTTGAAGGAGGTAATATGGAATTCAACGAAAATAGTATCAAAGGTAAATGGCTCGAGATTAAGGGCGAGGTTCAAAAATCTTGGGGAAAGCTTACCAATGATGAACTCGAGCGCACCAAAGGAGACATGAAAGCGATCGGCGGGCTCATTCAGCAGCGTTACGGAGAAGCTCAAGCAAGCTCTGAGAAGAAGCTTGCAGAAATCGTCAAGCGCTTTGAAGACACCAAAGATGCCGGCGTAAAAAAGGCAAAAGACACCCTCAAACACTAATTCTTCAACCCATCACCAAAAAAGGAGAACAACCACCATGTCGAATTCGATGATAGACTCTTTTAACGAACCACTCGATACTCCAAAACCAGCGACCTCATTCAAAGCGGGGCTCGTCAATGCCGAGCACAAGATTGCTCGCATGACACGCGATGCCACCGACAAAGTGACATCGATCGCTGACAACATCTCTAACACCGGCGAACAAATAGTCGAAAGCAGCCGCCAATACGTCAGGCAAAACCCAATCAAGACCGTTGCCGTAGCTGCAACCGTAGGCGCTGCTGCCGGCAGCCTCGCAACCGCCATCTTCTCTTGGCGCCGCAGCAAGAGATCACAAGATAAGTAAACCGATCGTCAATACCTCAGAGTGGTTCTGTAAAAGATCTATTCTGAGGTATTGTCGTATTTAGGCACCTGTACCCTATTACGCTGCCCAGACGATTTTCTAAATAAGCATTGAACTCGGTTATCAAAAAAACCCACCATTATTGCGCACAATCTCGCTATAAATAGCCTCACGAGTGCGATTTTTTTATTTACATAAATTTTGTTCATTTTTTTAAGCTTCTCCCTCAGACTCCGAAGAGCTGTATCATCAGAGCCACACACAAAATCGCAAATGCCCGCTCGGTTTCGAGGAGACAAGTAAAATGAAAATTCAGACGCTATTCGTGACACTCGGCTTTAGCTTCACTCACCTTCTGGTTGGCTGCGATAAAGCCCAACAACCAGACCTGCCCCAGTCACACCACCAGTCACACCAAAAGACGCCGACCACCGATCAGGTTTCGAGCTCAGATCACTCTCGCCTAACCGGCCCGTATGGGCGCACCCTTCCCGACTCGTCTGACCGAGTACTGGTTTTTTCTGATCAATTGAGCAATCAACTCACCGACGCTCAAAACCGGTTCGTCGCCGCCAATTACGTGGGCGTTCAAAAAATGTTAAAACGTGAGACCGACCGCATTCGATTATACAACCCCAACTTCATCGTCATGCAGTACAAACTTGCCTACGGCTTGTCTGCTGATTTCAATATCACCGAACTCAACACTTGGGATCTCGATACGATTGAACCGACGGGCGCCCCAGACCCAAGGCGCGCAGAAGAATCTTACTACTATCATCATCCTATCGGAAGCTCTACGCGTGTGGTTCATTCAGACAATTACCATCTCGCCGACATCAGAAGCGACGCCTGGAAACGCTATCAGATTGCTGAAATCATGAGAAGAATGCCTCTCAATGATTTTGACGGCGTGTTCTTAGACACCTCCCACATTCGAAATGATCGCTTCACCCCCTATGACTGGTACAGTAGTTTTTGTAGCTCTGACATTACCGTACTCGATGATTGTTGGAATCCAGATGCCATTCACTACTTCGAACAACTCAATGCCGAACTGAGATCACAGGCAAAATGGTATTTTTCGCTTGGAAACTTCGGTGCCCTAGTCACTTCTTGGGATAACAACAATTACCTCGCCCCACTTGACGGTGGGATGATCGAATTCTTTATGGGTTTTTCAGGAACTCCGAACCCAGAAGGCGACTGGGCGATTGCTGCTGAGAGAATCTTACGCCTCATCGGTAACGACAAGATCATGATCGCCCAACCCTCTGGATTTTCTGTCACCAATCTCGCTTTTCGAAAATTCATCATCTCAAACTTTCACCTTTTCAAGGGCAACTCAGCGTTTATTTCAATGTACCCAAATGAACTGGGTTCTACAGACGTACCCCACTGGTATCCCGAATATGAAATGGTGCTAGGTAAACCGACCGCGCCAGTGGCCACTCAGTTGAGTTCGCTTTGCAGCGGCACCCTAAATGGCAGTTCGTGCTCAGGAGTTTACACTCGCGAATTTGAACGAGGCTACGCGCTGGTCAATCCGGCATCTACCAGTCGTACCTATCAGCTTCCCGCTCTTTTAAGCGGCCAATATTGGGCCGAAATTGTTTTCAGCGGTGGCGGAAGAGTCGCCGACACCGGCGCCAAACCGGTCAGCTCTTTGACCTATCAAAAACTCGGCTCAAATTCGGTTACACTCGGTGCCCAATCAGGATCGCTATACATGAAAGTGGGAGCCGACGGATTGCCCATTCCACTGAGTGCGCCAGCTCCATCGCCATCGCCATCGCCATCTCCCTCATCAACTGCTACGGCAACTCCGAGCCCATCGCCAACCGTTACGGCTTCGCCTACTCCTAGCCCTACTCCTACCTCCTCAGCGACACCCACTCCACCACCCAGTTCTACACCGATCGGCACTGAACCCGCTCAACCAACGGCACTCAAGGTTCTTCACCGCAGTGGCCAAACCTTCGTTACGTTCACAGAAAGAGCCGAAATTTCAGGAGAAACCTATCGAATTTATCGCCACAGCTCACCCATCAATGCCTCAAACTTAAACCAAGCAACCAAACTTTATGAGATCGGCGAAGGGTCAAGTCGATTTTTTGGAAATTACACACTCACCAACTCAGGCTGGGCACCTCGGTATTCAGAGCGCTTAGTGATTGATGACAATGCAACACCACTGGCTGCAGATACCGGATTATTGGTTTGGACCATCGAAAGCGCTGACATCTCTACCGCTAACCAAGCCTACTACGCAGTGACAACGGTTAACTCTGCCGGCGTTGAAAACACGACAGCATTTGCTACAAATAATGCGTCAGCAGCTTCAGTCATCGAGACGATTTCAGAGCCTTCACCGGTTCGAATGGCCGTGAATGCGGGGGCAAACGGTCACATCTACATTCAGTATATGAACTTGAGACGCTGGAATGCCACTTTTCACGCACCCAACTCACTCAATAGCTATTATGGATTCAATTCTTCAGCACCAGAAATTAAAAACGCCTTGGCCTACGCATACGACTATTCTGTTTTCGACCCGAGTCAATGCACTCAAACCGCTGCACCAGTACTACTCGTACTTCATGGATGGGCCGGAAACCGCTATTCGGCGATGACGTCTGACCCTGACCCTTGGTACTGCGCTTTTAAAATCTACTCGATCGACAGTCAGCAGTCTTGGCACTTTGGATTCGCACAAAAGAACGATTACCGCAAATCACCGGCACCGAGCGCAGGCGACACCATCGCGAATTATACAGAGCAACGCGTTCTAAAAATGGTTCGCGATGTGCTTCGGGCTCCGCCGACGGGCTCAGTGTCTCCAGATCGCGTTTATGTTTATGGGCATTCTATGGGTGGAAGCGGCACTCTAGCTCTCTCGCTTCGGTATCCGAATGTATTCGCGGGCGCCTACGCTAGCGAACCGATGACCAATTACCAAACCTCAGGCGATGGGGGTGGATCTGACTGGCGCGCAGATGTCGCACAAAAATGGGGTACTGCTGCTCTCAATTTGCCCGTTCAAATTGACGGCCCCGCTGGTTATGCCGACAGCTTGAAAAAATACAACGGTCAAGGCGTGTGGACCTGGCAAAATCACCAACTTCAAGCGGCGCTTCGGCAATACGAAGATTTTGTTCCGATGGGTTTTGCACACGGTAGTCTTGACACAACCATCGAATGGTCAACTCAAGGTGCCCCCGCCTATGCACCGTTCAGTCAATCGAAACAAGCTTGGGCTGGTTCAATTGTGAGCGCCAACCACCAATGGCTTTCATACGCCGGAATTTTGCCATCGCTGCGTTCGAACTCGAGTCTGGTTCCGTTTGCGAGTCTTCAAGTTCGCAAAAACGAAGCGACACTAGGGTTTAGCCAAGTCAGTCTCAATCCCGCAACGCCTCCCTCTGGGCCGAGCAATTTCAATGGCCAAATCAAAACCTCACAATCTTGGGATAACTGGGACGGCACACCGATTGATCAAACGGGTAATTTTCAAATCAGTGTTTGTTCAGTCGGAAGCGACATCTACTCAAACACCTGCGGCCAGGGGCCCGAACAAACCGCAGACCTCACTTTGCGCAGAACTCAATCTTTTGTGCGCATACCCAATCAAAATTATGGGTACGAAGTCAGGTTAGCGGCCACCAACGCGCTTCTACAATCGGGCACTGTTCAAGCCGATTCAGGCGGATTAATCACCATTCCACGAGTCGTCGTCAAACCCGCCGGCGTACGACTCCTCGTCAGCTCAAGCGCAACACCAACGCCGTCACCAACGCCGTCACCAACGCCGTCACCAACGCCGTCACCAACACCAACACCAACACCAACACCAACGCCGACACCAACTCCTACGGTAACCGTTCTACCTACGGGGGTTAGCGTACAAGGCGAACTCGCCTACACCGTTTCGAACGGAATTCGCCGAGCGACTGAGATGGCATTTCTGAGAAATGGATACTTAGAGCAAATCTTCTCATTTCCGGCAGCCGGAAAATATCAAATAGCAATACGGGCAAGAGCAGATATCGGAGGCGGACACACTGCCAACATGCGAGTGCTACTCGACACAACAACGATCGCAAATCTAACCGTGAACTCGACTACAATCAGCGAATATTTAGTCAATATCAATCCCACTAAGGGAAATCACCGAGTGCGAATCGCGTTTACCAATGACTACAGCAACAGCTCAACTCATGTCGATGTCAACTTGTACATCGACGCTCTCAAGGTTTCACCGACGAGTGTAACGCCATCGCCAACTCCTTCACCGAGCCCGTCTCCGTCACCATCTCCCGCACCGGTTCAAATCATTGAACTCACTGCGGCCGCTGACACTTATGTGTTTCCAGGCTACTCGAACTCAGGAAAAACCAGCACGATTTCACTTTACCGCGAAAACGCAGACACCAGCAACGCCAAGATTTTGCTGAAATTCGATACCACCTCGATTTCAGCCAGCGCGACGATTCGCAAAGCGACTCTGCAACTCTATCACCAAGAAACCGCCTACAATTCTCCCGACCGAACGCTCGCTGTTTGCCAAGTCTCAAGCGCATGGGTTGAAGGCACCGGCACACACGAGCACGACCCACTCGCCACCGGAGCCACATGGACCTCTACCGGCACCGGCGCTGACTGGACAACCCCTGGCGCAAGTTGCGCGTCAGCGTCTATCTCGACTGGTAGTTTACCAGCGCGAACCACATCGACCGTTTTTGAATCTGCTCGTCAATTTCAAATAGACATCACACCGCTTGCCACCGCAAACAATGGGTTTCTGATCTTTAGCAACACCGGTGACTGGCGTCTCGACATTTTCGGCTCACGTGAGTCAACCGATGCCAGAATGCAGCCAAAACTCATTTTAGAAATTCAGTAGAACGATCAGCTTCACCGCCAATACAGATCGTTCACTACAATACGGATCGTTCGCCACCACACCGAGAGTTCACCGCCACTGTGGCGGTAAATTATCAGCGTAGCGGTGAATCTGCGGCCGCGGCCAATTAATTTCAGACCCACTACCGCCCCCGGCGAATACGTGGGTTCTCCCACTCGCCTGGCTCAAGGGGCCCAAGGTTACCTTTGAATCGGCGATGAATCCACAGCCACTGATGAAGGTGATCACGCACACACTGCTCACTGAATCTGCCGAGTGTCGCCGTGTTGAGTGCAATCTCGCGGTGAGCGTTGTCATCGGTAACCCAGTCGACGGCAGGCAAAATATCAATCTGGTGGCTACCTGTTTTATTCACGTAACAAACCACTGGCAAAATGGGGGCGCCCGAACGTTTCGCGGTCAACGCCACCGCCGAATGAGTGCCCACATACTTACCAAAAAAAGGCACTCGAATACCTACCGGAGGCCCTGTGTACTGATCAATCACAAATCCAACCGTGCCGCCTTGGCGCAAATGCTCGTTCACCGCCGAGAGTGTGCGCGGTTCGTAGGCACCACGAACCGCTAATTTCAAGCGAGCATTTTCAATGACTGAATGAAGCCAACGGGGCTTTAGGCGCTTCGTCACCATCAATAAATTCATATTGAGCCGCCCAGCAGACCCCACCATGATTTCCCAATTTCCTACGTGAGAAGAAACAAAAATGACTCCCCGACCTAAGTCATGGGCCTTTTGCCAGTGTTCGGTGCCCGTTACTTTCACTTCGTTTTTCAAATACCGAGCCATCGGGTTACCTACCCCAAAAAGCATCGTGACTTCAAAAACAAGACGGGCAAACGCTTCGTAAAACTCTAAAAGGTTTCGGCCGAACTCGGCCTCTTTTTCTGGAAAACAGATTTTCAAATTTTCGATGATGACTTTTTGCTTAAACGAAGTCGCTCGAAATAAGATCGCCAAACACTTTTCGACCCCGCGCCGCAGCCATTTCGGAGAAAAACCATAAACGGTTCCAATCGTCTTGAGAAAGGCTAAGACCAGAGCTTTTGCCAAAAATGATTCCACAAATCCTCATCTTTTCTAGTCTCAAATTCAAAGTTCGATTCAACCACTGTCCACAGTTCGTGTTGTAGCACCTCATCAGCCACTTCAACCAGCTTGACCCAATCTTTCAGCGTAGTCAAAAGCTTCATTTTGCCCAACAAAGCGGCTTTCTGAACGCCCTCGACTTCTGAAGCCGTGTAGGCGTGGTGATCGTCAAGACTTTTCTCACCACCCACCGTAAACCCCGATTGAGTGACACTCATTTTCAAATCTTCAAATCGACCGACCCCAGAAACTAAGAAAAATGAGCCCAATTGATCATTTGAGCCCACAACCATTCGAGACCGCGTTTTCAGTCTCACTACAGGCGCAAAGCCTTTTCTCACCGGCGGAGGTAACACTCCTTTAGTCCAAAAAACCAAATCCGAATTAGCCAATGCCCCAGTAAAGTCGCGAAATAATCGACCGGCCCCTGAGTTTCCGGCCCAAGCTACACAATTCAAATCTCTGGCAATTTGACAATGTTGAAACCCATCATCAAGAATGAGCAAATCAAATCGTTTGCCAGTTTTTAGCACATAATCACTATAAATTTTTTGTCGATTCGCACCGACGAACAAAGTGACTTCAGGTAATAACTGCCTGAGTACTGCGGGTTCATCGCCAATATCTGCCACTCTGAACCGACTTCCCGGTTCAATCACGATTCCTTGCCGCTCAAATTGGGCCCGATACCCCCGTGTGAGAACCCCGACTTTTTTGCGCTCTTGCAAGGCCCGCTTCGCAATCATGGCCACTAGAGGCGTTTTTCCGGTTCCGCCCACCTCAAGGTTTCCGACGCTAATCACCTTGGTACCTAGTTCATCGACCTTAAAAAATCCGCGAGAGTGTAGGTAGCGGTTTAGCCAATTGAGCGCGCCCCAGACAACTGAAGCAAGAGTGGTGAACGCCTGATTAGCAAGAGAAACGGCTTCATTCACGACAGTCGGCCGATCGGTCTCGCCATGCCCCCTTTGATGGCTATTCCACATTTCACCAATCGCTCTGGCCGCATTAAAGCTCGGTGACTTGTCTAAGTCTTGGGTTGCCACCCGCGTGAGCGTTTCAAAAAACCGGGTTTGCCGATCTTGTTCAACACGATCGGTAAGAATTTTCTTTAGCTCAATCGAAAGTCGGGTTTGTGTGCATTCTTCAGACAAAACCTCAGTGATTTCGGTCTTACCCCAAGGACCATCAATAAAAAGATTCACTAACCCAACTGGCCCCGAATACTTCACCCAAAATTTCACAAAAAAAAGACTCAACCACTTCGGTCGATAAATGATCAAATGGCGACACCCAAGCAATCCCGCTTCTAAAGTCGAAGTGCCTGATTTCACAATCGCACCATCAGAGGCACGAAGAACCAACTCAGAAGCCGCAAATGACCCCACCCGGGCATCTAATACTTGCACTCGCGAACCCCTTGGGCCCAGACCAAGAGAGCCTAGCATTTCTCGCATCAATACGGCGTCTTCTTGCCGAGCCGGCGCCACCAACACTCGAACGTCTCGCTCACCTAAAGACTGCACTTGGGCTAATGCCGCTCGAACCATCACCTCAAAATGCTGTTCAATTTCAAAACGACGGCTACCGGGTAGCAGGCCTATCACGCAGTCTTGACTCGCGACACCCAACACACTTCGAGCTTGAGACTGACTCAGAGAAAAATCTAATTGCTCAATACTCGGATGCCCAACGTACCGAGCGGGTACTCCCGCACGGTCATAAATTTCTTTTTCAAAAGGCAAAACACACAAAATCAGCTGACAATACCGCCTCAGTTTTTCGAGGCGCTCAGCTCGCCAAGCCCAAATCTTTGGAGGAATAAAATAGACGAGCGGAATTTTCTTACCCGCTATGCTTTCAAAAAGGCGAAAGTGAAAATCAGGACTATCGATCACGATCGCCAAATCAATTTCACTACTCGCGATGGCGGTTTTCGCCTTTTGAAGGGCCCCAATGAGCTCGGCGAGCTTAGGCAAAAGTTCAAAAAACCCCATCACCCGTAAGTGCTCTGCTGAAACAAGCGAATCCGTCAATCCTGCAGCACGCATTTTTTCGCCGCCGATTCCCACCCACTCGATCGAATCCACGCCCGAAGACTGCAATAATTCGGTGAGTGCCCTCATGATTCCTGAGCCATGGTGATCACCAGAAATTTCGAGAGCTGAAATCCAAATTTTCACTTATTTATTACCGAGAAACCCCGTACTCGCTTTTGCGAATGAATGAAACCAGTCTTTGAACCTCGGCCACTTCACCAAATTGACTTTCGATCTCTAGAAGTGCCTGCTCTTTTTGAACATCGGTACGGGTCCACAATTTGATCGACTCATTGACTTTCTGAATCACTTCAACCGGAAATCCTTTTCGTCGCAACCCGACAATGTTCGCACCTTTGACCGAACAAGGGCGTACTCCCACTGCAATACTAAATGGCGGAATGTCTTTCTCAACGGCTGAAAATCCACCCGTATAGCAATAAGCGCCAATTCTCACGAACTGCGCGACGCCATTCATACCACCAATCGTGGCAAAATCTTCGACCGTCACGTGTCCAGCTAAAGCACACCCGTTTGCGACGATGACGTGATCGCCCATGATCACATCGTGCCCCAAATGAGTGGTCGCCATCACAAGGCAATGACTACCCACGACTGTCTTACCGCCCGCTTGAATGGTGCCGGTATTGATGGTCACTGACTCACGAATCGTGTTGTGATCACCGATGATCAACTGGGTCGGCTCACCCTTGTATTTCAAATCCTGCGGTGGAGCACCAATCACAGCGAAAGGATAAAACACATTCGCTTTTCCAATGCTCGTGTGACCATCAACCACCACATGGCTAATGAGCTTAGTGCCTTCAGCAATTTTTACGTGAGGTCCGATGGTACACCAAGGTCCCACTTCAACAGATGGGTGTATTTCTGCTCTCTTATCAATAATTGCGGTTGAATGAATCATTTCACTTCACTCCTTAATACGAAATTCGCCAGCAAATCAGCTTCAGCGACGACGGCTCCATCTACCTTCAAGGTGCAACCGAATGCCCAGATTTTTCCGCGACATTTAGTGACCGTCACATCAGCTATCAAGGTGTCTCCGGGTTCAACTGGCTTTCGAAAACGGGCGTTATCAACGCCGACCAGAATACACTGAAAACTGTCTTGCACTGATTTCAGGGCATCTTCGTAGTAGGGGTACAGTGCGAAACTCGCCGCTTGCGCCATCGTCTCAATCAACAACACCCCGGGCACGATTGACAGTTCTGGAAAATGCCCCTGAAAATAGGGTTCATTGAACGTCACATTTTTCAGTGCGACCACGCGACCGCCAACCTTCGCTGAATTACCCACTTTATCGTCAAGATCACCTTTCGGATGAATTTCGAGAATCTTATCGATCAACAAAAAAGGAAATCGGTGAGGCAAGAATTTTCGAATTTGGTCACTACCCATTCGATAACGATTAAGCACTTTTGAAGCAGACTCGGTTGCCATGAAAATTAAGACCCCTTTTTCTTGATCATGCGATTAAGCGCCGCGTGTGCTTTAAAGTGTTCACGATACTCGCGTTGAGGATTGCCGAGCGCTACGCTTCCGGGTTCAACATCTTTCGTAATCATCGATAATGCCCCTACTTTTGCTCCATCGCCCACATGAACGGCATTATCGATTCCCGTCAAGCCACCAACAAAAGCAAACTTGCCTACGCTCGCTCGCCCGGCCAAACAAGTGCCCCCACAAATCACGGCCCCCTCATCGAGCTTGCCATTGTGACCGATGTGAACTTGATTATCGAGCTTTGCTTGATTGGCGATAGTCGTGTTTCCCCAGGTGCCGCGGTCGACTGTCGACGAAGCCCCTATTTCAACGTCATCGCCAATCACCACCGAACCCAAATGCCACAGCTTATGGTGTTGCATTCCGACGGGCCTGCCGCCCTCGCCAATCAGCGGTGTTTGAACATAACCAAACCCATCACTACCGATCACCGTGTTTGCATGAATTCTGACACGATTTCCGATGGTCACGCCCTCGTAGAGGCAAACCCCAGGAAACAACACACAGTCTTCGCCGATCACTACATTGGGAGCGATGTACACTTGACCGATGAGTCGAGTTCTAGCGCCGATCACCACCCCTTTTTCAACCACACACTGAGGGCCGATGGTGACTCCCGCGGCAATCCCACCAGCTGATAGAACTTCTTCATCGACAACTGAACTGCGGTGAACGTTCGGCACAGCCGCACCTGCTGCAGAAACGGCTGCCACCCCCAGGGGCGCAGCGACTGCCGAACTGATCCAAGGGGTGATTCGCTTTGAAAGCTCATGACTCACTCGGGCCACAGCCACACCAGCCGAATCAGATACGATCACGACTGCGGTCTGAAGCAAGTGCGGGGCATCAGACTCGATCATCGATAAGAGTTTTCGATCGACGAGTAAAACTCCCGTCTGGGTGGTCTTGAGGTCTGACCGGTAGTCTTTTGAAAAGAAGAATGCGAGAGATCTCGAGTCAGCGTCAGCCAAAGGCTTAACCGAATCAATCGCCTGTTCGGTAAAATCAACAACAGACGACGATCGATTTGGATCGCAGTGAATAGTGCCCAGAGACCAGTCAACTATTTCTTTGACAGACGCAAGACTCGATTTCATCACACCCTATTTTTCATTACATTTTAGTTTTATTAAACAACTCGATCACTTCGCCGGTCAGGTCATCTTTTTCTAGCGAGAAAAGCACGGTATTTTCATTTTTCTCAAGCACGAGCGAATAAGATTTTTTCTTAGCAGTATCAGAAATGATTTCTCGAAGTTTTTTCACGATCGGCTCAGTCAATTGCTGTTCTTTTTGCTGAATTTCGGCCTGTGACTTAGAGGTCTTCTCTTGAAACTTCATGATTTTTTCTTGAAGTTCGCCCTGCTTTTTCATGCGTGCTTCTTCATTCAAAACCAATGACTGCTTCTTGAATTCTTCGCCCATCTTTTTGATGAGTGTTTCTTCGTCTTGAAGTTCTTTTTTCTTTTGGTTGAACTCTTTTTCAAGCTGCCCGCGAGCCTTCTTGCCCGCATCAACCGTCTGAATCGCTTTTTGCATATCAACTGTCGCAATTTTCAGACCTTCAGTATTGGCAACGGCACTTGTCGAAACCGCACCCAGTGAAACGACGAGAGCTAGAATGAATTTTGGAGTAACTTTTGTATTTTTAGTGTTCATGAGTTTCTATCTCCTTCAAATCTTAGATTTTATTTTTGTTAAACAGTTCAAGCACTTCTTTCGTCAAATCATCTTTTTCTTCAGAAAAAAGAACCGTGTTCTCACTTTTTTCTAAAACCATCGTGTACGATTTTTTCTTCGAAATTTCTGCAATCAGTTCGCGCATTTTTTTCACAATCGGCCCAGTCAGCTGCTGCTGCTTTTGCTGAATCTCGGCCTGTGATTTTGCAGTCTTTTCTTGAAACCGCATGATTTTTTCTTGAATCTCACCTTGTTTTTGGGCTCTGGCTTCTTCGCTCAATACTGAAGCCTGTTTTCTAAATTCATCGCCCAACTTCTTAATCTGAGCCTCTTCAGTTTGCAGTTCTTTCTTCTTTAGGTTGTACTCTTTTTCCATTAGAACTTTTGCTGCTTTTCCGGCCTCGCTCGCCTGAATTGCAAACGCCATGTCGACAACGCCAAATTTTACAGCTTCAGTACTTGCTTGCACACTGGCAGAATAAACTGTCATCAATCCTATCAGAAGGCCAAGTTTCATCATACACGTCGCTGTCGTCATTGAAATTTTCTCCTCTATTTACTATCGTTATTAAAACGGTGGTCCGATCATGAAAACAAAATTGCTGTCAGTTTCATCACCCTGACGATTGATCGGAAATCCCCACTCGAACCTAAGAGGTCCGATCGGCGAAAACCACCTCAACCCGAGACCCCAGTCAGCCCTAAACTTGAGTTGCTGCCAGCCCGGAAATTTATCAAAACTATTACCAGCCTCGAGAAACGAAACGAACTTTAGCCCAGCCTCTTTAATGAGAGGGTACTCGAGCTCAGCAATCGCCAACATTTCAGAAGTACCGCCCGTAAAGTACTTCTGCTCTTTACCGTTAGAATCGGTTCGCATCACGTAAGGGCTAATCGACAGCGGAGTAAACCCGCGCATATTATTTGGAGTACCCAAATAGAAACGTTCAAGCGGCGGTATCATGTGATCACCCACTTGAAACACCTGTCCAAACTCGAGACTATTTCGAAAGGTTAGGTCGCCAACCACTTTTCGGTAGAAGCGAGTATTCGCATTCAGTTTCAAGAAGCGCTTCGTGCCACCCAGACCAGCGGTTTCAAACGAGGCACTTTCGTAATCGCCGCCACTCGGCTCAAAACGATTGTTTCGTTTATCTCTAACCAAGCTCCAGACGATACTCGATAAGGTGCCACTATCGGCATCGATGTCTTCTTGCCGAACGGTAGAACCCGCTGTCGACTCGAGGCGCATGAACTCATTCTTATAGGTGATGAACGCATTCGTGTAATCGTAGACCGGATGTCCAAGCCGCAGGTCAAAACCGGTCTTTCGGGTGTTATACTTACCCGGAATACCCTGCATCACATAAAATAGGTCAAACCCTGAGCTCCACTTTGAATCATAAGTATACGGTTCAGTGAATCCCAAGTTGAAACTCTTATCGCTCTGCTGGGCCGAAAATGCTGCCTGCAATTGAAGCGTCTGGCCACGGCCAAACAAATTGATCTCACTGAGTTGAGTCTGAAAGAAAAAACCATTCAAGCTGCCGTAACCCGCGCCCAAGGTAATGCTACCGGTAGAACGCTCTTTTACCGAAATATCGATATTGAGAATTTCATTCTTACCCTTGGGAGTGATCTGATTGAAAATCACCTCACCCGGAGCAAAATAACCCAAGCGCTCGATATTCTCTTTCGACTCTCGAAGCTTTGAACCTGAGAACAACTCACCTTCATGAATTCGAAGCTCGCGACGAAGCACTTTGTCATGAGTTTTAGTATTGCCGAGAAGATTGATTTCACCAAAGTAGACTAGCGTGCCCTTTTCAAACCCGTAATCAATATCGACGATCTTTTCTTCGTCTTTAATGTTCATGTTGGGTATGACGTTCACGAACGCATAGCCTAAGTCTTGATACATTTCAGTCAGCTTTTGGATGTCGTTATTTCTCTTCGAAATCATCCAAGTTTCATTTTCTTTAAGCTGAAGGTCTTTTCTCAGCTCTTCGTCGGTAAAAAGAAGGTCACCTGAGAACTTAGTGGTTCCCATGTTATATTTTTCGCCTTCATTGACGTAAATAGTAATGAAAAGCCATTTCTTGTCATCACTGACCGTAATGATCGGTGCTTCATGCATGAACTTCACGTAGCCATGGTCAAAATACCAATAAACCAAACGTTGAAGGTCTTGCTTAAACGAACCTTCTTTGAAACTTCCCGAATCATTCAAAAACGAAAGAAAACTTCCTTCGCGGGTCTCGCCCAATACTGATTTCAAATGCTCATCTGAATAAGCCTTATTGTTCAAGAAAGTGATTTTCTTAATCTGAACCTTATCGAAATCGCTGACATGAAAAATGAGTTCAACTTGGTCGGCTTGTGCGCCCTTTGAAAGTTCATGGGTTACCTTCGCAAGGTAAAATCCTTTGTCTTCATAATGCTTCTGAATTCGGGCTACGTCTTCTTTGACTTTGTTGATATCAAGAATCGACCACTCTTTAATCTTGATCACTTCTTGAAGGTCTGACGTTGAAATTCGGTCATTTCCTTCAAATTCAATCTTCGAAATCACCGGCCGTTCTTTAACCGCAATCGAAATCAAGACTCCGTCACCGCTGGGGTCGGCCAAAAACGAAATGTCATCAAAGTAGCCCATCTCGTAAATGGCCAAGATGTCAGCTCGAATCACCTCGCGGTCTAACTTGCCGCCTTTTTTTGACTGCAACTTGCCCACGACAGCTTCACGCTCGATGCGCTGATTGCCCTTAATCTCAATATCAACAATCGTTTTTCCGTAAAACTTACTCGCAACCACTTCGGCTGCAGCTGCCCCTTGAGATGCCGATTTCTGAGCGGTTTTTACCGCGGTCGCAGCAAAGGCACTCGACTCAAAACCGAGGGCAGCACCGACAAATCCCAAAGATCCAACAGGTCCACCAATAGGTGCCAATGAACCTAAGGCGGTCAAAACCCCGATTGCGCTCGAGACACAAAACTTCACTAGCCTCATCTTTGTTGGTCGAGGCAGACACTTCTGCAAAAAAGTCACAAACTTAGGTGTAGGGGGCCTTACCCTGAGTGTCAAACGAAAACTCCGTCTTTCATATGAAGAACTCGATGCATTCGTGCTGCCAGCAATTGATCGTGGGTGACCAAAAGAACAGCCACACCCGTTGCCTGGTTCAGTTTTGCTAATAGCTCCATAATGTGTTCACCATTGGCTGAGTCTAAGTTGCCCGTGAGCTCATCGGCGAGCAAAAGTTTCGGGCGCAAAATGACAGACCGAGCAATTGAAATTCGCTGTTGCTCACCGCCTGAAAGTTCAGCCGGGCGATGATTCAAACGGTGATTTAGCCCGACAAAGTCGAGCAGTTCTTTGGCTTGTTTCGATGCAGCCGATTTCGTGTGACCGGCTATTAAGGCGGGCATCATCACATTTTCGAGTGCTGAAAACTCGGGCAATAAATAATGAAACTGAAATACGAAGCCTAGGGCCTTATTACGAAAGACCGCGAGGGCTTGTTCAGAGTAAGAAAAGAGATCTTGTTGTGAGGGCCCAAAAAAAACCTGTCCGGCGGTCGGAGCCTCAAGGGTTCCTAGAATATGCAACAACGTACTCTTGCCGACGCCCGATGCTCCGGTGATGGCCACCATTTCTCCCACATTTAGGGTGAAATCAACCCCCCCTAAAACCGGCACTTCGGTTTTTCCTTTTTTGTAAACCTTTCGAATGCCAACGGCCTTCATCAGTTCAACCATAACGAATTCCCTCAAGTGGTGACTGCCTAGCCACTTTAATTGCCGGAAACAACGTTGCCCCAACGACAATGAACAATGCAGTGCCTGCAATGGCGATCACTTCTCGCCACCTGGTCAATACGGGCAGGTGGTCTAAATTATAAATCTGTGGAGGAATCGAGATCAAATGAGTCTGATCAATCACTTCGTTCACAAAAAACCCAAACCCAACTCCTAACGCAACCCCAACCATTCCGATGCCAACACCCATGATCAAGAACAATCGAAAGGCCTGCTTCGGAGAAAATCCCATCGCCTTTAAGATCGCAATTTCTTTTTCTTTATCGTGCAGCATCATCATGAGCGTGCTAATCACATTGAACGCTGCCACCATGATGATTGCAGTCAAAAGAATTGAAAGTACCGCTTTTTCAAGCTGAATCGCGGCGAAAAGATTTTTGTTAAAAGCACTCCAGTCTTTGGCCCGAAACGGAAATCCAAACGCCTCGCTCAACTTGTCGGCTGCTGCTTTAGCACTCTGCCCCTCTTTTAATTTCAACTTAAATGAAGTCACGCGCCCCGGGTGGTTCAATGCCTTTTGCACTCCTTCAAGCCTCGCAAAAAAATACTTTGAATCGTAATCGTACATGCCGAGCTGCACGCGACCAACAACCCTAAAGTTGAAAGCCTTAGGCCCCTGGGTGTTTGAGCTCGAGTCTTTACCATCACCAATATAAGGTACCGATACTCGAACTTCAGACCCTTCGATGGCTCCAATTTTTTCAGCTAACGCATTACCCAGCACCACTTCGTAATCAGTTTCGGGCATGCGTCCAGTCACGATGCGTTTTGAAAGCGCGGTGACCTTTTTTTCTCGTTCGACATCAATGCCCTCAAGTACCGCTCCAGACACTGCGTCTGGCCCCGACACCATCAGCTGCATGATAAAAGATGAGGTCAGCGATTCTAAAACCTGCCCCTCTGGCAAAAGCGACTTGATTTTCTCTTCAATTTTTTCAGGATCTTGAATCGGTTCGCCCCGAGAATAGAGAACCACATCGCCATTCAAGCTTGAAATGGCCCGACCGAGCTCTGACTCATAACCGTTGACCACGCTCGTCACAACAATAAGAGCCGTCACCCCAAGCAACACACCGAGCACCGCAATCCACGCAATAAAAGAAAGAAACCCTCCCGATACTCGAGAAAGTAAGAAACGCCAAGCCAGTGTAGGAACGATCGAGCGAGACATTCGAATCATGGTTTATTTAGACTCACTCTTCAAGCTTGGTTGCGGGTCTCATTTGCGGAAACAAAATCACATCGCGAATACTTGGGCTATCGGTAAACAGCATCACTAAGCGATCAATACCAATACCCTCACCCGCTGTTGGCGGTAGGCCGTACTCAAGGGCTGTGACAAAATCTTCGTCCATGTCGGTAGCTTCAAGATTACCCTGCGCTTTTTGCTTCACTTGATCTTCAAACCGATTTTTTTGATCGATCGGGTCATTCAACTCAGAAAAGGCATTCGCCATCTCACGACCATAAATGAACAACTCAAACCGATCAGTCAAATAGGGGTCTCTCTCATTTTTACGAGACAGAGGTGAAACATCGAGCGGATATAAGGTCACAAACGTCGGCTGAATGAGCTTGGCCTCAACCTCATGGTCGAAAATCACCATTTGAAGTCCGCCGGTTGAATCTTTTTCGTCCATGTGTAGGCCATGCGCTTTACCGTAGGCAAGCAGCGCACCTTTGTCGCGAATTTTTGCACGATCTTTGAATCCAGACATTTGAATGATCGAATCTTCAACACTGATTCGATGCCAGTTTCCATCTAGCTGAATTTCGGTGCCTTGATAGTTGAGGGTTCGTTTGCCCAACACTTTGTCTGCAAGAGATTGAAAGAGCTCTTGGGTTAATACCATCAAATCTTCATACGTCGCGTAAGCTTGATAGAACTCCATCATCGTGAATTCTGGATTGTGCTTAATCGACATGCCTTCATTACGAAAGTTGCGGTTAATTTCAAAAACGCGCTCAAACCCGCCGACCACAAGCCTTTTCAGGTAAAGCTCAGGCGCAATGCGCATGAATAGGTCCATATCGAGGGTGTTGTGATGGGTCATAAACGGCCTCGCAGTCGCCCCCCCCGCAATCGGATGCATCATCGGAGTTTCGACTTCCATGAACCCGCGATCTACCATGAATGATCGAACTTCTTGCACGATCATCGAACGTTTTCTGAACGTATCTCGGCTTTCATCACTCGTGATCAGATCTAGGTAACGTTGGCGGTACTTGATTTCAATATCACTAATACCGTGAAATTTTTCAGGCAGCGGATGCAAACTCTTGGTCAATAAAACAACCCGCTCACAGCCTAATGACAGCTCGCCGGTTTTTGTGCGAAACACATGCCCTTCACCAAAAATAATATCGCCAATGTCTAATTCTTTAAATCGCTCGTACGCCTCTGGGCCCAGTTTATCTTGAGAAATAAAGAGCTGAAATAACCCCGTCGAATCTTTGATCGTCGCAAATGCGGCCTTACCCATGAGGCGCTTCGTCATCAAACGACCCGCCACCGAACCCTGCGTATTCAAGGTAGCCAATTCTTCTTTCGAAGTTTCGGCATACTGCACATGCAGCGCTTTAGCTTGAAACTTAGGCGTGTAGCCATTCTTGTAAGGATTTTCTGACTGCTCAACTAACTTGGCCAGTTTTCCTAACCTAACTCGAACTTGTTCACTCTCGTTTTGGGGTTCTTTGATCATGGTCACTGACTCCTCATTTAACTACTCATCACTACTCATTACTTAGATAACTTTTTCGATAATGACTCAGTGGCTACCGAGGTCTTCAAGATACCTTTCGGCATCGATTGCGGCCATGCACCCGGTACCTGCTGCTGTAATTGCCTGACGATAAACCGGATCGGCCACATCGCCGGCGGCGAACACCCCAGGTATCTTCGTCTTGCTGGTTCCGGCCTCAACTTTCAGGTATCCGGCCTCGTTGGTCTCAAGCTGCCCACGAAACAATTGGGTATTGGGCTCATGACCAATTGCGATAAATAATCCTTCAGCTTTGAACTGAGTGACCTCACCTGTCTTTAGGTTTCTCAACCTCAACGCCTCAACTGCCTTATCTCCAATGACGTCAAGAACCTCGGTATCCCAAATAAATTTGATTTTCGGATTTTTCATGGCTTTCTCTTGCATGATCTTACTCGCACGCAAGGTGTCACGACGGTGTATCACGGTCACGGTGTTCGCAAACCGAGTCAAGAAAGTTGCTTCTTCCATCGCGGTATCGCCACCACCCACGATGGCGACATCGAGTTTTCTAAAGAAAAAACCATCGCACGTGGCGCAGGCCGAAACACCTTTACCCATCATGCGCTTTTCAGCTTCGATACCGATCCATTTGGCTGAAGCACCCGTCGAAATGATCAACGTTTGAGTTTTAATCGTCATTCCGTCGGCACTGGTCAAGGTGAATGGCCGTTTCGACAGATCGACCGACTTGATATTGCCGTCTACAAAGCGAGTGCCAAACCGAGTGGCTTGCTTTTTAAAGTGTTCCATCAACTCGGGCCCTTGAACACCTTCTGGAAACCCTGGAAAATTTTCGACTTCAGTCGTGATCGTCAACTGCCCACCCGGCTGTTCGCCCGAAATGATCAATGGATTCAGATTGGCTCTCGCGGTGTAAATGGCAGCAGTTAGCCCCGCTGGCCCAGTGCCTAAGATGACAACATTTTCAATTTTGGATTCACTCATAAGGGCCACAAGATAGCGTGTCGCCTTTAAAAGAAGCAAACGGAATTATTGGCTGATTTCGAATAATTGCAAAAAACCACTCACTGATTTTCGACTCAGTGATTATTTTTCGTTGAGCTCGGCCACTTCTTCTAAACTGATGAACTGTGCGTTGTCTGAATCGTCTGGCAGAGTCTCAATGTATTTTTTATAGTCAACTTCTGAGACTAACCCGCGAGTGATGAGTTTTTCGATCGAACGGCTATCGTACTTCTTGAATTCAGTGGCGTCTTTTAAAAGGCTCATAGTGTCATGACCATTAATCGATAACGGGGTTTGGTGTCAACCCTAACGTAAGAAAAGGGTGTTCTTTATGATCTTTCGCAGCTATTGTGACTCTGTTATTCACCAATGTGCTGAGCTTCTAACCAAAGGTAGGTTCCCCGTGCTTGATTCTGCGCTCAATTCAAAGCCCCCTGGCAAAATGACCTTTCAGATAGAAGAGCTTAAGAAACTCATTTCTTTTTTCGGAGACCTCTCAGAGGCGGCTTACTTACTCACTGACTCAGAGCTCAACATCTGTTGGCTAAATGATGAAGCGAGAAGTCTACTCAACCTAAAGCAAGCCACTCTGTCGAATGAAAACCTTACTCAACTGATCGACCTCGAAAAATCACACCTCATTCCTAGCAATAACGAGACCTTGCTAGCCAGACAAAATGTGGCATTGCGAGCCCATTCAGTAAAAGACTCAACCGTTCACTTTCGCTGCCGTGAGCTTCAGTTGGGTAATGACAGGTATTTTCTTTACGACCTCAGAGACCATGCCTCAGTGGTTCAGCTCAAAAATGAACTCAATGAATGCAACCTTGCTTGCAAGAAAATCACTGATACCGTCGACGAAGAAAAAAATGCAATCCGAGAAGGTTTAGCCCAGTACCTTGGCAAAACGATCAAGCCTCTGATTCCGGCCGTCAATGAACATTGCGATCGAGGGTCACTGCCCGATAGCATTTGCTCGCGAAAACTAGCCCACCTCAGTCAACTTTTGGGCAAATCGGCATTAGACATCTCTCAAGGTTTCTCGAATTTGAGAACCGTACTCACCACCACTGAGCTTCGCATTTGCACCTTATTGGCATCAGATTTTTCTCAAAAAGAAATCGTTGAGATGGAAGCGGTGAGTATGAACACCTTAAAAACTCACATTAAGCACATTCGAAAAAAACTAGGCATTAACGCCCAAGATGGAACCTTACAGCTCTTGCTGAAATCTCAAAACACCCACACGATGAATCTAAATAAGCGCACCGGCTAGAAACTACGCAGCTTTTCGTCGAGCAGACCATTCAACAACTCTCGAAGCAATTTTGTCGAGCGGTAATATTTTCTCGGCCGCACCGAGTTCAATGGCAGCCTTAGGCATTCCAAAGACAACGCTACTCGCCTCATCTTGGGCAATCGTGTGCGCCCCCATCTGCCTCAATCGCAGCAACCCCTTCGCCCCGTCAGATCCCATTCCGGTCATCAAAATCGCCAAAAGTTTTGCTTTCTTTACTTGAACAGCCGAATCGAAAAGGTAATCAACACTTGGTCTGAAGCGATTCACATGAGGGTCATCAGTAATTTCAACTCGCAAACCGTTCGGCTTTTGCGCAATTCGCATGTGCCGATTTCCCGGGGCGATGTATACCGTATTTCGTTGAATCCAGTCTCCTTCTTCAGCTTCTTTCACTTGAAAATTAAACAGACGATCGAGGCGATCGGCAAACGCTTTAGAAAAAATAGGCGGAATGTGCTGCACAATCAAAATCGGAGGTATCTGGTCTGGTAACCCAGAGAGAAAATCTTTGATGGCTTCAGTGCCACCAGTCGATGCGCCCAGAACGATCAATTCATGAGTGAGCTCAGATGTGGTTGCCACTTTGACTTTCACTCGTTGAACCGTGTTCGCCGCGGCGATCGGCACTCGCTTTCGCATCTTTTTGCCTCCGTTGTAGGCGGCAAAAAGTAACTCTGGCAGCTGATCGGTTCGGTTCATGACCTCTTCTATCGAAGGTTTTTTTACGTAATCAAACGCACCGTTTTCAAGTGCATCAAAGACAGGTCCTGACGCTTCGAGGTTGTAGTCAGTGACAATCACGGCAGGCACGGGGTCAGAACGCATGAATTGCTTTAAATAAGTAACCCCATCCATTCTAGGCATGTTGATATCAAGAGTCATCACATCGATGGGTACCGTTTTTCGAATTTCTATCGCCTCAAAGGGGTCAGCGGCCTCGCCCACAATAAGAAAACGAGAATCTTGTTCGAGATCTTTTCGAAGCAGTCGACGACAAGTCAACGAGTCGTCAACGATGAGCACTCGAATTTTTGAAGCCTTTGCTTCGCCGGCCACCGCTGACCCACTTGAGGCAGAGATCGGTGCGGTATTCGGCTTCAAACTGACACCTAAAGGCTCAGCCCGCCCCGAAGAGACCTGCGCCTGCCTTTTTGCGGTAGTACTTTCTTGGGGTTTGATTCTGAGTTCGCCGGTCGAACTATTGAATTCGACCTCTAGACCAACAAAACCGCCGGTTTTTTCAGCTGACACTTTCAACCCAAATTGCTTCAGTACCCGATGTGCGGCCTCTCGGTTAGCGGCACCCGCGTGAATACCCTCACTCGTTTGCACGGTTAAGCTCGCCCCACCGACCAACTTCACCACCAGGTCTTCTTTGCGGCATCCAAACTGGCCCTTGAGCGCCTTTAACAAATTTCGAATTGAAGGCTCCGCGTAGCGATTTTCTGGTTGGGCTTCAGCTACACTTTTTGTGCCCAGCAATTCTGGCAAAACAAAGTGGTTCATGCCTCCGCAGTTTTGGCGGCGATCAAAAACACAAACGGCAATACAACTTCCTAAAATGGTACGCAATACGTCGCCTTCGCAGCTCACAGCCAAATCGCCAGGTTGAAGTAAAATAGTTGCTGCCATATTATACTTTCTTAAATACTGCCGAATGCAAATCAGTGAGGGGGTGCTTGATTCGACTCAATGTCTCTGAATGCCCGATGAACAAATAGCCGCCCGGTTTTAGGTACCTAGCCATTTTGTTAATGATCAACTCGATCACGTCAGGCTGAAAATAGATCAGCACATTTCGCAAGAAAATCACGTCGAACTTAATGTCAACGTTGAACTCATCTTTGATCAAGTTGAATATTCTAAACTTAATGAGTGACCTCAAGTCTGATGAAACACGGTACTGAGCGGGCTGAGTCGCCGCTCGTTGAAAATACTTTTGCACCCAATCAGGGCGTACGGCTTTGATCAACTCTGCCGGATAAACCGCTTGCTTCGCTTTCTCGATAACCTTCGAATTGATGTCGGTGCCTACAATTTTGAAATCGCACGGTGATTGTAAATGAAAAAACTCAGTCAACACCATCGCCGTGGTATACGCCTCTTCGCCTGTAGACGAAGCGGCCGACCACATTCGAAAACTGGGTGATTTGCCACTAGAAGAGCCTGCGTGCTTCGCCACGAACTCTGGTAAAACGGTGTTTTTTAGGTAATCAAAGTGATCACACTCTCTAAAAAACTCGGTCTTATTAGTGGTCAGAGCCTCGATGAACTCTTGTCGCTCTTTAGGGTTGGTCTTCAACTGTTGAATGTACTCATCGAAATTTTCGCAATTACTTTCACGCAATCGTTTGACTAATCTCGACTCGAGCATCGACAGCTTGGTGTGATTCAAATAAATTCCCGACTCGGCCAACATCAAATCGGTCATCACTTTAAAGTGCTTTTCACTGATCTGCGGCTTAGGCCCCGCAAAATCAAGAGCCGGAGGCACAAACGCTGCTGCACTACTTTTCACAAACCACCTCTGTTTCGGCGACCCTTGCTAGGCCGCTTTTTTGTAAATTCCAACCAAAGCTGCTGTTTCTAAAATGAGTGCGACACTGCCATCACCTAAGATCGTGCCACCCGCTACGCCAGGTAAGCTTCTCGCTTCAGTACCCAAATTTTTGTGAACAATTCGCTGTTGCGTGATCAGCTCATCGACTACTAGAGCGTACCTTTCGTCGCCGGTACGGGTGATCAAGACCGTATGACTTTCGTCTGGTTTCTCACCAATTACTGCCTTCTTTTTGCGACCTTTCGACAAAAGTCGTAACGTGTCAACTAACGGAATAGCCTGTTCAGAATGCGTGATCAGGGCCTCATTGTCATTCAACCGGCGCACGTCAGCGGCCTTTACTTTGATTGCTTCTTCAATTTCTGAATTGGGCACGACATACTTTTCATCGCCAATTCTCACGATCATACCGTTAAAGATCGCTAGCGTGAGCGGCAGCTTGATGAGAAATGTCGTTCCTTTACCTTTTTCAGAAGTGAGCTCAGTCGACCCTTTGAGTTTAGTGATCGAAGTTTTCACCACATCCATTCCGACTCCGCGGCCAGATATCGAGGTCGCCACATCGTGAGTCGAAAACCCGCTTAGAAAAATAAGGTCGTAAATTTGCTTGTCTGTGAGCTCGGCGCTGGGCTTAACCAACCCAAGCTTCTTTGCTTTTTCGAGAATGCGATCTCGGTTCAAGCCGCGCCCATCATCGCGAATTTCAATGAAAAACGAGCCCCCTCGCTGAAACGCCAGCAACCAAACCGTACCCTCAGCGGATTTGCCATTTGCGACACGTTCAGCCTCTGGCTCAATGCCATGATCAACCGCATTACGCAGCATGTGAACCAAGGGGTCCATGATCGCATCTAAAATCGTCTTATCGAGTTCATGCGTCTCGCCACTGGTAATGAAACGAATCGGCTTTTTCAACTCGCGCGCGGTATCTCGAACCACCCGCTCCATTTTTGAAAAAATTGTCTTTACCGAAACCATTCTGAGCGCAATCGCGGTGTGCTGAAGGTCATAAGTGATTTTACTCAGTTGCCCAATGGTCTTAATCACCAAATCTTGATTTTTAACGATGTCGTGCTTGGCGTATTCTAGAGTTGACTGCAAGATCACCTGCTCGCCCAAGTAGTTGAGTAAATTTTCGATTTTCGGAAGCGCAATTCTGATGGCTTCTTCTGTTACCTTCTTAGTCGAACTGGCGCCAGCCGATCCGACTGCTCCTGCGCCTGTGCCTCCCATTGCCCCTGCCCCCAACCCGGCGACAGGCTCAACCGAAGAGTCGACAAGTTTGTTGACCGTTTCGTCATTTTCTGGCGCTTGATTGGCCGCTTGAGCTTTTTGTGCCATTGCGTGAGCTCTTTGCTCGTTTGCGTGGGCCTTGATCTCGACATTTTGGCTAGTCAGTTGTGCGAGATCTTCTGAATGCGATTCGCCCACCAAATTACCATCTTTGGCTTGCTCGAGTAACGTAATCAGCTCTGAATTATCTAAACTTGCACCGCTGTCTTGAGTCAGCGCTTCGATGTTTTGTTTTAACTGATCATTGCATTTCAAGAGCAAGTCAATAATTGCCGGATTGATCGCCACTTCGCCGAGTTTGAGCTTAACGAGTAGATTTTCAATTTGATGAGCAAAGTGAGAAAGCGATTCAAAACCAACCGCTTTCCCACTGCCCTTCAAATTATGAGCACAGCGAAAAATAGTCTCAAGCACTGCTCTATTTTCTGGATCTTTTTCTAGAGCCAAAAAGCTGTCTTCAGTTTGATCGAGCATCTCTTTCGCCTCGATCAAAAACCCAGCTTGAATTTCGAGCATTAATTCGTCGTCGCTCATTTTAATCAGTCTCCGTTGTCATCAATCTTCTGTTCATCTGACTTAGCAACTGCCTCAACAGTGATCTCAATGCGCTCGAAAGCGCCCAAAGAGCACTGAATTGGCGTTACAGTTTCTCCCACGGATCATTACTGCCGGCACCAGCACTATGCGAAGCCCCGGCGTTTGAGTCTGGGTCATTGTCATCACCAGTGGGCCCATCATATCCGACTGCTTTTTTCATTGTATGATTTTGGGCACCGCCATGCGCCGAACCTTGACTGAACTTCGACGGCCGTTTGAGCTTCACGACATTCGAATTGCCGCCACTTCGGCCTGACTCTTGGCTTCGACTCGCAGGCGCGCGGCGCTTACCCGATGAACCCGATGCTCCTGATTTCCCAGCCGCATCTGATTGCCGATAATTCTGACCGTGCACCATGGCCATCAGATCGCCCACCACTTCATGCAAGACTTCAGTTTGGGCGGTCAGCTCTTGACTTGAGCTCGCAGCTTCTTCTGCAGTTGCAGCATTTTCTTGGGTGGCTTTGTCGACTTGAGTCATCGCCGTTGAGATTTGAGTGATGCCTTTGGCTTGGTCTTTTGAAGCATCTAAGACTTGCTTAGCGCCCGAAGCGACCGTACCTGCCGCACCCATGATTTCTTTCAAGTTAGCGGACGTCTCAGCCACATACACATTGCCTTGATCGACTTTCTTTCGATTTTCGGTCGTGATCGTCTGAGCATTGCTGATGCTATCTTTCACGATTGCTGCAATTTCTTGCGCCGCTTTACCGCTCATTTGAGCCAAATTTCCGACTTCTTGTGCGACTACGGCAAATCCTCGGCCATGCTCGCCTGCACGCTCGGCTTCAACCGACGCATTGAACGAAAGCAGTTTCGTTTGAAACACGATCTCATCCATCACTTCTGTTTTCTCACCGATATTGCCAATCACCGAAACCAAGGCTTCGATCTTGCCATTACTTTCTAAGATCTGCTGCATGGCATTTTCGAGTTTGGTCATCGTGGCGTTGCCTTCTTCAGATATCTGTTTCACTCGCGTTGCCAATTCAAATGCCTGCTCAGCGCTGCCGACATTGGCTTGCACCATGCCATTCAACTCTTCTAACGAAGAACTGGTCTCTTCAATTGCACTAGCTTGCTCACTCGAAGCACTTGAAAGTGTCGTTGACGCTTCTGAGAGTTGTGAGGCTGCCGATGCCACTTGGTCAGACGAACTGCGAAGGTTATCAGACACTCGGGTCAACAGATCGGTGATACTCTTTGAAATGAAGAAAGCAAAAACAAGCGAGCCGACTGATCCGACCGCAAGCAAGATCACCATGAAGCCAATCGCCCAGTTGGCACTCACGGTGTTGCCATCAGAAATCGCTTTCACAGCCTTAACCTTATTGGCTTCAAGTGCATCCATCGCTTCTTGAAATTCTTTATTCGCTTGAAAGGCCTCTTTATCTAATACTTCGTAACCCTCTTTGTCTTTGTGCGCTTTTGCCAAAGCTTTAATTTTCGCCACATAGCCCTCAAAGGTTGCCACCTTAGCCTCAACCGTCGCTATGAGCCTTTTGCCCTCGTCAGTCATCATCGACTCTTTGACTTTCGCGAGCTCTTCGTCAAACTCTTTATCGAGTGCCACTAACTTGGCGTCATAGCGTTCAATGTCTTCGGCTTTTTCAGTTCTTAAAATATCACGAAGGTTGATGCGAATGCGTTGAAAGGCAATACCGGCATTGCCCATGTGGTTCAGTGGCAGCGCGCCTTTTTCATAAAGCATGGTGTCCATCTCATCGATTTTCTTTAACTGCGTGACTCCGATTACTCCCACTGCGATTGAAAAAGCGATCATACTGGCAAAGCCGATGATCAGTTTATGACTGACTTTTAATTGAGTGAAGCTCATTTTAAGGTCTCCTTCTGGTTCTGATTTTTAATTACAGTAATTTCATTTAGTCTGGTGATTTCTAGTCGTTTTATGAGTGTATTCTTGAATTTTGTCACGAATGTGGCCATGAGTGTTGTCATATCTTACGCCGCCATCTGTGCTGTTTTCAGCATCTTCAGTTCGTCAACATTCAAGACATTTTCAGGATTGAGCAAGATCGTTAACTTCTTATTGTCGGTTTTCGCGACACCATTAACGAACTCTTTACTCACCTTTGACTGAATATCGAGATTGCGTTGAATTTGTGAACTCATGAATCCAGCAACCGCGCTGACGTCATCCACAATGATACCCAAAATAAACCCATCAAGTTCGAGTATAATGATGCAGGTTTTTTTCTCGCGGTAATCAGCTTTGGGCAAATTCAGCTTCGCACGCAAATCAATCACCGAAATGATTTGACCGCGAAGGTTAATCAACCCTTTAAAGTATTCAGGCACGTTGGGTACTTTGGTAATCGGCGATAGACCAATCACCTCTTTCACCGAAGAAAGCGGCAATCCGTAGGTTTCATCGATGATCGAAAAAATGAGGTATTTCTCGCGTTTTGTCTCGACTCGCCCATCATGATTAGTCTGATTGTTCTGAATATGATGATTGATCGATTCCAGTTTTGGCTTATTGCCCACCTCAGCCTGTGTTGTCGACTCTTGTAACTCTCTCGCCGGCTCTGAAGACCCGGTATTGGTTTCATCCATTGTCAACAACCCCCCTTTAAGTAGTTTTTTGTGTCCAAATTGCTCATCGGCGCTGTGAACAGAAAAATGAACAGAAAAATGAATAAATTAAAAGTGAAAGCCATTTTAAAACCAGGCACTTAGATGACAAATACTCACCCCGACTCGAATCGGTTTGGGGTATTGTGAACCTAGTGGCAGTAAAATACCGTTTGGCTTTTTTTGGGACAGAGGCCGAAATGAGTTGGTGGGCATCAGTTTACGACTGCGTCAGTGCGCGAATGAGCAAGTGCCCGAAAAAGTGAGGAAGTCATTAACTCTGAAACAGATCAGCCAAGCAACCCAACCAATGCCGCACGAGCGAAAGAGCCTGCACGAACAGCCAGACCCATCCTACTGAACGAACGAGTCCTACTGAACGAACGAGACCTACTGAACGAACGAGACCTACTGAACGAACGAGTCCTACTGAACGAACGAGTCCTACTGAACGAACGAGTCCTACTGAACGAACGAGTCCTACTGAACGAACGAGTCCTACTGAACGAACGAGTCCTACTGAACGAACGAGACCTACTGAACGAACGAGACCGGCCGAGCGACGCCGGCCACGAAGTGGTCACGCTCGACACACCTAACCTCTATCGTGTCGTCAAATTTTCACCACCGACGACCTAGCTTCTCTCCCGATTTTTCTCCCAATTTTTTTTGGGCCTGCTGCAGATTATGAGCTCGACACAGCACCCTGAGGTTTTCAAAATCATTTGCACCATTGAGCGCCAACGGCACCCGGTGATCGATCTCAAGTGCGTAAATCGATGTGCAGCGATGGCCCTGATGAGAGTATTCGCAACTTCCGCGTGACCTCTCAAACACCTTTCGGCGCAAACCAACCGGCAAGTACACTCGTTTACCCCTGGTTTGTGCCTTTACAGAAGAGAAGGGCACATAAGATGACTCTCCAAATTTTACCGCCACTGTGGCGGTGACCGGGGCGGTGGCCGCACTCTCAATGGGATCTTCGGCAGTAATGAGCCCTGGCAATACTGGATTCGAACTCATTTTCGTCGCAGCAAGAACTCCGCTACTTTCAACTGATTTACTTTCAATCGCCCTATTTTGATCTGGTTTTTGCGGCGAACCTTGCAGGCCTGACTTCGCTTTTAGCGATCCACCTCGCTCTGTCATCGCCTTTTTCTTTTCAAGCTGGGCAAGCACTTGAGTTGCGAAGTATGCGGTGAGGTCTGCCAAACTTGCACTGGGTAACTTATGGGCGAGAAGGCCCCTGATTCTCTGCAGCTTCTGAAAAACCTCATCGCTAACAACAAACTTCAGTTGGTGCTCTTTCTTGGCCGAAATAATTTTTTCACTCTCGCTTCGTCGACACTCGGGCGAAATTTCAAGAAGCTTGGCCTGCAGATCTCGTTGAGACAATCCACAAGCCTGCTCTATCAGGTCAATGGGATTGGTTTGGGGGGCACCGTTTTTCTTTTCTGCCCCAAGAAATGACTGAATAGCTGCAGCATTAACCACTGACAACTGACCAGAGGCAATGACTGCCTTTGCACGTTCTTTTTTTTCGCTAGGTAAATCTTTTACCAAACGCATAGCCTGAATTCGTCTTTGTGCAGAACCTTCGCTCATTTGAAGGTACTTCGTGCAAAAGTCCCACAGTGAACTGAAGCCTATCTCAGCAAACAACCTTCGACTCTGAATCTCTTCGAGATGTGAAATCAATGATACCGTTGCCTGCCGCTCGTCTGAAACAACATTTTTCGTACTTAAGAGCAACTCATCTGACGTGAGGCGCTTAAGATGAGAGGAGAGGTTCAAAGCTTCGTCTTGACTTGAACCCGTAGTCAGTTGAGTCAGTTTAGTTTTCACGTGAAAATTCCCTCAGCATTTTTAAATTTTACAAAGACTTTATAGCTTATTTTATCACTGATTTATATCAATTTTTAAGCCTATTTCAAGTACTTTTTTAGAAAGAATGAAGCATTAACACGAGCAAATGGAGATAGAGTTTTCGGAACGAAAAGTGAGAAATTTTTGACCAGACGACAAGACAAGGTCCAAATTGAGTAACTAGAAAAATCCACGAGCAAGCAGTTCGAGTAATTGATCACACTGTGCTGAACATTTTGGAATTCAACTCTGTCTACAACAACAGTGTTGAAGTGAGCGCAATCGCTTCTTCAAAAGAATGGCGACCAATTTTTTCTAATTCAACTCTAAAATTTGCGGCGATTCACGGTTTGCGGCGATTCACGGTTTGCGGCGATTCACGGTTTGCGGCG
>CAITVN010000116.1 GCA_903895855.1 Oligoflexia bacterium | reverse complement strand
TTGCTATTTTTTAACCTCACTGGAAGTGACCTTTCTTTGCTTAAGTTCTGTTTCTTGTAAAATCAAAACTAAAGCCAAAATAGGCTTACTTCCAGTGTTTTTTTGTTGTTTAAATCGAATTTATTGTCGTTTCTAGGCTAGCTATCGCAATTATTGCAGATAATCATCAGTTTGTTGAAAAATTTGCAAGAAACCTTCTACCGTCGGTCACATCCGTTCTTGTCGGCGAGGGCGACAGGGTTATATTTTCTTTGCCTACTGATATCGATTCAGCATCGTGTTCTAGTGCCAAAACTTTTCAAGTGGCTCGTTACGGTGCCCAGGTTGGTGAAGTGCGTGTTTGCTTTTCATGGGCAGAAATAGGTGCAGAGACCCTGACATCACCAGCAATCATTTTTGGGTTTTTCTTGATAATCTTTGCGTCAGCGATAATCGGCGTGGCCCCATTATTTCGGTATCGGCGTTCGGTTGTACAAGTAATAGATCAACTTGAGCTGTTGGCGCAGAAGGGCGAAATTGTTGGATCTGATAATGATGTACAAAATGTTTCTCGAGATGAGGTCGGCAAGAGATTGGTTGATCTCGTTCAAAGTGCAGTGAAAGCAAGACTAGAAGTTGAAGCAGTGAAAAGTGAAGTAAAAATTCATAAAATTCTTGGCGAGTTGGCATCACAGGTCGCCCATGACATTCGAAGTCCTTTAGCTGCGCTTGAGATGGCAGTTCAAGATAAAACTCACATTCCAGAGTCAACACGCGTACTCATACGAAACGCGGTAAGTCGAGTCAGAGACATAGCTAACAATCTCATGGCAAAAAACCGCGAGTTGACAGCACTTACAAGAAATAGAGACTCTGAGAGTTTATTAATAGCTAAAACCCTGTCGACTGACACCGAGCTTGCCAGTAAAGTCCTACTTTCAAGCCTTGTCGAACCTGTGATCACCGAAAAGAGAATGCAATTTAGGCAGAAAATCGGAATTGAGATCGACGCCAGGCTCGACACTGGCTGTTATGGACTCTTTGCCAGTATTCAGCCAATTGAATTTAAAAGAGTCATGTCAAATCTAATTAACAATGCAGTCGAAGTACTCGGTAATCATGGCCGTGTAGGAGTGTCTGTTTCTGGAACCGTCAATAGTATTGAAATTAGAGTCACCGACAATGGCAAAGGCATTCCGCCCGAGATATTAGCGAAACTTGGTCGGCGCGGTGAAACTCATGACAAGGAAGGCGGTTCAGGACTGGGACTTTATCACGCTCGAACTTCGATAGAGTCTTGGGGTGGAAATCTGAGAATCGCTTCTAAAGTTGGCGAAGGAACAGCCATTACACTTACTATACCCCGTGCACCATCACCGAATTGGTTTGTATCTCGATTACCCCTTGTGCCTGGCACTTCAATAGTTGTTGTCGATGACGACAGTAGCATCCATCAAGTGTGGCAAGGTCGATTTGATTCCCTGCGAGTGACTGAGAAACAAATTGAAGTGGTTCACCTGTCTACCCCTGACCAATTTCGAGACTGGGTCAAGGTGAACGAAACAAAAGCTCATCAAGCTGTCTACCTGGTCGATTACGAGCTACTGGGATTTACCGATACAGGCCTATCGCTTATAAGTGAGCTCAATTTGGGCAAGCAAAGCGTCTTGGTAACGAGTCGTTTTGAAGAACGGCACATATTAGAGGGTTGTCAGAAATTGGAAGTGCGACTCATACCAAAGGGAATGGCTGGATTTGTACCGGTAGAGTTTGCGGTCAAAAAACAATTCTTCGATGCCATCTTGATCGATGATGATGAGGAATTAGTCCACATGAGCTGGGCCATGGCTGCAAACACTGCAGGTAAAACCCTGAAGAGCTTTAGTCACCCTGATCAGTTCTTTGCGGTTGCTGATAAGCTTGAAATGTCATCGTCAGTTTATGTCGACGCGAATCTGGGTGCCGAAATAAAGGGCGAAGTGGTGGCAGAGAAGATCTTTAAAATGGGCTTCTCAAACGTTTATCTGGCCACCGGTTATGAAGCTGCAAACTACACTCAGTACACCTTCTTAAAAGGAGTGCTCGGGAAAGAGCCGCCTTTTTAGGCGGTTACCTGCGCTTTTTAACAGAACCCCCAACCCAACAGGCACTGTCTCACCAATAGATTCGGAGCTTAGGTGTCCCAAAACCCACGTGTTGCGATACGGGACTCAATTAGCGGCAATGAACTACTTGTAGTTCTAAGCAATCCGTATGAGGATTAGCCATAACTCAATTCGCTACCCAGCTACCGCTTCGTACTAGGGAGTCAAATGACCGGACCAAATCTATTTTATTGGTTTTCAAAACTGATGCTTGTCATTTCGATGGTTGGCTATATTTCAATGGCCGCTGAACAAAATCCAATAATCGAACAAGTAGAAAAAGACGTTCAGGTCTTAACTGAGGCCGGCATGAAACCCGCGAAAACCGGTATGGCCCTCAAGTACGGTCAAAAAATAGTCACTGGCGAGAAAAGCCATGCTGTTATCGTTTATCCAAATGGTTCCAAAATTTGGATCTACCCAGTGACTCTCTTTTTTCTTAAACCGCCAGCTCACGCGACGACAATGGGTGGTGAACCGAGGCAAGAAACAGAGTTAGAGAGAGGTCGCATTCGGGGGGAAATTAAGAAAGAAAATCCGAATGCAAAATCCATTAAATACTTAGTCCGTACTCGATCTGCCGTGATGGGTGTGCGCGGAACCGAATTTGTTGTCGACCAATTCAGAGGAAAAGCTGAGGCGGAATTTCACACGCTGGAAGGCACAGTCGAAGTTGGCAAAACAGAAACCGATATTAATGAAGGTAGAGGGGTATCAGTTAAAGAAAACGAAATGGTGCACTCATCTGCAAGCGGCATCTCGAAGCCAATGCCATTTGAGAGAAAATCTTATCTTGAAAACTTGGATTCGGCATTCATTGAGCCAAGTTCAGACTACTTTTGGTTTCAAGTAAATTTAGGGGCAGTGGCGCTAAAACAAAAATCTGGGGGATTTGGCGCAAGCCCAAGCCTCGGATTTTCAGCCCGCATGAAGCCCTTACCAATTCTTGAAGTCTCTGCAGGTCTTGTCGGATTCTTATTGCCCGACCTTGGGGGTGGCGCCCGCCTCAAGGTCGTTGAGCCGCTTATTGAGCTGGGCTTTTGCCCAAGGGATAGGTTTTGCGTTTTAGCAGGGGCAGGACGCCAATTTTGGTTGAACACGGTAGAATCGGCATTCGACCTTTTGGTTGATGGGACTTTTCGAAGCACTTCAAGAGGCCTGTTCTGCGGCACCTCAATTCAGGGCGGATATGTCTTAAACACAACAGACCCAGCGTATTTTTTAAGGGCATCAATCGAAATTCGAATGCCAGAGTTGTGAGCAACAAGAAAGAACTTATGAATATTGATTATTTAGAAACGTCTAAGCTCAAACTACGCATCACTTGCATTGCACTCGTTTTTAGTTTTACTGGGTGTGGGGTCGGAGTCAGAAATATAAAGACTGGCACCATCGCCTCAGCAACCACCCCCACCGACTCAAGTTCAGGTGGTGGCAATACAACCCAAACTGAGACGGCAGCCATTACACCAACAGGTACGAGCCTTTTGGTGAATTCCGGCGCTACTTCAACGGCATCAGCATCTCTTACCCTTTCTTTGGCAGCAACCAACGCTAGCGAGATGTATATTTCAACAAGTTCTACTTGCTCTAGCGGTGGCACCTGGGAACCCTTCTCGACGTCTAAGAATTATGTCCTAGTTGCCAGCGACGGTACTCAGACATTGTCGGTTAAGTACCGAAGCACAACCAACACAGAAAGTGATTGCATCAGCCAAAGCATTTTGTTGGACACTACGGGTCCAAGTACACCTTCCGGGTTGGATGATGGAGTGAGCAGTGCTTCGTTTGTATCTGGCCCGGCCTTTTCTTGGACTGCTTCAACTGATACTGGCGTGGGTCTTGATCATTACGAAGTTGCGGTCGGAACAACCGCAGGCGCAAGCGACGTTAGCAGTTGGACCAATGTAGGAACCAATACATCTGCTTCACTCTCTGGCCTTACACTGACGCAATTTATCCAATATTTTACCAATGTTCGAGCGGTCGACTTGCTGGGTAATGTTAGCTCACTTGCATCTGGTGACGGGTGGTACCCATATTTCCTAAGGCAAGAGGCTTACGTTAAGGCCTCAAACTCTGAGGCAAGTGACCAGTTCGGATTTTCGGTGGCAATTAATGGCGATACCATGGTTGTAGGTGTACCAAACGAAAGTAGTAATCAAACAACAATTACTAATGGCGCTACATCGAGTTCAAATAACTCAGCGGCAAACGCAGGTGCGGCCTATGTTTTTGTTAAAGTAAATGACATTTGGCAGCAGCAGGCATACCTCAAGGCGCCAAATGCAAATGCTGGTGATTCATTTGGATGGTCCGTTGGCATCAGCGGAGACACCATCGTGGTTGGTGCCGTGATGGAATGTAGCAACCAAACGACAATTACAAACGGTCAAACAGCAAGCGCGAATAACTCCGCATCGCAGTCCGGGGCTGCCTATGTTTTCGTAAGGTCAAGTGGTAACTGGAGCCAACAGGCTTACCTCAAGGCACCTAACGCCGAAGCGAGTGACAACTTTGGTTGGGCCGTTGCGATAGATGGGGACACTATTGCGGTTTCTGCTGTCCAAGAATCTAGCAGTCAGACAACAATTACCAACGGTCAAACGGCTAGCGCTGACAACTCTGCCCCTCAGTCAGGAGCAACCTACGTTTTCGTAAGGTCAAGTGGAAGCTGGAGCCAACAGGCCTATTTGAAAGCTTCGAATGCTCATACCTTTAACGAATTTGGCTGGTCTGTTTCTGTATCTGGTGATTCGATTGCGGTAGGATCGCCGCTTGAGTCGAGCAATCAGGCAACCATAACGAATGGTGTTGGTTCAAGTAGTAATACGACCGCCTCGGAATCAGGGGCAGCATTCGTTTACGCTCGGTCTGGTGGGTCATGGACCCAGGAGGCCTACCTCAAAGCGCCAAACGTTGGGGCTAACGATCACTTTGGTTTAAGTATCGCAATGAGCGGTGATACGATTGTTGTGGGAGCACATGATGAGGACAGTAATCAAACGACTATTACTAACGGACAGACTGCAAGTTCAGACAATTCGGCCGGTGGGTCGGGGGCTGCATACGTTTTCGTAAGAAGCGCAACACAATGGAGTCATCAAGCATACCTCAAAGCTTCGAATGGAGAGGCCTTTGATATGTTTGGATACAGTGTCGGTATCAGCGGGGACATAATAGTAGTTGGTGCCCCCGGGGAAGACAGCAATCAAACATCAATAACAAATGCACAGACAGCAAGCTCTAATAATTCGACTGGAGGGTCGGGTGCTGCTTATGTTTTCTCAAGAATCGGAACCAACTGGACTCAACAGGCCTATTTAAAGGCACCGAATTCGGGAGGCGCCTTCGGGGGCAGTTATGACTTTTCAGGCTCGCAAGCATTAGGCGGCCCTTCGGTCGGTGTTACCGGTCAAAATATCGTAGTAGGGGCAAGTCGTGAAAGCAGCAATCAAACAACTATTACTAACGGCCAGACGGCAAGCCCAAATAGTTCAGCTGTTGGGGCTGGAGCGGCCTACATATTTAAATTGTAGACTTTTTTTCATCGACTTCGATTGAACTTGAACGGTCTGACAGAGTTTTAGCCCAATTTCATTCAGGAGAGTATGCACCTTAGCTGGGATTTCAAAGGCCACCCATAACCGTGAGCTAAAATTTGGGCCTACAAAGTCTTTTTTTGTCGCTTGTCGAACGAGGCAGCTGCAGAAAAGTATTTATCTGGATTAGACGAAAAATTTTCATCTATTTTTCGTTTTGCCTCGCGGTAGGAGGCAAGTGCCTCCTTTTCTGCCGCACTGGCGTTTGCCTCTCTATTTGCTAGTCTTGCTCGGCCTTGTTCGGTACTGGTGAGAGAAGCAGAAGGCTGAATCGATTTATGTAGTTGGATTTCGTCTGCAGAGATTTTTAGTATTGCACAAGACTCGGTGATGGCGGCCTGCAGTCTATTCCAGTATTCATTTAGCTCAAAAGTCTGATTCCATTCGGAAGATTGCCCGAAAACATTTCGGCGTTTTCTTTGAATCGCTTCCCAAGTCGAATCGAATGAATCTTGATGGCCGATTACATACAAATATAGGTACTGGTCTTCAAGGCACTCGATTGGTAGGCGAGCTAGGTTCTCCTCTACCTTTGTCTTGAGAACCTTTTCATTGCTGGCTGCATTGTGGCGATTTGCATGCCGCTGATAAGCTTGGACTAAGATGCCGCGTGCCTTGAGACACCAGGTGCCTTCGTATTTATAACTGGGGTTCTGGTCGTTCTCTTTGAATCGCGTACTAAGGCATGTATTTACGTTATCGAGAAATACTTTCGCAGAGACCAAATCATTATCAAGTAGCCCCTCGATTCTATTGTTCACAAATGTTTTTAGTGTTCTGTGGTAGCCCTCTTTATGCAGTTCACTTATCAAGTCATCACAAAGGCATGAAAGCCATTCAGGTATGCCAGTTTCGACTTTGCTTGAAACTGCCTTTGATATTTTATCTATTGTTGTAGCTGGTGAATTTTTGTCGTCGATGCCCTCACCATCATCCTTCATCTTGCATCCTACAACTGACACCTTACATCCATCACCTGGGTCCTGAAGTCGGTCCGTTTTCTGGTCCGTTTTGCTTTTCCCTGCCCTGCTTTCAGACTTGGTCATCTTACTCTTTGGTGATGAGCCCCTTGCATGAAGGACTTTGTCCTGTCTCAGCGTAATCTCCTCATTATCCCAACCAAATAGCCCACTTAGGTATTTAGGTTTGAGTCCTATCACGGTTGCCCCACCGTCTTCACGACCATCTTTCAGACAAAAAAAACAGGACTTCGAACTGAAGGCCACCGCTAAAAATTTTGGATATTCTTTGTTACTTAAACCCGGTGCTTTGCCGTTGTGATTTTTGTCTTCTCGGCATCGCTGACCGAAATGTTTCCTGTCGATGATGATTGCAGCTGTTTCTTGGGTGATGAAACAGTTCAGTAAAGTGACCAGTCGAAGGGTGTCGCCAGATAGGTTCTTGCTATCCTTGTACTGCTTTTTCAAGAAACTCATCGCTCGATTGGTGGTCAAGGTGTTTTTGGTGCCTCGTTTGAAATGCGTAAGTTTCATCGCACAAATTAAATTCTTGGCTGAATTTTGCTCAATATTTTCTAAATTGAAATTCTCGAGAAGCTGATTCATTTCTTTTTGCTTTTCGGCCGTATTTAGACTTTCGTGTAATGTCATTGTCTGCCCACCTCTTAGGGCATTTTTTTTGGTTTAGAAGCGTTGGGATGCGGGCGAGTGCGCCGGTACTAGATAATCCTATTTTTCATCAAAAAGAGAAGCGATCTGACCTCTAAACCCGTATTTTTGCTCATTTGCCCTCTTTTGAGCTTCGATACAATGTTGGGGGCAGTGGCCCAAAAATACCTCTCATAAGTATTATACTATAAGTTCTAGTGCCCAATGAGGGGCAGGGGGGGTGTATATATACATTCCTATTAGGTATTAATTTGTTTAATTCAAACTAGATTCGAACTATGTTGGGTCCGATGTTGGAGTTGGGTTGGCTTAGGCCTCAGAACGAAACACCAGCCTGAGATAAAATAACTTGTCTTATGGCAATCTTGATCTAGAGCATACGCTTTTGAGATTTTGGGCAATTCGCTTGTGAGGCTGTCTAAAATTTAGACACTCCAATTGTTGGTCTTCTTGACTTGAGCTTTTGCGAAAGGGTCGGGGTGGGACAGAAACTTTTCGTTTGGTGGTACTATAATATTGAAGTCGAAATAGTTTCTGCTTCAACCTTGCGGGTGACTGCTCGAGCCTGAAGAGGTCAAATATGACGGATTCGAGCATTAGCATCGAGCTCCCAGGGCTCAATGCCAAGAACTCAAAGAGAAAGTGATTTTTATGCAGTTTAGCAATCCAAAGTCGTTTTTATCAAAATATGGCCAGTCGGTCCAGTATGACACCATCGTTAAGGTTACTAGGTCGACCCTAAGGGGAAATGCAAAAGCCCTTCTACTGTATTTTTTAACTCAAGAAGAAGGTGAATTGTTGAGTCTGTGGGAGATGAAAGACCTTATGGGATTTGGGGGAGTTGCGCTAAACAGTGCAATTCGGGAGTTAAAGGAGTTAGACCTAATATCGGTATTCAATGCTGAAACTAACGATGGCGATTGGTTTTACAATGCAATTGTAATCACTGACCCAGTCACCTGGAAGCTTCCTGCAGTTCAGATAAATGCAAAACGTGATCACCGCCTAGTTGAAAAGAGCAAATAGGTGAATAGTAGGCTTCCATACCCCTTGGTTTGAAGCGCCACCCAATAGGGTCAAAAAATAGTGGTATAATACAATTGTAAGCCAAATTCAGGCGGTGGGCATGGGTTCAGTATTCGATAGTAATTGATATTGAGTCCAATGGTTACCGCATTTGACCAAACCCGATAGAAAGGTTTTATGAAAAAAACAGTTAATGGCTCAATCACAGTTTCAGGCTACCATGATGCTTCTAAGAAATGGCTGACAGCGGAAGAGGCGGCGGCCTACCTTCGTAAAAAGGTTAAGACGCTCTACAATCTTCGTAGTCAGGGCAAATTAACCGGTACCCGCTCAGGGGGGGCCGGCTCATTGTTGTTTACGGTAGAAGAGCTTGATACCTACATTCTTGGCAAAAGAAGAAATTACGTTTAGAGGATTTATTTGTGTCAATAAAGCAGCAGAGCACTGGCAAATATCTTGTACGAGCGTCTTTGGTAATAAACGGTAAGCAGCGTTTTCGTCGCGTAACTTCGGTTCAGACGAAGGGCGAAGCGCGGTTAATTGAAAATCGCCTAAAGCTCGAACTTAGTGAGTTAAAGAAGAATAGCGAGGCGACGGTGAATTGGCAAACTGCAGTTGACCAATTTATCAACAACCTTCAACTCAATCGGGCCGTCTCAACATTATACTCTGCGAAGACAGCGTTAGAGGCTCACTGTTCTTGTTGGAATGAGCTACCCATCACTGAGATTGATGAAAGCGTCATTCGACATCAAATTGAGTCTAAACTATTAAGCCAGACGACAGCAACAAAGGCGAATTTGGCAAAATATATTCGTGGGGTTTTTAGGGTTGCTGTGGAGAAGGGGCAGACTCGCTCTAACCCGGCTAATTTGGTGAGTTACAAAAAAGAGAAAATGAGTAAGCTGCAAGCGATGTCTCGAGATGATGTTCTTACGCTTCTGCGTTGGACCTCTAAAATGAATCATCCGTGGTACCCTATCTTTCGTGTTGTCTATGAGTTAGGCCTGCGATCAGGCGAGGCGCTGGCTTTGACTTGGGGGCAGGTAAATTTTGAGACCAAGACTGTGCGAATTGACCGAGCCTGGTGCTCTAAGCGAAAGACTGTTGGGTCTACAAAAACTCATGAGGGTAGGACTATTGTTCTCAATGATGGACTTGTCGCTTTTCTCAAAGAACTAAAATTGGCAACGCCCATGTCCGAAAATGTCCTGCCTCAAATTAGCGACTGGAGGCAAGGAAGAGCAGCCAGGTCACTTAATAGCGTTCAACGAGATTTGGGAATTCAGAAAACAAATTTTCATTCGCTTCGCGCTAGCTTCATCACCCACTTGCTTCTCGCAGGTATCCCAATTACAAAAGTGCAAAATATGGTCGGGCACCGAGACCTCAAAACAACCGAGCGATATGTGAGATTGACTGCGAGTGATTTAAAAGGGGCAACCGACCCAATCGGTTTTGACCTTGAGTTGCTTGAAAAAAATGGGCAAGTGATTCCGCTTAAAAAGGCATGACCCCGTTTACTCAATCCCTTTAGCTAGTTGCTCAGCCATTGTGCGTAATAACTTCAACTGTTCACGCTTTAGTTTCGGCAAAAGCTCTCGAATGAGGTCAGCATCTGTCTTTTTAGTCTGCCAGCCACGGCAAAGTTCCCCGAAATACTTTGGTGTGATGTCGCCATAAATTTTCAAAAAATTCATTAAGGCCTCACCTTTAGGTATGTTGGCACGGCCATTCTCTATTTGGCTCACATACGAGTCTGAGAAACCTAAGAGGGCCCCCGCCTGGTTCATCGATAGGCCACTCTTCCTGCGTAGGTCCCGCAAAACTCGACACTCATTTGAAAAAATAACCTTGTCTGTTCGACTACCCATATTTTTGCAATATAGCAAAATGCCGAAAAAAAGACTACACACTTACTAAATGTGTAGTCGGGCATATTGGATGGCATACTTTGGGCATATTAGAAGTGGGAGGTGTTGGGCAGGATTGGGAACTCGAAATATCAGTAATCGCTTAAAATTTATGAATAAAATGGCTAAATAGTGAGATTAAGTGAGCTGACGGGACAAAGCGTTAAGTGCTTGATATCCCGTCAGCGGATACTGAATATTGAGCGTTCATTGTTTTTATGCAACATCGCCTATTCAGTAAAAAAATCGGACAGTTAAACCTTAATTTATGCTGTCACTTGTTTTGCGCAAGTGGCAGTTGCGTTTCAAGAAAAGAAAAAGCACCACACA
>CAITVN010000115.1 GCA_903895855.1 Oligoflexia bacterium | reverse complement strand
TGGAAGGCTGAGAGCCGTTACTGCAAAACCTCATGTTCGGGATTAGGGCAGTTTCGTGTCGATTTTAGTTACTGAATGCAAATTGGGCGACAGGTAATCGCCACGAACCAAAAGTCTGGGTTGGAGTGCCGGCCGTGCTCATAGTTCGCACCGCTCTATTCGAAGCCGATGAACTTCCGGTCTTGTCTGGGTAGATACCCCGTGGTAAACTGTAAATATGGCACTGAAAAAAAACGACCATTGGAGACTGCTGCTGGAGCAAAAGCTGGGAAAGTATGAAAATTGTTCTGCCTCAGATCTCAAGTCTTTTTTACGTCAGAAATTGCTTGATGGCTTTGAGTCTGCTTCTACTATCTTAGAAGAGGTCGCTGGTCGTCTGAAAAAATCTGGTGAGAGTGTTGCCATCACTCGAAGTAAAGATTTGAGTAAAACCACTTTCAAATTTTCTGATCACACTATTGAAATCAAGATAATTGACAGGGACCTTGGTTTTGAGATTATTTTGGATGGTAAGACGAAAGACACAATTCTAATTCACTATCACCTGAACAGCCTTGTGTTGAATTCGTCGAAAAAGCCCGCTGACCCTGATGAGATCGTTGGCAGGCTTTTGGCTAGCGTACTGTAGGTTCTGGGGGCCTTGCATTAGCGGAACCTAGTCACGTTATTTAGGCTACAGGCGAACGGTAAAATTGATCGTAATTCATCACAGTCTGCTGGTATATCCGCTCAAATCAACGGAAGCCGATTTATTCAGACAGCATCCCAGCTCATTCAAATCCCATTTTTTTTGCTAATAAGTATATCGTGCTTAAGTCGCGATAAAGCCCATCTGGCAATTGGCCAATCTTTTTGTAGCGAGAGCCGAGTTTTTCAAGGTCGAAAATAAGAACTTTGTCGGTACGAAAGAAAAGCGCCGGTTCAAGGTCGAGTTTTTCGGCCAGCTTAACCAAGGTAGAGACCAATGGTGCGTGCATTCCTGATTCGAATTGAGCAAGTGCGCCTTGTGATATTCCACACTTTTCGGCAAGCGCTGCTTGGGTGAGGCCTCGAAGTTCACGCAGGTACTTGATTCGATCGCCGAGTGGGTAGTCGCCACCTGTTTTTGTTTTGGCCATGATAGGCTCCTTTTAGTAAGTTATTGAAACTAATTAAACATTAGCATCACTAATAATGGTCTTGCAATAATTATTTAATTACAGTATAATTAGTCATATGAATGACACCGCAAAAAATATCGTGAACAGTAATATTAAAGATCAGTCTGGTTCCCCTCAAGGCGAATCGGGTGTTCTGGTCTTAACCGGCCAAGAGGCTCAAAAGAAGATTAGTCAGATGATCAGGGGCGCAAAACGCTCGGTTTTGATTGCGTCTCCTTGGATCACGAAGACCGCCTTCAAGACACTCTTCGGCACCGAGGCACGCAGATCTATTGAGAAGGGCGAATTGAATGTCGTGCTTTTGATGCGGTACGCATGTGCATTTGATGTCTCGTGCAATAGTGCCTTGATTAGTTACGCACGTAGTTTGGGAGTTGAAATTCGAGTGGCTAAAACCATTCATGCTAAAACCGTGATTGTTGATGGCCGTGAGATCATTACCGGAAGTTTCAATTTGACCGGATCAGGTCTAGATTCTGAAGAGGTGAGAGAGCTTGGGGCTTGGACGGATCAACCCGCAGCAGTTGCAAAAGGCCTCAGTGATTTTGAAAAGCTAAAAGCCTCAACCAAATTGATTCCGATCAATACTGTGGGGGTGGTTCTCGCTGCAACTCTCGCAGGGTACGTGGTACTTTCTCCGATAGAGTTGACTCAAGGTGTTTCGGGTGACGAAACAGACGACGAAGAAAAGCCGGTCGTGGGTGCTCAATCTGATTGGGGTATCGATATCAACGTCTGGAAACCGGGGGCGACGCTTACCGTTCAGCGTGATAGCGTAGTGGGTGCAAACTCGGTGCTTGAAGTGGTTGATGTGATTTCGTCAGTCAACACAGATAAGATTGATCAAGAGCTTGCCATGCAAGGGCTTTACGGCAAGAATAGTTGGAACACGGGGCCGTCACTTTTGCCAATCGCACTGGCTACTTTGAGCGAGCGAAATTGTTATGTTCTGGCAAAAACAAGACGGCGAGGCGATTTGGCGCCAATCGTTAATCCGGGTGAATTCGTTGTGATGGGGGATCGAGATCATGAGTCTGCCTAGTTCTTCAAAGGTTCCAAAAGCAATTGTTTTTGATCTGGATGGAACCCTTGTCGACTCGGGTGATCAGGTGATGGCCGCGTTTCGTTATGCGCTCGCTCCCTTTGAGATAGAAGTGACCGTCGATCTTCTTGAAAGCGTGCGTAGTCGCAACCAGAACAATTTGTTTGAGGGAATTTTAAAGAATGAAGACGGGTTGATTGCAGTAAGACGTTTGTCAGAACATTCAAACAAGTCGGCCGCTGAAGTGAGTCTTTATCCTGGTCTCAGCTCAATTCTGAAATTACTTAAAGACAGAGGTGTTCCGGTAGCAATTTGGACCGGCCGCGACGCCTCGTCTGCCGCTCAGATTATTTCGAGTTTAGATCTCAACACTCATTTTGGGCGTCTCGTTGCGGGGTGCGATGTGGCTAAAAACAAACCACACCCCGAAGGACTGCTGAAACTAGTTGATCATTTCAAGTGTGGGCCAGACGATGTTTTGATGATCGGTGATCATGAACATGATATCGTCGGAGCCAAGCAAGCAGGCTGCCGTTCGGCGTTAGCGTTTTGGAATGGGCGAAAAGATTTTTCAGGCGAAAAACATGGTGCTGACTTGGTGTTTTCGTCGACAGACGATTTGCTGGAATATTTTAGAAACGTTTTTTTGATAAAGGAGTGACTTATGGCGGGCGCTGAGAAAGTTGTAAGCAAAGGTATGGACAAGAAGATTTACTGTTATGGCGAAGATGGAATTACGCTTTGGGCGATTAGCGACGTAGACGGGCGTGGAAAATTGATTGAAGCGCTAAGAATCGAAGATGAAGGTAAAATTAAGCGAATCTACTATCGGCCTAGTTTTGGTCGAAATCCTGGATTCGGTGAGTTTGATATAATCGTAGTGACGAAACCATTTGTCTATTTAGTTGAAGCAAAAGACTTGAGAGGAAAGTCAAAAGAATCAAAAATTGTTCTTACCTCTGCACAGTGGGCTCGTCACTTATTTATGGAGATGTTGATTTTAGCAAGATTTTCAAAACCAGAAAGTATTCAGGATTTCGTTAAAAAAGTTGAGAAAACATTTAATAAAAAGCCGCTCAGAAGGCTTAATAACCCAAAATCTGATAACAAAAATGAAGTGTTCTATACAAATCTTGAATCATGCCTCAAGGACATTGGTGAGATGGCAGGGCCGGACGTACGAGTGACTCATGTTTTGCTTGGTTATGTCAATGAAGGAGACACTTCAGGAAAAGGACGCGAGGTCAAACTTGATGAGGAAAAAGACGCCAAGAAAGACTATGAGTTCAACCGTGGAAATATGTTGGACGCATTCCCAGAAGAAAAATTTGAGTATAGGCAAATAGAGTTTAATGGAAAGGCTCAATTCGAAGTCAGTTTTGGCGTTGAAATTCCGAAACAGGCTGAAGGTGTCGAAGCAGTTAAGTAGTGAGTAATTTTTGCTGGGGGATGCTTGCACCTTACCCTACCAACGGGTCAAATTTAGTTTCTACCGATGACCTCACTGGTCACTTCACAGTGGTATAAGCTCACATGCTTCAAACTTCACTCACCCAAATAACATCGCACCTAAAAGACGCCCCGATTCTCGCCACCGGTCTCGGTGTTTGGGGAGCCGCAATGCTGACATTCGTGACCAAAGATATACCGCGAAAGCTCATTAGGTCGCTCAAGAGTCAAATTGTGACTTCTCTCGAAATCACCAGTAGCGAAATTGAGTTCAATGCCATAGCAGCTTGGATCGAACGAAGAGGACTCTCGAGGAAATTTAGATCTCTTCGTGTTAGAAATCAGCAGCTGTCTGCTGGATTTGGGAAACACCTCTTCATTCATGGCCGTAGACTTTTTTGGGTCTCAAGGCTTCGAATAGAAAATAAAGACGACAACTTAGAGGAACTTATCCTGACCTGCTTGGGGCGCAGTCAAGAACCGCTTAGGGATCTGGTAATTGAGGCAAAGCTCGATATTTATCGAACAGATCAAACTCGAATTTATCATCGTAGGTATTCGGGATGGCGTTTACTCACTAGTCAACCCAAAAGAAATTGGGACTCTGTATTTCTACCTCATTCACATCGTGTTCAGATTGAGAGTCACCTTAAGCAGTTTTTTGAATCTAAAGAGTGGTATCGCAAGTTTGGCATTCCGTATCGCACCGGGATCTGTTTGCATGGCTTACCTGGAACCGGGAAGACCAGTTTGGTCAAGGCGATCTGCGCCGAATATGGTTTGGGGCTCTACGCGATTGATTTATCTGGAATCACTGATCAAGAACTCAAAGAGACAATTGGTGGAGTTGGGTCGCGCGCTCTGATTTTACTCGAAGACATAGACACGGTTGCTGCCTCCAAAGGACGAGGGGCGGCTAAAGAAAAGAATAGCAACAAGAATGACTCTGCAGCAGTACAGGTGACGCTGGGTGGATTGCTCAACGCTGTTGACGGCATCATAGACTCGGATGGCCGTGTCTTTGTGATGACGACAAATCACATCGAGTGGCTAGACCCGGCACTTTTGCGACCTGGCAGAGTAGATCTCTCGCTTGAACTCGGAGTCATGACGCCAGAAATGTTTCAAGAGGCATTTCTGAGATTCTTTCCGAAACATGAATTGCCACTAAATATGCTCTGGCGCGACGATGTGGTGCCCGCACAGTTTCAGAGCTTGCTTCTTCGGTGGCCCAATGATTTCGCCGAGATACTAGCAAGGGTTGCACAGGTGGCAACAGAGGCTAAACAATTTTCAAACTGTGTCAATTTGAGATCGTAACAAAATATTTAGGCTCTGGTCGGGCCATTCTATGTCCATATCAAGTTCTATGATGGGAGCGATGAAAGCGAGTTTTACCCATGTCATTTGAATT
>CAITVN010000114.1 GCA_903895855.1 Oligoflexia bacterium | reverse complement strand
TTCACGTCTGGCGGCATTGCGTGCGCATTTACAGCCACTTTAGGCCATATTCGAACACAATTCTGGAAATGAGCGCAAAACTTGTCAAGCCAATTCGTTCGCGTCAATCAAAAATTTAGCCCTAAAAACAGTCTCACCGCAGTCACTGCTTTTTCGCATTCCCTCGCCTTAAGTGAAGCCGGCATCAGGCAAATCTGCCTCACCGATTCCAACGAACTTTCGTAAACACGACTCCGAGAATGAATTCAGAACCAACAATCGCAGCTACCATTGGTAACCCACCAGAACTCGAATTTTGGGGTCCAAACTCATGAGAAAAAGAAACGAGCACAGCAAGATGAATCACAGCGCTCAACAATGAAAAAAGCTTCGACTTCAAAGAATACCTAGGTCGAAGCGTCAATAAACCAAATAAAAAAGGATAAATGACAATTCCTAGTGCTAATGGCAGAGCAACTTTAGACTTCACCTCTTTCGCCACTACTGCAGCCTGCCTATTTTGTTCTGGTCGATTCCAATTTCGATAAGTAAGAATAAGACCAGAAACGACTTGGACCCCCAGACCAAGAAAAAAGTGCTGAATAATTTCCGGGTCCTTCACAGAAAATTCAATGTATTCAGTACAGCAAAACACCGAAAATAACAGACTGAGTACAAAAAACACTTTTACCTTCTTGGAATATCCAGTCAAAAATGGCATCAATCCGAGAGCAAAAGGAAACAGGCACATCACAAGACCCATGGGAAATGTCAATTTTCTCGGCAATGGGGTCTCATTCATTAAATAATTTTACCAGCCATGGTGCCACGACGAAACAAAAAACTGGCCGGATAGACAAAATAGGATTCGACCAACCCCAATAAAAACACTCTTCTTCGATCCGAAAAAGAGTTAGCCAAAACCCTGATCAACTTTCCCGGGAAAGTGAATGAATTCACCGCCAACCCGGTACGAACCACCGTTATATCGCTGAGTTTCTATTCTTTCCAAAAATCATTAGGCCACCGGCCGCCACCATGAGTAATCCCATGATTCCCGCATATAATGTTATAGGAAGAGTTGACCTGACGTAGTCAGACCGCACATAAATCGGTGTGCCTGCAATCGTCAACGAAATGATGCCACCACGACCAAAACCAACCGCCGGTTGATCGATCACTTTCTTTTGAGCAAAGCGTGAAACTTCGAGGGTGATCGGCAACGGAAAGTCTGACTCTTTTTTTAAACTGAGAAAATTAACCACCTCGATCAGACTACTCGGGCTGTCCGAAATGATCTCTGGTGATGGCGTCTTAATAAAAAGCTTCGTATCCCTCACTGAAGTCTCATACCGAATGAGCACTCCAGTTTTGACGACTAGACCCTTTCCAAAAAATGAGTCGGGCCTATTCATATCGCTACTCGGAGTGGCTTCTGACCCAATACTCAGCAAACACCTGACTTCCCCTGAGTTAAGCCACAATAATCCAAATCCCGCTAAAATAAGAAAATAAGGCACAAGTTGCACAAAGAATACCCGAACTGACAATGGCAAATATTTGAATAACAGCAACAACAGGTCGTCCATTTAATGAGCTTAATGTTCTTCGCCCTCTGACGCAACTAACAGGCAAACTCGAGTGAATTAGGCAGTTTTGGCAAGTATTCACAGAGGCCCCCCTTGACAGATGAATATATATGGGGGTATATTTATACATATATGACTAAATATACCCCTATATCTAGACAAAGCATACAGACTATTGGGGCTAATTTTGACCGCGCCATCACGACAGACCTAGAAAATTGGCTGATAAACCCCCAGAGAAAGCCACTAATCCTCCGAGGGGCACGCCAAGTCGGGAAATCGACACTGGTTAAGATTTTCGCCAGCAAAATGGAGCGACGCCTCATTGAACTGAACCTTGAAAAAAAGCCAAAAATAGCAAAAATTTTTGAACAGATTGATGCCGAACGTATTTTAAAAGATATTGAGATTGAGCTCGATATTCAAATTAACCCCAAAAAAGACCTGTTCTTCATTGATGAAATACAAGTGAGTCCCAAAGCTTTAACTTCACTGCGGTATTTTAAAGAAGACATCTCTCAATTGCCAGTGATTGCGGCAGGCTCACTGCTTGACTTTGCCCTCACCCAAGAGAGCATTTCAATGCCGGTCGGCAGAATTTCGTTCGCATTTGTTAATCCCATGACGTTTGAAGAGTTCTTAGAGGCAACTGAAAAGACCAAGCTTCTGAACGAACTCAAAACTTTTGAATGGGGCAAGCACCTCAGCGAGACAGTCCACAGTCATCTTCTCGAACAAGTTGAACTCTACCTCAAACTAGGTGGTATGCCAGAGGTACTACAGACATTTTTAGCCAGTTCTGACTTTACCGAAGCCCGAACCATTCAAGAAGACATTCTCAGTACCTACCGTGAAGATTTTTCAAAATATGCATCGGGCAAAGATTTACTCTTACTACAGCGTCTTTTCGATAGCTTCGCCGGTATACTGGGCAACAAGGTTAAATACGCGCAGCTTTCTCGAGACGAATCTGCCCGCGACATTCGCCGGGCGTTAGACCTCTTAGTTCAAGCTCGCGTCTTAGCTAGAGTACCCCATAGCAATTGTGGTGGTTTACCGCTCGCTCTCGAACAGAGCGACACCGTTTACAAACTCTATCATCTCGATGTTGGCCTGATGAACGCGCAGCTCGGCACCCCAGCAGGTGGGCGCCACCAAAGCCCCGCAATTTTGACTCAACTTCTGGGTATTCAAGCCGAGCAAATGATTTACCAAAACCTGAGGGCCCAGCAGCGCAAACAGGATTCAAAAATTTATTATTGGCTCAGAGAGAGAAAAACTCAAAACGCCGAACTTGATTTTGTTCTTGAAAATGAGGGCCAAATGCTACCTATCGAAGTCAAAAGTGGCGCTGCTGGCTCGATGAGGTCACTCTTTCAATTTATTGCGAAAACCCAAGTAAAAAAAGCACTCAGGTTTGATCTCAATCTACCTTCTATTCAAGACATCAAAACCGAAGTGATCACTTCATCTGAAAAGCAATCCATCAAATTCAAACTCTATTCACTACCGCTGTACTTGGTGGGGCAATACGCCAGGCTCATTGGCAACGCTGTTTGAGTTCAATTTTAGAAACACGAAACTGATAAGCGGCGGGTTCTGGGCCATTTCGTCAGTTAGGTAACCCATTTTAGCCAAGCAGAAAGCCTACTAACCCAGGTACTTTCGCATCGTTTTACTTCCTAACACTCGAATCGCAGCCAGGGCATTGTGAGCAGAACATTTCAGAGTCAAATTATCGACCGAATTGCCGCCGCCAAGAGCGACCGGAGTTTGGTGGTCAATCTCAAGATACCTCGTTTCACCGCAACGCCGACCGGTGACAGAATCGACGTAACTACAGCACCCGCAGTCTCTTCGAAAAACTTCACGCTTCACAGAATTCGCAATGTGCTGTCGGCGACTGAACTTTCCCGGGAAAGTGGGTTTTGGGTGAGCGATTGTGGATACTGTCGGACTAACAATGAACTGTGACTCAGTAGATGAGGGATTTGCCATACTAATCGCATCTGACTTCGATTGGAGTTCGCCTTTTGCCCCATTCACCAAAGGGGCCATTTCGTCGAGACCTCTTGAAACGCCTTTTTGCTGATTCTTTTGCGCCGATTGATTAGCACTCCCTGTTGCATTTCTGGCTGCATTGCTGGCCGAATTTTTGCCAGCGATTCTCTGGTCGATTCGTTCAGGATCTATTTTCTCTAGCGCAAGTTCACTGAGATAGTCCAAAAGTTCAGCGAGCTTTTCAGTTTTGCCTGTATGCGAAGTCAAATTCTGAACACGGCGCAATTTGTCGAGCAAACTTTTTGAAACGTTCAACCGAAGCTCAAAGTGCAGCTCTTCACCCATTGCCCCAATCGGTCGAATCGTTTCTCTTTGACTGCTCAATTTCTTACTCAAATTAGGATCGCCCGCCGCTTGGGTTGCCAAGTAGATTTCAACTTCTCGCTTTGATTTGTCTTCAACCGCGGCAAACAAGACTTCTCGTTCAGACAAACTCACTTTCTCGCCTTGAACTTTCTCAATCGCCAGCACATGCGATTGAACCAGACTAACAGCGGCCAGAGAAAGCTTACCCGATTCAAGCTTACTTTCTAACTCGGGCATCGCCTGAATAGCTCGCATCGCAAGCACCCTTCTTTGTGCCTGCGATTCAGAGTAACCAAGCTCTCTCACACAGAAAGTAAAGAGTGAGCTATAACCTAACTCT
>CAITVN010000113.1 GCA_903895855.1 Oligoflexia bacterium | reverse complement strand
GTTCGGCCAACTCAAGTTCGATTGGAGCCGGACACTGAAAGTTACTCCCTCTTAGAAGTTCTCGTCTAACGGCCTCGAGAACCGGTTCATAAGCGTGCCCTAAGCTGACTGCTGAAAGGCCCATCGCCCAGTCGATGTACTCATTTCCATCGACATCCCAAACATGACTTCCTTTACCTCGATCGATGAATTTAGGCCCCAGTTTTGGGGATTGATCGGCGCCCTTGCTATAGGTATGGCACCCCCCAGGAATGATTTGTTGGGCTCGAGAAAGAAGCGCATCTGAAGTTTTAAATTGTCGAATTTCTTTGGCGTCTGTCGCTAATTTTGTACTCATACGTGAGTCGGAACCTATCTCAAAAACTGCCGCGGTTCAATCAGTACTCGTTAATTTAGTTTGAGATTTTCAGAGCTATGAGAAAGCTGATGGTGACAAAACACCGGTTTTGGTTGTAGGTTTCATTTGAAAATAGGGTAATGATTACGATGCAACTCGAAAGAAACTGTCAATACGAAAACACCATCACAGGGCTGAAGCGGTCGCTCGGTACCGAGGCGTGGTTTTTGACAGGCCTTCAACAGGACTCGACCGCGCTTTTGAAAAAATGCCTTTGGGAGCTTGATGAGTTCAGTGAGCTCAATCTGGCCATACGGTTTCACATCGTAGTTGATGGCATCGAGAAATCGGCCAGTCCCGAGTTGGTACTTAAAACAATAGAATCTTTAGTGTCACAGACCTATTTGAATTGGTCTTGCGTCATACGAGTGCCACAAGTGTCTAGTGATGCTTTGGGTGGGGTTGATGAGAGAGTTCATGTTTTAGAGCAAAATGTTGAGGCGCTAGATGAGATTGTTCTTCGGGCTAGGGCTGAGTTTATCATACGATTACGCCCTGGCGAGCAGTTACATCCCCAGGCGCTAGGTATTTTTTATCGAATGAGTTTAGCCCACCCTTTGGTCGATTGTTTTGTTGGTCATGAAAATATCGATCACAGAAATTTTGGGGGTGGCATTGATTTTTACTCACACCCCACTCCGAGTCAATTTGATTTGTTGCGAGGATTTTCGTTTGGACATGCCGCTTGCTGGCGGTCGAGGTTTTTGGGGCAGATGGAGAGGACCTCTCTTCGATTGGCAAATTGGGAATTTTCATCGTGGGTATTTGCGCGGTTAGGTGAGCGCCCTGAAAGCTTTCTGGCGTTGCCTTATTTTATTATTAAATCACCGTACTCTAAAGAGTGGCAGGCTCTTGAGTTAAAAGAACAAGTTGAAACTCAAGAATTTGTTCAGTCTGAGTCTAATAAATTCTACGGCCACAGTATGATTGAGCGAAAAAGCGGCTATTTTTCGGTGTTGCCTGGTTTCTTGGCGGGCGGCTGTGATAATAAACGCGTGGTAGTGCTAATACCATTTCGCGATCAAGTTCAGCTCACACTTTCTTGTTTGTCTCATTTACTGAAGCAGAATTATACTGGTCCGGTTCGCATTGTCTTAATCGACAATGGTAGCCTTTCAGAGAGTCAGGTTTTGGTTGCTAATTTTCT
>CAITVN010000112.1 GCA_903895855.1 Oligoflexia bacterium | reverse complement strand
GCTATTGTAAATTTTGCGACATTCTTCATTTGAAACTCCCCAGGTTGTTTTAATCAAGCTTAAAGACCAGTCACCCTTAGCAGCCTTGCCCTTTCGCGTCAAGTCTGATATTTACATTTTAGATGTTTAATAAATCTTCACCGAACGTGACTCCAACAGGTAAACCTAAAGATATTAGCGTCTTCACTGAAATACGCAAAATCAGCGCACGATCAGTTGTCCAAGTTCTTGGGGTCATGGCAGTCACTTGGACTCTCGTTTCGGCTGTCGGCATTCATCAACTACTTTCCGACCGAAGGCAATTTTTTACATCCTTAGTCTCGTCCCACCAAGAAGCTATTGTTTCGGGACAATTCCGGTCTTTTTTAGAAGGCGTTGAACGAGACTCCTCAAATATTTTTCGAGATGTCAAAATATGTTGGAAGTCGGTCACAGATTCAGAATGTGCCCTACCCTCTTTGACAGGGATCTCTGTGCCACTAGCTGTCGGAAGTGAACCCATTGCTTGGGTGAACGCAAAAATTGATATTGGCCCAGCAATTCGACTCAGCTTAATTGCATTAGTGGCGCTGGCCCTGACTGGATTCACGGGCTACCTTTCGCTAACTAGACTCAGGAAAAGGTCGGCAACTATTCAAAACTCATTAAGCCAACTGGTTTTCACTCTTTTGAGTGAGAAGAGCCCGCCACCAGAGTCAGCCTTACCCGCCGAAATTCGGCCAATTGCCGAAGCCCTAGCGAAAGCAGTGTCAGAGCTTAGAACAACCCATGAACGAAACGCCGGCCAAAAAGCCTCTGAACAGATGGCCCAACAGGTTGCTCACGATATTCGATCACCTCTTGCTGCGCTAGACATGATCACCTCTGAATTGGCCACCCTACCAGAAGAAAAGAGGCTGATCATTCGAAGTGCCGTTGGTCGTATCAAAGACATTGCCAATGGACTCATGCAGAAGAACCGACCACCCCCCCCCCAAGTAACAACTTCAACTGACTTATCGACTGAAAGCAGCACAACCGTTCTACTCCCCGCACTAATCGACGGTCTAGTGACAGAGAAGCGAATGCAGTATCGCTCGAAGATTGGCGTAGAAATCGATTTTGAACTTGGCACAATCGGTTATGGCGTATTTGTTAACGTGCAACCAACCGAACTCAAACGAGTGCTCTCAAATTTAATCAACAACAGTATTGAGGCTTTCACTAACAGCGGTAAAGTCACCGTAAATCTTGAAGGAACCACACAAAACGCCCGCCTGACTATCAAAGATAATGGCAAAGGCATTCCTGCCAATATCTTACCCAAGCTCATGCAACGTGGAGAAACCCACGGCAAAGAAGGCGGTTCAGGTCTCGGCCTCTATCACGCTAGTAAAAGCTGCCAAAACTGGAACGGAACACTCTCCGTAAAGTCTGAGGTTTCGGTTGGTACTGAGATCACCATTATACTCCCAAGAGCCAGTGCCCCTCATTGGTTTGTGCCCAAACTCGCAATTGAAGCTAACTCTGCCCTCGTCATTTTGGATGACGACACTTCGATTCACCAAATTTGGAAGGGTCGATTCGAAACGCTGAAAACCAAAGGCAAGGCCTTTTCGACACACCATTTTTCAACTCCCCAAGAAGTAGAAGAGTGGATGGCAAATGAATTCAGTCAGACGACTCAAACGACTTTTCTTTTCGATTATGAGCTTTTGGGAGCCAACACCAACGGCTTGGCTTTAATTGAAAAACTTGGAATTTCAAATCAAAGCATTTTGGTAACAAGCAGATACGAAGAGCAGAAGATCAGAGAAACCTGTAAGCGCTTGGGAGTGAAACTCATTCCAAAAGGTATGGCTGGTTTCGTTCCAATAGAGATTCAAGAAGCTAAAACATATTGTGACGCCATTCTAATTGATGACGATGAGTTGGTACAGATGTCATGGCAGTTAGCAGCAAAAAACAGTTCTAAGGCTGTTCAATTATTTTCGAATGCCGACGACTTCTTCTTGATCGCGATGACATTCGCCCTTGATTCACCTGTCTACGTCGACTCGAACTTAGGCAGCGGTGTCAAAGGTGAGCAAGTGTCAAAGAGGATTTCAGATCTTGGGTTCAAGAAAGTCTATTTAGCTACGGGTTACGAATCAGATACTTTTTCGCCAATGCCGTGGATCAAAGCGATTCTGGGGAAATCTCCCCCCTTTTGACCTGACCAATTCGATTTCAATATTTCTCAGTTTCAGTTGAAAAAACCGATGATAGCACTGCCATGGAGGTCACCCCAATCCCACTTTTGCATCAAAACAGTCTCATATTTCGGACTAATCCTAGTAATCACAATCCCTCACCTGCCCCATTTCAAGCACTTAGCCGGACTTCGTCACCTGGCATCACCATTGCTTTACACCCCTCAACAATCGGGGGATTAATCAAATGGAACCAAGTAAAACTGAAAAGAAAACTAAAACAATACCTAAGAAACAGGTCTTCGCCGCACTTCGCATTCGAAAAGAATTAAAGCGCCAAATCGAGATTGAACTCGACAACGCCAACAAGAAAGACTTTGGTCGCAAGATTAAGGCCGAAGAATACCTAGCGCTGGCGATCAGTCTCATGACGCCTTCTCAGCTACTCACTCTTCGCGAAGCATCACTCACAAATGCCGACCGACTAGAACGAGACTACCGAAAATACCTAACTGACAACGGCCCCATATCTCGCGATGAGTATCTTGGAAAGATTCTAAACGGAGAGATTTCATCAAAGAATTCAACCGCCGCACAGCCCAACACAAATCTCAAAACCACGGGTTCGATTGCTTGTGAAGCGCAGGGGGTACGTGTATGATTTCGACAGAAAATGCCGCTCAGT
>CAITVN010000111.1 GCA_903895855.1 Oligoflexia bacterium | reverse complement strand
AGAAGAATTTGATAGAGTTCAATATCGCGCATTTTTGAATATTGAACGCATGACACCCTTTTATGCAAGCACAGCGTTATGCGCTCCGTGTCTTGCAAACGAAAACTGCCTTACCCACTCGAAAGTCTGAAGAACCAAAAATTTTGCATACACGATTGGATCAGGCTGTTTCTCTTGATCGTACAAACGTGGAAGAAGATCCTTAAGCTTCTCTCGAAGGTGGCTCATTTGTCATCCGCCTTATCCAAAACACTAATAGCTTCAGCTTTGATGCCTCCTAGAGTCAGATGCGTGTAGATCTTTTGAGTGTCAGAGTCTGAATGCCCGGCTAAAATAGCCCGCTTCTCTTCAGTAACACCTGCCTGAGCCAGCAAGGTCATAAAACGATGGCGAAAAGTATGCGGTGTCAGATCTTTCGTTATGCCAGACTTTTTCTTGTACTGGGCGCACAGCTGTTCGATTCGGCGTGTGGTGTATCGGTAATGAAATTTACTTTCGAAAAGATAAGTAAGCTTTCGCCCTTCCAAATAAAGTTTTAAACGCTCTTTTAGTTTATTTCCGAAAAGAACGATTCGATCTTTGTCGCCCTTTCCACCTGAGACAAAACATTGGTTCGTCTCAAAGTCGATCCGCGCAACCTTGAGATTGACCAACTCCGCGACCCGAAGCCCCGTCCCATCTAAAAACTCAAAGATCAATTTGTGAACTGGATCTTTAATGGTGTCGTAAAACTTTTGCATTTCGTCTGTCGTCGGAAGCTCTAGCAAGCGATTCCTTTCGACCTTCGGTACTTCGATGTTGCACTTGATACGCACGTTGCGAAACACCTGCCTGAGTTGGTGGTAGTCCATTTTATATTTGCGTGCGTGAAACAACAGTGACTTCGTGGCTTCGGCCACCGGTCTTGATTTCGTACCCCCAGTATTGTTTACGAAATTGATCTGGTTTTCGTCCAAAAAACACTCATCCCTTGACATAAATGCCTCCTTTTATTCGTACTCATAGGAATTATGCGAAATGGCTTCGGTCGTACTTATTGGCTTCTAGGGCTTTTTCAATTACAACGAAACAGAGCCATATCACTTTGATATTACTGAATAAATTTATCAAAAAAACGTCATTTTCGCAACTCGAATGCGAAATAAGCTTTTAAAAAACAGGTACTTACGTTAGTGTTTGAATCAAATTATTGAATTTATGTTGTTTTTAAGTGGTTGAAAACGACCGATACTATACTGCGTTGCGTCAATTTTCGAGTAAAGGTGGTGACTTCAGCCATTCAAAATACAGGACATAAAAGGTTCAATGATTAGATGTAATTGAAACAGAAACTTAACCGTGACGGGAAATAAAAAAGCCCAAACTTGTTAGCGCAAGTATGGGCTTGGAAATGCGAGAATCTTTTTTGAACCAGATCTCTGAAACAAAAGTAGAGCTTTCGCTCTTCTAAGTCAACGACGATCACAGAAGCTCGACTCCTAATTTCTCGTTCAACTGACAACTGAAATGAGGAGCAGAGTGATGATGAAGATGATCGAGTACTTTGAAAGAACAAATCTTCCGTTTGAAATCAAGGGCGGTAACTACGAGCTAAAGGAAGGATGCCCGTTTTGTGGCATGCCTGGTTTCAATATCAATAGCAGCGATGACATGGGCTATTGTTTGAGTTGTTCGTGGGCTGGAGACATTTACGCTTTTGAATCAAAGAAGAGTGGTATCAGCCGTGATGAGGCGAAGGTAAGATTAACCGATCCATTGGTTGTTAGTCTGCCTGAGAAACTCAACTCGGTTGCTGAAAAAAGGAAACAAAGTGAAATATTGAATAGCATTCAGGAGATCCCTGAAGGCGAGACCATCTTGGGAGCAAAGATAAGACCGATCCTGAGATTAATTGCAGCTCGACCACAAAGTGAGGCCGAAGATTATTTTAGATTTTTAAAGGGACGCTTCCCGGATACGACTTATCAGCAGATTTTAGACTTTAGAACACAGCTCAAAGAAATCAGAAATGTACTTCGGCGGGAAGATGCAAAAACAAAGAAAGCATCAAAACCCGAGATACCGGAAGACATTCGAAAGGAGGCAGAGCAGCTTCTTAAAAACCCTAAGGTTGTTGAAATAATCCAAACCTGGCTATCGGATATCGGAATAGTCGGCGAAGAACATAATCGAATGGCTTTGTGGCTTATGTTTCTCTCACGAAAGCTTCCGACTCAAATACATGTGGCGGTGCTGGGGCAAAGTTCATCGGGCAAATCAGAACTAATCAAACGTGTCTTGGCTACGCTTCCCGAGGATGAGGTTATTGAGTTTTCTTCTCTTACGGCTCGGGCACTGGATTACCAGGGAGACAACCTAAACGGTAAAGTCATCTTTATTTCGGAAATGGCTGCGCTCAACGAAGAGATTGAGTATACGCTTCGAATCGCTATGAGCGAGGGACGTCTTCAAAGAGGTCACGTTATTAAAAACGAAATGACCGGCGAGTTAGAAAGCGTGGCGAGACCAATCGAAATAAAGTCTGTCTTTGCTATTACGACAACCAGGTCAAAATCGGAGTTGAACAACGAGAACGCAACACGTCTGTTCGAGCTATATGCTGATGAGAGTCAAAGACAAACTAGGCGTGTAATTGATTTCATAAAGTATACTCAATCCAGAGAATATAAAATCGGAGAGAAGGCTCGTCTACGAAAATTAGAGGTCCTGAAGGCAGTACAAAAACTTCTTGAGTCTGTTGAAATCTCAATTCCATACGCAGGCCATCTTTTGTTTCCAGATCAGACGTATCCACTCCATCTAGCACTGTCGATGGTGTTTTAGGTTTCTTCAGTCGGCAATGAGTTCAGAGTAGTTTTTCTCTTTTCGACATACTGAGCGAAGGCGTACGGAGTGAATTTTTCTGGATTGGCAAGGACCTTT
>CAITVN010000110.1 GCA_903895855.1 Oligoflexia bacterium | reverse complement strand
CGCAGTACTTGAAATTAGTGATCGAGAAACTACCCCAGGCCGAGTCACTGGCTGACCTAGAAGCCTTGCTGCCAACTACCTAAATCAAGAAAGACAAGAAGATTCTGTCACCCAGACCCATGGGGTAGAACTGGCGGATACAGCCATTACTTCAGATCTCGGCAGATCAGTCCTAATTGTCGAGCAACGGCAATTGGGGTTATCGCAATTCAGACCAGATTCAAACAGATCGGGTTCATTTCCCACTGCGAACATTCCCTCTCTTGTCTCTTGTCACTCCGCTCTCTGATTTTCCGAATTCTGCTCGAATCAATTCGAACTCATAGAAATCTTTAGGTCGCTTGGCAATCTTCGCGCTCTTTCGAAGAGCGACTTCCATTTCTTGAAACTTGCCCTGAAAACCGAACGACCTCGCGTAAAAAATGTATGAATTGTACCAATAGGGCTCCACTTTGAAATAGTTTTCCCAGGCTTTTTGAGAGATCTTCGCCCAGCGAAGCATCAACTTCGTACGCCCCTCATCTTGATACCGTTTTGCCAACTCGCAGGCACCTACCCCTTGACTATAATAAGAACGCTTTCTGCCTTTTTTCACTAATTCAACACCGAGTGCGTATTGCTTTCTGGGCTGACGAGAGAACCAGTAATACTCATTACGCATCGATGCTCGCAAGTTTAAGGTCATGCCTCTTGCCGAATAGAGAAGTTTTCTCAGAGTTTTCGCAGTGGCTCTCTGCATGCGAAGCATCTTTTTTTGCCCATATTTCTCAGAGTCCTCAGACTCCATCACGGCCACGTTGTACTTCAGTCGAACCGAGTCGGGAAATTTCTTCAACCCAGAATTGAGTACCTTAAGCGCCCCTGGGGCATTAGCGCCGTTATAAACCTTCATCGACTTTTCGACGATGGCATTGATTTCGACTTCTTCTAAGCTGGGTTTGTTTTTCATAGTTCATGTATTTTACAGCCAACGGTAGGCCCTGTGAAAGCCAATTCTTTGCCAACCTGACACCCACTTGGACTTAACGCTCTAATAACGGCCAAAAGTAGCAAGCGATTGCATCACAGTGTCGGGTAGATTAATCTAAGAGACATGAATTTATCGAGCGAAGGTTTTATTCCAGTCGAAGGCGGCAATGTTTATTATCGCAAGGTAGCGGGAGGCCCTGGCACGCCGCTTTTAGTTTTGCACGGCGGCCCCGGTTTCGCCCATGGATTACTTGAAACCCTAAAGGCACTTTCAAACGAGAGACCCGTCATCTTTTACGACCAACTAGGTGCCGGCAAATCAGACCGTCCCAAAGACCCATCGCTGTGGCAAATTGAACGTTTTGTTCGAGAGCTGGCACAAGTAAGACAATCACTTGGTTTAGACCGAGTCGTACTCTATGGTCACTCTTGGGGTACAATGCTCGCGGTAGATTACATGCTCACGGCTCCTCGCGGGGTTGAGGCTCTCATTCTCTCAAGCCCCTGCTTGAGTGCAAAAATGTGGAAATCTGACGCTGACCGTTTACGCCTCACTCTTTCTACTGAAACCCAAGCAACCTTAATCAGACACGAAACTGCCGGTTCAACTCATAGCGAAGAATATCAAAATGCCATGTGGGACTATCTGAAAAAATTTGCCTGTCGCCTAGATCCTATCCCCGAAGCGGTTCTTGCGGCTTTTGCCGATGGCAACATGGAGTGCTACACCCAAATGTGGGGTCCAAGCGAATTTCACCCTACTGGAAATCTAAAAGATTACGATCGAACCCCTGATTTGCACCGGTTACAGGTACCCACATATTTTGTCTGCGGCGAGTTCGACGAAGCCACACCCGAGTCGACTAGAAAATATGCTGAACTCGCAAAGGCTCGCGATTTTCGTGTGATTCCAGATTGCTCGCATTCAGCTCTGATCGAAAACGAAGGGGATTACCTCAAGATAATACGAGATTTCTGTAACATAAACTGATCTTCTTTTAGCTTTTTTTAGCCGAAAAGTGGAGCTAAAACAAAACCGTGGGTGGAGTTTACTAAAACCTTAAAAAAACGAATCAAGGGAACTTTTCGTTAAACTTCAGTAAAATTTACTAAAAGTTTTCAAAAGAAGAACCCTTGATTCAAGTGATTTACTTCTTTTTTGCAGTCTTCTTTTTTGGAGCTGCTTTTTTAGTAGCTTTCTTTTTAGTCGCCATTGAGGCCTCCTAGGTTTTTAGTTAAGGTTGCACACTACTTTACTTTTCGTCACAGACCAAACTCTTTTTTCCAAAATTCGGCGAGAAATTAACGATCGAGTTCTGAAGTCAGTGCCTCAATCACTTTCTTGTGTTGCCGATAACTAGTACACCCGCCCTATTTTTTTGATTTATCCGATAAAAAGGTTAGGATCTATCACTACGTGAAAGCTCACAACAACTCAGGTACCCAAATGATTGTTCACACCATTCTATACGTCGCAGATCAGCAAAAAAGCGCTGAATTTTACAGCAAGGTGCTCGACCTAAAGCCGACACTCGACGTGCCCGGCATGACCGAATTCAAGCTGACTGAAGGGCACATACTGGGCCTGATGCCTGAAGCCGGCATTAAGAAACTACTAGGAGAAGCGTTGCCTGATCCTGCTAAGGCAAGTGGCATTCCGCGAGTAGAACTCTACATTCGAGTCAATAATCCAGAGATCTACTTCGACAGATCAAAAGCATTAGGCGCTAAAGAGTTGAGTGCGATAGCCGCGAGGCCTTGGGGAGGTAAAGCCGGATACGTCATCGATCGCGATGGCCACGTTCTTGCTTTTGCGACATGACAAACGAAAAAAAAACCGGCTTTTTTAAGATCGACGCCCATTGCAAATCATAACACCGCCGCCTAACCTATTGAACAATGAATTCAAAAAAACAACCGACACCTTACCTCGACTGGCAACCCGCAATTAGCGCAGACGACGTTTTCGCTAGTGCTGTCGCATTCAGATTTTTAAAGACCGATTCGCATAACAACCTCTACTGGATTGAACAAAGAGCCAGTGACCAAGGTCGCGCGGTACTGGTACAACGCAATACCCTCGGAGAGATCAAAGACCTCACTCCAAAACCCTACTCAGTTAAAACTCGCGTATTTGAATACGGCGGCTACCCCTACACAGTTTCAGACGGCTGGGTTTATTTCGCTAATTCTTCAGACCAACGACTTTACAAACAAAGCCTAAGTAACCTAGCCCAAATCACAGCAATCACGCCAGCAGTCTGTGACAACGGCAGTCTCGGTAAGTACATGGACCTCACCGTGTCGCCCGATTTGCGCTGGCTAGTATTCGCCTATGAAACTGAACCCAAAACTGGCGAAGCACAAAATTACATTGGCCTCATTGACCTTCACCAAAGTGGGATTCAAGAAGCCAAGATCTTAGCCGAAGGCGCAAGCTTTTATAAAGCTCCTGCGTTCAGCCCTGATGGAACTTCGCTTGCTTGGCTTGAATGGAATCACCCTTACATGCCCTGGGATTCAACTCGACTCGTTCTGGCGAAATTCAATGAAGCAAATCTAGTTTCAGACCCGGTTCTGATTGCCGGCAGCGACCATTCATCGATTTCTGACTTTGCTTTTCTAGACACGGGCGAACTTTTCTACAGTGTAGACTTTGCCAATAAACCAGAAAACAGTGCTGAAAATTTCCTCAACGTTCACGCATTCAAAGACGGCACCCATCGAGTGATCACCCATGAACTGAAAGACTATCAGGTCACCAGACCTGCAAGAAATCGACTGGCCTGCCTGCAACTAGACAAAGGGCAAACCAAACTGGTCATGATTGACCCGACCCAATGTTCGGTAACTGTCGCTTCGTTACCCTACGCTGACTTTGGGTCACCGGTGACCGATCACCTGGGTAATACATTCTTGGCAGTGTTTGCAGTTGATAGGCCTTCTGAAATCATCAAGGTCGCACCAGACCGAAGCATTCAAACCATCAAAAAATCAGCCGAGACTGAACTCAATCCAAAGAACGTGAGTGCCCCGATAGCCATTGAATTTCCAACCGAAGATGGCCAAAAGAGCTACGGTTATTTTTATCCCCCCGTTAACTCAAACTACTCACCGGTCAAAAACGAAAAGCCGCCGGTGCGGGTACTCGTGCACGGGGGCCCTACTTCAAAAACGTCTCCAGCTTTTATGTTATCAAAAATGTTCTGGACCTCTCAAGGCTTCGCGATTTTCGATGTCAATTATCGGGGGTCGATCGGATTTGGGCGCCAGTATCGAGACGCTCTTCTGAGTAAATGGGGAGTACTCGAAATTCAAGACGTCAAAGACGGCCTCAAGTTTCTTCAAGCCAAGGGGCTGATTAGCGATCAAGCGGTCGTGTCGGGCGGAAGCGCTGGCGGTTACACCGTGCAACGACTTCTCACCTCTTACCCTGATCTCTTTGCATCAGGTGCAAGCTACTTCGGCATTGGCAATCTGATCACTTTGCAAAATTTAACCCATAAATACGAATCACACTACCTCGAACAATTGATTGGTGGCCCTTTAAAAACCCATCAAGCTGAATACGAAGCGCGATCACCCATCAACCACTTAGACAAATTGAAGGCACCGATGATCATCTTTCAAGGTTCTGAAGACAAAGTGGTGCCACCCGAAAACTCGCGTGAAGTCGCGGCAATACTCGCCAAGAAAGGCATCGTTCACGAATATTACGAGTACCCAGACGAAGCCCATGGGTTTTGCGCAAAAGAAACCCTGGTCGATTCGCTCACCAAAGAGTCACGGTTTCTAAAGTGGGTACTGAGAGCTCGAAAATAAGTCGAAAAAAGGCAAAAAATCACGTTAATGTCAAATGCCGGTGTTCATCATGAGTTGTTTGAGCTAGGGTTTTTTCATAACTGGAGACCAAAATGGCAAAAAAAGACATCCGCGATGAACTACTCTTGAATTACATTGAAATCAGTCGCTCAATCGACGCGACCCTTGAAAAAGTGGGTCGAGGATGTACCGCCGCCCAGTTTAAGAAAATGAAAGTAAAAGACGAAGCTGACCTTTTTGTCGACATTTGGTCGAGTACCGGATTGCTTCTAGACACGGTATTCAGTTTTTTTGACATTACAGAAAAAGATGCCGGCAAAAATGATGGGGCTCTCTACGGCGAAGTTTTTGAAATTTATGGCAAGAAAACTTCTGATAAAGAATGCCTAAAAGAATTGAAAACGAAACTCTTAGCTTTCAAGAAATAGCGAACCCTAATGATTCAATGGTGAGGGGTCTGTTCCAGACCCAACCGGTAAATTTGGGTTGCGACAAGATTTGCGGTCTGTGCTTGCCACCTGTCCGGGCGGACATTCGACGCAACGGTTTCCGGTGGTTCCGTTAGGATAGACTTCGCTTTCAATGTGTTGTTTATTCCAATCACACGAGACGCAGGTATTAGACTGTGCACCGGTACCGATGAAGGTTCCAGCCGGACAGTCTACACATTTGGTATTCACGGCCCTGGTGTTTCCAAGGCAATAGCCGCAACCAGCTGCAGGATTTCCATGCGATGTGCTGTGGGGATCTGAACTCGACGCCTGATTCCATCCTGGGCAGGTTTCGATAGGTTTCTGTGGTACTGGGACTGGCGAGGGAACATGAATCGGAATTAACACTTTTTGATACGCATTTTTTGATTTTTTTAGGCCGCTTTTAGCCGCTTCTGAAAGTTTTGGCGCCTTTGACTTGATTTCTATTTTTGCGTCAAACTCTGCTGAAAACGATGGCGTTGTACAAAAAATCAACCCACACAAACTGAGTATTCTTATTTTCATATCGAAGATCAGTATACTGGGGTCATGAATGCCATTTCAAGCCCAAAGGTCCCCTCGCGAAAATTCAAGGCCGATCTACCTAATGTAGTGTGAATAACTAGGCGGCCCCCTTCGCTTACTAGCGCAAGCTCACTTGTCGCTAACTTGAGACAGTTGTGGAAAATTAGCGACGACATTTGTGGAATTCTAGAGACAACCCCTACTCACATCGCAACCTGCCTAGAGTAAACTAAAATTATAAATCTAATTTATTTAATACTCGAATATTTGAAATATCAAATAATCTGTATTTATCTATAGTTAAGGCGAACCTAGGAAACTTGAACGAATTGCCGAAAATCTATTACCTAACGGCACGCCAGTTGCTAATAGAGAAAATCAGAAAACAAAAGATGGGGATTTCAGTATGAAAATGAGAAATAAATTGAATACAAAGAACAACTCTCAACCGGGGCAAGTGCCGAACTCAGAAAAAGCCACGGCCATTCGTATTGCGGCAATTTTAGTTCTCTCGACTATACTAGGGTTAATTGCCGGGTCTTTGCATCTACTAGATCAGAATAGCGCTTCGATCGAAACCACTAGGTCAATAGAGACCGCGAGTGGCCATGTGAATTCAACACCTCAGACAAACAGCTCCGCTCGTATAGATTCTCATACCGATTCCCAAGCATTACCAAAGATCAGCGGCAGATCGTTGAAATTAACAACGGCCCAAGAAAATGTATTTGTAGCAGAACTCACATCTGTCTTTACTGATCTCATCATTCACACTATCGATCGCGATGCCATTCGCATAGCGCTTTCGAATCTCAACCGCCGTGGTCGAGCCGGGGTAGACCTGATCAAAAAAGAGCTATCACGAGCGCCAACTAACGAAACAGAAATTAGGCAGCGACTCGGCATGGTCGACTACTTAAAATACCGCATTCGCTGGGATGAACAAGTTCAAGAAGACATCAGTTCAATCATTCGAAGCCCCCTTCAACCCGAAACTTCTAAGAAATACCTGGCTGCGGCGATCATGGACCGAGCAGAACTCCTGAACGGTCTGGCCCACGCAAACCAAGATTTAGCCGTAAAACTTTTCAAAGAAATACACAATCCGTTACTAAGGAAAATGGCCAGCCACGAGCTTTTCTATAGTTTCATTGAAAAAGGCCTACCGAGAGAAATCGCCCTACAAGAAATTCAAAAGATTATCCCAGGTTTCAGAGGATAAATAACCGCACAAACAAGAAAGAGAGAATCACTGTGAAAACAAACAAACCCACCTTCAGCGCTGGCTTCTTGATAGCATTGATATCCATGACGGCGTGTAACCAAAAAGTTCCGTCTCCACCTGCGACCGCCACACCAGCAAGTGCACTTAGCGCGGCTCAACCCACGCTACCTGATGGCGAATCGCCCCCTACAGCGACGCCCGAACCGTCGCCTTCCCCTAGAGACCTTACAGTAGACGGTCAACTAGAATTTCGCTCAGAGATCTTACTCGGTACCAAAGAGCGCCGGGCTCGCACGAAAAATTATGTGCTCGGCCTTATTTTGCACCCAGTTTATGGCGGGAACAGCCATACAGTTTACGACTTTGAGAAGAAACAAGGCCTTCTAGTTTTTGATGTCGATTTTTTCTTCATGAAGGATGTGCAGAAAAATCGAGGTGCCCCCACACTCTACACCTCTCGCTCGCGATACCTTTTCACCGAGTTTAACCAAGACAATTTAGATGATTATTTTGACACCCATGAGGCAGCCATCTACCTTCAAGACGGTGAACGCATCATTCAAGTCGGCAAGTACCGGCCCTCGCCACACAAAAACTCATTAAGTACTTGGGAGCGTCCAAACCTCTGCGAAGACGAATTCAAGGCGGTTTGCCACCTCGAAGTGAGACTGACTGGTAACCCAGGCCCCGTAAGTGAGTACTCCTACCCTTTTCTGGCCGATATCTATTTGGTACTTTCAGATTCGGGCACTGATGTACCTCTCGTCTCAACGCCCACTAAACCGTGGGACTATTTAGATCCGTTTCTAAACAACAACTAACTAACCAAACAAAGTAAAGGAAATCTATATATGAAAACGCTCATCAAACTCTTCGCACTACTGATCGCAATCACACACAATTCGTATTCTGCAACTTCTTCTCGCTGCATTCATGGAGAAGACTGGACCCCTTTGTGTGAACAGGAAGAATACTCCAAAACTCGGTGCGACAATGCTGAACTCTACCGAATGTTTTGCAACAGTGAGACTGCAGGTTGCCCAGCAGCTGGGTGCTTTGGAGATACCCCTCCAGGGTCATGGTACCCACTCATTGTCGATGGCAAAGCCTACCGATGTCGGTGCGGGTGTTTTGGTGAAGACACCACCTTTGGGCCAATTGATGCCAGAGCCCTAATCAAACTCAAAGACGACAAAACCGATGCTGAATCAGAACTTCTCAGTTCAGATGATCTTGACTTCAGCCACCTATCGTCTCGCCCCATTAACGGCATCATGTATGCCAATGACACAGAGGCAGGTATCACGCTAACAACTGCAACTGGCAAAACAATCTCACTCTCAAATGCACACCCCGTAGTCGTGGCTGCAGCCGACGGAAAATTCAGGCTGATGAAGCAAGCTTCTTTAGTACAGTTAGGCGAACTACTCATCTCTGATCAAGGCCGAGCAGAGGCAGTTGTCAAGATCGATGTAGCAGCCACAAAAGACCGAAAAATGAACTTCAACGTCAAGAGCACTAATCCGGCTCACCACATTGTTTCGGCAAATGGGCTAATGATGGGTGATCTCGGATATCAAACCAAACTACACTCAATTGAGAGTCGCATGATGCTGCGATCAGAACTCTCACAATAAAACAAATGAAGGAGATCTTTATGAAAAACTTTACCTACCTACTTGCAATTGCGGCGGCCACCGTGTGCCTTACCTCGGTCTTTGTCAACGCATCACCTAACGGCCTGTATCCAGGTGACGACGAAAAAGCGCCACTCAGTCTCGGCCAAGGTGTGAACTCTGCCACAGGTGATGCTGCGGGTTTCTGTGTTGGCTTGGGCCAACTCAGAACTCAGAGCGGAAACGTAACAGGACAAACTGCCGAGTTTCAGCTTCTCGAAATCGATAGCGAAACAAGCCTCAGAGAGAGTCTCGACGTAACCGCGTCGGGTTCACTTTCATTCGGTCTCTTCGGAGGCGGAAGCGCCAGAATGCGGTTCGCGAACAGCGTTAATAAAAATAGCCGATCAAAATACCTCATGGTGCACACCCGAGTGGCGAATCAAATCGAGTTGGCTTCTAGTTTTGAACTCACCCAAGAAGCCCAAAAACTTGCTCAAAACAGTGGAGCAAACACCACTCGTTTTATCAAGCAATGTGGCGATCACTTCATTTACGGAAGAAGAACTGGTGGAGAATTTTTTGCGCTCTTTGAATTTGAAATGCGCTCTGACGAAGAATCTAAGCAGTTTAGTACAGCAGTTCAGGCAAGCGGAATGGGATGGAAAGCAGCCGCCGAAATCAATTCGTCACTGGCACAAATGAATGTCTTTGCGCAAACTCAGCTAAAGATGCTTCGCTTGGGAGCAACTGGCGCTTTTCCTGAGGTTGAAAACCTCCAGGACTTTGCCCGAAAATTTCCAGACATGGTTGCGACCGTAAACTCAGGTGCGGTCACCCTTCAATTGATTTCAAAAGACTACTCTGGAGTAGAACCACTCACCCTTCGACAACCCAACCAAGAAGATCTCAATCGCCAACGAATCGTTTTAGACCAGATTGCAAAAATGAGAGACCGTGGACTAGAAACGCTTTCTACGGTTACGTACATTCAAGATCACGCGTCGCGCTTTCGACTTCCTTCTGGAACTCAAAGTCTCTCTGTTGCACAAGTTGACTTGAACGAGTACATCAACACGGTTCTCGAAAGTGCCTCTGAGTGCTTCGCCAATGTCTACACTGGCTGCCGGCTACCTACCGTGAGATTCCCGTCAATCAACTTTCCAGAAGAAAAAAACTGTGAATCGGTTTCGAAAGAGGTCTGCGCTCTAGCCAGTGAATCGGGATGCCTCATCTATAAAATAGTAACCATTAACGAATGCAAATAAAAGGAAAGTACTTATGAAAACAACCGTAATCTCGCTCTTAACTCTTGCCGCGCTGGCGAATTTGAATGCATTAGCATCAGTAAAACAGAATTTTCTTTCTACTGAAGATTCAATCTATCTCGACATTTCGATCAAGACCTCGAGTTTTATCGGAGAAAGTGGCAAGAATTCAATCGGGCTATACTATACAGTCAACTCACCTTACGCCAACACTTTGTCTTGCGATCTGAATTTTATTGTCAAAGACGCGGACTTTCAGAATGTGGCATTCGACCTAATTGATGAAACGGTGTACCCAGAAAAAGCGTTCGGGCTCAACGCAACCAACAAGGTCGACCCGACTCTAACACAAGATGCAAACCTAAAAAACGGAATGGTATTGACGATTCAAAAAGCAGCACATTGCCATGGGTTTGACATGAGAGTTACTATGTCACATACTACTTGTCTGGCTTTAACACCGAACTACGCTAACTTTTGCGATAAGTATGTAACCACTGGAAGCACCTACCCAGTATTCATTCATGACTACTTTATAGGAACCTGTCAGTGCAAATAGGCAAATTTGAGTAAAAAAGCAGCTTGTGAGTGAACACAAACGAGAGGCTGAACTCACCTCTTCTTGAGAAAGCTCAGTCCTAGCTTCTGCATCAAGCGGTTCATTCGAAGTCTACTCGCCTTTGGCTCATCACAGAAGCCTACGAAGACTTGAGCAGACACGGGTGATAGAGTTCACCTCGTAGCCAATCGAACTCAACGTTCCTTCGTCGTGCTTTTCGACATTCAAGGCAATAGCCAGTTCTTCGCCCTGTGTTAAATACACAGCACTTGTAGAAACAGACTTGGCCCCAAGTTGAAACGAGTTTATTTTGCAATCGGCGGTCGACGTACTCAGAAAAAAGTTTATGGCAAACCCTGAGACCGGCCCCGTCTTGTACTGAAACGTACCTTCAAGGTAAACTCGAGACGCCTCAGAGTCAGATGAAGAATAGATCATGACGCGGCACTCACCCACGTCATCATGCCCTTCGTAAAGCGAAGGAACCCGCGCGCCAAGAAAGTCTCTTAGACTATCAACCGCAAGCGAATACTCATCTGCATGAGCGGGCGATGCCAAAAAAAGTAAAGGCACGACTAACCCAACAACCGACTTCATAAACCATCCCCCATTCCGCCAATGAAACAATAGCCGGGAAAAAAAGTCAACTTACAACCTTTGCCGCGAGTCGCCCACCACCGACGCACCGTTGACCAAGATTGGGCCACTCTAGGTTTTGCCTTTTGGCTGCCTTTGGTGCCGCAATGATTCTATTTTTGTATTTTAGAGTCGAACTGACACTGAAAACTCAAAAAAATGCGGGCACACAAGTTGCGAAGCACAACAATCAAATTGAATAGCCAGTTATGGATTTTCAAAAAAGAGAAAGAGAGTGCATTTTATGAGATCGACATCACTAATTACTAACGCAATTCTGTTGTTGACGTCAGCTTCGAGCGCTTTTGCGAGCACGCAATCAGCTCAGATCGGCGAACTGCTTTCGCCCCAAGAGTTCACGCTTCAAAGTGAAGAAACTCATCCCATCATGGAATCACAGCCTTACAACACAACCTGCTACCGCACCGTGACCAACTTAGAAACAGTCTGTCGGCTAGAACCCGTACGAGGCACTCAACAGGTGTGCGAAAATGTTCCAGAACAAACTTGCTTCACGCCGCCACATGGCCGACCACAGTGCCACACAGTGATCGCACGTCGATGTCACACTGAGGCAGGACCAATCACCTTTGAGCGGCGCTGCGGCTTAGAAATGGTTTCTCGCCAGCAAGCCTACGGCTGCGTAAAAGAGCACCTCGTGCAAGTGGGTACCGCTCTTGATTATAATGTGAGCGCACGTGTACTCGTTTCAGCGCAAAAAGTCGGAGAAGTTCAACTTGGGGTCGAGCTAAGAAATCAATTTGAACTGTCTCTGAACGGCCAAAACCTCAGCTCAAGAATCATCGAAGTCGCCGACCAGAACAATCTCGTCGTACTCAGCAAAAATGAAACCTTTGCACGAGTCGTCGGCGACAAACAAAAACAAGTCGGCGGACAAATTGAGTTAAAACTCAGTGACGCTGCCGTACTCAGATCACTCTCAGATCAAGGTATCTCACGCATTCGCTATGAGAACGATCAAGTTTTGTTCGCAACTGCAAGCGGATTAAACTCTGACTTGGCTGTGGTTCGCTTGATGGTCAAGCGTGATCGAATCTTCGGTGGCGACACCATCTTGTTTGATGGCCAAGTGCCAGCAAGCGCACTCACCCTCACCCAGATGGGTGGCGAGTCTCAAGGCAAGATTGACCTCAGACCCTTGATCGATGGTGGTCTAAATTCAGGTCGTCACCGCATTGAGTTGTCGATTGAACCCCTTGGAAATCTGACTAAATCAGGCTTCTCAGTGATTCAAGGAAACTCGCTTGGTGAACTCCCTAAGCTTGAAACTGCATTGAAGCTGAAGCTCTAAGATCAATGATAGGACAACTGTAGATTGGGCAGACGCTCAAATCTAACGCCAAAAGGGTCATCACTTCTTCAAAAAGTGATGACCCTTTGTTTTTCTTGTGACTAAGGCCGCTACAGACACTTATCTGACTTTTGCTTTGTTACAGCGGCTTCAAAATTAATACGCCGTTTATCGAGCACGGTTTTATGAACTTCCCGATCTTTCTTTAAATCATCAACAATCTTCTGCGCAGCCAAGATTTTTGCATCGTCTTCGGTTAGCGTTTTATCGCCCTCATTAACCAGTTTTCTTTCAAAATTCACACTATTAAGGTCTTTGGTGCAAGTAGCGGCTTTCGTACTAGCAGCCATGGTTGCCAACCCACCGATTCCTGCTACAGGTTGAACTGGGGCCATTTGTTGCTTGCACTCACCTTGAACCGAGAATTTAACGTCTCCGTGGGTGCCTGTATTACTCGCACTCATTTTCGAATCTTCGATGACATTAAGCTTTACCTGATCAGCCAAGGTTCCTGATTCTTTACCTACAGCACAAAAATTGTAGGTAAAATAACTGTCTATGGCAAAAAGTTTGAGTACATCTGCTGCGGGCACGTTGATGGTCAAAATTTGATGGCAAGTCTTCGCAGTCCCTTGATCTGTTTTCGTGACGCTCTCAAAATCTTTTCTAACCTTTCCGACAACTTGCAGTTGTTTTCCGCTCATTGCATAGCTTCCTACTGGTTTTAAAGTGAAATTGACATTTTGTTCGGCCGGACAAATCGCGAGGTACTCAAAATACTTAATGCTAAACTCAACCATTTGCCCCTGACTCTGTGGCAGCAATCCCTTCGATGTGTAACGATCGTTTCCTGTTTTGGCGTCATTGAAGTCATAAAAGTTAAATACTTTTATTGGCGCCGGGGTGCCATACATTGTCGCATCGTAGGCGAAAGCCGAGCTAGATGAAAGAAGTGCAAATAACCCAAAGATGAAATAATGCGAAACCATATAAATTCCCCCCAATTGACGTTAAGCTTGATACCCAGCTCGGTGATAATAATGTGCCAATTCAAGTATATTCTTTTATCCCATTTTGGCAAGCGGCTGCCGACAATCAACTTTCTCAGAGGTCAATTCTCGTAATCTTGTTGAATTATCGAGAAATTGTGGAAACAATAGCCCCATCATGAAACTTACTTTTTTTAAACCTCTAGCAGCCCTGTTACCTCTTGCGCTCACTTTGCTCTCACAAACGGCAGTTGCGGTTGACACTGCCAAGGCGAGCAACTTCAACCTTGGCCTTCACGCCGGCACCACTCTGATGACCGCAACGAACCCTGAAACGCTAGCCAAATCGGCCGGAACGTTTAGCTACACGGCTGGCGCATCTCTCTGGCAGACCATCGTGTCACCTCTCATCGTACGGGCCCATGCTGAGTACCAAAATTTTGCATCGACCATTACGATTGGTTCAACCTCGCTTCGGTATGAAACCACTTCTTGGACTCTTCTGGCTTCACCGTGCCTGTCGCTCGGCCCGATTTATTTTGGCCCTTCACTTGGAGCTGGCCTTGAGCAATCAAAATTTAAAAAATGGGGTGCCGTCATGGCTGGACTCAATTTTCAACCCATTTACATTGAAACTCGCGTGCAAATAGATCTCGCTCGATTACCCATTTCGCGAGAACCCCGCTACTTACTCTTGATGGGAGTCTTTCTATGAAAACGATCAATACCACTTCAACCGTTGCACTTCTTTGTTTGTTGAGTACCACTATTTCGGGATGTTCTAAGATTCCATCAAGCTGCAGTTCTGGTCTTACGCACGATGAAGCGCTCGATCGAGTGCTCATGGTAAAAGAATTTCAAAAAGATATCGCCGTCACTTTCTTAAGCATGCGCTACCAGGCTGACTTCGTCTCTCTGATTGGCACCTTCGTTTCATCATTGTTTCAAGGGCAAACTTCATTTCTTCCGGCTGGAGCGGGCTACACCAGCGACGGCACCTACCGAATGGCTTCGACAGATGACGGCGCAAGTCACCTCGACCTCAAAGTCACCTTTGGAACTGACTATAACGCCGGCGTAGCGGGCACAGCGATACCCGCAGACCTCTTCAGCATGAGCAGCTACCTCACGGGAATGACCGTGACGCCAAATATCAGTAACCGCACATTAGACATTAGTTACGCATCTACCGGGCCCTTAGTCGAACTACTGGGCTATGGAACCACTCCTCCCAACCCGCTTCAACTGGCGCTCTCGGCATCGCTGCTCACCACGCCTTACGCAGTCTTAGACAATCTGGTCACCGAGTTTCGAAAGCTGAAAGTATCTGCCGTCATGACCATGAGCTCTGCCCAAAGCAAAAGTCATTTCAATTACGCCGTTACCCTACCGACCTCGTCGCTATCAGAGTTGGTCAATTCGTTCGTGGTCTCACCGACCCCTGTTGTCATCACAGGTACACGCGCAGACACCAATCAAACCTTGGAGGTCACCAACTGGAACGCAAATTTTGCGCTTCCCAGTTATTCATTTCCTACCTTCACCAGTCCGGCTCAAATTCTTGAAGTCTTCAATGCGACTCGAACCATTCGCTTAGACGGCTCAATCACTGCAAAAGTCACAGGAGGCGGATTTGATTATCAAATGGTATTTACCTACGATAAACTCAATATCGAATCTTCGCTGGCTCCGGTATTTCAGATTCTGCCAAGCACCGATAGCTTCTGGACAAAATACCCGGTTCTTGAAAATTCAGTCAGTATTGAGTGCCTTTAAATAAGGTAAACTCGCTCAGACGAATCATCGACACCGACGTGATATCGCTCATTCAATGACTCGGTCAATTACTCGGTCTCGCAGTAGGCACTGAGTGCTTCTTCGAACGAAACACAGTCTTCGCCATCACACACCCGCCCGCCCGGGTGGCTATTTAACAAGGAAGTAAAACCTTCGTCACTGAGCAATCGAGCCGCAGCTTCAAACGCGTTCATAGCCACCGAAGAATCAAACCCATTCAAAGTTTCAATCTCTGCCTGAAGCGCCGAAAATGAGGTGTTCGGTTGCCCACGCGATTCAACCATCACTTCACGCCACTCTTGAGCTTTTGTCTGTTCTGAACGCCTAAAAACTTTACCTGACGGTCGAATATCTAAGCCATACTTTAGATAAATGTCTCGCACCGAAACCATGTGTGAATACGCCAGTGACATAGCGGTTGGTGCAGCTCCAGATGGCCCAACTAGCCGACACAGGCGTCCTAATTTTTGAAGAACGTCAAGAGCGGCCTCAGGATCATCGATCTCACCCTCGGCATCAGTGATGAGAGATGGCTGTGCCTCTGATTCGTCGAGTGATCCGTCAACTAGTTCGTCGGCCAGTTCACTGTCTGCGGTTTTGAAAAACGGGTGCACACAATTTTTCAGAACCTCGTCTGGGGCCTGTTTCACAGGCAGTTCAGTCGAAAAATGCAAATTTTTCTGATCAGCTGACTGGTGAGAATCGTAGTCCCACTCTACCCATTGACCTTTCAACATGCGTTGTTGAACACAAAGCGCAAGCGTGACTTGACTGGCTGGAACTGAGACACGACTGACTCGGGCTAATGCTTGCACAAAAATTTCTAGCTCACGCTGAAGTAAACTGATAGCCACCTCTGGAGTAGACTTAAACTGAGCTCCTTGTTGAGGTAGGCTGATCACCAATGTATTTCGCATGACCCCGGGGGCCAACAGTTCACTCACCCAGCGACTGGGT
>CAITVN010000109.1 GCA_903895855.1 Oligoflexia bacterium | reverse complement strand
TGGCTATGGCGCACGTCACCAACCCGAAAATCGCGATAAACGGGTTGAATGTTGGCATTTACGCCATGGGTGACCAAGTTGTCTCTGAGCAGAGTAAACAACATATTCAGGGTGGTACGCTCACCCACAGCAACGTTGTAAACTTGGTTTACCGGTTTGAGTGAGGCAACATCGTGATGAGGTTGATCCTGTCCTGACAATGCCGAAGGACTCGAAACCGTGTTGCAAGAGCCGGTGCTACTCACTGTAGCTGCAAGCAAATTGGCCTGAACTGCATTGGCAATATAACAAAAATCACGACTAGTTTCGCCATCACCATTAATGTAAATCACCTGCTTCTGGATGAGAGCATCGATCCATTTTGGGATAACTGCCGCATAAGCGCCGTTAGGGTCTTGCCGCTGACCAAAGACATTAAAGTACCGTAACCCTATGGTTTCAAAATCATAGACGCGGGCAAAAACGTCGGCATACAACTCGTTCACCAATTTGGTGACTGCATAGGGCGACAGTGGCTTGCCGATTTTGCTTTCAACCTTGGGCAGATCAGGTTGGTCGCCGTAGGTTGAACTGCTAGCCGCGTACACAAATCGCTTGACCTTCGCGTCCCGAGCTGTGACCAACATATTTAGAAATCCATCAATATTGCTCTGGTTAGTGGCGATCGGATCTTCAAGGCTGCGTGGCACTGAACCCAGAGCAGCTTGGTGCAGGACATAGTCAACGGGGTACATGCCAATGCGTGAGGTGTGGCCTGAGTCACCTTGTTGTGAAAGCGAAAAGGTCAAGGCTCGCCGACAGTCCTGGAGGTTGCGAATATCGCCGTGGATGAACTGAAAATTTGCCCACTGCTGCGGATTGACAAGGCTTTGAACTTCCTCAAGGTTGTGTTGGTAACCCGTGGAAAAATTGTCCAGTCCAACCACACGCTGATTGAGCCTCAGCAGCGTTTCCAGCAAGTTACTGCCAATAAAGCCAGCCACACCTGTAATCAGCCAGGTTTCAGGAGCGAACGACAATTTCTTTTTTAATGTTTCGTAAGCGTTCGTCATTAAAGCCTTAAATCCGATTCAGTCATTGAAAGCACATATTTGAGGTCGTAGAGTATGTGATTAGGCTTGCCGAATTTTCTAATACCCTCCGCACCCAATGCCTTAAATTGATGGTGCGCAACTGCCAAAATCACTGCGTCATAAGTTCCGGTTTGTGGCTGGATGATGGGTGTGATGTCGTATTCATGCTTCGCCTCTGCGACAGTAACCCAAGGATCGTAAACATCGACATCACAGTTGTAGTCCTTCAGCTCTGCAACAATATCTACTACCCTTGTGTTGCGAAGGTCAGGACAATTCTCCTTGAACGTCAACCCCATCACCAAAACCTTTGCACCATCCACTTGAAGCCGGCGCTTTGTCATCGCTTTCACAAGCTGGGCGACAACGTAGTTACCCATGCTGTCATTCAATCGTCGCCCTGCGAGGATTATTTCCGGGTGATAGCCAATGGCTTGAGCCTTATGGGTCAGGTAGTACGGGTCAACGCCAATGCAGTGCCCCCCCACCAGACCGGGGCGGAACGGCAAAAAGTTCCACTTACTGCCAGCCGCTCTGAGCACAGCTTCAGTATCAATGCCCATCTTATTAAAGATGATGGCCAGTTCATTGACTAGTGCAATGTTCAAGTCACGCTGGGTGTTTTCAATCACCTTGGCAGCCTCTGCCACCTTGATACTTTCGGCCTTGTGAGTGCCTGCAGTGATGATTTCACGATACAGCGCGTCTACCACATTAGCAATTTCAGGAGTGGAGCCGGATGTCACCTTTTTTATGGTGGTCACGCGGTGCTCCTTATCCCCAGGGTTAATGCGCTCCGGGCTATAGCCGCAGAAAAAATCGAGGTTGTATTTCAAACCCGAAAACTTTTCCAACACTGGTACGCAGTCCTCTTCCGTTGCCCCCGGGTAAACGGTCGACTCGTAAATAACTATGTCGCCCTTTTTGAGCACTTTACCTATAGTCTCGCTGGCTTTGATCAGCGGACTAAGGTCCGGCCGTTTGTGCTCATCGATGGGGGTCGGCACAGTTACGATGTAGCAGTTGCAAGCGCGCAGGTCTTCAATCATCGTGCTGTAGCCCAACAACGTGGCGGCTTGTAACTCTTCTTTAGTCGTTTCCAGCGTGAGATCCCTGCCCCCAATAAGCTCATTGATCCGCTTTGGGTTTGTGTCAAAACCTACGACGCTGCGCTTTCGACCAAATTCAACGGCGAGAGGCAAGCCTACATAACCGAGGCCAATAACTGCCAACTTGATGTGCTTTGTATCCACGCTACTCTCGTCTCTCAGTTGTCATGATTGGAATAATTGGCATGATTATCTTGCTTGAAGACCTGTCCATCACTGCTCTTCTAACCAAGCCTGAAACATTAACACATCCCATAAGTGGTGTTGCCAATTGCGAGCGCCGGACAAATGTTCCTCCCACATTTGCCGTATCGGCGCTGGGTGAAAATATCCCTCACGGTGCAGCCGTGCTTCCTCGATCAGAGCTTCAGCCCAGTCCCTAAGCGGCCCGCGCAGCCAGTTGCCAATCGGGAGACCAAAACCCATTTTTGGACGTTCAATCAGCGCCTGCGGCACATGCCGATATAGTACTTGGCGTAGCACCCATTTTCCCACGCCATTATGAAGCTTCATGCTTTGCG
>CAITVN010000108.1 GCA_903895855.1 Oligoflexia bacterium | reverse complement strand
TTTTTGATGTTGGTGATTACTCGAATTGTGTTAGCGTTGCCGATTTTAATGGCGATGGCAATTTGGATTTAATTACAGTTTGGAAATTCGGTAACCAGTGGGCGTTTTCGTCTCACAGCCTGCCCGACCGCAGAGTCGTAGTCGAGATAACCCACGTAATCCATTTCTATTCCGAAATACTTTTTGCAGACCGTTTTGACTGAAAACCCGATGTCAACGTCAGTCTGAGTTCTGGCTTGATTGAGAAGTAGTTTGGGTTTGAATTTGTCGATTTCTTCTTTTAGCCGTAGGCCAGCCTCGGGGCTAGATTTGTTGACTTCACGAAAGAGATCGCTTGGGCTCTTGATTCCGAGACCATTTTTGGCGTCCATGGCCACTTCAATGAGATTTCGAATTGGGCTTAGGTGTTTGGCTAAGCGAAGCCGTCTGAAGTAGGCGCTCTTAATGAAGCGGTAAGCGTTTTCGATTGAGGTAGGTTCGGGCAGTAGTGTGATTAATCCGACGTCAGCGTATAAAAAGAAATCTAGCGTATTAAAGGTGGTGCCTGCACCCAGGTCAATGATGAGGTAATCGGCATCGATTTCTCTGAGTGACTCAAGCAACTTTACCTTTTGAGCAAATTTTAGGTTGGCCACGTTCACTGAGTCTTGAGCTCCGCTGATGATTTCTAAATTTTTGAGTCCAGTCGGAGTGCTGCAGGCTTCTAGGTTCGGAACTCGTTTTGCAAAAAAATCGCTGAGCGTTTGTTTCGGAAGGTCGACACCGAGAGTGGTGTGTAAGTTCGCGCCACCTAAGTCGAGATCGATTGCGACGACTTTATTTCCGTTGCGTGCGAGTGTGATTGCAAGAGAAGAAGCGATCAGACTTTTTCCGACGCCGCCTTTTCCTCCTCCGATTGCCCAAACTTGTTTTACCCTAGAATTTGCGGGTTGTTTGAGGTTTTCGAATGGATTTCTCGTGTCAGCTTCTTCGCCACTGTTGTCTTGTCTTGGTAATTGCGAAGTGAACGGTGGCGGATTCGCGTTGAGTATCGACTCTTTAATGTCTCGAACATCGCGCATGGTTGTCGGTTGTTTTTCTGATAGGGTCTCAACCGCTTCGAGTGTTTCATCGCTGAGAGCGTCGTACAAATTGGGTAACTTTTGTTTGCCTATTCCATCCATGGACTGGCCTACCTTTTCTTTTCAGAGCTCGAGAGTGACAGTACTCCCTAACTCTATGATTTATTTGTGTTCAACCGATGTCAACCTGCAATCTTTGCCCTGGGTGTAGGTGCGAAAAATATTTCGCAGTCAAAAACTCACCGTTGGTAATTTTTTTTGCACGCATTGCGTTGAATAACTGGATATGATTAGGCGCGTAATTGCGCTCACATTCGATGCAACCGTAAGTGCATGAATTCAGAAGAGTAAAATAAAGTGAGTGGTGTCAAAAAGGCCTCGTTATGGAAAATATCGTAACGCATCGCGCGTGGCCCTGGGCTTGCTCTATAGCTCAGTATCCACGATTTTGTTTACCCGAAGGGTAAAGGAGAGTTTTTGATGAGACGCTATTTTGACGCCACTGCCGGAACATTGTCTGCCGCGTTTCCTATCAGCAGGTTGCACCTTCGTAGTGACCTTCATGTTGCTCGAAAGGTTTGGCACCTTTTTGGTGGTGTCTTGATTTCTTCGATTTATTGGTTTGCTGGCTTAGATAGAGCGGGCGCTGTGACGGTCTTAGGAGTTTGTCTCGGCTGGAATTTGATTTTAGAAACGTTGAGACTTCGAAGTCCAACCTTTAACCAGAAGTTTATGCGAGTGGCTGCGCCGATCATGAGAAGCAGCGAAATTGATCGTGTGAGCGCCGTACCTTATTACTTGGCTTCGGCGATTCTCGCGATTGCAATTTTTCCAAAAACTGTCGCAGTTTTGAGTATTCTTTTTCTCGCAGCAGGTGACCCTCTGGCTTCAACTTTTGGTATCTTGTTCGGAAAATACGGCAAACGATTTTCAAATGGAAAATCACTCATTGGTACTCTTGCCGGTGTGGTGACTTGTTCTTTGGTCACTCTGTTTGTTTTGCGTGGACTTCAGGTTCCTTATCCACAGGTTCTTTTTCTATCTCTTGTGGGTGGGTTGGCTGGCGGCTTGGCTGAGCACCTTCCTTTAGAGGTTGACGACAACTTCTCTATTCCTGTCGTTTCTGGCTTCATTCTCTGGCTGGCATTTATTGTGGCCGGCTTCTAATAATCAATAATTACAGTTAGTTAGGTTTTTACGTGCGAAAACGCCTCCTGAAATATTTCGGGGTGTCTAGCCTATTGCCAGAACATCATTGGTTATTCATAGTTAATAACTTATAACATTGTAATTATTTGATTTTATTAAACAATTTAGATATAAAAAAGGCACGGGCTTTGCTCTCTTTATAGAGGGTAAAGGTGGGGGTTTGTGGGTTTAATTAGAGAAGATTCAATCATCAATCTGCCGAAGTGGCTTTGGGTAGTACCCACCGCTTTGCTTGCCTTCGGCCACGCTGCTGAAAGTGAAGGCAGCGGCCCGGCGTATTTTAGTCGAAAACCCGCGAGTTTTTCAGCTCTAGTTCGACAGTCTCAGACCCAAGAGACCCTACTTCAAAATCGTAGTTATGTCAGAGCCAGTGAGTTTAGTGATTTCTGGGGTCAAGTCGCTGATCCAGGGCTTTCTCAATCGCTTAGGTTGAGAGGAGAGCAAATCACTGGTCAGTATGAGTGGCGCAGAGAACACCACTTGTCTTCTCTCGATGACGACGTTCTGTATAACCAACGGGTCAATAAATTTTTCTATGAAGAAGTCTTTGGTGAGATTCAAAAGTA
>CAITVN010000107.1 GCA_903895855.1 Oligoflexia bacterium | reverse complement strand
GCTTGGCTATGAATCTGTAAATCGCCACCGGCTTGGGCGAGGAGACTTCGAACGGTAATTAGACCGAGGCCGGTGCCGGTTTCTTTAGTGGTGATTTTCTTGTTAGCTAAGACTTGTTTCAATGCCTCTTGGTCGAAGCCGAGACCAGAGTCTCGAATGATCAACTCACAGTTTTCGTCATCGACTCGAGCCGTGATGTACACTCGTTTACCGCCTTTTTCGGCAGCGTCGATGGCATTGATGAGCAAATTCGAAATGACTCGACAAAAATCTGAAAACGTAATCGCGGCAAAAGAGTTCAGTACCGTTCGAGGCAAATCGCAGACTAGGTTGACACCTCTAGCTTTTGCCTTTTCTTGTTCTTCTTCAAGAATCCAGTGCACGGCCCCACCGATAGAGGCGGTCTCAATAGGCTTCGGCGCTTCGTCAGGCTGTCTGGTAAAGCCAATCGCATCTTGAGAATACTGTTTAAGCCTAAAATCAATGATCGAGCGAATGCGGCCAGCGAGTTGGCGAATTTTGTCTTTAGTGTGAGCGGGAATGTCTTTGAGGTCGGTCTCGAGCATCAAAACTAAAGTACTTATCGGGGCCTTCACATCGTGCATGATTTTATGGGTTAATGCATGAATGGCTGACTCGGTCTTGAGTTGATGAGCCTCGGCAATTGCTTTGTCGCGCTCTTTGTATAGTTCAAGGTTTCGGCCATGAAGAAACGAAAAAATTGTCGAAATTTCAGAGGTCATCGCAGGTATTTCAGTTTCTTGCAAAATGCTGTGGGCCACCAATCGAGAGTGTAGCCGTCTCAATTGATGGCTAACAGATAGTGATAAAACGTTCGAGAGGGTCCAAAAAAAAGTCAGTAAAAGAGTGTAGAATCCCGCATTTTGCGGAGTCGCGATGTGTAAGAACGATAAAAACCAAGACGTCGCAAAAGCAAATGCGAGTAAAGCTCCCAGCGTTACCGAGGCGATGATCATGCGTAGGCTAAACATCGGTGCCGGAACTTCAAGCAGCGCGTGGGTCTGTTTACTAATAAAGCGTTCGACTAATAGTAAAGAAGCGATGCCAGAAAAAGCGAGTTCCCATCCGTATTCAAAAAACGACAGCCCAGCAATGGGTCCACCAATGTCTTGGTAGCGAAGCAAAAAATCACTTGCCGCCATCACTAGAAATAGTGACCACATGAGAAACTCAGACAATCGGTATGATCGTACGGTAGCGAGCATGACTCCACCGACAAAAACTGATTGTCCTAGAGCATAAAGACCTGAGGTGATATAAATCGCGAGAGGTCGGGCGGGAGTCGCCGCGAAGAAGGCTTTCAAAATGAGCTCGTAAGAGACTGCGAAATGAATCGAAGCTATAGACGTCGCAAAAAGGCCAAGTAAAATGAATGCGCGTCGGTTTAAGCCTTCAAGCGCACGAAGCAGTACTGCGTAGGCAGAGAGAAGGGCAAAAGCGACGTAGGGTAGTTCGTGCACGAGCGGAATCAAGCCGCGAGGTGGCGGAATTTGCAAAATATTCGCGGTCACCCCATACGTGAGGTCTGCGATGCCTACAAAAAGCAACGACCACCGCAAGGTTTGCAGCCACCGGGCCTTCGACGTTTGAGCAATTGAGCGAAGTAGGAAGAACGAAAGTACCGATGCGACAAATTCGTGCACGGCTGAGCCCATGCCAGTTACCATGGGTGATAAATGAAAAGCGGCACCTATCGAGCTCCAACAAAATGGCAAAAGACAATTTAAGAGTGCTATCGCAATCAACACAACTGTCTTAAATTTTGAGGTATTCATACTTTGCTCCTTCTTCGAATCAGCAGCCACCCGCGGGGAGTTTGAAAAGCGGGATTAATAAAGGCCATTCCTTCAAACGCTTTTTCGACACTGACCCAGTAAGGTTCAGGAATTTCATAGTCAACATCGGCGACTAGTAGACGGCGATCGAGAGCGTCAAACCCGGCAACCGGCGAATAGTGAGGTGAACCCTGAGCTTGAAATGGCTGGTCTAGCAAATGGTCTTGTGTAAAATTGATCACGACTGCGGTATCATCCCTTGCCGAAACCTCTTCGAGATCTTTTATGAATTCAGGTAAGTTCTCTGGGAAAGCCCGTTTGAGTTTGATCTCGAGTTCATTCGGAAATACCAACTCAGTAGTAAAGTGAGCCTCATGAAGCGCCATGCCTCGTGTCGTTGTGAGTTCAGTCAAGGGAATGAACTTCGCAAATGCGGGTTTTAACCAATCTGACTCAGGCTTTACTTCAAGCCCGAGTGCTTGAGTGACCAACGAAAGTGATGAGGGTCCACACGTGCAAGGGTGTAGCTGTCGGTGTCCTGCTTGGTGCAGAGCTAGAATTTTAGAGTAGGTTGAAAGTGGTTGAGTGTTCATACTGAAATTCCAATCATGGCACTGCTTTCTTTAAGCTCGGTAGTGAGTCCTAATG
>CAITVN010000106.1 GCA_903895855.1 Oligoflexia bacterium | reverse complement strand
GCCCATACCACCGCCCATTCCGCCCATACCACCGCCCATTCCGGCCATTCCCATGCCGCCCATTCCCGGTGCAGCACAAGGCACGCCGAAGGCAACGCAAGTATCAGCGTATTTCCCGTAATTTTCAGAGTATTTATCTAAGCCCATTGAATAACCCCAAAGGCCAAGGCCCGAGGTCACTCCAGGCATCAAAGCTGAAATGATCATGGCAGCTTTTTCACCACCTGACGGTTCGCGCGGTCTCATCGCTGCAGCCAATCGGCACTGCGGACAAACCTTATACGCATCAATCATGTCGCGGCGATTATCAGCCAAATCATCTTTGATATCTTTGTATTCTTTGTCTATCGCTTTCAGTCTGCGTTCATAGATAGCGATTTCAACCGAAAGTCTGATATCAGGACAATCTAACATCGTCTTCGCGCAACCAGTACCCACATCAGTTCCTGTAGATTCAGCACGGTCTCTTATTGCGACGCACGGATTAGCCAAAGTGACGTCTACTGACCCTTTCGGACAGGCTGCCGAAGCAGGGCCCCTCGGACAAATCGGTGCCTCAGCAACCGGAGCAGGCTTTACAGGTGCAACCGGAGCTTCAGGAACAACTGGCGCAGGAGGTGCCGTGTCTACCGCGTCTTTCTCGCCTTTCTTATTTCCCGCGGCAACCGCAGGGCCCCATTTAGGAGAGGCAGCACCAAGACTCTGCACGAGCTTCAACTCTGGTGAAAGTGAATCGGCTTGAACAATCGAGCTAGACGGAGGAACAACCAAGGAGACCGGTATACCCAATACTTTTTTACGTGCATCAATTTCAGGCTGAAATAGACCCAAAAACAGCTCACTTGAACACTGCCCTCTTCCGGGTAAGCAGTTGTTACAACCCTTTTTTGCGGCCCACGGATACGTGCCAACATCGAGATCACCTACGGTAGCTTCTTGAAGTCCGCGCAGCTTCTCTTGCACGTCTCGTTTCTCATTATCGAGATCCTTCTTACGCTTATCAATTTCTTTTTTTGCCTCTTGAATCGCCTTGATGTCATCTGAAGCGCCGCCGTCACTTGACGAATCTGAGTCTTCGGCCCTCACAGTCCCTACCGACACGAGTGAGGTCACCGTGACCAATGAACATCCGACTACCCCAAGAAGAACCGCACGAAAGATTTTTTTTGATATCATTTTCAGCTCCCAAAAAAAGGCAACGGCCTTTCCCGTCAATGAGATCGGCACTCTTCTATTAAATCTAAATTATTTAAGCAAAGAAAGTGTGAAATTCGAACAGCTGCAAGACATTGTAACATTTTCACGGCAAAAAGTGCCACAAAACAGCACTTTTCGTCAGGTTTTTGGCGAAAGAACCGTCAATAATTTCTCAATGATGCCACCAAACCCACCATTTGACAAAATGGCGACCACATCGCCAGTCTTCACTAGATTTTTTAACTGCACCACGCCCGACTCAACGTCTTTCATGAAATGGGCACTCTTTTTGCGACTGCAAATATCAGCCACGAGTTGATCACTTGAAAATAAATCATCTGAAGCCAGCTTCGATTGATCAAACGGCTGCGAGATAAAAATTTCATCGGCCGCATCAAACGCTTCTGCATAATCTTTCTGAAAGACCTTGCGACGCGAAGTGGCCGACCTGGGTTCAAACGCGATAATAAGGCGTCTATCTGGATATTTTTTCTTCAGCGCTCCCACCGTTTCACGAACCGCTGTCGGATGATGAGCAAAGTCATCAATCACGGTGACGCCACCGACCTCACCTCGAATCTCTTGTCGACGCTTCACGCCTCTAAAAGCCTTCAAACCAGCGGCAATCTTCGTCAAAGGTATTCCGAGCTCTCGACACTGAATCCAAACCGCCAACGCATTCAAAGCATTGTACTCACCTGGTAATTGAATTTCTAAACTCTCAGTTTTCATTCCAGTTGCATCACCTGGTGCGCCGGTTTGACTTGTTCTTTTAAAAACATCAAACCTAAAATTTCCGTTCATGCAGCGAGCAAAATTTTGAATCCAATAATCTGCCCCAAAACTTGAAGCGCGAGCGTAGCTAATCACCGGAACCTTCGCCTTCTTAACCAACGTCTTTACTGACTCAGTTTCTGTGCAGGCGATGAGTTTTCCTTTAGGTTGAATTCGCTCGATCAGGCCCTCAAATGCTTTCATCACTGACGCAAAATCTGGATAAATATCGGCGTGATCGTATTCGACCGAAGTCAAGATCACATCGACTGGCCGATAGTGATTGAACTTAGGCACTTTATCCCAAAAAGCAGTATCGTACTCGTCACCCTCAAGCACAAATGCGCTGTTTTCAGTGAGTTCACCACGCAAGTGAAAACTATTGACCAAATCAAGCGATACGCCACCAATAAAATAACTAGGATCTTCACCACAAAACTTCAAAACATGAGCAAGTAACGATGAAGTCGTTGTCTTGCCATGGGTACCCGAGACCACTAGGTTTCTCGTTTTTTGAAGTAAGAACCGCTCCATTGCTTCGGGTAACGAGGTGTATTGATACCCACCATCGATCGCTGCCCGAGCTTCAACATTTGATGCCGATATCACGTTGCCAATCACCACCAAGTCAGGCTTCGATCCGGTTCGGGTGAGATTTTCTGGCTGATAACCTGAAAAAAGCTCTACCCCAGCCTGGGCAAGAACATCACTCATGGGTGGATACACATTTTGGTCACTACCTGTTACCCGAATGCCCGAACGCTTCAAGAAAGCGGCAAATGACCCCATGAGGGTTCCACAGGCACCAACGATGTGAACATGCTTCAGTTTTGAAAATTCAGACATAGTGACTCTCATGCTAAACGACAACGAGCCATTTGTTGAACATAATCGCCAGACTCGATGATTTTCCGAGCGACTCACTATCACTTAACTGACAAAGTGTTGACACCGCGATTCAGATCTTTCTTCCGCAAACCGGGCGAATTCGTTAAACTGAACTTCTTATTAGACGGCAGACGTGAGAGCAAGCAACGAGAACGAGCCATGAAAAGCGATAAACCAAGCGAACCCAATCATCCTACCGATAGCCGCCTTTTGACTCTTCCGTTTAAGCTACTAGCCTACACGGTTACATTCACTCTATTTCTGGTGCTGGCACTGATGGTCTTTCGCATGTCGATTCTAGAATTCCTTGTCCCCAAGTACGTCTATTCAAGATACGGCATCCCGATTCGGCTCAAACTCATTTCGATCGAGTCAGACCACTTAATTGCTGAACTGGGAGCACCCGACCTTGGCGTTCAGTGCGACCACTTTGAACTTAGGTACAAAAGCCTCGGCATCAAAGACATTGAAATTTATTATGCCCACCTATCTGTCATGAAAACCCCGAACAAATCGAATAAAGCAAAATTAAGTGAAAACATCTTCTTTTCTGCCCTAGAAATCGAGGGTTTAGACACTCAACCACTCAAACCCAGAGTCAAAGGTTCACTGAAATCGCCGCCCATTGACTTTGACATCTCGGTCACTCCGCCGAGAGATTTTTCTTTATCGAATCTAGCCCCTATTGCTCTAATTGCGAGCGGAAGCCTCAGTGGCTCGTTTGGAAAACTAGAATTTACGATCGACGGCCAACTCAGTGGAATCTTCGCCAAATCATCTGATGACACCCCAATCTCATTCAAGGGCAAAACTCGTGTAATTCACCAATACAAAGACTTTGCGACGACTCTAGACCTCAATGGCAAATTGAGCGCAAATTCCTCAAAAATCGCAGTCAAAGGCAACTTCAAGTTAAGACACAAAGAAGTTTCAAGACAATTTGATTTGATAGTTGAACACACCCAGATCGATGCGACATTAAATAAGAATTTAGTATCGTCTGAATTTGAACAGATTAACCTCGAACTAGAAAAACCAAGATTCACTGTGAGAAAAGACAACAAAACTTCCGGCAAACCACCAAAACACACTGGGGTCATTCGATCGGTAAACTTTCCAGCCGCAGCCGAGTCGATCTCACTCAAATACGACCTGACCCATAAAGCTCTTGAGTGGTCTGTGAATAAACTAAAAATTCCGAAGTTGATTCCGGCACTCGATGGTAAAGGAAAAATTGAGTTCGATACGAAATCTGACTTCACTCAATTTGAAGCGACAGTCTCGCCATCAGAGCCGCTCTTCACTCTGGCCATTAAATGCTCACTCAACCCAAAAGTTTTAGACTTACAATTCGACCTACCCCTTAATTTTGCACCTGATTTTTTACAACCTGATTATTTTTCAGATCACTTTTCAACGATTGATGATTTTATTCAATCGACCAAACCCGATGACGACGATGACGTTGAAGAGCAAGAATACAGCGCTTTTAAAGGCTCAGTTCACCTAAGCGGATCAGCGAAATATCAAATAAACCAAGAGCGACTAAGCGAGTTTCCTGTTCACGTGCAAATCTCAAATTTTGAATTTAAGTCTGGAGAGACAAAAATCGCCGGCATCAGCACCGACCTAACAATAAACAATGCCCTTGATTTTGAGTCACCTTCAAAGGTCAAATTGGGTCCAACTCTCATTCGAATTGAACACATTGGCGAAGGTGACCTCGCCTTCAATCAGACAGACCTGAAGTTTGAAAAGTCTGAAAATAAAATTTCTGTAACCGAATTGAGAACTCAGTGGGCCGATGGCAAGTTGGCCGCCGAACCGTTTAAAGTGAGCCTGACCCCAGTATCTTTCAGTACAAAGATAGTCGTTTCACAGATCGAAATTGAAAATCTGTTATCGCTGGCCAAAGAGGGTCAGGTTCAAGCAGCTACAGGTAAGCTGTCTGGCGAAATCCCAGTGGCATACTACGATGGCGATATTAGAGTACTAGGTGCCCACCTCGAAGCCCGCGAAGCTGGCCTCCTTAAAATCCCCGCACACTTAACCGGTAACACCCCCGAAACCATTGACACTCTCGACGAGTTCGAGCAATTAGTGGGCCAAGGCAGTGATAAACTAGTCATGAAAGCCCTTGAAAACTTCAATTTTGAAAAACTCGAAATGGAGTTTAATTCAAGTCCAGACATTGGCACTCACTTCACCTTTAACATGAGGGGTTCAAACCCAGACCTCATTCCATCAACAAAGAAAAAAAATTCAGGAGCACCATTTGAATTTAGAGATTGTCAGTACTATACTCCCCTAGACATTAAGAAAATGATCGCCGCTAGTCTTTCCAGCGAAAACGCTTGGAAGCAGAAATGGAAGAAAAAGAAATGAACCGTTTTGATAAACCTCGATACAAGAAACCGAAATCGACTAGACTAGTTTCTTTCTCAGCTATTGCATTAGGCTTTCTGACGATACCGGGATGCACCATCACCCATAAAATTGAGCCATCTGATAAACCTTTCATCGTGAATATGAATATTAATCATGAGGTTAAGGTCAAGATTGAAGAGCAAAATCAAGACATCTTGAATCTTGAACAAGAATACTTGAAACAGAAAAAAGCAGAGGCAGCGCCTCAACAAAAAAAAGCAACGTGAGCCAATCGACCTAAACAACTAACGAGTCATCGCTGAAAGTTGACAAACTCAAACGAGGTAATGAATATGAATTTCAAATTTTTTCCCACTCAAAAACGTTTTATAAAAATGATCACAACCTTTTCCTTCCTGCTGGTAGTCTGCTCTCTTGGGTCACTTAGCTTTGCAGATGGTCTCGATAAAATGCGAGCTCGCGTCGGTAAAATTGTTGAACTCAAAGAAAAAGGCGTCATCGGAGAGCAGACGAACGGCTTACTCGCAATCATCAAAAGCCTCAGCAAAGAAGACAAAACAAATGTCGAAGAAGAAAATACTGATCGTGAATCTGTTTACCAAGAGCGAGCCAAAAAACAAGGTGTGCCACTCGAAACACTCAAGCATGTTTTGGCATCTAAAAGAATCGACCAAGAACCTTCTGGTCGAATGGTTCCAGATAAAGATGGTCAATGGGTTAAGAAAAAATAAAAAATAGACACCAACGACAATGCCATCGGTTTTTTAAACTAATTCAGCCATTGAAACCGTGCGCTTTGATTGAAGTCCCCCAAAAAATCCACTGAACTGCATGACCTCTTTGAGTTCTTTCATTGATGGAGTGATCAAGAAAAATGCACTCACTTCGGTTTTTCGACCCGGCTGACTATTGTAAATAAGACTAAAGCCAGACTCCAATATCGTATACAAACCAATTCCAACTCCAGTGCCACTCGCTTGCAGCTCTAATTTGGTTTTTCTAAAATCTCTTCCAAAAACTTTCTGAATGGCTTCTTTTGTCACCGATCCAAATTGGTCTGAGACTCGAAAACACCCCCACTTTTCACTAGCGAAAAATTCAATCTTAACTTGCTCTCGATCAGAAAGAACCCTCTGCTTCGACCGATCGTCTAGCTTGTAAAGTGGAATACCTCTGTTGGTCACCGGAGCATTAAAAATCGCATTGGCGACCAACTCCGAATACACTTCCGTCAACTTGGCCTCAATGCGCTCACCAATGTTTTTTGCCGAACAAAACTCAGAAAATTTTGCAGCAAATGCCTCTTTTTGCTCATCCTTAGTCGAAAGCTTTATCTGACCACTAGCAATCAAGTTCCATGAGTCATTCAGCTCATTATCTCCCATCATTCGAAAAATTTCGGTGGCAAGATTTAATGACGACTCTTGATACCTGCGAATAATTTGATACTGAAAAACCGGTGTATTGATGAACAAGCCCGGATGATTGCTCACCGATTGATTAGAAAGAGCAAAGACCCTAGCTGAACCAATGTGGGTTCGAATAACGTCCTCAATATTAGCACTAAACTTCCATGAATGGGCTGCCTGATCTCTCCTTGCATCGATATCCCAAATAATCCAAGGCTCTGCGATTGAAATAATTTCGGTCTGTGCCCGATGCCTATCCAGCACCACTCGACACTCCATCCCTAGTGAGTTAGCCAGCTGGGTGAAAAAACGGTGATCCTCTGGCTTTTTAGACACCACCACAAATCCACGGTCCGCGAGATTTAAGGGCGGTTTTTCACTAACAATTCCTTTGGTGTCGATCGTGCGAAAGAGGCGTGTTCCCATAGTCTTATTTAAGACTCGCACATTCATTGATCGTTGAAAATCGAACAATGTGAACAACGAGTTGACGCTCGTTATCGCCATTTTCTTGACCCCAGACCAATTGGCGTAAGTCTGACTTAAAACACTTGGACGCGACCATTAAACGCCGCGTCTTCTATTAAAAAAAGGCCATTATTTAGTCAAAACACGATTTTTTTAACTCGAAAATTTTTTTATAGACTTACGCATAACTTACGCTTAGGCTTGTTTTATGTCCCCGAACCTCACTCCTAAACAAAAGCAACTCTTCGAGTACATTGAGAGGCACATCCAAAAAAAAGGATACGCCCCTTCTCAGACAGAGATCGCAAAACATTTTGGCTTTAAAAGTTTGGGGACCGTACAAAACTACCTCGTTCGACTCGAGCGACAAGGCGTCCTCCGTAAAACATGGAACGCTCGACGAGGGGTAGAGCCAACTGCACCTTTCATCACCTCCCCCCAAAATCAAAGTGATGGTTCTGGTATTTCAGCGGTTGGAGCGGTCCCCCTCCCCATTTCTCTTCCACTTCTCGGTCTTGTCGCCGCCGGAAAACCTATCGAAGCCATTCTCGACCATGAGACCCTCGAGGTGCCCGCTTCGATGATCAAAGGCGGAACCCATTTCGTTCTAAAAGTGAGTGGAAACTCGATGATTGAAGATGGTATTTTCAACGGTGATTATGTTGTCATAAAAAAACAACCGTCCGCAAACAATGGGCAAACCGTGGTTGCACTAGTCGGTAACGAGGCAACGATTAAACGCTTTTACCGTCGTGGTTCTCATGTCGAACTTCATCCTGCAAACCCCGCTTATCAACCACTCATCATCGACTCATTAGTTGAAACACGTGAGTTCAAAATTGAAGGCGTGCTCGTCGGATTGATTCGTCGCTACGATACCCCATCTTAAAGCCAATTGGCGGCCAACTTTTTTCGCTTACGGTCACGCAGTGCTTTTATCACTTCTGTTCTTTTTTTAATCGCCCTATTCGACATCAAACAAGGTGAGTCCCAATGAGTTCAACACCTCAAGATACCTACCCAAAGATTTTTCCAGAAATTCCAACGAATGCACTCACTGAGTTGAGTGGTCACTTGAGTTCAGGAAAAAATTCTCTCATTTTTTCGAAATTTTCACATCAATACTCTAGACCACTCATTGCCTGGGTTGAAAGCCCCACGATCTCACTCAACCCTTGCAGTCTTCTCCGTTTTAATTTAAATCCCGATCGGTTCATTTTTATAGAATCACCCCTTTCTAACGTTCTCTGGTGTTTGAGAGAACTCACACAAAGCGAATTATTTTCGCATGTTGTTTTTTCTGGAAAACTCTCACTTCAATTAAGAACACAAGAAGTCGAATTACGGCGATTACAAATTGCGGCAAAAACCCATCAAACCGGTATTGTTTTCATCAGCGACACCCCGACACTCACCGCAAACTGGATGTTCGCGCTTCAAGCGAAAATTCATTCCTACGCTCCACTTGATTTCACTTTGTTACGACACACCCAAAACCATCAAACAGATTTCTTAGCTCAATCGTCATAGCTCGCTAAAATATGAAGAAACCGCCGACTCCCATCGTTTGCATTGCCTTCAGTCGTTCTTCAAATGAGCTGCGGCACAGCCGACTCACCGATCTAGCCGAAAGCTGTTTTCGCTTTACACCAGAAGTTTCTATACGCGAAGGTGAAGCCCTTTTTCTCAACATGACTCGCTCTTACCACCTCTTTCAACCCCACCTACTTGCACTAAAATTTCAAGCCCTCTGCCGCCGTTTTGAATTACCCACTCCCATCATCACACATGCCTTTTCTGCTAGGTGGGCCTTAGTTCTCGCCAAATACCTTCCAAACCACACCCACCCCACCACTTCACCTAACGACACAAATTCTGAACTACTCCCTCTACTTCCAGTTGAAGCCATCGAAGATCTCATCAATCCCTTCAGTAAACTGACACCAGAAGCTCAACTGTCGAAACACTTGGCCATTTTTCACAAACTCGGAATTCACACCCTAGAAGACCTTCAACAACTCCCCACCCTTGAACTCGTCACCCGATTGGGTCCACTGGGTAGACTCATCCAAAGTTCTCTGTTAGATTCGATTGAGCCCATTTGGCCAACTCACAAACCCCCAGAAATATTTGAGACCACTCAATCTCTACTCGACCCAGAAACCTGCGGCAGCCTTTGCGCACATCAAAGCGAAGCTCTACTTTTTGCAATCAAACACTCCCTCGACCAACTGATTGCAAAACTCCATGCCCGGCATTTACTGGTTTCAGAACTTTCGCTCACTCTCGATGGAAAGCAGGCACGAACAATAAATTTTGAATTTTCTCAACCCACCAATTCAATCAAGTCGCTCATTTTTTTGATACGCGAACAGCTCAATCGTAAATTAGAACAAGAGCCACCCCAAAAAGAGCACAACGAGGCGCCCAATGACTCACTTGAGTCGCTGCATTTGAAAGTCCTACGCACTCGCCCGAGCCGATCCAGGCAGCAGTTTATTTTTGATAATAACCTCGCACAAACTGAATCACTCGAAACACTGGTTAATCGAATCGATGCAAAAATAGAGAAAAATAGAATATTCAAGATCCGGCTCAACGACGAATACCTACCCGAAAAAAACTTCGTTCACGAGTCAATTCACGCAAATGATGCTCACGAAAAAATTCGCGACACCCCCAAGAGTTCAATCAGTCACTTAGACTTTCCGTATCGACCCACTATTTTGCTAAATCCACCACTCGCCATCAAGAAACACGGGGCTTTTCTTTACATCAATCCGAACATCAATCCGAACATCACCCCAAACACCAATCTGAACGCCGATCCACGTCATCCAAAAAGCTCACTCCATCAGCGCTTAAACCTTCCCGTTCAGTTATTCATCATTCAATCAACTCCACTTGAACGCATTAGAAACACCCACTGGATTCACCACGCCGAAATCATCCACTCGAATGACCGAGAATACTTCGAGGTTCACGCCACACAAGCAAACCTTAGCCCGGTCACTCTGGTTTCGCCTCCCACTTCAATTAACCCATCTAACGGTTTTCCGTTGTACAAGCTTTGGATCTTACTAACTGACCAAAGATACTTTATCCATGGAGTGTTTGACTAAAAATAACTCATGAAAACTTCACCCATTTACGCTGAACTTCATGCAAAAACGGCATTCTCTTTTCTTATGGGCGCAGCAACCCCTGAAGAAATGGTAAACGCGGCAACTCTTCAAAATCTTCACTCCATTGCTATCACCGACATCAACGGAGTCTATGCTTTACCCAGAGCCTACAAAGCTCTTCAAGATTTAAAAAAAGCCGAAGAAACCACGAGCATTGACAACAAAAGCGCAAGCCCAAATACTACCGCTCTCATTTGTGGGGCAACGCTTGTCGTTGAAAATCACCTTCCCATGAGCCTGCTTGCTCAAAACAGAAAGGGGTACGCAACCCTCTGCCGAATCATTACCGCCGCTCACGCACAAAAAGAAAAAGGCACTGCGGCGATTGGCCTCAACACATTAGAAAAACTACTTTCTGAATTTTCAAGCGATGGCCTCTACGCACTACCTCACCTCCCCCAAGCAACCCACCAACGAGATCCCCTTTACCCACAACACCAACAAGCGCTTGATCTCGAATACCTTCGCAGCATATTCCCCAACAGAGTCGCACTCACTCTGTCGCTACATGAAGACGGATTCGATTCTTCCAGAGAGCAAATCATCGCTCAGGCATCATCTCGCTACAACATTCCCGTCATTGCCTCAAATACGCCTTTTTACCACCAGAGCTCGCGCCACCGATTGCACGACATCTTTTCATCCATGCGCCACCTAAAGCCGGTCTCAAAATTGGGTCGACTCGCTCTATCTAATTCTACTTACGGTATCGCCAGCAACGAAGTGATGCTTCATCGATACCGACACCACCCAGACAGTCTCACTCGCACTCTTGAAATTGCTGAAAGTTGTGAATTTTCACTTTCACAATTGAGATACCGTTATCCATCTGAATGGATTCCAAGCTCACACACTGCTCAATCATACCTTCGCCAACTCACCTTTGACGGCGCAAAACGGCGTTATGATAATCACATACCAGAGCCAGTTACCAAACAACTCGAGCACGAACTCAAACTCATCGAAACACTCAGTTTTGCCGACTATTTTCTCACTATTTGGGATATCGTCGAATTCGCACGCTCCCAAAAGATTCTCTGCCAGGGCCGCGGCTCAGCAGCCAACTCAGCCGTCTGTTTTTGCCTTCACATCACTGCGATTGACCCCGTTCGCATGAATCTTCTTTTTGAACGATTTATCTCAGTTGAGCGAGCCGAGCCACCCGATATCGATGTCGACTTTGAACACGAGCGTCGCGAAGAAGTGATTCAATACATCTACCAAAAATATGGCCGAGATCGTGCAGGCATGGTTAGCGCTGTCGTTTGCTTTCGCCACCGAATGGCCAAACGCGAAGTTCGAAAAGCCCTTGAACTGCCAGAAATTTCGACTCGCCAAAAATCGCACTCACAGCCAAACGCCTACTCAAACGTCGAGCACCAACAGTACATTCACCCCAACAACTCACCTAAAGAATCAAATGACGCTTCTTCTCATTTACTTCAGGTATCTCAAGAGCAACTTCGCGAACAACTTGCCGAAGAGTTAGCGACTGAAATCGAAGGATTCCCCAGACACCTCTCGATTCACTCTGGTGGCTTCACTTTATCTGCCGACCCCATTATCGAAACGGTTCCCATAGAACCCGCACGCATGGAAGGCCGAACTATTGTTCAGTGGGATAAAACCGATCTCGAAATCATCGGCCTGCTAAAAGTTGATATTTTAGCCCTTGGCATTCTCTCTGCCATTCACAAGACATTTGACCTCATCGAATTGACAACACAAAAAAGACTGTCACTTGCAACTATCCCAGCTGAAGACCCAATCACTTACGCCCACATTCAACGAGCTGACACGGTTGGCACTTTTCAAATCGAATCTCGCGCCCAAATGAGCATGCTCCCCAGACTCTTACCCAAAACATTTTACGATCTAGTTATTCAAGTCGCTATCGTGCGCCCTGGCCCCATTCAAGGCGGAATGGTTCATCCTTACCTCAAACGCAGAAAAGGTTTAGAACCAGTCGAACTTCCCGACCCCCGATTAAAGCCCATTTTAGAAAAAACTTTGGGCGTTCCCCTATTTCAAGAGCAAGTCATGAAAATCGCCATTGAACTGGCGCAATTTTCACCAGGCGAAGCTGACCAATTGAGACGAGCCATCGGATCATGGGGTTCTGGTGGTCGCCACTCAGACACGATCGAAGCTATCGGAAAAAAACTGATGAAAGGATTACTCGCCGAGGGCATTCCTCTTAAATTTGCCGAACAAATTTTCGCTCAAATTCGTGGCTTTGCCGACTACGGATTTCCTGAGTCTCACGCCGCTTCGTTTGCGCTCATTGCATACGCATCGGCTTATCTGAAGACTCATCACCCTGCCGAATACGTCTGCTCACTCATTAACTCGCAACCCATGGGCTTTTACTCCATACACTCTTTGGTTGAAGATGCAAAACGCCATGGCGTCGCGGTACTCCCGCTTCACCCTGATTTTTCGCAGTGGGACTGCACACTAGAAGTGCCATCCAAATGCACCGCCAATGCTAGCCCTAAGTACACATCCGCAGTACCACAGCAAACACTCTCACCGATACCGCAGCTTCGCATCGGTTTTCGTACCGTGCACGGCATCTCAAAATCTGACTATGTCCGTATCGATTCAGCAAGACAAAATACTCACTTACTTCCAATCAAGCCCAGCGAAACCAAAACCTTCAGCTCTAGCTCGACTAACCACAGCTCGCCTTCATTCACGTCACTTACTGACTTTATAAATAAAACTAAAATTAAAATAGCACTACAACAGACACTAGCTATGGGAAATTTTTTCAACCCATTTAAGCTCTCTCAACGCGAGGCCCTTTGGGAAATTTTACGGCTCCATTCTCTTCATTTTTTGAGTTCTTCCCATCAACCTCAGCAGCTATCACTACCCTTTGAACCGGGGACCCCCCAGGGCAACAACAGCTGCGGTTTTTCGCCGAGCGAGTCAATAGCTACTGCTGGGCCTAATGGGGCAATCGTTACAAGAAAATCCCAATTTGAAAACTTGTCACTTTTTGAAGAAATTCAATCAGACTACAAAACCTATGGGCTATCAACACGGGGTCACCCAATGGTGGCCATTAGAGCAAGCCTCAGCACTGGCACAAACAACTCGCCCACAAAAAAATCGCAGCCACACGCGGGTCTTCAGGCCTTACCGAAAACAACCTCGCAAACTATTCGAGGTTTCCCAAATGGCCGAACCATCGATGTGTCTGGCCTTGTGATCGTTCGACAACGGCCCCCAACCGCGAAGGGCGTCACCTTTGCCACTCTCGAAGACGAGTTTGGATTCATTGACCTAATCTTCAAGCCCGAAGTCTACGATGCTTATAAAGACACCGTTTTTTATGAAGCATTTCTCATCATTCGAGGAAGACTTCAGAAAGACGGACAGTCCATGAGCGTTCTCGTTTCTCAAGTTAAACGCCTGATCTTCGAGCACTAACAAACAAGCGGTACAAAGTACTCTAGGTTAACAAAGTATTCTGGATTATTAGAAAGATCTCCCACCAAACCCGCCCATCATGCCCATTCCACCCACGCCCATCATCGACTGCTGATACTGCATCTGACTCTGAGAGTATTGTGAAGCGGCCAATCCGTAATTCTGCTGAGCTAGCATCGCACGCTGAGAGTTGATTTGGCTATCTTGCATCTGCATTTGCAGCATCGACTGATACTGACCGTTCATACCCATCGATGCATACGGATTCATCGACATTCCGTTCATGCCCATCGACGCATACGGATTCATCGACATTCCGTTCATACCCATCGACGCATACGGATTCATCGACATTCCGTTCATACCCATCGATGCATACGGATTCATCGACATTCCGTTCATACCCATCGATGCATACGGATTCATCGACATTCCGTTCATACCCATCGATGCAT
>CAITVN010000105.1 GCA_903895855.1 Oligoflexia bacterium | reverse complement strand
TGTGATGAGGAAAAGTTTGGTAAATTCATAGTTTTTCATTTCTAAAGGTGGTTTTAACCCCTTAGTTTGGTGATTCAGCTGATAACTCTGATTGAGCTTCGAGTTTGGCGATCAAGTTTGACACTTGAGCAGCCTTAGCGGCAGTTAGTTGGGTCATGACCGTTCTCAAGATTTCCTTTTCATTGCTAGTGAGGGTTCCTGTATTCGATTTTGTTATGAGATCTTTCGATGCAATCACGTCAGTGAGATGGCTGATTTCGCTTTTCAGTTCGTCTTCATCCATGAGTTTCAGTTTTTGGACAAGTAGATCAAAGTCAGCTTGAGTCAGTGTTTGTTGGTTTAAATCTTTGCTTTCGAACCTCGCCTGGTCCTTCGCATTCTTAGAGATTACTGATTCTTCAGATTTTTCGGCTCGCGTAGATCCCGAAACTGCAGTGTTTCTGATTTCTTCAGTGGGCCCATTTGACTTGGTTTCGCCACTTAAAATAATACTCACGGTAATGGTTAGAATTCCGATGCAACCTATTATAATTATTTTCATCATAAATCACCTTTTTCAATTATCCTGAGTAAGTATGGCTAGAGCTGCCTCAGGAGTTGTTTTACACCAGAATACTGCGGCACCCAGTGTTCCGGAAAATTCCGCGTCGTCGTCAAGTTTCGAATTTGGCGTTATCATTGCTTTTAGGCATTCGTTTACTTCTTCATTGCCGGTTTTCGTTGGCACAGGTTGGGGGTTATCATTCTTTACACTTGTGGCTGGCCGAGTGCCGTTTGTCGCTGCGGTTGGTGAATCAGGAGGTACGATTGGCTTCGCGCACCCAGAAAACGCAAGGCAAACGACTGTAGCTAGGGCTGCACTCAAGATTTGGTTTTTAGATTTGAATTTCATAGCAACCTCACTTTATGTTTTGGAATTTAGAGTAAGTACCTAGGAATGAAACCTTTAGGTCATCAACGGTGTTTGGAAAAAGCTGGCCTATCATTTGTTCTTTCGTCTTGAATGAGAGCAACTCGGTGGAGTTAGGCTCATGAAGAATTCGATAGATTTCAATCGTAGTATGAGTGAGTTCTGAAGCCTGAGTAGCTGGCGGAGTTTCTGGGGTAAGAGTCTGGAAGTACTTTGAGGCGATGATGGCTCCGGCTGCGACCGTCTGATTGAGATAATCAGACGGTTCGTCTGAATTAATTTCTGTGAGCGCGGTGTAGGTTTCCCAGAGTAAGTTTAATGAGTCTTGATTCTCAGGCTGTGCAGGTAGGTCCGCTTTTGTGCTGGTTTCAATCACTAGACTCATTCGGCCGCTAAGTAAGTCGCAGGCGACTTCTTTGCCAACAGTTGAAAACTCTCTGTCTCTTCCTGTAAGCATCGGTGGTTGAACAATTTCGTGCAGAATATCGGCAATTTTGCGACTGATTGAATCGGGGCTGAAGCGAAATGTCAGAATCTTTTCGGAGTTGGGCAAGAGGGCCAGGTTAGTGCCAACAACCACCCGTGATTTCATGACTCCGAGTTTCTTTGCAGCTGCTGATTTTAGCGCTTTCAGGTCACTTTCTGAATAGGTGACGTTTTGCATTTGGTCGATTGTCCATTGCTGGTCACCTTTTGGGTTCACTAGGCCAATTTCGTAGTCTTCACGATAGAGTGAAAGTGTCGAACGCAGTAGCTTGCAAGCATTCTCACTGCCCATTTCGCGCCAAGTGATGCATTCTTGAAAAAGTGATTCTGTATTTTTGATGGCGGCTTCAAACGCCGTGCAGTCGGGCTTCGGAAAATGCTTGGTTCTATCGAAGTTGAACGTTGCTGTTTTCGGTGACAGAACGATTTGCGCACCCTTCGATACCACTTGATACGAAAGGCCTTTCCATTCAAACGTTTGTTCTGGAGTCTGAGCCGCAGCAGTTGCTGAAGTGATTACCATCGATAGAAGTGAAGTGAGCTTTGATAGGGTATTCATATTTGTTGTTCCTTTGCTTGTTTCTTAGATTCCCAGAGCGAGAGTCCTGATTGTGACTCTCGCTCTGGGAAGACTTGGTTGGTTAGTACTTACTGGGCTGTGTAGGCTGTCGTTTGTGGTCGGTACCTGACAGAGTCAGTACTCCAGGTTTCGCTGGCAGAAACGTTGAGTGATGATCGATAGTGTTCCTCAGTTTCTGAGCTTCCGAATACCGAGGCTAGCGTTCTCAGTGTCCAGGCGCCAGCTGCACAATACAGACTGTACCAACCGCATGATTGGCTGATTCCTTGTGCTGCAACCAGGGCGCCCGCGGTCGGCACTTCAGGTGCTTGCGCCAAGGCCGGCTTTGCGTCAACTACGGGGGTGGCAAATTGAGCAAGAGCGCGACTCAAAAGTTCATTCTTGATTTCCTGTTCGATCGCCTTTTTCTCTTGCGCTGAAATCTTATTTTCAGGATCCTCTTCTTCCCATTTCACATCGAGCGAATCGTCTCCCATTCGATTTTCAGTGACATTGCTCCAGCTACTGGTCGAAAATAGTCCACCTTCTGTACCGCTGCTCTTTAGGGTGTCGTAGATTTTGTACATATTGTACTTGAATGTGACTTTTGTTTTGAAGGTACTTGGGTAGAGAAAATCGGCTGAAATTCCGAACAAAGGCATGCCTTGTTCGTCTTTCTTTATGTCAAACTGTTCTGGGTGAGCCAGTGGGCAGGCACCAACTAAACTCAATCGCAGTGTTGCAGACATTTTGCTAGGAAATGCGGCCAGTTTGTCGGGCTCTTTTGAGATAACTCCTGGGCTATGGGCAATTCCGTTGAACGTGTAGTCCAAAATTGCCGGCAGCGAGCTAAGATATGAGTCGCCTGTAGCGGCTCCCACAAAAGTCGCGTTGATTGTGGCGTCTTTTGTGGCAATTTGTTCGAATCGACGACCGGGGTTCGCCTCGCGTAACTTTTGAACTGCAGAGTCCCAACCACTGTCGTAAACAATTGATGCAAAACCACCTTCAAACTTGGCAAACTGGGCGTAGAGACTTTGAAGAGTCATGCGTGCGGTTGACAGAGATACAGCCATTTTGTCTCGTTCTGCCATCAGATCATCGCAATCACCTTTGGCTGATTCTTCAAGAGTTTTCGCTCGCATATAGGCTGAATATTCAACCCTTGTTTTAGCTCTCAATTGAGTGAGTTCAGTTCGTATTTGTTGCCGCTCGAGTTTTAGTGAGTGAATTTCATCGTTAATTTGCTTACAGGCGTTGGCATTTTCGCCGCAAACGAGAGACTTTTCTAGGAGTGCGTCGGTTCGAAGTTCAATGTCCGATAAGCGATCAGTCAGTTTTTGGATAGTCTGAAGGTCGGCGTTACTCGAATATAATTTACCTGTCGCATTTCTTCGTTCGGTGTATAAGAGTCGTGCTTGAGTAAGTACTGCGTCTTTTTCGCTCATTTCTAGTGATTTTTGCTGAATTCTTTCGGTGAGGCTTTTTGAGTATCCTTGCAACATAGACATTTCACTACAAAACCCCATGTTAGCAGAGTAGAACTTTTGGGGTACCGCTTTCGCTGTGCCGGCCTTTGGTGGCAGTACCCAAACTAGGTTCGCATCAACGGTGTCACTCATTAGTGTCGAGCTAGTGGGATTAGATACTCCGTTCAGGTCATCTGCGCGTCTGGGATACAGTGTTGGTACTGCAAGTGATTGCGTGGTGCTCAGTAGCAACAGCACTGCTGCAGCTAGTGTGAGTCGGTTAGTCGTGTACATGGTTTACTCCTCTTTGTTTTATGTGAATTTCTTTTCACATTGGTTTTAATCTCAGATCCCCTTTAGCAACGTGTGTGCCAGCGGTTTTTTTATTCTATCGATCCTATTTAAGGTTTGGCAGAACCCGGGCCAAGTTTGTGGCTGTTTTTCCACAAAAAGTTGTCGCTAAAATTCCACTTTGTGGCCGGTTTGAGACTCTGAGGTGGTTTTTTGGATTAAATTCTAGAGCTATTGGTTCTGGGATATCGCGGTGAGCGATAGATTTGAGCCGCTTTTTGGGCCAAATCAAAAATAGGTTGGGTCGCGGGTCAAATGACCGGCTCTTGGGTGGGCTCAGCAGTTGGTCTAGAAAGTGCTAAAGGATTTTCTAACTAAGGAGACCTATTATGATTCAATCAGATGTCAGTAAACTCGTTAAAATGTCCACACGGTTTTGTCGCGACCCACGATCGATTATGCGCGCATCAGCGGCTGAACCTCCCACTCACCGCCAACTTTGGTTGTTAGCTAGTACTCTCGGGTCTGCAATGGCAATCAACCAGATTTCGACCCACCATTACTGGTCAAACCCGTACATTATATTGATTTTGCTAATTGTACCGGTGGTTAGTGGTTTAAGTGCGTTGCTCTGGAATTGGTATTCGGGATTAATGCTTTATTGTGGCGGGCGAATGTTCGGTGGTGTTGCGAGTAAAGAACAAATCCGCCTTCTTCTCTTATTAGGATCTGCACCGATAGCTATTATGCTTGCGATACTCGGTCTAGTCTACTTTGTTGCCTTTAATGGTGCGTGGGAATTCACGGTACTCTCATTAGCCTACGCGAGCTTCTACTTGGCTCTCATGGTTTGGGCCGTCAGCTTAGTTCTGAGATCGTTTGGTGAGGCTCAGGGGTTTTCGAATCTTCGAGCACTATCGGTTCTTGTCTTCTCAAGTGTGCTTGGAGTGGCTGTTATGGCGGTGCCCGCGATTATGGCGAGGTTAATTTTTTCATAGGTTCTATTGGCGGCTTCGGCCCCAAAAATGTAAAGAAACAGAGGTATTTTGTGAAAAGTATTTTAGAAAATCAGTTACTTGCGTTTGTTGCTATCAGCGAAAAAATGTACTGTACCCGGTGCTCGGCAAAGCCAGTTAGAGGCCGATGTCTAATCTGCGGCTGCGACAAGTCGATTCAAAGTTTGGCAGAGGTCTCAACTGTGCAAGGATTGGAGGTTGCAGTTGCAGTGTTTCTGAAGGCTGAGTTGACCCCGCTTAATAGGAGTCGTGGGTTGGAATCGCAACGACAATTGGTCGCCGGTGTAAAATTTGCGAGGTCCGGTCGGAAAAATGCAGGCGGTGATGGAATCAAGAGATCCAGAAAATCAAAGATCGATCAATTTCTTGAAAATGAACTTAGCGGCGATGCCGTAATTGTCCTCGGTCGCCGCGAAAACTATTTTTGGTCACATCAAGTTGAAGCTCTTTTAAATCATGAAAAATCAGAAGCTCAAAAAAAGAGTTTGGTCTGTGATGAAAAGTAAAGTACTCTGCAACCTAAACTAAAAACCTAGGAGGCCTCAATGGCGACCAAAAAGAAAGCTGCTAAAAAAGCCGCTCCGAAAAAGAAGACTGCAAAAAAGAAGTAAATCAGTTAGCTCAGAGGCTCTTCTCTTAAGTGAGAAAACCTCTGAGCTCTCTTTTTTTTAGTAAAATTCCATGATAAAATTTTAGGTTGATGTCAAGAAATGGCTATTTTTAGCCAAATTATGATGTTTTTTTATTTTTTTCAGCCTCTCTGACCCCAGCTGTCAGTCACGTTTGCTAGAATAGAGTAATGGATATCAAATTCGCTTTTCTTGAGGAGCTGGGACTAACAGCCGAGCAAAAACTCGGGATTCTGTTCGAGAAGATCAAATACAAGCAAGAGCATTGGAACAAGAGCACAGATCCCGAAATCGACTATTTAGAGGCTTGTTGGCGATTTCTAGTGTGTGCAGGGTTTCCGGCAACTCCGGTTAATTTGGGTAAGCTTGAAAAGGCAGTGAATTCGGGTTCGGGGCACGAAAGTTTTCTTGTTGAGGCCGAGGCTTTTCCTGATCTAAGAGTGATCGACTCAGAGTTTCTGTTTTGTCGAACTTTGCATCAAAGAGATTTTGCGGGGCCGCAAGAGCGAGACGCCACAGTGGTCGCCTGGTTGGGCGGTCAGCCTCATTTCATACTCTATGCTTTAGCGAATTCGTGGTGGCGGGGTGAACTGAGTTTCGAGGTTCTCAAAATGAGTTTTGCCCGATTCTCAGCCGTAAGGCACATTTTGAGCGCCTGTTGTTTAGAGCCCTCGACTTTAATTTGGCCAACGCAGATTAGGGGGCTTGAAACCCTCAGGCAACTTGCAAATACGGCCCGCGAGGTCACTAAATGTCTGCGGCCGGTGAGTGATTCGGTAACAAGCTGGCAAGAATTAGTTAACGAAGCTTCAGTTCAGCCAAATACTAACGCTAGAAGTGGCTCTCGAACTATTTGGGGTTACATTTCTGAACCCGTTCTAAGGTCTGAATGTCAGGCAAAAGTTCGCGAGCCTGGAATCGAATGGATGATTCGAGTGCCAGAGACTCGGGTTAAGAACTTGAAAGATTCAGTGCGTGAACTGACCTTGGTAGAGGTCATGGAGCGGCTAAAGTACTACGTGAATAGTGATATGCAGACACCTGAAGTGCCCGTTAACATAGAAGATGAAATCTCCGAGTCTAGTGTTGAAGAGTGTGCCCTGTGGGATACTCTTTTCACCCTCGCGGATATACCCGCACATATGCGAAATCTTAAAATAGCAAAATCTCTGATCATTGAAAACGCAAGCGCTGAGCAACTGAAAGAGCGGGCAGATCACTTTCTCAATGACTCAGATCTTGAAAATGAAGAGATCTTGCGCCAGCGGTATACTGCTGACAGATTTAACCACCATTACTCGGCGGCAGTGGGATTCTTGCAAGCGATGAAGACAGTACCGAATGCGCACACTGTTGCGCTAACTGAGTTGTGGCTCAAGGGTCGGCTTGAACTTT
>CAITVN010000104.1 GCA_903895855.1 Oligoflexia bacterium | reverse complement strand
CCGAGTTTTTCAAAAAGCAGCAAACTTCGCGAGTTTTGCTCTTCGGCCAAGATGCGCGAGTCATGGTACTTAGCGTCTAGGCGAGTGTACATTTCTTTGAAACTAGCATCAGATTTGGCATTTTGGGCAGCAATCAGAGCTTTTAACTCAACGTTCTGGGCAGCCATGTAAGCTTTCACGTCGGCGCTTTGAGCTACCAAAGAAGCATTTATTTTTTCAACCTGGGCCTCTAGCTTCACACTTTGTGCCGCCAAGGCAGTTTCGAGCTTCACACTTTGTGCCGCCAAGGCAGTTTCGAGCTTCACACTTTGTGCCGTCAAGGCAGTTTCGAGCTTCGCGTCTTGAGCCTCCATGCGGGCATCCCACTTCTTGTCATTAGCCTCCATGCGGGCATCCCACTCTTTGTGGTGGGCCTCCATGCGGGTGTCCCACTTCTTGTCATTGACCGCCATGCGAGCATCCCAGATTTGACTATGCTCTGAAAACCCACGGCTGACGTGAGACGCGAGATCATTAATCGCCTCAAGAAGCTTTGAATCGGATTCAGCAGATTTCGCGTCTACTTTCTGTTCTAAGCGATTTAACCCCAGACCCACTTGCTCGATACTAGATTTCACTGCGATGAACTCGGCGCTGTGCTCTGAACTGACCTTAGCAACCGACTCATCGACATACGCTACTGTCGCAAAAATGTCTTTTTGCCCAACCGCAACTTCACCAAAAATCGACGAATGACCTGCTCTTGATTTACTTTTTTTCGATTCACTCACGACTCAAAACCTACCCTTTCATTTAGCCATAATTGACAGACTGAGGCCGTGCAATCTGCAAGTGGTAGACCGAATTTGTTTTTGTGGAGGTGAAATGCTGACGCGGCGGTTTCAGATGTCATTGCATTCATGGCCTAATGAGTTACGCGGGTGAACCTTGGCCCAGCAACCCAAGGTTGACCTGATCAGGGCGACGAAATGAAGGCTACTCATCGCCGTTCTGATTTTTTCCAGCGACGACTGCCATAAGCGAAACAACATCCAGGCTGAGATTCATAATAAATATGAATAAAAACATATTGTTATGCGACATAGTTTTTAACTACCAATTTCTAATTAAAAATACATCAATTATATCAACTAATTAAACATCTTCAAACTATCTTTAATTAAGAATAAAAATTGTTTGATAACATGTATATAACTGATATAATATATGTTATGGAGCCAATTACTGAAACAATCCGCGTTTTCGAAACTCTTTTTCCGGGGCTTCACAAGTGTCCATTTCTAGTGCGCCACAGAAATCTATCTGATTTCCCCATTTGGCTCCGAAGCGCAGCAGACCTCTACACTCTCGACAGCAATACCTCCGAGCACCTGACAATTACTCTCATTCGTCCCAAAGAGGATCTCGCTTTCGACCAACTCCTTAACGTTTACCGACAGGTATCGGCCAAGATAGGGCTTCGAACGCTCCTCATCGCAGACAATCTAAACCCAAAATTTCGACCGCTACTTGTAAAGTTCCGCATACCGTTCGTTTTCAAGGATCAAAGCATCTACGCGCCAGAACTTGCTCTCGTATTCAAAAGTCTCAAGTCCTTCGGCAAGGAGCCAAGTCCAAAAAGTAGTCCAATTCGAGGAACGATACATCCGTTATCAGTAAAATTAGTAGCAGCGTATCTGACGAATCAAATTGAAAATGAAATAACGCTAAGGGAGCTTCACCGTATTCTACTTCAGAGGGGCGCGATAGTTTCCACAGCGAAACTTTCTCTTGTACTGAATGATTTGGTCCAAGCAAATATTCTGGAATCCGTTGGAAAGGGACCCCGTAAATCATTTCATTTTGGTGATTCAAAAAATATCTGGCGAACTCTGGCTTCCACCCAAATTAGTCCGTTCATGAGAGTGTTGCATGGCCATTATCTACCACTTGATAAACGTAATTATGTTCTAGCTGGTGAATCAGCACTTGCAAAACTCTCAAGCCTGAACGAACCAAAAACCATGACAATTGCAACAACACCCTCAATTTACCGAGAAATGCGCTCAAACTCAATTGCCCACGATGACATCAGCGGCCCGGGTGTTTATATCCAAGTATGGAAAGAAGATCCGCGACTCTTTTCGCTCGTGAGCAAGATCAACCCAATAGAGCTATACCTTTCGATGCGAGGCGACCCCGATGAACGAATTCAGATTGCGCTCCAAGAGATGCTTTCTAAGTACAGGCTCCCACTCATTGAGGACCAACTATGACACGCCCTAGAGGAATTGATCATTTTCTTGGATACATGAAGGGACTTGAAAGTGAGTATGTCGTAATCGGCGGAGGTGCCGCCGCGATTCTTATGGAACAGGAGGGTCTCGAGTTTCGAGCAACCCGGGATATTGACCTTGTTCTTCTGACTAACACCTCGGCATCGCTCAATGAGCGGATTACAGCATACGTCAACCTTGGTCGGTTTAATAAAAATGAAAGAACCGAGGGAGCTCCGAGATACTATCGCTTTCGAGAACCTCAAGACAGCTCATTTGCAGAGATGATCGAAATTTTCGCCAGAAATGACCAAGATATAGCGCTCGCAGAAGGTCAGTATATTATCCCCATTCAGAGTGATGATATTGCACGAATTTCAGCAATCCTTTTTGATGACGAATATTTCGAACTCATCAAATTAAACTGCATACGTGCAGAAGGCGGAATCTCTATCATCAACGCACCAGGAAATATTTGTCTTAAGGCCCGAGCACATCGTGAAATGTCAGAACGAAAAACTAAGGGCGAAAATGTTGACGAAAAAGACATCAAAAAGCACCGAAACGACATCCTGCGAATCGCTATGACACTTAAGGGTGGTGAGCGCATTGTGCTTGGGCCACAAGCCAAGAATGACCTCGAGATTGCACTAGAAAAGCTGCGAGAAATGCCAGCAAAACAGTTCAAGCAACTCATGAGTTCCTATCCGGGAGCTAACCAGACTGATCTGCTCACATTAATCTGGCAGGTTTTCATAGACTGATTTTTTCGGTATCCCTACAAGGCGAACTCAACCTGTTCTCACGTTTGGCACAAAACATTCTCACGCCTCACTCAGTGTTAAGGCTATGACGATTCATTAAGAAAACCGGCTCTACCGGGGTCGAGAAGATTGGGGATAACACTCAATCACTACCAATTGCCTTAAATATTGGTTTCTAGTGAGGTCGCCCTGTTTGGGGGTACCTTCATCCTCGCCGCTGCGACGTTCTCAATTTGCGCACAAAGCTCAGGGGCGATCAGCCTTAGGTTGTCCTTTGGTGATGGTTGAACCTGCTGGGGCTGTTGCACCTGGCGATAGATCCATTTAATGACAAAATGTTTGGCGGCAACTAAAAGAAATACGATATCTTCAAGATCAAGCTCTATCCCTTTGCCCTGTGCTTCGCACTTCCATCGGTCTTTTAACCCGGTCAGTAGCACTTTTATCAAAAATTCAAACGACGAGAATTTTTGTTTTGAGGTCACGACAACTTGACTCAGGATCGTATCAATACCGTCACGATGACAAGTGCTAATACCCGTTTTGGCCAAAGCAGTTGAGAGTTCAAAGGGCGATGCATTACCTACAAATTCTTCAATTTCATCAGTTACGCCAGCCGCTTCGGCCATGAGGTCATCGTTTAATTGCTCTTTTGATCGACGATCTTTTTTCGATGAACTCATTTACCGCACCCTCTTTTTAAGTGGCCTAGAAATAGCATAATTACCGCCCTTGAACAAGCATGACAAAATTCTAATCATTCTGGTCATGGAAGGGCGTTTTCACTTCGACTTCCGTTGAAGGCGAAAAACACCTCAATCAAATGGCGAAGGTCGAGTTCAGATGAGTTCAACGGGATCAAATTACCCTACTTTGAGCCAGCCTACCGCAACTCAAGAGTACTCACCCGACGTTCTAACTGAACGTGGCTATCGGTCATGATACCGAGTTTTTCAAAAAGCAGCAAACTTCGCGAGTTTTGCTCTTCGGCCAAGATGCGCGAGTCATGGTACTTAGCGTCTAGGCGAGTGTACATTTCTTTGAAACTAGCATCAGATTTGGCATTTTGGGCAGCAATCAGAGCT
>CAITVN010000103.1 GCA_903895855.1 Oligoflexia bacterium | reverse complement strand
CCGGATATGAGCCACCTTTAAACGTGAACGGCGCCGCTAAGCCCGAGCCAGCCATCGCTGTGGCGGTGATACTACCTGTGTTCGTGATCGTGAACGTTTTGTCGTTGGTCGAGCCACGCGCCACCGTGCCGAAGTCATACGTTGGGCCGTCAGTGATCGTGAGCACTGCAGGGTCTGCGGCCGTACCTTGAACATCGCGACTCGAAGTTTGCGCGGCCGCACCGTCGTTGTAGGCAATGTCAAGCGTGTCTGAGAGTAACCCATTCGCGACTGGTGAGTAATTCACGATGATCGTGCAAGTTCCGGCCGGAGCTAATGTCGCCACACAAGTGCCGCCACCCGGATATGAGCCACCTTTAAACGTGAACGGCGCCGCTAAGCCCGAGCCAGCCATCGCTGTGGCGGTGATACTACCTGTGTTCGTGATCGTGAACGTTTTATCGTTGGTCGAGCCACGCGCCACCGTGCCGAAGTCATACGTTGGGCCATCAGTGATCGTCAGAACTGCTGGGTCTGCGGCGGTGCCTTGAACATCGCGCGAAGAAGTTTGCGCTGCTGCTCCGTCGTTGTAGGCAATGTCAATCGTGTCACTGAGTAATCCATTTGCCACTGGTGAGTAGTTCACGATGATCGTGCACGTTCCTGCTGGTGCGAGAGTCGCGACGCAAGTGCCACCACCCGGATAACTACCACCACTAAACGTGAACGGTGCTGCGAGACCACTACCAGCCATCGCTGTTGCAGTGATACTGCCCGTGTTCGTGATCGTGAACGTTTTATCGTTGGTCGAGCCACGCGCCACCGTGCCGAAGTCATACGTTGGGCCGTCAGTGATCGTGAGCACTGCAGGGTCTGCGGCCGTACCTTGAACATCGCGACTCGAAGTTTGCGCTGCGGCTCCATCGTTGTACGCAATATCAATCGTGTCACTGAGTAATCCATTTGCGACTGGCGAGTAATTCACGATGATCGTGCACGTTCCTGCCGGAGCTAATGTCGCCACACAAGTGCCGCCACCTGGGTAACTACCACCCTTAAACGTGAATGGTGCCGCAAGACCGCTACCGGTCATCGCGGTGGCGGTGATTCCACCCGTATTCGTTATGGTAAATGTTTTGTCGTTGGTACTACCACGAGCGACGGTACCGTAATCATAGGTCGGACCATCTGAGATATCTAAACTTGCAGGGTCTGCGGCCGTACCTTGAACATCGCGACTCGAAGTCTGCGCAGCGGCTCCGTCATTGTACGCAATATCAATCGTGTCGGTTGCAAGCCCATTCAGTACTGGCGAATAATTCACGATGATCGTACACGTACCAGCCGGTGCGAGTGTCGCTACGCAAGTGCCACCACCGGGGTATGATCCGCCTTTAAACGTGAACGGTGCTGCGAGACCACTACCAGCCATCGCGGTTGCAGTAATACTGCCTGTGTTCGTGATCGTGAACGTTTTGTCGTTGCTTGAACCACGCGCTACCGTGCCGTAGTCATAGGTCGGACCATCAGTGATTGTCAGTACCGCTGGATCAGCCGCTGTACCCTGCACATCACGCGAAGAAGTCTGCGCGGCTGCACCATCGTTGTACGCAATATCAATCGTGTCACTGAGTAATCCATTTGCGACTGGTGAGTAATTCACAATGATCGTGCAAGTTCCGGCAGGTGCTAATGTCGCTACGCAAGTGCCGCCGCCTGGATATGAGCCACCCTTAAACGTGAACGGTGCCGCTAAACCCGAACCCGCCATCGCAGTTGCAGCAATACCGCCGGTATTCGTGATCGTGAACGTTTTGTCGTTCGTGCTACCACGCGCAACCGTGCCATAGTCATACGTTGGGCCATCGGTAATTGTCAGTACCGCTGGATCGACTGCGGTTCCTTGCACATCACGCGAAGAAGTTTGCGCAGCAGCTCCGTCGTTGTACGCGATATCGATAGTGTCAGTTGCGAGCCCATTCAGTACTGGCGAGTAGTTCACAATGATCGTGCAAGTTGCTGCTGGTGCGAGCGTTGCCAAGCAAGTGCCACCACCTGGATAGCTACCGCCCTTAAACGTGAACGGTGCAGCTAGGCCTGAGCCCGCCATCGCCGTTGCGGTAATTCCGCCGCTGTTTGTGACCGTGAACGTGTAGTCGTTAGTTGAGCCACGAGCCACGGTGCCGTAATCATAAGTGGCCGCATCTGAAATCACCAACAAAGCCGGATCAACGGCAGTGCCTTGCACATCTCGCTGAGCAGTTTGGTTTGCAGCCCCATCGTAGTACGGAATATCAATCGTGTCGGTTGCGAGTCCATTGACTGTCGGCAGATAGTTCACAACGACAGTGCAAGTGCCAGCCGGATTAATCGTCGCCGTGCAAGTTCCACCTGTACCCGGAAAGCTTCCGCCTTTGAATGTGAACGGAGCAGCCAAACCAGAGCCAGTGACCGTGGTTGCTTTAAATCCACCACTGTTCGTGATGGTGAAACTTTTGTCATTCGTCGATCCACGGGCAACAGTGCCGTAGTCATAAGTCGGACCCGCAGATACCGTCAACAGAGCCGGAGTCACCGCCTTGCCCTTCACATCACGAGTGGCAGCCTGAACGGCATAGCCGTCGTTGTAGGAAAGTGAAACGGTCTTCGTGAAATCACCCACCACCGTCGGAGCAAAATCAACAACGATTGTGCAATCTGCCCGAATGCTAGTGCCGCAAGTACCACCTGTGCCAGGATATCCGCCGCCTTTGTACTTAAACGGCGCCGAAATCGCAGCCGGTAAAACCGATGTTGCGGTCATATCGCCCGTGCGACTAATCGTGAGAGTTTTTGAGGTCACTGAACCAATGGCATGAGTGCCGTAATCGTAGAGTGGATTTTCTGAAACCGTTAAAATCGCCGGAGATGGCTTACCGACACCAGTCATCGCTAAGTTGACTTTGAATCTTACGCCCGAATAGCGGTAGTTGATCGTGAGAACAGCGCTAGATTTTTCGGCAACTGTCGGAGCAAAAGTCAAAACGACCACACAATCATCGGTGATGATATCGCTACAGGTACCGCCTGTGCCTGGGTAAGTGCCGCCTTTAAACGAAAACGGAGAAGCCAGAGTGGTCGGAGTCACTTCAATTAATTTTGAAGCTCCATAAAATTTCAACGGAATGATTGCGTCTTCGGTGAGGGTTCGCGCCACTTCGCCGAAATCGTAAGTGGTACTGACTCCGCCTTTAATCACTAACGGCGGAATAAAATCTGCTGCGCCACCTGATGACGAACTCGACGAACTGCCCGAAGAACCCCCAGAAGAACTCGAGCCACCCCCGGAATTCGAGTCTCCATCGGTTGTGCCTGGTGATCCAATGGGTTTATTGCCTGTTGCTGTTTGAGCCGGTGAGCCAGCACCTGGAGCGCCACCTCCACCGCCGGCAACTGATGCGTTGGGTTTCGGATCTAAACAAGCAGACAAGGCGAGAGAAGCGGCAGCGAGCAACGCGAATCTCGTACCAACGCTCACACAACGGCGAGATATAGCCTTGTGAGAACGAGTCTTCGAGATAAGATTAAGCCAGGACTTAGACATCTCCTAACAGTGTATCCGGAAAACTAATAATTGTTGATAGATTTAATCAACTTAACAAAAATTCACAATCGTTCTTGTCTGTGAATCGCAAAAAGGGGCGAATAGTCACCCAGCAACGCTCTTTTTTGTACTTCGGTCGAGTGTCACTGGCGACGCAGTTACTTTTTAAATACAACCAGTGTAACCTAGTGGGTGACGCGATCCCTTCACGTTTTGTAGCCGGACACTATTTAACCTTTCACTTTAGTTTCCGACAAGTAATCTGTATGTATCTATTCGCAAAAACAGTGACCTTGATCACGTTGATTTTTCCTTTTTTCAGTTTGTCGAGTCAATCGATAGCCTCTGACGTGAGTCGCAGAGGTCTTCTGAGCTTTACCAAGCTGACTGAACAGGCTGATGGAGTTGTCGTAGGCACAATCAAAAGCATCACCTACTCACAATCTGATGCACGAGCGGCTGAGACTATTCGCATGCCGCTCACGTTCGTTGAGGTTGTTCCACAAAAAATATTTAACGCAAAAATTCAAGGCCAAACTCTCACACTTCGTTTCGCTGGCGGCAAGTTCAAAAGTCAGAATGGGAGAAATGGGTACTCATCAATTGGAAACACACCGGTCTTTCAGGTAGGCCAAAAAGTAGCCTTGTTCGTTAAAGTGACCGAAAATTCACTATGCCCCCTAGTCGGCTGTGAATCGGGAGTATTCTTTCTCAACGACGATAAGATCACCTCAGCACATGGACAAGAACTCTATTTACTCCCAGCACAGAAAAATGGTGACCCGACGAGTTTTGGCCGAGTTGAGCCCGCACAAACTGAGTCTCCAGAACTGAATGGTTGTGATTTGCTCGCAGGGTTTACCGTGAATAAGAAAAAGGTAGATTGCAAGAACGCTGAGAAAATCCAAACAAACCTAGACAGACCAGAGATCAAGAATCACTTAACCGTTGTTGAATTTCTCAAGCTTTTAACTGAAATCTCAACCCAGGGGCAACAAACCAAGGCGAACACTCTCGTTTCTGCTCTGCCGTCTGAGCAACACACCATTCTTAGACCGAGAGCAATCCTGGCTGGCAAAAGGCGGGGTGAGTAATATGAGACTTCACGCTATCACAATTCAAGCCTGCCTGTTTTCGTTATTTGCAGAGTTCGCTTTCGCGGCGAATGTTCAAATAGACCTTGCGCCAAGTCAAGTGTACGGAAAATGGTGTAACCAAGTCTCGCCCACGTTTCTTGTGTCGACAGAATCATTTCCCGCTGGAAATCCCTTTACCAATGAACTTCTTGCTGCCGTTAAACAGTGGAACGATGGCCCTGCTAATTTCAAATTTCTGACCAAATTTCAGAGCAATGTTGACCCGAATGGCGAAGAAAACATCATACAAATCACTGATGATCAGAATTACCTTAGCGGCTCACCCGGCGTCGCCTGGTTGGATCATTCAGATTCCACTGAGAACGGCACTCCCTGCCTCACCAGGGTGCGCGTATTCTTTGACGTAGCATTAACAACTACCGACTCCAACAAGTCTTCGCCCAGACAATTGGCTGACTTTAGATCAGTTGTTCTACACGAGCTTGGCCATGCCCTTGGACTCACTCATTTCACGAATTACGGACTGGGTCTCATGGGCATTCAATGGGATATCATAACTGGCAGCAGCCCAAATATTCACACAGCACTGAGCTACGAGAGCGAAGCCAGAAGTACCTACCTTTACGGAGAAAAAAAATCAGGATCCCGAGACCTTACTGTCTTAGGATCTCAGTTTTCTTCAAAGGTTGAGGGCAATCCAGGTCAGTACTACGCAGATGGATCACCAACACTTTTGTACGACTGCGAGAGCGAGAAACCTACGCCCTTAAAGACTGACCATGATTTTGTGGGTAACCCATTCATTGCAAAACCCGGTCAGAAACTTTGTGTCGACCTGTCTGTAGATACCTACGGAATTGCGGTTTCAGCTATGAGCATCACCTACACCCGCGATGCTTCATCCCCCAAAAAATCGCCTTCGGAATTTCCGATTCCAGCGACCGGTGCAGTCAGTGTACAAGCTGGGTTTCGATACAAAAATGCATCAGTGCTCGGGAGCTTTGCCACCTTTCGTGTGCCCATTCAGCTGCCAACAGAGCTAGTTCCTGGCGAAAATGGCCAGTTAGTCATTAAGGTTACCGAAGCCACTGATCTCGATAAAGACTCTTATTCGGCAGACAACTCGTTGACCTATCAACTGAGAATAGCCTACGACAAACCTCAATTGCAGTATTCACTTTGGTCACCCGTTCAATCACTCAACAGCAATTTTGCCTTGGCAAGTTCGACCGGCAATCAATCGATCGTGTTGCCCGCCAACACACCAATGCAAGGAATCATGACACTATCTGAGGCGAGTCTTCGTGATACGATCGCAGTGAAACCCGATTATCAGATTCAGTGGCAACCCAGCACAGCGCAATTTACCTACGCACAAGCCAGTGGAGGGTTTATCACGCCCTTTTCACAAACTGCCTCTCTATCAGGTCAAGGAAGTCTCAATGTCGAAGTCGTACATAGCGATCCGCCTGAACCATCAGCGACTTTGGTATCATCGACGAATAGCGAAACGCCTGTAGACATTGTGTCACCCGAACCAGGGCTTGATCACCAGACCCTCTCGTTCCCGATAAAATACCTGCAGATGCCTTGGGATAAAAACGAAAAACCGCTCCCCCCCTTACTTCCAGCGAAAATTTCAAACAAAACCGAGACCGAATCCATTCCCACTCAATACATTGAAGGTGTTCAAATGGCTGAGATTTCTATCACAGACCTCATCGCAGGAGGGTATTGGCAACTATCAAATCAGCAATTGCAACCACCTCCGCCACTAAAATCAACCACGACAGAGTATGACAAACTGGGTTGGGTGATGAATTGCAGCAACGCACTCTATTTTGATAAAACAATGATTACAAACACCTCAATTCAGTCACCAGGGGCCAAACTCACAGTTTCCAGCAACGTTGCCACATCGGCCGGGATGCATAACATTATCGCTCAAACAAAATGCCTAAATACCACCGCTGAGACAACGCGAAAAGTTCAAACCCTGAAAGCGCCGTGTCTGGTCAATTCAGAAATACCGGCACCCAAGGTGCTTGAAAAAAATAGTCTCGAGGGGTACCTAAGAGTTCAGGCTTGGGATCCCTCGTGTGTCTCTGGCCTAACTTTTCCGTTCGAAGCGACCATTGCAAAATGCGAGGGTAATCAGACAAAAGTACTCAAAAATATACAAGGAATGTGTCAAACACCTTGGATCAGGGATCTGCAATTTAGGGCAGTCTGCTCAGTGCCACTCACGTCTAAAAATTTTGTTTCGAAATGGTCTGTGTCTGCAAAAAATTCTGCCGGTAAGACAAGTGCTCAGACAATCGAAACGACATCAAGCACACTCTGTGCTCAGCAATTACTAAAAACGGTAAACTCGAAAGCATTCATGTCGTCAGTCGAACCTATCAATACCCAAAATGCGGTTTTTTCTGACCAGAAATTCATTCAGCCCATGACCTCAACCGGTGCGGGGGTTACCGACCCTCTCTTCAATCAAGGCCAAATACAAACCAATCAAGGTGACCCCAATCAAATTCCGCCCCACTAGGGCTGAAAGTCGGCTGGCACTGAAGACATTGAAGGTACTGGTATGTAAGAATAATCCGGCAACGGTGCCGGCTCATCTGTGCCAAGTACATAAACCCCCATGGGTACCGCCGTGATGTCAAAATAACCGGGCCTAAATTCGCACATCACCCCATCACCAAAACGCTTGCACTTGCGATAACCGAGTTGAGCCAATGTCGAAGTTTTCGACTGATGAATTTTTATGGGCTGCCCCATCACCAAATTAGGATCAGTTGGCATCACCTCAATCGGCATGTCGTCGACAGATCGACCTTCACCATAATTTTGAATTGAGGCCCTAAATGCACTAAACGAAGCAGCCATGAGAATGTTAGGACCCTCTTCACTACCCACACTTGGGGTGTCTGCAATCACTCGATTGGCCAGATCACAGCCATGATCAGCAACTTCAGCATGTTTGCAGTCAGGACAGCCTGCTTGGCCACTCGTGATGGCCATGCAGCTCCCATACACTTCTAGCGGCACTCGCTCGCCTCCAGGGCCGACTATCGATAGATCTGAATCGAGGGCGTAGCCCGCTTTCTCAAGTGCGTCGGCAAATTTTTTGGCTGGAGCTGACTTCTGCAAAAAATCAGCATATTTCCCAGTTTTTGAGACAAAATTTTTGGCGACCTTTTTAGGTTTCGCGACCACTTCCTTCGGTGGGCATTTCACCGTTTCATTCGACATGACCGGTTTCAAGTCGGCACCCCATCTCTCGCCTGGCTGCACATTATGCCTTCTGGCTTCAATCGGCACAATCGCAACCATCTGCTGATTATCGTAGGTACCTCTAAACGCCATGCCACTCTCGATAGGCCCATTCGGTTCATACGACCAACGAACTAAATCTAGACCGTCGTGAATGCGATCGACAAAAACTTCAGTTTTGGTTTCACACAAATCAGGGGGTATCGAAACGCGAAGAATAGACTTGAGTCCGGCTTTGGCCGCGCTAGGTGAGGCCGCCAAAATCTGCGGAGGTTCATTACCCACAACCAGCAATACCGTAAAGTTTGCGGCATCCTCTTTTAAACGTTCTTTAGAAAGTTTTTCTGTCAGGTCTTGAACCCGACTCGCGCACCCTCGCTGTTTCTCGTACGCCTCGGCGACTCTTGCGGCTAAGGCTAAAGCTTTATCGATTTTCTGCAAATCAAGAAGTGCCTGTATCAATTTCACATCTGTTGCCGAGTCGCCGACCTTCTTCTGCAGAGCCACTAAATCGGCAGCACTCAGTTGCGACGGATCACCACATTGACTCTGCGCAAGCAATTGAACATTTGAGCGTCGCGCGTTTTTGATAAAATCCCTTAGCTGTTTTTTTGTTTGCACCAACCTCTCTCGATCAAAAAACGGCATGATCGGTTGTGAAGTGTCTTTGAAAAAGGTTGACCCCAGGCACAAGGTAGATCCGCTTTCACGCCGCAAACACCCTTCACCCTTCAGCACCGAAGAAACATACTCAAACCCCTTGGCTATTTTTGCTGGAATCACTGTACATTGCGCGCCAGCAACTTGGGCGCGTGCTGCATCAGCTGTCATGACATCTAATGCATCTGATGCATGTGCAGCAAAATCCGAGCCTGATGAGCCGATTTGCAAAAGAGGCAGTAACAGCGATAGACTCAGCGAAAGATCAAGAACCTTCATACCTGCAGTTTAGCCTGATCGAACTCGCTTGCAAACCGTAGATTGCCACCGTTAACGCGAGCCCGTCACGTTTTGTAGCCGGACACCATTTCGATTGACCAAGCCAAGAATTTCCAAAATAATCAGAGGTGAGAAAAGAGGCAGAAACATGCCAAAAATTACAACAAACGTCATAATTCTGTCGATGTGTTTAAGTGTGATTTGGGCAACGAGTGCTCTTGCGGTCACGCAGAAACCCTTGACAGGTGCCGCAGTAATCACCGGCAAAATTGTAGCTGAAAAAGACTGCTTAAAAACCTCTGATCGACGCCCCCCCGATGTTTGGTTATCGATCGGACAGATCTTACTTTACCAAGTCGAAGTACCAGTCGAGGGTACTTTTGAATTTCACGTTAAACCCGGAAAATACGACCTCACGGCCACGAATTCAAAAGGCTGCCTCGCAGTGAACCAACTGGTCGTCGCACCAGAGCAGGTTCTGAAAAGCGACTTGCGCCTTGCGGTCTCGCGAAGTCCTGCGGGTAAAGCCCCAGTTTCAAGAGGTAAAACGAAATGAAAACGAAACTCCTCATTTCTCTTATTCTCATTTCAAGTTCATTCCTCACGAGTTCGATTTTTTTGAACTCGCGTGCCGATGCGGCAATGGGACGCGGCTGTGGTTCTTCTTGCTTCGCAAGTTTGTACAACTACTGCCCCACCTGCAATATGATGCAAAGCAGATCACCGTTCTATTCAGCCACGCCCTGGGGTGCGGCCCCACCGTATTACTGGAACACCGGCCCAATGATGTATCCGGGCAACTTCTATCAACCCGGCCCGTGGTACGCGGCCGGCCCAAGCCCCTATGCCATGCCGTACACAAGTCCGGGAATCATGGGTAACTACTATCCCGGTTCAGGCGGATTTTTTGCAGCCAAGCCGAATCTCTACGTCATGGGCCCACTCGCCACCAAGGTTCAAGTAAAAATCAATTTACTTGAAAAAGACACCAACTGGCTTGCTACGGTACCCGCACACGGCCTTGAAGGCTGGCAAGTCACCCTCGCCGAGAAAAACAAATTGATTTCAGATGGTGTGACTCACGGTTACCTTTACTCTGACTACCGAGCTCAAGACAAAGAGCTTCAAGATCAAAAAGGATTTTGCACCGAGAAAGAAAATCTGATCGCCAAACTGGCCATCGAAATGAAACGAGCAGATTTCACTTCACGCGAAATCGGAGACTTCATGGAGTTCTGGAGTGTCAAGCTACCGGCCTCTGATTCTTACTGTGTGTTTCCGCAAGACGAAGCGCAGTTAGACAAAATAGCCGCGCTTGAGATTTCGCCCAGGCCCGTCGCTGTTAGGCGTTTGCTCTTTCTAGTTCAAGTCAAAGAGGGGTTATCTACAGATGACAAACCAAGCGCGGCGAAACCTAAATTTTCGAAGCCACCCACGATGGCGTGGAACCCACAGCCCCTAAGAACAATCGCATCAGAACCCAAGGGCATTGTCGTTCACGAATGGGGCGTTGGTTTCTTAGCGGCCACTCCTAAGTGAACCCCTTTCAAGCACTGATACCCAAGAATTCTCATCGCTGAGGTTGCAGTCAATTCGCACGCTCGAGTGGGGGTGAGTCTTGATGGCCTCGAAGAAAGACTGGCCGACTTGCGTGATGCACGGAATGTTTCTCTCGCGAACCACAGAACACGTGTGATTGAGCAAGCCGCCCTGAATGAACACAATTCCAGAGGCGTGATCAAAAAATTCGATTGTTTCAATTCTTGGGCTCTTGAAAACGAAGATTTTTTTTCCTGCCCCAGAATTCAGTGCACCGGCTTCACGCCAAGACCGTGACAAGATATCTATGTATTCAAAATCACCTTCGGCAAATCCGCCGCAGATCGGCACCCCAGACCAACGTTGTTGAAGACCTAAGTCAGCCGAGAGAACCTCTGATGCCGAATGAGTCGCTTGAGGGTGGGTTCTCGCCAAAGCATCCTGCCAGAAAAATTCAGGTACTAACACCTCGTCAGTCAACGAGTCGACCGACTCATCGCCCTCGCTCGCGTTCATTTCGAAAAACCCACTCCAACAAAATGAAATGTTATCGCGAAGTTTCTGAACCGCAAGCAATTGCCCCAGCGTTCTTCGCGCCGATAGAGGTGCCCGTCTTGGATCAATTAACCAACGAGCTAACTTGGCATCGCCCACTCTAGGTAGGCGAAGTGACAAAATTTCTTGAGCGATCCCCAACGCCAAACTCTGAGTTCTGAGCCGATCTAAACGGTTTTTGTCACGACCATTGACTTCTTCTTTTGCAACCTCTGCCATGATTACTTCAAGTCGAGGCTCAATCCGAAAATGAAGCCGCAGGTTTGCCAGAAGTTTTTGGGGTCGAACTGAAGCCTCGAGTTCGTACCCCGTTTGAGTTTGAACAGCGACCAGCCCCCCCGAGGTCAACGTACTGATGAGAAGGCTAAAATTGATGCACGGAAAAGAATCCATCAGCTTAAAAAATCGAACGGGCTCATTAGAATCGGGGTCGCCAAGCGGTTCAATTGCGAGCATCTGGCAGGCCGCACTCCAAAGTGCTTCGAGTTCTAACAGACAGTTTTCATCAACTCGTTTGGGCGCTCCTGATTCGGGAGAAAATGGCTTCCACAAAGTTCTAGACTCTAGCGTCGTCATTTTTCACCCGGCGTAGTCAAAATGGGCAGAGCTCCGTGAGTGCCATCAGTGAACGAAAATCTCCAAAGACTCAAGCCGTCTGCGACCAGGGCATATGTGGGTTCGATCCAAGCCCCAGAGGTTGATCCGGCACCGAGTCTGGCGCGAGAGGTCACTTTGCCTGTTTCAGAATCAATTTCAAAGAAATCGCCGGCAAGTGAGAGCGCGATGAGTCGGCTCGAAGCTTCAATCAAACTGACATTAGCCAGAATGAGCGAACCCAAGCTGAGTTTCCAAACTTCTTCTCCAGTTTTGACATTCAATGCCACCAAGTAACCTGACTTCAGCGCGTGAACAGTAAGATTTTTCGATTCAACGCCAACACTGCGTAAGAGCGGCATCGAGTCGTATTCACGGGTCCAGTTCACACGTTTATTTTTTACACTGACAGAATGTATATAAGCACGGTCAGACTTTAATTTTTCTGGGCCGAGTGAACCAACCCCCGTACTCACAAGAATCGATTCGTTCGCGAGGTCTAGCCGGGGGGTTCCCCAGGGCTCGCCGGGCAAGGCGACTGACGATTGAGTCTCTCCTTTGGTTAATGATAAAAATACGAGTTCACTGCGCGCCTCGGCCGCTTTGCCGCCCTTACCAACGAGCGCAATGACTTGATCATTCAAAATCAGCGGCGTCGAATCGCAGTGCCCGTACCGGTGCTGCCAGAGGCGGGCACCCGTTTTTGCATCGAGCGAAAAAACTCCGTCTTGTCCAGCGCACCCCACCAAGCGTGCTCCACCCACCTCAATGCCCGGCTGCGATTCGATGTGACCCAAGAAGGTTTGCCGCCAAATCAGCTGACCACCGGGCAGACTCAGTGCCATCAGATCTGCTTTTTCGTCTTCATGTAGCCCTTCGCCCATGTACAAGCGGTCTTGATCAATCAAGGGTCTCGTCAAGGCCAATGCTGATAATTGAAAACTAAATTGCAATTGACCGGTACTTACGTCGAATGCATCGACGGTGGCCTTTCTGGTTCCAAAGACCACCAGTTCGTGTTTCGAGCTGTACGCCAAATCAGAAAGCGCGCTTCGAGGCAGCGGTTGATTTTGAACTTCTAGGCCAGGTTTCCACGCTGGCAAAACTTCAAGCGCATTGGTTTTGTTTCCGGAGCGGCCTCCGAAACGATCTCCCGGCCGATCTCCAAATCGCGGTAGCCAAAAACAGCGGCCCACAAAGTAACTCATCAAGACTATGACAAGAACAAAGAGAAGGGCATGAACGAGCGACTTTTTTCTCTGCCTAAACGTGTGCCAGGCGGCAGACAGTAGCCCTACAAAAGCGAGCAGCCCAGGCAGTAACGCAGCAAGGGGCACAAAGGCCGGAAAAAAATAAATCCGATTGTTGATTTTTTCGCTGATATTCACGCAATTGAGAAAGGTTAACGACTCGTCAACTTCGAGGCAAGTGCAAACTTCTAGACAAAAAAACTGCCGATCGCCTGGCACCCTAAAGCACCAAACAATCGGCATTAACGACTAGCTCACACTACTAGTGAATGATTGTTAAGAAAGTTCGAGTGACGCAGCCAGCATCAGAAAGGGATCAGATCCCTTTTAGTGGAACGCTTGCGCGCCGTACTTGTTCGAACCCGGAATTTTGAGCAGGTCTTTCCAGTCGGTGTAGCGAACAGCGTAAAGCTCGGCTGATTTTCCTGGGCCACCTTGCAGTGGTAAGCCCTTAGCACTTCGGTATTGATTGACGGCATCCATAGTCAGGGCGCCTTCAGCGGCATCTTTTCTACCGAACCATTTGCTTAACCATTCCTTATTGATAGGTAGGTTAGGGTCTTCAGAAACGTTGCCGGTTGCTCCGGTCAGTTCGTCACCAAAATTAGCAACCAACACTTTCTTACCACCTTGACCGCCGGTCACATGATCGCCGTATTTATTGGTGAAGAAGAGGTTGTTCTGAAGAACCGTTGAAGCTTGGTCAAAGTTTTGAGCCACGCCACTCTCGTCGTTAAACGCGAGCACGTTATTCTTGATCGTGTAAACCGCATTGCCCTTAGCCGTGTAAATTCCGCGACCTTCGGTTGATCTGAACTTGAAAGAAAACGCTGATGTGTTGTTCTCAATCGTGATCTTTGGAGATCCCCAGCCGCCGCCCTCAATGACTGAAATAGCGCGAGTGACTGTTGAGAACACGACATTATTTTTCACATCAGAATCTTTGCCGCACTTGATGTAAATTCCGCCGTAAGCACTATTGAGAATGATGTTGTTTCTGGCAGAAAAACCGCCTTTACCAATTAGCCAAATGCCAGTGGCACCGTTTGGACTTTTTGAGTTGTCTTGTGAACCATCACCTTTAGGCGGTAATTTGTAAGTATTGAGTGGGCCACGATCAATGACAAATCCATCGATAACCACTCCTGAAAGGTTGTTGTCAGGACGCTCAGCAGAAAAAGTGTGCTTAGTAGGAAGCACGCAAGCTGAACCCTCTGGTGCAATCACTGAACTGACAAATTTGAACGGATCGCGTGCAGAAAAATCGGCATTGTACCCGCCTAAGATTTTGATATCACTCTTGTCAATATTTGGCATGCACCCGGTTTGGCCTTCACCCAGATAGTTGCCTTGTGCCACGTGAATCGAATCGCCTGGTTGTGCAGCTTTAATGGCTTTCCACAAAAGTTTTATAGGAGCAGCTTTCGTTCCGGCGTTTTCATTTTTTCCGGTATCAATTGAAACATACACATCTTTTGCTTGCGATACCGCAGCAAAAAGAAACGCACTCACACACAATAAACTAATCACAGGCCTCATCTTAGGTGTCTCCTTGTTCTATCGTTCAAAAGAATTAATTAAATGATTAGTCTTAATTAAGCCGTAGACTGTTGCTTCTGTCTATTAAATCTAGCGGCAAAACTTGTCGGGCAAACCCATTGGCAAATCTGTCGTGAATACTCACCGTGACGAATCTGCCGACTCAGCCGAAGCCCAATAAGGCACCTGGGCTAGACGCAAAGTGAACCCACACCAAAAAACGTCAGAGCCGCTGTCGCTACGCATAACGGCCAAATGGCTGATTTCATTAAACTAGTTAACCAAACCGTTCTGGCACAAAAGATGCTCATATCAGCAGATAACGTCAAGAGGATAGAAATGGAAAAACTCATTCATGGGCAAACTTCGGGCACACACGCCCGCACTGATGCCCACAGAGAAGATGAAAAAGCAAAGAGCGCCAGAATTGAGACGCTCCTGCATTCTTCATTGCTAGATACCCAAGGGCACCGTAAAAAGCCTGCGTTATTTACTCAGACCGAATTGATCGCTTACGTGGCTGCAGTTTTTCTCTTCTTTGTCGGATTCTTTGCACTCATCACAACGTTTCGTTGACGCTGTCGATAGGCACCCTTTAAGGTAGGGGCCATGCTAAAACCTTCTGCAGAAAAGCGCACCCATGCCATCAAACACCTCGGTCACGAATGGACTGATTCTTTTTTCTGGCTTCGTGACATCAAAGATCCCAAAGTGATGGAGTACTTGAAAGCCGAAAATGCTCACTTCGAGGCTCACATGGCTCCACTAAAGCCGCTGCAAGACCAAGTATTCGAAGAACTCAAATCACGGGTCGCCGAAGACGACGATAGCGTGCCCGTTCGGCTCGGTGATTGGGAATACTTTTCTCGGGTTTCAAAAGGCAATCAATACCGCGAGTATTGTCGAAAAAAGCCAGGGTCTCACGCTTGTGAAGTGATCCTAGACCTAAACCTCATTGCAAAGGGGGCTGAGTACTGTTCATTGGGTGCCTATCAAATCAGCCCCTGCTGTCGGTACGTCGCTTATTCAATTGACCTAGATGGCAGCGAAAACTTCACCCTCAAGATTCTCGAATTGGGCACGAGCCGCGACCTCGGAGTCGCGATCGCGTCGACCAACGGAGACGTTGCCTGGAGCGCCGACTCTCAACACCTCTTTTATGCCGTTGTCGACAAAAGCCTAAGACCCTTTCAAGTGTACCGAACCGAAGTGGCAACCGTGAATCCTCAATTGGTTTACGAAGAAAAAGATGGCCGATTTTTTGTCGGCGTTGAATTGAGCAAAGACAAAACCTCGATCATGATCGATACCCACGCGGCAGAAAGCACCGAGACTTGGGTAATCGATGCCACCCGTCCAATCGAGAAACCGCGTCTCATTTCACCAAGACGAGAAAAAATTGAAACGACCGTTTGGTCGCACGGCAGTCGATTCTACTTTCTCACTAATGATGGCTGCACCAATTTTAAGCTCTACCGATCGCCAAAAAACGATCTCGCGAATCAGACCGAAGTGTTGCGCGGAAACGACGAACTCTTTCTCGTGAATATCGACGTCTTCAAGAATCACTTAGTTGTTCTAGAGCGCCTCAAGGGTTTGCCAAGGCTTCGCCTCATTTCAATTCAAGACATGAAAGAAACCGACACAACCTGGATTGCGATGAACGAAGAAGTGTATACCTTAAGTGATGGTGGTAACGTAGTCTGGGATGCCCCCCATTTCAGGTACCAATACAGTTCGCCGACCACTCCTCCTCAAGTCATTGACTACGACTTCACGACTCAGGCGAAGACCGTAAAGAAAGAACAACCCGTGCCGAATTACAACCGGGAGTTGTACGTCGCCAAGAGGGTTTTCGCAAAAGCTTCAGACGGTGTTGAAATACCGATCTCGGTCATCACGAGAAAAGATTACGTGCAAGATGGCAGCCGGCCCTTTGTACTCTATGGTTACGGTTCTTACGGAATGCCCACGAATCCCGGTTTCAACGCGAATTTGTTTTCATTGCTTGATCGCGGTTTTGGCTATGCGATGGCTCATATTCGCGGCGGTTCAGACCTAGGGCGACAATGGTACCTTGACGGCAAATTCGAAAAGAAAATGACGACTTTCACCGACTTTATCGCCTGCGCTGAATCACTGATTCAGAATAAATGGGCGCATCCAAAAAAATTATCGATCCGCGGCGGAAGCGCCGGTGGATTACTCGTTGGTGCTTGCATGAACCTACGCCCTGACCTCTATCAAAACGTCGTCGCACACGTGCCTTTTGTCGACGTACTCAACACCATGCTCGATACGACGTTGCCACTCACCCTCATTGAGTATGACGAGTGGGGTAATCCGAACGACCCGAAATATTTTGCGAAAATGCAAGAGTACTCGCCCTACGACAACGTCGAAGACAAAGCGTATCCGAACCTATTTGTAACTGCTGGTCTCAACGACCCTCGAGTCACTTACTGGGAACCCGCCAAATGGGTCGCAAAAATTCGCACACTCACCCAGCACAAGAATGAGGTTTTATTTAAGACTCACTTAGGTGCTGGGCACGGCGGTTCATCGGGTCGATACAGTCGACTTCAAGAAATCGCCGAAGAGTTCGCGTTTTTGATCAAACAAGGCCTAGGCACTTCTCGATAGCGAAGCGCTTAGATTTCACCATCGTCTGGGTTAATTTCGATGACGCCGTAAGCGACTGAAGCATCGATCACATCAGATAAGAAGACTGGTTGATCGAGACAGTAAGCTAGACTTTGAGCGGCCCTGACAGAACCGTGAAGTTCAGCCTTTGACTCGTTCGGCAAAGCCCTTCCACAAAAACGTAGAGTGCTATAGTCGACAGGCACAACAAAAACGGCTACCGCTTCAGCAGCTTCAATGCGCTCAAAGCAATCAGCTGAACCTTTACCTTTTAGTTTGTCACAGCGATCACAAATATTAGTGCTGTGATCACGAGTGAGCCAACCCACGCGATTCACCGATCGAATTCTAAAAGACCCGTCAGTGACTGCAGCTGTCGGCGCCTGTTTGGTTGCCTTAGCTAACGACTTCGCTGATGGTTTTACGAATCCGAGTCGCGGAAATCGCGCATCGCCCAAATCATTCACGCGAAATGGGTGAACGTACCAAAGGTCATTGGGCACATGAATGTAGCTAATGACTTTGTAATTTCCGGCTTTGATGCCCTCTTGCACCTCGGGTGAGAGCAAACTCAAATCGACTCTGCCGGTGATGGCAACGTCTGATTGAAGTTCGATATCTCTCACGGCATTGACGGGTACGGGTGCGGTCGCCACGTCAGCTAATGCGCTCGCCGAACCGAGCGCGAAACAAGCCATTGAGGCAAAAAATGACAATAATAATGATCGATTGACTGAAATAACCATAAGCGTTCTCCTTCTTCTAATAAACTGCGAGAGAAGGCTGTAGTTTACTTAACGCATAGAGTCAAGGGTAATCTGCCGCTGCACTTTTTTGGCGATTTATCCTTTCAAATCAGGCCCTTTTAGTCCTATATTGCCCCTTATGTCGCAAAATAAAAAAGCAAGCTGGTTTGATTCACCTGAGTACCAAGATTTCTACAACGAAGAAGGCGACGCTAAGTCAAAAGTGCCAGTTGAAGAAAAAGATTTTGCTTCGATGCTCGGCGCATCTCTCGCTAAGTCAGACAAAAAACTGCAGACTGGCGATAAAATCAAATCTGAAGTTTTGAGTATTGGTAAAGACGATATTTTCGTCTCAACAGGCACTCGTCACGATGGCCTCGTTTCAAAGCGTGACCTCATCGGAACCGACGGCGTGTTCGCATGTAAAGTCGGCGACCCACTCGAACTTTATGTGACTTTTGTGAGAGGCACTGAAATCAGACTTTCACCCAATAAAACATCGAAAAATTTCGCCGACGACCTCGAAGATGCATTCGACATGATGCTTGCTGTTGAAGGCCGAGTCAGTGAGATCTGCAAAGGTGGAGTTCGTGTTTCAATCATGGGTAAGACTGCATTCTGCCCAATCAGCCAACTCGATTCAAAACGCATCGATACCGCCGATGAGTATATCGGCAAAAAACTCGAGTTTCGCATCACCCAGTTTTCTGAAGGCGGTCGAAATATCGTTGTCTCAAGACGCAAACTTTTAGACGAAGAACGCGAACTCAATTCGGCTTCGTTCGCGACCGAACACAAAATTGGCGAACTCATGCAAGCAACCATCACCCGAATTGAAAAATTCGGCGCATTCGCTGAAATTGCTCCAGGCATTGAGGGTCTCATTCACGTTTCAGAGATGGGTTGGTCGCGAATTGCCAATCCAGCCGAAGTCGTTTCAATGGGTCAGAAGTTTCCAGTGAAACTGATCAAAATCGACGAAGAAAATGGTAAACTCAAAATTTCATTGTCAATAAAGCAAGCACAAGCCGCCCCGTGGGACAATGTTCCTGAAAAAATTCAAGTCGGCAAAATGGTTAGCGGCAAAATCACCAAATGCCTTAAGTTTGGTGCGTTCATTGAGTTGGCTCCGGGTATTGAGGCGCTCATTCCGATGTCTGAGATGAGTTACGTGAAGCGCGTGATGAAGTCTGACGAACTTTTCAAAGAAGGTGAAACCGTCACCGTCATGATCAAAGAGATTCACCCAGAAACTCGTAAAGTACTGGCCTCTTTCAAAGATGCTGGCGACGACCCTTGGGATCTGATTGCAACTAAGTTTCCGGTAGGCGCAACCTTTAAAGGCAAGTTAGAGCGCCGTGAAGGTTACGGGCTTTTTGTGCAAGTTGAAGAAGGCATCACCGCCTTACTGCCAAGATCTAAAGCGATGGAAGACCCCGAGTTTCCGTACGAAAAATATAAAGTTGGCGACACGTTTGCCGTACAAGTCTTAGAAATCAAACCCGAAGAACGCCGCATGACTCTTTGCGTGCCTAAAGATCCAGAAGCCGATGCGTGGCGCACTTACTCTCCACAAGGTTCAACCGGCGGATTCAACACGATGGGCGGCAGCCTGGGTGACGCACTCAAGTTGGCGATGGAAAAAAAGGGCGCCCCTGAAAAAAAATCTAAGAAGTAACTCAGGCTAAACGCAGACATGGCAACACTCAAGGTCACTGATGGCCACAAGCTTCATTACACAGTGAAGGGTAACACTCACGGTCTGCCTGTGCTGTATTTGCATGGCGGACCAGGGGGTGGCTGTTCTCAAGCAGTTCAGAGATTTTTTGACTTCAGACGAAATCGAGTGATCTTTCTCGATCAACGCGGAGCTGGCAAGAGTCGGCCCTTTGCGACGACAAAGAACAACACCACTGATCACTTAGTCGAAGACATCAATCGCTTACTTGATCACCTTGGCCTTGAAAAAGTCTTCTTATTTGGAGGCTCTTGGGGTTCAACCCTCGCCTTGGTCTACGCCATTCGATACCCTGAACGAGTGACCGGCTTACTTTTGCGCGGAATCTTCTTAGCCACACATGCCGAGAATAATTTTTACCTTCGCGGAGGCATGAAGCAATTTTTTCCTGATGTCTGGAACCGTTTCATCAGCCACGTGCCGACGAGACATAAGACCGATCCGGCTATTTTTTACGAAAAACAGATGAATTCAAGGGTTTCAGAGATTCGAAGGGCGTTTGCCTACGAGTGGGCGTTTTACGAATATTCGATCGCAAAACTTTGCACCACCGACAAAAAAACCGATGCAGCGATCAAGGGTTTTCCTTTCGAAGCGCTGTCACGCCTCGAGGCGCATTACATCACGAGAAATTGTTTTTTACCTGATAACTACATCTTAGAAAATTGCTCTCGAATTAAACACCTACCTGTTTCGATTGTGCAGGGTCGCTACGACATGATTTGTCCGCCGTCAGCGGCCTTTGAATTGCACAGTAAATTGCCGAAGAGTGTTCTGCGTATTGAAACTTCGGGACATTCGGGTGGAGAAAAGCCCATTGAGGCACGATTGATTTCTGAAATGAAACGCATGACGAAATCAGCCGGCTATTAGGCTTTATGCCTGTTTCACATGCGACAGCATCGAAAACATCAGAAAGAATCCGACGGTCCTTAAACCAAAGGCAAATAGACCAAGCACACGATGAACCTTCCTGGTTTTCAAATACTCCGGCCCAGTCTGCTCTGTCTTGCGCAGTTTCATGAGCTTAAAGCCAAGATAAAGAGTCGGAAAATACAGAATCAGCGCGAGAGTAGAAAAGACAATGTGTGCCTGCTGAATTGGCATCAAACTAAAAGACATGGCTTCTTGAATTGCCGAGCGCTTAATCTGTAAAACCAAGACCAAAGCGATATCAATCAAGATACCGAAACTCATCAATGTCGCGTGAAACTGCGGGGTCTTGCGAAACCACAGCCCAACACAAAGTAGCCAATATGAATAGCTCGCGAAAGCCATATAGGGAGTGGTGAATGCCCCCATGATCACGGCCATTATAGCAAGCACAGTCAAGTAGAGCTTCAACTTTGTGTTCGCACTCTCGTGGGTTCTCGTCACCATAGTTAAACAGCCTAAATAGACTGGGCTCACATATCAAGCCATAACCCAGTAAGTTACTCATTCATTGTGAAGACAAATCTTTGGCACATTGACCGAAATCGATAATAGGGTGAAAATGATTACGGTAGTTACATGAAACTCAATAGGGGCGCGGTCAATGCAAAAACTTGAACTTAAATTTGGCTTCTTTAATTTTTCGAAAATCACGAATTTTGTTTTGCCGTTCGCGATAATTTCTCTAGGTCTTTTGATGATGAACGGTTGCGGCAAGATCAGCACAACCACGACTACCGACACCTCAACTGAGCAGACCACCGGCGCGACCGCACTTGATGAAGCCGTCGATTCACTCTCTGAAGATTCGTCGTTCACCGCTTCAACCCGCGACCATTTAGACTCGACGCTTGATAAATCCTCAAAGTCTTCTGACTACACCATAGACAGAACTTGTACAGCGACCGGTGGCGTAGCAACCGTCACAGAAACTTGGTCAGGCGGATGGACAAAAATCAATGATCACGGCAGAGCTTCGGTAGATGCGACGGTTACAGCGACAGGGACTCAGACCCGAGTTTGGACTCCGCCTACCGGCCAGTCGTTGAGTTGTCATGCGACTATTAAGCGAGCAAAAATTAGATGGTTAGATGATACCACCGTAAACGGATTGAAACTTGAGGTGACCATCGACCGAACGAAATCGCGATCGATGACAATAACTACTCCAAAAGTTTCAAAGTCAAAATCACAAGAGGTCATAGTGAAAGGGCTTCGCTCGATCAGCTGGGCCACCGGTACAACCACCGCTACTACGGTCACTCGCACCAAAACCATCACCAGTGCGGTCACTAGAACGGTCACGACGACTGTCGATTCGGTTCCCTCAGTCTTGGCTTTTACGATCGCGACGAAATCGGGGGCTGATCTTTCAGTTGAAGTCACTCGCCTCATCACTGACGGGTCACTCACCAGCAAGACGATCAAAAAGGGCACTTTGGTACTCACGAAAACCGACGGCAGCCGAGTAGAAACCGCATTTGACGGAGTCGCATTCGATTTGACAGCTGATGACCCTTGCCAACCAACGGCAGGTACAATCACCGCTTCGACATTCGCAAAAGATGCGACTACTGCGACGAGCACTTACTCGATTCAGTTCGGTAGCAGCACCGACTCAGGGGTGAGTTTCACAGGTAGCGATGGTGCCGTAGAAGATGCACCAGACATTACGATTCAAGGTTGCGATCTTGCGTCGTCGAGCTAGTAAAATTCGATTGGCTGAGTTGGCCGTAGTTTTGCAATAGCCTGTGGGCATGAGCTTCACCAGATTTCGCCAACTACTTCCCACACCACCCATCCTATTTTTGTTACTAGTTTTATGCAGTTACATTCCCAGAGCCAATGCCTCACAGAATGAGAACTGTTCTGGCTTGAAAAAAATACAGATGGTGTCAACGACAGAACACGAACAGAGCAGAGCCATCCTGAATTCGTGTGTTCAAGAATGGATCTCTGAATTGGGAGCTCATCTAAAAGTTGCAGTGAATAATGAATTCGACCTGCGCCCAATTAGCGTCATTTTTGAACAAACAGTCGCGAGCCCTTGGTTTGACAATCAGACAACCCCTTGGAGCGTCCACCTTCCTAGAATCTCTGGCGTTTCACTCGATAACTGGAAACGTGCGGTTTTGCACGAACTTGGTCACGCAGTGTACCGACAAATCTTTGAATCGAAAGTGACAAAAATCGACATCTTCAATCAGTGGTCCGAAACTTACATGAAAGAACGTATGAAAAGGCGAGTTGCTGAACTCACTCTGCTCACTCAGCAAGAAAGTACTCTAAAGAAATCGCTCGAAGATCAAACCTGCGTTCTAACCTGCCACACAGAAACAGAAACTAGACTCCAGAGCACACGACGCGAAATAGCGAAGTCTCTCGAGCGAATTCCATTTCAAATACTACTCTCAGCACAAATGGGCGGCATCTCTGCAGTTGACAATTCCTACCAAGAACTATTCGCCGACGCAGTCGTGGTCGACATGCTGGCGGATGACAGGGCGAATGCAGACTCGATTCAAGCCTTTGCGCTAGCTGCTGACGTTGCCGATACCGACTCAGAATATCGGGACTTCAGTCGTCAATTCAGTGTAAAGGGGTGGCCAAAAGAAACTGACCACTTACTCTTTACCCCCACGCGTTCGTACTTAGGAAAACGCCTCGGATCGAAAAAATTCAAAGCCCATTGGCTAAAAACCTTTGTGGGTACTATTTTGTCTGAGATTAGGCGCAGGGAAACCGAGAGAGACTTTGACAGCCTGCCCGAAGAACTCAATCGAAAATTGATTTCAGCTTTGAACCTAGAATCGAAATAGGCCCACAGCCCACGGGCCGACCGAACACCGGTAAAAAAGGCTGCAAAACTAACAATTGTGTGGCAACTCAACAATCATGACTACCTGGACACCTCCGCAAAGAATTCGACACGCAAGGTGGGTCGAAATTAAAATGCTAACTCAACCTGAGGCCCGATTCTTTCCGAATGGTATAAAGGCTCTGGCTGCAAAGCTCATCTCAAACTAAATGCTGATGCCGCAGGCAGACGCTGCGTATGAATTGCCACGATTGTTTCTTTTGCCCGGTGCCTTCTTCTCTAAGTCTGCGACTGTACTTCCAAACTCACAGTGCTTAATTTCGTAGAAATACTCAACTCCGCATTTACCCTCGCCCTCAGAGAGCGCAGTGGTGTAGGTGTCAAAAGTATTGCCTTCGGGTAATGACCAGGTGAGTTCAGTCACAAGCGATGAACCATAGGCAATGGTAAGATCAGAATCTTCGTCAGAAAAGTCCGGTGCGTTTTGCCCGTAGGTCTTGTAGTTCCAACTGATTTGAATGTCGGCCGGAGCATTCGATTCGTGATTAGCCCCATAGCTACGAGTTTCTTCAAGAACTAGATTTTTCAAATTCATGCGTGCACAGAGTGACGGATTGGCCAACAACTCAGCGGCACTGATCGGTTTCTTATCGACTAAGAAATAACGAGGGTTAATGACTTGATACTCGCATGCCGTAAACGTCAACAAGAGGGTTGCCATCATGATGAAGGCTACCACAAAGGTCACAGTTCCAGACCACACAGCTGTTCGCGTTGTGTTTCGATGTTTCTCACCAGAGAAGCCAATCAGGCTACACTACAAGAGATAGCGAAGTTTGCTCCGGGTTCACTATTCGCCTCGACATTCATGTTATCACTCGAGTTACTCGGGCATGCCGAAGCGTTCTTATTGGCAACTGTCGGGTGACCCTTGGCTGTCAGCCGGCCAGCTTCCCACAACACGATACCATCGATAGATTTTGAAGATCCTAGACAATCGATTTTTGCTTTTTACTCGCACCCCTCGGAAGCGAGGCAATGTAACTGAAAAGTGATAACCCCAGAAAAACCATGAACAATACGTCGCCGCTACTTCTGTCTAACCCGGCGAACTCACTCTCTCCAAAAAGAACTGAACCAATCGACAAACAGAAAAATACCACTGATGCTAGCCTCATAACTGCCCCCCCATAAATGCCAGTTAAATAGATTCATCTTTAATTAACGCTTATTCCCCAAGATCAAGCCTAGACCTAAGCTCTATTGAATTCAACGAATTTTAGACAAAAAATAGGGGTGAAGAATTGCCAGACAGCTTGGCTTTTGCTAGAAGAGAGCTCTATGCGAAATGCAATAGCAGCCCACTTAACGCTCGTGTTTACGAACCTACTGTTGACCAGTATCAGCTTTGCCCATGACGAAAGCTTTAGCTTTGTGCCGCAAAATTGTACCGTCGAAAACTGGTGTCTAGTCAAAGCCACTGACTGCTTTCTTGGCCACTTCACGCATCCCCAAGGACTGTGGCAAGGGCATGCGCAGTACTCTGTCGTTCGAAGGGCGATAGCACTTTGCCCCACTGGCTATTACGGCGGCACATTCGAGCGCCGAACCCTTCTTGGCCCCGTTGAGCCCGTGCTTTTTGCAAGCGACGTTCTCACTACTGAAGAGAAAGCAAAGGCTGGCGCAACTGAACTCTGTGCAGCCTACCGACAAGACTGGGTCGCAGCAGCTCCGGCATGCACTCAGGATTAAGCGAAATTTTCTAGGAACACTGTTGAGCACTAGTTCTCAAAATACATGAGGGCAAATTTTGAAATCGCGGTCTTTGAGCCGAGGTTCACGGTGAGTACTGTGGCGGTTGAAACTTTGAATTTTAGAATCTCCGAAATCGCACCAAGTTTGATGTCGGTTGGTTTTGGCTTCCAATCAAAGTCAGGATGACTGGTGGTACCCAACACGATGTTCTGCAAGTCGGGGTCGCCGGCAAGCGGAATCAACACGACGATGCCGGTTGCTCCCACCTTTCGACTCGCGAACGCAAATTCAGCGGTGTATCCCTTTTTTACCTCACCGTATTGCACAACCGTGCTTGAAGAAGTTGCTGTCGCGAGCTCGACCTGGGCTGCTGTCAGGTAATCAATTGCGCTTGCTGGCGCTTGAATGGCTATACAATCGGGACATACTAGAATCGGCGGCATTGAAAACTCCTAATCTTCTTTGGTCGTTCTATTCACATTGATCGTGATGACACGATCGTTCTAGCTTTGTTCAAGTGTTGGGCCAAGTTGATGTGCTCGTTGTCTAGGTTTGATTGTGAGTTCTAACGAAATGAATTTTAATCGGCATCTCAGAATATAGGCACAGAATAATGCATCGAGATTACCGCACTCGGATTGCTTGGGTCTGAAATAATTGCAAAGGTGGTGTCAGTTTGGTGTCATTAGTTAGTCGCCGAAATAAAAATACTGAGACCTAAGATTGTGTGCTCGGTTGTTAGTCAATAGATTACTTAGCGACTAGACTTCTCATGAGCAGAGATAGACCCTGGGCCTGTCTTACTGAATCGCTGGGCGATTGCGCTGCCAGACTGCTAACCGCACTACGCCAGGTTGAATCTGAATAAGAAGCCGGCATTTTTTTGGTGAGTGCTAGACTCACTTCTCTTAAAACCTTAGGGTCGAGGTCAGTTCGCTGTGTGAGTCGCTGAAGGGTCACCAGGTCGTCGAGACTAGCGGTACCGACTGCGAGGGCCCGCACCAAAGTTGCCGTTGCATTTGTCGAAAGCCTCGAGTTTCTCAGCGTGTCGTTAATGATCTTTCGCGCTGCCGGAGTTTCAGATTGTCGAGCCAGAGCGTGAGAGGCGACGAGCTGTTCCCCGATTGATGATCCGGTGAGTGCCCTCGTCAAAATTGGGTACGTTTTGGGCTCATTGAGATTGCCGATTCCGGCTAAGGCAGCTTGGCGAGTTTCATCTTCAGTGTTTTGTGCGTATAGCTGCTCTAATTGTGTCTGAATTTCTTTTGCGACACTACCATTACCTGAGATTCGGGAATTCTTACCTATTGATCCTAGAGCATGCATGATGGCGAGCTTGTCGTTGCCGACAACTTGGGTGAGTCGATCGGTGGCGGCCTTAACCGTGGGTACGGTAGGATTTGATACCAACGATAGCCGTTGCCAAAGGTAAATTCGATTTTGGTCGCCGGCGGTGACTGAGTGCTGAAGAGACGAAATGAGTGCAGCTTGTGCCTCTGGGGTGCCCGCGTGAGTGAGTAAATCAGCGATGAGGGCTCTTCTTCCGGTGTTCGAATTGCCGTTACTATAGAGTAGCCTTAAGGCGTCGGCTGACGCTGGATTGGCGCGAATAAATCCGGTAGCTGCCCACAAGAACTGGTTGTGATTGTAGGTTCTACCGGCTGCACTGGTGCTTGAAATTCGAGAAACCAATTCATCTTTTGTGAGTTTTCCGATGCGTTGCTGAAGGTGTTGCTCATCTAAAGAGAGACGAGCCGGCTGCGAAACACTATTGCCATTACTCGAAGTGACATGAACTGTTGGCTTTGAAGTGTTTACTGTCGTCGGCGAAGCTGCAGGTGGTTCAGGTGATTTTGTGCAACCCGTGAGCAATCCGTTAGTCGACGCGACTGAAATTGAAATCACGATGCTAAAGAAATTGAGAATTCGAATGGTTTTCATTTCATTGGGCTCCCATAGCTCTGCTGAGTTCTAACAAATTGAGTCGGTCGATGTGAGTCTTCCAGGTGGGTGATTCAGTGATTCCTGGCCATCCTACTAATTCTTTTTTCCAGGTAGACGATCCGACCAGATACGAAATGCGTAGGTAAGCTGAAATTGAACCGCTCATCGACTGAAAGACTAGGCCGAAGTTCGAATCGACATCTAAGTAAGAGTCGTCGACAGTTCGTGCTCCTACCGGAAGTGCCGTGACCGAGTGAATTCCGGCACTCATGCCGATGCCAACTAAAGTGAGGTCTCCCCTCACTCCCGCGCTGGCACCAACGCCGAGAACTTCTCCTCCGACGCCGGCGCTCGCGAATGCATTCAGAGTGAGATTGGGTGCAAATTTTCCGTCGAGAGATGATCCAAAGGTGCGAGGTTCGCAAAGATTGCTGCCACCAGCATTCGTTTGCGAGTAGGTGAAGTGGCCACCGGCACTTGCCACTCCGGCGGCTCCCATTCGCAGATCAATCGGCACCGGCCCCAAAAATAGGGTCGTGCCAAAACTATCGTCTGCGCTACGTTCTGGGCCATTCAATACGATATTAAACGTAGGGCCATCACTATCGTCTTGTGGCACAAATAGGTCTGTGTCGAGTAGGCCACCAGATGACGAGGCGACGTTTTCGTTGGCTTCAAGTTCGAAATTAAAAAAATCGTACCGATGACCTAGCAGGTATACCGAGGCCCGAATGTGGCTATCAAAGCCTGGTTTGAATTCACAGAGTGATTGGTTTGCCGAACCGCCGAGTTTCCATTTAAAGCCATAGTCGTAGTCGACAGCGGCAAAGTCGCGATTTCCGAATCCTGAACCCTGAGCCTTTGAAACGGTTGGTGCTTGAAACGAACCTCCGGGCCCCACCATAGACGCATCAATTGCCATCAGTGCCGCGGCTCTGCGTTCTCGTTCATAAACAACTGCCGCTTGCCGGTAGTATTCGATCTTCATGAGAGCATCTCGAAAGGCCGAAGAGTTCGCCGTCACGTCTTCTGCGAGATTAATGATAGGCAACGCATAGTAGGTGCCTTGCGCGTTCTCACAGGCCCTCACATCCATGATCGGATTACCGTTCGAGTCTAATCCGGCACCGCCCCTGGCGCAAAATGAGCGAAGGTTTTTTGCAGCTTCAATGCTCAGCAGACGATTGACGTCACTGGCTTGTGCTAAATTCGGCAAAACTCGAATGCACTGCTGATATTCAGTTTCTGCTGAATTAGGATAATCTAAGACAAACGAAAGTGGCGAGGCGTTTGCCGGAAAGCTGGCACTCGGATATTCAGCTTGCACAAGTACTTGCTGTAAGCGATCGGCGAAACTCGCTTTTGACCAATTACACGCGCTCCAGTCGGCACCACAGCGTACCGAAGCTTGATTGATTTCTGCGATGAGCTCACTGAGTAGACCACGCAGTTCGATGTCGATATCTTGATGTGACGCCATAAACGAGTTGAAGGCTTGAAGTTGATCAGCTTTAGATTCAGCAAATGAATTCCACGGATCGGCGTTTGGAATTTCAAACGCATAATCCGAAGAAACATTTCTTTGCGCTGCTGATTTGAACGTAACCCAATAGGTGAATCCATCGTCGTTGTTAGCAGAGCTATGGGGTACATACCCACCGCCGGTTGAGTACTCAAAATAGCTTGAAAGAGGTGCTTTTTGTATGAATTTTGTTAAGAGTTGTAGAAACTGCTGCTGCCTAGTGAACTCTTCGTTGAGTTCATGATCGATATACCCACTATTCAGAACCGATCCATCATCTAAGACCGCTCTTGTCACTCTGCGCTTTTGAGAAAACTCTGCAGGTTTGTCGCGATGCCATGCCAAACCGGGTTCTGGATCAAAATTTCGATGAATGCGAAGGTCATTAAAAGCAGAACGATAAATGCTGGGATCAGTGACTGGTCCTGCTTGAGTGTCGGCAAACATCATGAGTATGGGCCCCAGGTAAACGGCATCAGCGTAAGCATTTTGATGCAAGTGTCTGGCGTGCGTATGAACTCCACCTTCTAATGGCCCGAGTGGGTATTCTTTCACATGCCCTAAAGTACCTATCAAACCTCGTGAGTTGCCGTTTCTTGAAATCACTTCGAGGCGATCTCTTTTTAAGCGCAGAGCCTCGGCCGCAATGCCGCCTGGTTTGAATGAAGAGTCGTAAATCGTATTCGGATCAAAACCCGCTTTTGCAAACTCATCAAGGGCTCGCGAGAGCGAATAGTTGCTTTCGTACACGTACTCTAAGCAAGATTCGACGCGATTTTGGTTGGCCTCAAAACTGTCTCGCAGGCCACCTATGAGAGCTGAATTCGGAAATTCTGCGAGTACTTCAAGTGACCAGCGCTGCACGCTAGCGTAGCTATTAAAATCGACCGACCCTGAAACTTTGTGTGACTCAGTGACTGCTTTGGTGCGATCGAAACTCCAAACGTCAGGAGCAATCGCATCAGTGACCGATTTTTCGGCCTCGGCGCGTAAAAATTCGGTTTCTAACAGCGAACGACAAGTGGCGATGATATCGTTAGAACAAAGCGGCGGTACAAAGGTGAACGGATTTTGGCAAGTTGCGAGATTGGGTTCTGTGCCCGAAGCAATCGGACAAGTGATGGGTTCGCCCCCGTTAACGAATCCATTTCGCTGGGCAGCGATGTTAGCCGCCAGAGTGAGACTGCGGCAGGTGTTACGCACCTCTTGACTGCATGAACTCAAGTCTAGCTGCGTGCATTGCTCTTGTGTGGGTTGGCCGAAAAGGCCCATCAAGCCTATCGGACAAGCGACTACGGCGTCGGGCGAAATTGCCGGGCCGACCGGTAACGGTTCGACACCCGAGCTGACTGCAGACAGAGTAAAAAGAAACACCGCGCTGCACGTGGCAGAAAACAAGTGTCGTCTACCGATTCGATTGGCTTGTATCACGATGCCCCCTTTGTTTTAAGAAATACGCACTTTCTCGATTATGTCTTGAATTGCGCACCCGCAATATGGGCAAATTCAACCGCCACAAAGGGGTTGATCGTCATTCTTTTGTCTGTCGCTGTTTGTGCGCTCAATATTTGAATTTTTCAGGAATGAGACTTGCTGGCATTCTAAAATCTTCGGGATTTTCGGGTAAAGTCGACGGCTGCGGTTCAGGCGTCGGTTCTGCGGCGATCATTTCGGTTCGTTCTTCTTCGGTGTCTAGATTCACCATTTCGTCGGTATTGAGTCTTACCGCTAGTGACTGATCACCAGCCGATTGATCTAGCGCAGTGAACAGCGAAGGGTCGGCTTGTACTTCACTGTAGAAGGCACGCATGGCCGCTTGATTCTTAAATTCTAAATCGATCAGTATGTTTGAGTCACTCTGAGTGATTGTTGAGCCGTACTGTTCGGCTGAACCTTTTGGCAAAACCGCTGAACGAATGATTATTTTTGAGAGTGATCGCCGACTGTAAATGAGGTCTCTTAGGTTTGAGGCCCGGCTATAACTTCTAATGTTATTGCCGGCGTCTGAAAAAACATAAATTTTCGAAAGATCGCCGAGTTTACTTTCAAATTTCTTCGCTAATTTGGCGACCGCAAGTTTTCCTTCTGCGGTCAAAGAAACGTTTTGTTTATAGAACCAAGTATTTGATTGATTGAGAGCTAACTTGAGTCGTGCGACTCCATCGGGTTTTGGTGAAAGCGTATCGGCAAGGGCTTTTGTTTTTTCCCAGAATGCTTGACTGGCTTGTGAAATGTGAATCACGACGCTGACTCGGCGATTGTATAGCGAACCCGGAAACTTAAGGTCTACCGGGTCATCGCCCCCATGAGCTTCTACCTGAATTTTTGATTCAAACTCTTTTGAAGTCTGAATGAGTGCCGAAGCCACTGAACGGGCGCGTTTTTTAGAAATTTTCTGATTCTTTTCGGGATCCCCGATGGCCGAGGTATGGCCGATCACTTTGACGCCGTCCCAGAGATTAGGATATTCATGCATGAGGGCTGCGACTTTTTGAATTTGTTTTTGCTGATCATCGCTGGGTCGGTCAGATTGATCTTCAAAGCCGGTAATCTCGAAATGGTATTCAGCCGGTACTTGAATGCGCTTTTTGACTTTCTTTTTTACCATCACGGTCTTTATTTCTGGCACCGGAGCTTTTTTTAGCGGAAACCGATAATTCAGCACGAACGGACTTTGCATGCCTCCGCCTTGAGCCCCAGGTTTTAAATTAAACAACAGCATGAGAGAAGCGTGGAGGTCGCTTGAAAATACACGAAATCGGTAAGAGACCTCAGGCCCAGCCCACGAGTTGATCTGCCACTGGTCTTTCGTATTCGCATCAAGTTGCGCGCCCTTGCCAATCGATAAGTCTAATCGGCCGCCAGTTCTTAGATGCTCACCTAATCGAAATGAGACCTGCCCCGTTGTCTCACTGGTGATGGTTGTGAGAGTGGTACCTGCTGCCTGGGCTCCTTCGTGAAAGGGATTTTTATAAAGGTATCTCAAGTAACTAAAGCCGACACCGGAGTTTGCACGAAGCGAACCAGCCCAAAAAGGTTTATCTAACCCCAGTTGAATTTTACTTCCCGCGCCCACTCGGTCAGGTAGTGAGGCGATTTGATCCCAGAGGCTGAGAAATCCGATATCGAAACCGAGAGTGGGTAAGGTATAACTTCGTGATGGGCTATCGAGTGCCTCTGCTTCTCGATCTAGTCCCCGAGATTCTTTTACCTCAGGTGACGCTGGTTGCCCTAAGTGAAACCCGGCTCCTATTGAACCTTGCCACTGTTGGTCGTGGTAGTCGTTGGGTATTCCATAGAGTACCGAGGTCGTGAGAAAGGCATCTAATGAAAAGAATTCGGCGCCATAGAGCAATTCAGGTCCGACCCAAGTGGCAACTTGAAAGGTTTTCTTTTTGGCTAGAAGTAAACTACTTCCCTGACCCATATGAAAACTCAGTCGGGGGCCAAAGGCAAATCCTTTACCTAAAAGAAGGTACCAACTGCCGGTCAAATCCACTGCGTAAACTTTCATGGTTTCGACAATGGCTCCTTGGCTTCCTGAAGAAAACGAATACAGAAAACCAGCGCGTATGCGAGTCAAGCTACTGTCGCTTTTGAATGAGAGCCCCAAAGAGAACCTTCCGCTAAGCCCTGATTTGTCTGGCGAATTCGCTAATTTTGAGTGCAGTGAGAATTTTCCGAATTCAAGTTCTTGAAACAGTTGCGCTTTGCTAGGTGCCGAATCTGAACTTTCGTGGGTGGGGGTGGCAATGACAGGGGGTGAGGTCGTGTCGTCGCTAGCCAGTACCGAAACACTGTGAATGAGCAGAGTGAGCGCGATGAGTAGTAATGGTTTCATGGGCTACTCACAATTTTTAGGTATTTGTTGGTCGAATTTGCGGTGCCGACTACGGCTAATGAACCATTGCCGAAGAGAGCACTTGATTCTGGCCTAAAATCGAAAGTGGTCAGAGCCTGAGCTGTTTGCGCTACCGTACCGTCGGGCTGATAGATGACATATTTACCTACTGACGAACTTGAGGCATCTGAATAGTTCAAAATGACGTTACCACTTGATCGAACAGAGGCCGCTAAACCGCCGTTGACCGAGGCAGCGAACTGAGTGGCGCCCACGACTGCCGCACCGGTTGAATCATAGACCACGAGTTTTCCTTTATTTGAATCTGAAACGTCGCGAGCAACGAGCATCGCGTTTGAATTACCCAAAGTGACTGTAGTGAACGAGTCTGATCGAGTGATCGCTGCTGCCGAGTCGGCAACTTGAATGGTACCGGTGTTATCTGCGATAAAGTACCGCAACGTGAGAGTTGACCAGCCTATACTGTAAATACCGATGGCCCGAGCGGCACCAATCGCCGCTGCCGCCACTCCTCGCATTTCATTTCCACCTCCGCCATTAAATATGCCGGTGATGGCCTTAATTGCCGAACCATCTGCTGAGTTAAAGACGGCATAGCCGCAGCCTTGCGAGCCACCAGCAGAAAAATTTGGCCTACCAGAAATAATAAAGAGTTTTCCCGAATCGTACACCGCAATGCCGTCATTAAAGAATGCAGCCTCATTCATATAAGTCGTTGAAGCAACCACAGATGAAAGCGAGTTTGAAAGAACGACAAATTTTCCGATTGATGCCGCCGATTCGTACATTATGGCAGCACCGCCGCCAGATAGTGCGGTGACACCTATGTTGTCACCAAAATCGGCATTGACCCCGGTAGTCTCGAAAACTGTGGGGCCAGCTATTACCTCGAAATTCGAGTCGATCACGATTGCCTTGCCTTTATTTGAATCGCTGGTGTCGCGATAGACGGCGATGACATTTCCATTGCTCAGGGCCGCCAGTTTCGCATGGGTAATGGTGGGCGTGCTCTGGCTCACAGGTGTATAGAGTGCCATGTTGCCTGCGGCGTCTTTTACTAAGACTGCAAAAGCATAGGCAGTGGCAGAATACAAAGTTCCGACTGTTTTAGAGGTTAAGTTTGTAGTCCAATCTAGAATGAGGTTATCGCCGGTGACCGCGTCAGCTTCAGCAATCGTATCGATCGACGTCGTTAGACTTGCTGATACAATCTTGTATTGAAGCGAACTAGCCGCCGTGACGTCATCGGTGGCTGCTCCCCAGGTTAATCCGATCGTGTAGGGGGTGACGGTAGCCACGGCCAAACCGGTGCCGATTGTAGGAGGCGTTGTATCTGGGCTTAAACTTGCCGACGCTGAAGGTGAGGGCGAAGGAGATGGTGAAGGCGACACGCTGGCGACGGGATCGTCTGCTGGCGTTTCTATTGGCACGGCAATGACCTCGACTGTTTGCCCAGTTTTGGTGTTAACCCACGACCCATCAGCGCATCCAGCTAGTGCGATCATGCTTAGGGCACCTAGGTGAATTTTGAGCCATGGATACGAACAGAATTTGGTCATTCTAGATACCATTCGTCAGAATTTGGACAGATCTTTAAATAATTCGAATAGATAATTCGTTTAAAATGAGATTAGATAGCGATCTTTTTTGCTGTCTCAAGGGCCGTGATTTTTCGCAAAAATTTAACTTGATCGAACGGAACCAGCCCCACGATTTCTCGAAAAATCTCTCTTTCGGCCGAATGCACCAGGCCGTCAGCCACGGCCATACGAAATGAATTCAGTAATGCGATGGTCTTGGCTCGCTCGCTGAGTTTCATCACTAATTCAGTGACAGAAAGTTGTGTCAAAGCACCGAGGCGTTTATTACTCACGTCCAGTAGCGAAAGCGAAACCATGATTGAACGGCAAATACTCAATTCAAAAAGGTGCTTTCTTTCGTCTGCATTGAGAATCATGAATGAGATAGCCAGAATGACTTCTTTCTCTTCTGGTGTCAGGCTGTTGATGTCAAATTCAAAATCTTTTCTGGCCGTCAGTAACGCGTCGACCATCGCGACCTGCGCCACCTGGTCGATTTCTAGAGTTTTTCTAGCGAGGTCAACTAGTTGTATGACTTTGTCGAAGTCTCTCATTGAAAAAAGGGCTGCTGAAAAGAGGTGTTTATAGAAGGTGTTGCGTTCGCTCACTTCACTAAATAAGTGTCGCTTACTGTGCATGAAAGCAGATATCTCGCGAATGACAATGCTGTCAGACAAAATTGTCGGCGTTTGCGACATCTGGCTTTTTGCCGAAGTAGGCAGCCCGCCAGAGTTTAACCACTCAGTCAGATAGTTTGCTTCGCTGATGGTGTGATTCGGAGAACTAAAAAATTGATTGATGACTACCCAAACTACTGAAGTTTTTTCGCCTTTAAAAAGAAGTTCTTCATCATTGCAGTCGATTCTGGCTTGCGACTCAGTAGACGGTAGTTTGAGTAGTAGATTCATAAGAAGGTGATGCCTTAATCACTTTTTTATAAAGATCGGTATGGCGCCTTTTTTTTGAACATCTGGGCCATCTACGTGTTTTTTGAGGTCCATTAGTTGCTTGTCAACCGCCGTTGGTGCATTAGGTGTCGGTGGCGTATCGCTCTGTTCGGTAGAAGGCAGTTTGGAGTTGAAAATGGGCACCGCACCTTTTTGTGGAATAGCTGGCGCCTCGATCTGTTTCTTGAGGTTCATTAATTTCTGGTCGATCGCGGTCTGGCCCTTGGCGCTCGCATCGCCAATAAGTGGCTTTCCGCTACCTATTTTAGTGTTAGGTGGTGTGGGGGCTTCAAATGCGAATGCTTGCGGAAAAAAGCTAATGCCGGCCGCGAGCGCGAGGCTAATGGTTACGATGGTATGTTTCATTCTATGGTTTCTCCTTGAGGTTCTTGACTGCCATTGTTTTGGACAATGTATACTGTATCGGTAATTAGGCTTTGAGAGTTTAGTGCAAAGTTTCAGTTTACGCGTCGAAGGGCGGCAACGCGTGTTTCTTTTTCACACTTTGCCTAGCTCACCAGGCCTCGAAAAGAGCATTCGAAAGCAGGTATTCTTTTCTGTTCGGTCTAAGACCAGTTCGCCGCTGTGAGATTGCATGATGCCTTTAGAGATGCTGAGGCCAAGACCGATACCTTCATTGATGGGTTTCGTGGTAAAAAATGGAGTCATGATTTTCTCTGCCACTTCATCAGAAATTTTGGGGCCGCTATCAAAAACTGAAATAGACGTTGATAAAACCTCAACTCGCACCCAGGCGCTGGTGAGGCTTTCGCAGCATCGAATGCGTTGCTCATGAGGTTCACCAAAACTTGAACCAGTTGAGCTTCTCGGCCCTGAAGAGATAGGTCTTGTTCATGGTCAACTTGAAGTTTCACTGCGGTATTTTTGAATCTGCTTTGGCACAAATCAAGGGCTGTTTTTGTGAGCGATTTTCCGGAGAGAGCGGTAAATGAATCGTTTGACGCCTCTCTCGAAAAACTTTTGAGGCTTGCGATAATCGTCTCAATTCGTTTAGTGGTTAACGAAATCGACTCTACGTTACGCCTAATTTCTTCAGGGGCAAGTTCATCAAGTCTCTTTTCGAGTTTCTGGGCTCGCATTGAAATGATCGCGAGGGGATTTTTGATTTCATGAGCGATTCCAGCGGCCATAACACCTAATGCATGAAATTTGCTCTGTGCTATTGCCTGAGTTTGCAATCGAACAATGTGGCCCACAAAAATAAAAATCTCAATAGCGCTGATGATGTACACTCCGACAAAATTAATAACCCTAGCGGTTTCAAGTTCAATGGGTGCCGTTTTGCCAAGATATGATTCAGGCGGCAGAAAAAACAGAGAAATCAAATAGAATGCCATCGGAAGTGACACACCAAAGACAAGCCATCGTTTCTCGCGGGATTCAAAAATGAGTAACGACATCAGGCTGATTGGCACGAAATAGAATCGGCCGCCATCGTCGTAGGGTGATGCGAGATTTGCGACAAAAGCAGTCAAGTTGCTAATGAAGAGAAGCAGGGTTCGAGAGAAGGTGATGACTTTTGGGCTAGGTAGTTTTTTCGATAGTACGTTAGCGCCGAGTAGCACTAAACCGCAAATGAGCAGAGTCAGCGCACTCTTGTGTGATCCGTTTTTGTAGCCAAGCATTGAGTAGGCTATGATCGCCGCAAAAGCAATTTTCGAGATTCTTCGAGTTAAGGTTACCTTGTCATTCAAGTCGTCATGCTTTTGCAATAAGTCGTCTTCTGGCTGGGGCATCCTCATCCACTTTCTTTCTAAATGACTCGAATTTGCTAGGCTTCGAAAAGAGCATTCGCTCTGTCGATGCTGAGAAATTGCAGATAGTCTCTTTTGGCTCAACTCTGAGTTTACATTGCATTTTCATATTTGATATAGAAATTGAGTACGCATCGCGGCCTTAGTGCGTCTAGATGAGATCAGCGAGTGGGAGCAATTCGACGCGATCATTCATTCGTAGTTCGCCGGGAAGATACTGACCCCCTGTCAATATTTCGGCGCTTAAGTTCTTGAGCCGCAACACCGAAAAATTGAGGCGAGGATCAGGTGGGCCATGTTAGCCAATTCTAGCAAAAATTCTTCGTATTCAAACTGAGCTAGAATTGCAGGCATACTGAAAAGTCTATGATGACATACGCAAAGAATGCAGTAATCTACACTACTTTAGGTATATTTTTTTTGCTGAGTGCCTCTATTCAGATTAGCTACGCAGGCCCATGGCTCGAGTTAACAAAAAAATTCGATGCCTACGATTACGACAAAGACGGAATTCAGGAAATTCTCAAGATTGGCGCTCTTTACAGCGCAAAAGAGCCAGAGCCCGACAAACCTCTGGTGGTGATTCTAGTTGAAGACCGCATCACTCATACGGCTCTTCCCATACTGAACACAGTCGAGGGCGCCGCTGGTAGCGTTGCGCAGTCAGTGGTTCAGTATGCAAACGACCTAGAGGCAGAGGGCTACTCAGCAAGAATTGTTCGGGTTCAATTGTACAAAGGCCCTGAAGATCAAGATGGTCTAAACTTGCTTGCACTGAGGCAGTTTCTAAAAGAGGTGAAGAGACTGTATCCAAAATTCTACGCACTTACCCTGGTGGGTGATTTTTCGTCTGCGGTCATAGCGCGAAAAGTGCTACGTCATAAAGCGATGAATGATCCCGATGCCGGCCTGATGTTTGTTAATGGCGCCCCGGTTAGTAAAAGCTTAAAGAACTTCGTGCTAAATGGAAACCCTTTTGCCGTGCAGGTGTCGACCGCGCAATCGGGCGATGTTGCCGACATTGTTTTGTCTGATCTCGATGGCGACTGGGAGTCTCGCTATATAAAAAAAGCGAAGATGACGGGCTTGATGGTGATCTTAATGAAAAATCCCACCAGTAATCTTAATGCGGCCTACGCAGTTCGAATGTTCGGTAAGGATATTATCGAAAATAAGGTTCGGGTTGACTTCTTTTATTTAGATGACTCGCCTTTTGTTCTCAATTTCTATACGTCGGGTACAAAAATGAGCTTTCGAGGTGATCCCGCAGAATTACTGACCGGCCTGGCTGACGTCACTAGCATCGGCGAATGCGCCAAGTGTACGCTTTTACTAAAACCACCGGCTAATGCTGAGGTTTCAGCCAGTGATAAGCTTAACCCTAATCCTATTTCAATTCCCGATATTTTAGTATCAAGAATCAACGCAAGACATGTTGCTTTCTCGCCTGACCTCACGCTGGTTGGCAAAGACCAAAAAAAGAAGTTGATTCTAAACGGTGTACCGCAAACTGTGACCTTCGATTCTGCGAATCTCGACGTCAAGGTCAAAGAAAAGCAGCAGGAAAAATCGTGTTTATCGTTCGCTCCTGATACCGATGATTTTGATTGCCTCTGGAGCCCTGACCTCTCACTCGAACAAAAACTATTGCGCGAATACTTTGCGCGAAATCACGCTTATCGAACGGCTCTGACCCTTCCTGCCTCATTAATGAGGCCGGCTTCGATTAGTTTTGATCTAGCTGATGGCGGCCTTTATGAAAACAACATTAAGCAAGGAAACCCCAGTTGGGCCAATCTCAGTTTTGACGAGGCCAAGACGCTAGGTTTGGTGGTCGAGCAAGCAACCACCGTACAGTTAGCAAGGTGGCTAACTGTGCCGGCAATACTTCGAGGTGTGAAGGCCCACTCGACACCGTTACACTCTACCTTCGGTGGGTCATCTTCAGCAGAGGCTTTTAGCACGATGGGTAAATCATGGAAATTTTCGGCTACAATTCAAGGTAGTGAAACCATAGTATCGCCTAATTATTCGGCATCGCTCACGGCAGCAGATTTCTATTTCTATCGAACTCTCTATGAAAACAAGAAACTTGAAAATTCTGGTCCGCGAATCTACGTACACGAGGGCTGCGAGAGCACCTCGCTCATGGGCAATACAACAGTAACCAAGGGAGTCGATGCTGACACTCTATTTGGAAGACGTCAAGGCGCCGAGTCTTTGCTTCACTTTACCAATGGTCTAGCCGTCGTTGGTCGATCGGTTGTTTCGTACGATTGGCCTGATGGAGTCAGCAATGCTCTTGGCATCGGTGAGACCCTCGGACACGGCCTCAAAGCCTATTTTCTAAAGAGTAGCCAAAATGCTTCACTCACCAACGTGGCTGATGACTCACTCGTGAGCGCAAAGAATGCTTATCCCTGGGTGATTTACGGCGATTGGTCTTTGACGATAAGAAATCGCTAACCATTGAATTGTCCCTTCGTTCTATGCTGCTGTAGATTGGTAACAACCCGTGACGGTAATTTCTTAAAATTCATACTCTTCTTGAGCCGGTGTGGTTGGCGAGTGCTCTTAGAGGCGGGGTTCTAGGTCTTGGGTTGCCGACCTCGTTTTCTCTAGTTCACAGTTTCGGTGGCAACCTCACGCTCGAAAGCGAACTCGGGTTAGGCTCGCGAAACCTGACCTAACTTCAAGGTCAGTCACCACGACATCACTCGGTTTGCTTGATCATCTAAGTACTTTTTCTTAGGCATTTAGGTATTCTACCGAATTTCTAAAAAACCTAAATAGGGCGATAATTAAGACAGAAGCAAAACCAATGAAACAAGAGGCAGAAAATGCCGAAAACTTTCAAATATCTGCAAGTGAATTCGATGCGCAAATTTGTCGCGAATTAGAGAACGATAGATAGTCCTTTCTAACTGATTCGTACTTGTTTAGATAAATTTCAATTACTACTGAAGAACCCCTTCGTAAGAGCAGAGGTACCCAGGCGAAATTAAACCATTTTTGTGCAATGAATTGCAACCATCATCAACATCGATTTCGCGGTAGTGATATACACTCGCTTATTGCATTTTTAGCCAAAATCCGTCGATAAACTCGGCTTCGGATTTGTGGCCAAAAGTCCACACCTGAGTGGCCAAAAGTCCACAAACAATTGAAATCACAACCAATTAAGGTAAAACTTTTTTTGAGAAATCGATCTCACCTCTTGACCACGCAGTCTTGTGAAGCTAGACGGATTACACTCAGGGGGTATAATTATGAAGCCGATGCATGTTTTACTAAAACTCACGATTCTTATGTTGCCAGTGTTCGCCTCATGCGGAAAATCGAGCAGCGATTCGCAAACACCGGCGGTAACTCAAAGCCAGTCCAAACAGCCGCCAAAACCAGAGCAACTGGGCTCTGAGCCGTCGACGAACCCAACTGTCGCAGCGAGCGAAGCCTCGAATACTACGGCTTCTGAGCCTACCCCGAGCCCTAGCCTTACTTTACCTCTGAGTTTTCACGGCTCAATTGAAGCACAGAAGACCGAATCGGGATGGGTCGTTGGAATTAAGCCCGCCGTTGAAGATTTGGCTGAGGTTAGACTTGCACAGTTTGTGGCTTCAATGAATCATGGGTTTTGCAGTTCTCTTGATGATTCATTGAAACACGCAGAACGCTGTAAAGAAGACAATGAGAATTCATGCACCATCTTTGAATTACTGAGCACCCCGTTTTTTCAAATGGAGGGATCTCCAGTTGCAGTATTGCATTTTGTGTTCAATTCTAGCATCGAACAGTTTCGAGAGCTCAATCCGAATTCGAAATTTGTAATAGTGGCGCCAACCCAAATCTCAATGGCCGCAGTCATCGATCAGGTCGACATTTTATTGAGAACAAAGAAAAACGCGAGTTGGAAAGTACCTGAGATTGAAAATGAAGTTCAGTCTCAATCAGTCACCGCTCTCGCTGAACACTCGAAAGCCGCCGCTTATCGAGTCGAGTTTCGGCGCCAACTCAACCTTTCTAAAATCTGTCCATTCTTAAACATAGAGAGCCGCACGCTCGGCCCGAAAGCGATCGTCAAGAATTTTGAGATCAAGCTTGAGTATTGAAAGTTCCTTAGTTCGAATCTTTGTTTTAGTGACTTTCTGCGAGCAGAAAACGCTTTTTCTTGAGATCTGTTCATGAAACATTTTCAAGAACGATTCGGGTCTTGAGTCCAAAAGGTTTGAGATAAATATCTGGTGACTCATTTTTGAGTTTTCGCTTCTTTTTTAGAAATTTATGAGGTCGCTGTTCGCTTCACCATGGGTAATTACAGTTACCGAGCGATTTGCCAGGGTTTGGTGCATTTTCGAACACAAGCAGGAGTTGATGTTCGTGTAGGCGAGCAAGTTATTTTCTAATCTTGTTGGGAATTTAGTAATGCTGAGTGCCTCAGGGTTCTTAACGACCGTCGCCAAAATTTGCACCTTGGCTTTTGGAGGGCAAGTTACCGTAAATGTTTCTTCAAGACACAATGCTGATGAAATGAATCCGAAAGAAAGTAGACCGACAAGAGCCGTAATTTGAAAGCGTTTCATTTTGAGTTCCTCGTTGAATCATGAACCAAACCAACCTAACCAGTCTATGCCACCGCTATCTGATGCACTAGGATTAATGTCTTTGCCTGACGATTTTTGGCTAAAAACGAGCGAAGCGAGTGCTCTAGAAGTCGGGCTTTAGTCTTAAGGGCCGCGGATTTGAGAGTTGGCTCCGAGGCATGAAATTTTGCAGATAGAGCTCTTGATAGCGAAGCCAGCATCTGGATTTGAGAACGTAGCGATTCACTCTGGCAGCCCAGTACGAAATGTGACCATCAACCCCAAAATCGACTGGATCGTAAAAGGTCGGGTAAGTGAGTTGATTGCGCGGGTCCAGGGGTGAAAATGACTATCCTTTTAGAAGCCGCGATTTTTCACCCAATCTTTGACCATGCTCTTAAATTCTTTTACAAATTGAATTAACTCGTCAGCCTCGGCACTACTGGCCTCATTGTCAGCATCATATTCAGATGCATTTCGTTTGGCTCTACAGTTTTGTAAGTATGCGGCGTCATCTTTCGTTTGAGTCCCTAAAATTTTCGGAATCGTTTCAATAGTTCTGTGGTGATGTGACTGAGTGCGCGTAGGTGCATAACCCGAAATATACAATAGAATTGTTGCAAGGGTTAACGCAGCTCGATACGCGTGGTTGAATTGTCCGTCAGAAGAAATTCCTTCGACTTGACTATCTTTTAACTCGCGCTCGACGATAGACCAAAGACCCTGAATTTCTTCTTTGCTGGTTTGGTGGGTCTTGAGCCAATCATTTTTTACCCAGTCGACTAAGGTCATTTTCATCTCCTATGACAAATATTTTTTGAGATTTAACAATGCTTGAAACAAAGTGCTCTTTACTGTGAAGCTTGCGTGAAAACTCTTGAGTAGGCATCACGTGAGGATTGATTTCTCGCCCTAGTCGGTCAGAAGCTCCGCTTAGGAGCTTTGTTAGTTTTCTTAACCCTAAGTCACCTATTACAAAAAGATCTAAGTCGCTGCCAGGACGATCGGTGCCCTTGGCTAAAGATCCGAAAATGAATGCGATTTGGATGTCTGGATCTGTTAATATGGTTTTGAGTATGGAGTGTAAGCCAGTTGTTTTTTCGACAAGGCTACGAATTTCTGGAAAAAGGGGATTCTCAGTATTCGCACTATAATAAACGCGGTTTCCATCTTTACGAGCCTTTACTAGGCCCACCGCGAGCAAGTTGTTCAATTCTTGTTGAATGGGGCGAATAGAAAGCCCCGAAAGTCTATGTAATTCACGCAGGTATAGCTCAAAGTTTGGCTTCTCAAACAGCAAGCGAAACACCTCTGCTCTACTCTTAGATCCAACAATATCGGCCAAAGAAGTCACTGTATCAGTTTAGCATACAATCGTATGCTTTTTGAACACATTTTTTAAAGAAGTTTAAACCACCTCTTCAGCCCACCGCTTCAACAGCAACCGATCTTGATCGTATCGAACCGCGGTTTAGTTTCCGTCTCGGATGAACAGTCATAATATCGGATAGTTACAAATATATAGTTTAAAACAGTGTAATGGTTTAAACTATATAGTATGTTGACCCCAGAACTTTTAATTCAGGTCTTAAAACAATTAGATGAAATTCTGGTTCAGCAGAATTCAACCTCTATCGACCTAAAAGTCTGTGGCGGGGGAGCCCTTTGCATACTTGGAATATCCTTTCGCCAAACAAGGGATTTGGATGTCATTGTCCCAGATCTTCCTGAAGAGGTGAAGGTAGCAGCAAAAACGGTGGCTAAAGTTCTAAACCTGCGAGCGGACTGGCTCAATAATGGACCCGCAAGTCTGGTGCGTGATCTCCAAAAAGGATGGGAAGATCGGTGCGAACCAATCCATGCTGGGCGATGTGTTTCGATTTCTATTCTAGGCAGACTCGATCTTATCGCATCAAAACTGTTTGCCTTTTGTGACCGGGACGAAAATGATCTTGAGGACCTAGTTGTACTTAAGCCGACAAAAGAAGAATTGAATTCACTTCTCGCATGGACCCTTGAGAGAGATGGCTCTGAGTATTGGCCAAAGAGAGTCACAGAACGATTCCTTTTATTAGGAAAGAAGCTTGGCCATGTCTAGGGTAATTCAACCAACATTTGACTCATTGAAGTCAAAGCTCATTCGATTTGGATTCGCATTTTATGGCGAAGCTGCAACAGAATCTCCTGATCCTGAAAAGCTTATTCTTGATGTCTGCTCCTTGTTTCCAGAAGAAATAAAAGTCTATAAAATGCTCCTGACTTGGATGGGTGATTTTGGGCACCTGATAAATGTCGAACGACTGAAGCATCTCTTGGAGAAAGGAACCGATAAAAATATTAAGCAACAAGTCGGGTTGCTCATCTTAAGTGGAAGACAAGTAGAAGGAGGGGATAAGCGCTTTCAGTATATTTTGGAATCGATGCTTAACTTTCTAAAGTTGCGAACTTCAGAAGTTACGGCGCTTCTAAAAGCTCAAAGCGACCCGTATTTGATCGAAAGATACTCTTTGGATCCTATACTAGAAAAAATTGAGGTCCAAAGTTATAAGATTGAAACGGCGGATCGGAAAAAGCTGATGGCGCCTCGATTTGTTATTGAGCAAAATTTATGGCTAAAACTTCGTATACTTATTGGGTCGAACTATCGAGCTGATGTGGCGTATTTGAGGTCACTGGGGAAATACAAGAATAAATATCAAATATGGAAAGCTCTTGGATCATCACAAGAAACTGCCTACCGGATCTGCACTGAACTAGATGCTTTAGGGGATTTGTCCTCAATTGAATTGAAAGGATAAGGATAGTAGACGTAGACGGTCCCCTTCTTAACATCAAGGGCTAGCCGCAATGGCTTCAGCCAGGCCCCCTGGCTTGACCTGCGAACCAATTTTAGCAAAATTCGTCAGGCGGATAAGCCCTAAGCAAGGTCTCGCGGTAGGTTAGGTGGTAGGTACCTCAAAGGTCGGCATAAAGATTTTTCGGTGAGAACAGAGGTTTAAAAATTGTGATACAAAGTAGAACGCTAAAAATAAGAACGTTGTTTTCATTGCTTCCGTTTGGTTGGCTAGTGTTGCTATTTTTACTAGTTGTTCGAACTCGAGTACTCATTGGCACGTGGCCGACCCGAGTATGAACTCCACTCGGCCTTTGAGATGGTGAAATCTCAGTTTGATTCAACCACAAAAAAGATCTCATTTGAACTTGAGCCAGCGGCGTTTACTGGGG
>CAITVN010000102.1 GCA_903895855.1 Oligoflexia bacterium | reverse complement strand
GGAGGAAAAAAATTATGGGTTAAAAATCGCCCTGACGTTCTCTTTAGGCGCTCGAGTAAGTCAGACTCTTCTCGATGGGTTGAGCCCAATTCGACTTGGGTGATTCCTACCGACTCTAAGAGCGCAATGGCCTCAAACACCGAAGTCCCATTAGGCAGAAACGTGGTCGAGGCAAAAATATTGTTCATTCCCAATTCCTCACAGCCTGCCATCCTTCCACAACGGAAAGAGCAACTCTGAAATCCGAAAATCAATCTCCGTATCGATATCCTGTCGAGCGATCTCATCCATCTCGATAAAACCAATCTGATCACCATACATGGATTTTTTGTCCAAAATGGTCTTGGCCCGAATCACCTCAATGGTACCATTACCTTGAAAGACTTTTGGTAAAATCTGCCGGGGTGCGTATTCGTATTCTGAAGGCAAAAAGCTCACCAACTTATTTCCCTCAATCCGCTTCATCCAATAAGGAGAATAAGAAGAAAGCGAGACAGCACGAACCGAATCTAGGGTTGGGTCAGACAACAACTTATTGATGGCTTGGTCTATCTGAGCAGAGTTTCGAAAGATATTCGTTGGCCGCAAAAAAACAACTACTTCGGGACACCAGCCACGATCCATGACCCATTTTAAGGCGTGCTCAACTACGGGAAAATCAGGCACTCGGTCACCCGCCAAGGCTTCGGGACGCAAAAAAGGCACTTCAGCCCCCGCTTCACGAGCCAATTGGGCGATCTCTTCATCATCTGTTGAAACGAGGGTCTTACACGTGCTCTTTGCCCCTAATGCGACTTCAATAGCATATTGAATCAACGGCTTGCCGCAAAGGGGCCGAATGTTTTTACGAGGGACCCCCTTTGAGCCACCCCTGGCAGGAATGAGAGCCAGGACACGCTCGTTACCTACTTTGAAAGAATTTTGCATAAGGTATTGATCACGTAATTTTGCTCGTCTTCTGTCATTTCAAAATACAGAGGTAAGCAAATGACCTTGTCCGTAAAGTTCTTCGAAACAGGGTTAACTTCCTTGAAATAAGGCTGAAACGGCTTTTGCTCGTAAATGGGTTTCGGCCAGGAAACGTTGGTTCCAATCCCCGCCTCCTTGAGGCTTTGAACAACTTGATTGCGATCAAATCTCTCAACCAGGACCGGATACAAAAACCAGCCATGTTTGTTGTAGGCCTTGGTGACAGGAGTTTTCAACGCCGAGACTTGCTTAAAACCTTCGCTATAACGTTGAGCCAAGAGGCTTCGCTTTGACAATACTTGTTCCCAACGTCCAAACTGCCCCAGGGCGATGGCAGCATTCAAATCGGTCATTCGATAATTGTGACCCATGATAGGATGATCGTATTTTACTTCCGGATTTTCACCCTGAGAACGAAAAACACGAGATTGATAAGCGGCCTGCTCATCGTTGGTAAAAAGCATTCCGCCCTCAATAGAGGTAAAAGTTTTTGCCATGTGAAAACTTGTGATGCCGATGTCCCCGATGCCGCAAAGAGGCCGCCCCTTGTATTCCCCCCCAAGGCCCGGCGCACCGTCTTCAAGCAAAGCAATACCCATTCCTTTGGTTACCTCACGTAAAGCATCAAAATCAGAAGCCTGCCCTGCGTAATCGATCGGAATAATCGCTTTTGTTTTTTTGGTAATCTTCTTTGCAACATCCGTCGCATCAAGAGTGTAGCTTTCAGGATCGATATCTGCAAACACAGGCGTCGCGCGCTGATAAAGAACGCTGTTCCCCGTCGCGATATAAGACAGACCTGGAATAATGACTTCATCGTCCGGGCCAACACCAAGAAGCTTCAATGCCAAATCCAAAGCAGCTGTGCCCGAATGCAAGGCCACAGGATATTTTGACTGAATCAACTGAGACATTCGCGCCTCAAGCTGTTTGACTTTGGGACCCATGGTTAACCATCCCGCTTCAAAGCATTCTTTTACGTTTTCAAACTCTTCGCGCCCAATGTAGGGTTTTGCCCATGGTATGTTCATCATAACCTTTTTAGACACTAAACAGGCACAGAATGCAATTAGGCTTTTCGTCATTAAAGCTCAGCAAGACAGTGTTTTAAGCTTGAGTCTTTGAATTCCTTCCAAATAGGGATGGCGAGAATTTCGCGTGAAAAACTGGCCCTTAAATCAGAAGGCAGGTCTTGTGGCAATTGGGGCCAAACAAATGCCTCGACTCCCGCATTCAGCAGATCGCGACAGGCCTTCTCTCCAGAATGCTGAGTGACAAAGAGAGGAAAAAACCAGGGACAATCGCCGATTTCTAAGGGGTTCTTCGGCCAAGGCTGGAGCGCGCTGAGTTCTGGCAGGCTCGAAACTACCTCCCAAACCTGCGTAAATGACTTCTGATGAACCGCAACAATCTTTTCTCTATTCGCTAGTCTCCAGCTTAGCCTTGCCGAAACGGGACTCGCGAGCACTTGAATACCCCCTGGCACAAGAGACGGCTTGAAAGCAGATCCAGCCGGCTTCAAATTTCCTCGCCACCTGTCGATGAACGGTGGCATCCACGAAAGCAGATTAGAGACCTCCCTGCGCAAGGAATAATTCATTTTAGGCGTTTCTAGTAACTTGTTGCGTGATCGAAAAAGCCCACCATACTTTGAACCCAGTATTTTTCCATAAGAAGTTACCGCATAATCGACCCCCGAGACATCTTCCAAAAAATCTAGAAAACTATGGGCGTGATCAGCGATTAGAGTCATTTTTTTTTCAGAAGCCCAGGCTTTAACAGGCCGCCAGGTCTGAGACAGCCCAAAGTAATTTACATACAAAAACGCGCCAGATAACTGCTGCGTATCGAGCCATGAAAAATCGGGAAGCAAATCGGGACTCAAAGGATAATACTGCACTTTTAAACCACCCTGACTCAAAGCTACCGGAACAACATCGCAAATGAGTGCAGGCACCCAAACCGTATTCACCCCTCGACTCTTTAAATCCTGAGCGGCAAGATAAAGCCCCTCTCTCGCAAGCCCCACCAGAATTACCCCTGGCTGTACCATAGCCCGAGAAAACCGGCCCCATCCAAATTGAAAAAAATATCTCATAAAGAAAGGATTTCTTTCAACAATGCTCATTTGACCCCAAGTCTTTTTTGTTTCGCCCCTGCCTCACTACTTCCAGCACCGCCTTCTCAACGTTCTTCGTCGGCTCACCTTCGAAAGTCGAGAATTTTAAAGCAAAAGCATTGTCTTCAACATCTTTCGAGGCAAAATC
>CAITVN010000101.1 GCA_903895855.1 Oligoflexia bacterium | reverse complement strand
GTACCTTCAGAGTGGGCCTACCTGGGAAGATAGAATCGTATTTTTCTTCGGGCAGTTGATTTCACCGAATGCCGGAATGGTATTTTTTAGTTTTGGGTTGGGGTTGATTCTCGCAGCCTCTTGGTGGTTTCTGATTCGGCAAATTCGAATCGCAAAGCGAGTGAGTTGGAAAATGCTGCCGGGGCTACTTTTGGCATTGACCTACATGGGCTTGAGTTTTGGTTTTTCATCCTGGTTTGCGCCCTATGGTTGGGTCTCTTGGGGGGGGCGATTGCTGTTTCCTTGGATACCGGGATTGGCATTCACCACCCTTTCAGTAGCTGGCCTTGATTTCAATCATTGGCTCAGAGGGTTGGCTCAATCGAAGCGCAGATTTGCAGTGGTACTGATAGCACTCTTAGTCTTAGCGGTTCCTCAAAGTCTCGCACTTTTTAATGCCAGGCCCCATCATGCTTTTTTTTCTGGCAATGCTGAGTGTCCGACCGCCGCACAAATTGAAGTTGATCAGACCCATTATTACCGGTGTTTGGTCAAGATGAGTTTTCCTACAAAGACATTTGTACTGGTCAATACGGTGACCAAACGCCCTTCGCGTGAAGGTAAGGCCTTTACGTGCCTTTCACTGTTGATCATTTCATTGTTGATGCTCAAGTTTCGTCGAGAGGCCTCTTCGATTGGTGGATCTTACCGAGAGCTTTCGCCCAACCCCCCTCAACTACATGGTTAATCTTGTATTGCGAAATTTCGCAAGTTTTGGTATCCTAGTCCTGTGGAAGAAAAAAAACGGACTTACAAGATTGAGCCCACCGAGACAGGAGAAGGAGTTAGTATGGGATTTCCAAGTGAGAAAGAGCTAAAGCAGATGAGAACAAAATTGGCAAGGGCTGAACCTTCGAGGCTTTTGCCAAAAAATGCCACTAAGGCCGATCAGGTGAAATATAAACTTTGCGAAAAATTTGTCATGTATCTGAATGAACGCAAAACGTCGCAGGTGCAGTTGGCGAAGAAACTCAAAGTTGATCCCTCTCGGATAAACGAAATTGTGAAATATCGAATCGATCTTTACACTGTCGATAAACTAATGGATTTGGCTGAAAAACTCGACCTTGATTTTGAAGTCAAAGTTGCTTGAGTAAAACGCTGTTCTCTGTGAATTACCGGGTCACAAACTGAAACAATCGATCTGCATACTGTGCCCACGAAATGCACTCTTTCATTGAAATTTCTGCTGTCTTTTTTGCTAGAAACTGATCATCCGTGAGTAGTCGCTCCATCGCGGCGGCGATTTCGTTCACTTTCTCAGGATTCGCTTCAACACAACCGCCAAAGTGATCTGCAATTTCTTTCATGCTGCCTCGGTTTGAAACGATTACCGGCTTACCATAGTGAAGCGATTCGACGATCGGTAGGCCAAAACCTTCGGCGTGCGAACAAAAAATCGAAAATCGTGAGCTGAGATAAAGAGCCTCTAGTTCAGTGTCTGAAATACTCGAATAAAATTTCACGAACTCTTCTTTAGGGTCGATTTGCTGCTTTTCTGATAAAAACTGTTCATTTTTCCAGCCGGGATTTCCTGCAAACGCGAGTTCGAACTTGAGACCTTTTTGAAAAAGCGAATAGGCAGCATGCAGAATGGAAACTTGATTCTTTCTGGGCTCAAACGTGCCGACGCAAAGAATTCGGGGGCGGGTGGGTGAATTTGAGGGTGGGCTAGCAAGCGCGGCAGACGGTGTTGGTGCGTTAAAGTGCTCAGGCTGAGGACTCGATCCAAAATCGCCCGCGAGTCGAAGAAAGCCAAGCTTGGGTGGGGTTGGGGTCAAACGCAGAGTGATGTTTAAAAAGTAAGACACATCTTTCATGACGCTTTCACTGATGCAGTTGACTCGATCAGCTACGCGCAACAAGCGACAAAACTGAGTGAACATTTCTGTGACACTACAGAACTCAGGCGTAATAATCGGAATCAAGTCATAAATGACTATACTAAAATCAAAGTCAATTTGGCTTTTTTTTGCGTTTAGGTAAAACTTGATGCGATTATCTTCAAACGCACATTCGGGTAAGAGAACTTGATTATGAGAGAAATACAGAATGTTACTTTCGAGTTCTGACTTTGCTCTGAGCGCGCGACCCCAGCGTCTCACCGTTACTTTCGCGTTTCCTTTGACGTCATCAATCACGCGCAGGGCTGCCTTTGCAAACTGAAAGCGAAATGACCAAGGAATCAGAAAATCATTCCGAACTCGGTGGTAAATTGTGGTGAGAAGGTATTTGAGATCGGTTAAAATATAGATCAAGAAATGTTTCGATAATCCGACAAAAACTTCTCGAAGTGCCCATTTGAAGCGACTGGCTCGTTGGTGAGTTGGGGCCTTTGGTGAAACGGCCGAATCATTCTTTGCCTGCGATCCCGAATGATTCTTCGGCCCTTCGTTAAAATCGAGCAGCCGGGCTACTTCATCGTCTTTGAGTAGGTGAGGTTGCCCTGTGAATCGATTGATTTTGAAAAATCTGACGGGTTTTTTTTGTGTTACCAGGTGGGTACTTAATTTTCGAACCACGCGCTGAATGCCGCTATTGTAAGGGTAGTCAACGGTATGCGACACATCAACCAAGAGGGTGCCTGGTTCGACTGTCTCAAGGCTCGAAGTTTGGCTGAATCGCCTGAGGGCTGATAGTTCAGGTGAGGTTAAGAGTTGGTTGATGAGTTTTCGGGTGCCCTGATGAAAGCGATAATTTGACCAATAATCGAGTTCGTCACCTCTTGGGTAGACACCTAAAAAAACCAAAAAAGCGGCTGAAACGCTAGAAAATCCTTCGACCGAGTGTGAGCGAGAGGGGTGGGTTTCCCAGTCGATGAAAGCATTAACCAAGTTTTCGATGGTCAGCTCAGAGGTTAGCGCGACCGAATTTTTAGACTTTTTAGAGCCTTTGGGCAAAAAGGCGGCAAACCTTTTTGCCATGGGTTGAACGTCAATGGGTGTGATCATAGGTTGAGAACGAAACTGCCATTGGCTACGGGCGTTTGGCAACAAGCCTTTCATTCGGTAATTGAAAAAAACGCATTGACTCGGCATTAGGCGTTCATGAGTTGACAGGGCCGGTTAGGTGGCGCGATGGGCGGCACCAGAATTGGCGTGACAGTCGCCACTTTTCTTGGTAAAATGGCGAGATGATCGCCAGATTATATCGCCCCCTTCTTCGGCAAAGTTATTTTCTTTTAGGGCCACGCGGCACAGGTAAAACGTCTTGGCTCAAGTCTGAGAGTGCAGGTGTTCGCTCCGTTTCGCAGTCGAATTCAGAGCCGCTCAATTATATCGACCTGCTTGAGGCTGAGGCCTTTAATCAGTTGTTGGTTCGACCCGATCGGTTAGCAGAGTTTATTCAAGATCCCAAGCAACCCGTCGTAATTGATGAGATTCAGAAGATTCCGGCGCTTTTAGACGAGGTTCACCGCCTGATAGAAAAATCTAGTCGCACTAAAAATCCGCTTATTTTTGTGCTCACGGGTTCAAGTGCCAGAAAACTCAAGCGATCGGGGGCAAACTTACTCGCAGGACGCGCGATTTCAGACGAACTGTTTCCGCTCACGGCTTGTGAATTGAAGACTCAGTTTAGCTTAAAAAAGGCTCTTGTCTACGGCATGTTGCCCAGCGTTTGGGGGGGCGAACACCCGAGAGAGTACTTACAGTCTTACGTCAAGAATTACCTTAAAGAAGAAGTACAGCAAGAGGGGCTAGTGAGAAATTTGCCTGCTTTTTCGCGGTGTCTAGAGGCACTTAGTTTTTCGCAAGCCTCGTCACTCAATATTTCAAATGTGGCAGCTGATTGTTCGGTACCACGCAAAACGGTTG
>CAITVN010000100.1 GCA_903895855.1 Oligoflexia bacterium | reverse complement strand
TGCGCCGTTCCCGCGCGCGAGTACACGAAGTACGGGGTCATTTGAGGGTGAGTGACTCTATAAAACTACCCCTGGTATTGCCGCGTTGAGGCTAACTCTTCGTTCGACATCTCGCGTAAGGTGTGTTCGTCAAAGAACCCTCTCACTTGATCAACAAAGAGAACTCGGTTTGGCTCTCTTAATAGCTTCTCTAGGTCTTTCAGCACTTCAAGGTTCTGGCCCTTCTTTTTCTTGAGCCCACAGGTGCCTTCGTGAACCTGGTAACCGGGTTGAGAAACTGAGACCCCTTGCGTTTGGTCAAAATTGTAGAGCCCTAAAGACAGTTCAAGTTTTCGATTTGTAGTGAGGCGAGAGACCTGATTTAGGTGATCACCGTAATTGCCAACGCCCTTAAGGTACCGAGCTAGTGCCGCTTGAATGTGCTTTCCAGAGGGAGCCACTGAATCAAAGCCATAGATGTGTGGCACACCCCAAAAAATTCTTTCCATGCGATCGCTGGCACTCTCCCCCAGTGGGCCGTAGCGAAACTGCGCCATCTGGGTGGCTTGCTCGCGCGGAATGCCCTCACGAACTAAAATTTCTTGATACTGCTGGGGCGTTCGACGGTCTTTTTGTTTACCCGCCAGGGTATTGCAGCCAAATAAGAATATTTCTTTCGGAGCGCGAATGATCTCTTCGCAATCGTTAGAGCACGAGTGCGATTCGATTTCATCGACGCTCCATGATTTATCAGACGTCTCACCATTTTCATCATGGCCAAAGAAGGCGGTTCCGGCAAAATGTCCCGACACCAATAAAATATCGCACTGTCGGTGCTGTTGTTTCATCTGCGCGCACGCATTGTCAAACCAGCTCACGCTTTCGCCTTTTGCTTCAGTGAGTTCGACAAACTCGAATTGCCCTTTAGGTAGACTCTTTCTAAAAACGTTTTTCTCATTCGATGAGTTCGCTGTGATGGTGCACACCGTGAATGGAGCCGGTGCTGCCCCATGGGCAACAGAAGTAGCAAAACCAATCAGAGTGAGAATGAGGGTGAGGCGCAACGAAAACATCGTGATGAGGTCTACCAATCTCTCGAAAATCGATCTACTTAGAAAAAAAGCGCTACTGTTGTGTCAATATGGCGGCGTTTGCGTGTATGCTCATTCGATTAGCCTTCTTGCATGATCCACCGCTTAGGTGGTTTTACTCGTGTTGGTAACATCTTTATGAGGCGACTCGTATTATTTACGACCAACTAGCCTAGAAATAGCCAGAACCAACTTCTTTGTATCTGCGGGTTTTGGCAAATGAGCCTGAAAACCGGCGAGAAGCATTCGTTGAATATCTTCTGCGCCAGCATAGGCAGTGAGTGCGAGCGCAGGAGTTTTACTCAGTTCGGATTTCAATGCTCTAATCTTCGCTATCAAGCTATAACCATCTTCAACAGGCATAGTGATATCACTCACTAAGACATCAGGCTTGAGTCTTTCAAAAATCTCCAATCCCTCTTTTGCGGATGCGGCTACTATTACTTCTGCACCGAACGATTGAAGTAAAATATCAAGAACTTCTCTTGAGCTTGAATCGTCTTCGACGACAAGAATTCGTAAGCCGTGTAGCGATATTTCTGGCTCTGTCACTAACAGTGGTTCTGATTCTAGTGTAATTTGATCTGCAATACGATTTGTCGGAAGGCAAATGGTAAAACTAGTGCCCTTGCCTTCACCTTCACTCTCTACTTTAATGGTTCCATCGTGCATCTCAGTCAGCTCTTTTACGATCGCAAGTCCCAATCCTAAGCCACCGTATGCTCGGGTGGTTGTGCTATCTGCTTGGCTGAATCGATCAAAAATAATGGGCAAGAATTCTGGCTTAATTCCTTTTCCGTTGTCGCGCACGTGAATGCAAATGTGCTCACCTTTAGGGGTCGCAATGCGATCTATCTTAATCCAAATCATCGCTTTTTGAGGCGAAAACTTGATCGAGTTAGTGATGAGATTCCATAAGATTTGCTGAAGGCGCATCGGATCAGCAAAAATCTTTTTTATCGTGGGATCAACCATTGTTTCAATTTGAATGGATTTGGCAGCAGCTAGCGTTCGAGTCGAATCAATTGCGGCAGAAATAACTGCATTCGGATCAATCCCTTGAATTTCTAGATTCAGTTTGCCTGCTTGAATTCTAGAAATATCTAATAGGTCATTAATTAACTGTCCCTGGGTGATAGCGCTTTTTTCAACTACCTCAAGACCCTGCTTAGTTTTTTCTTCGTTGAGGTTTCCCATTCGTAGCAATTGAATCCAACCCAAAATCGAGGTGAGCGGTGTGCGCAGCTCGTGAGAAAGTAATGACAAAAACTCATCTTTAGCATGATTTGCTTTTTCTGCGGCTACACGTGATTCATTCAGTAACTTTTCTGTCTTTTTGCGTTCGGTGATTTCGGCCGCCAAAACACGACCGGCCTGCCTAAGTTTTAAATAGAAATAGCTGAAGATTCCAGAGGTGAATGAGATCATCAAACGAATGATTAGCTCTCTGTCGCTGGGATAGATGAGTTCGCTCGTGAATGCATGTTCTTTGAATAAGAAAAAATCAAATAATGAGTCGATCATCCAAGTACTTAGGCCGACCCCCACTGAGATCAGGGCCAAAGATCGTTTCTTGTCTAAGTTGCTCATTCAGAAGGTCTCCACAGATCATGCTATTGGCGGGTGATTACCGCTTTCATGATATGGGCCGCTATCTCAGGGTTTTCTTTGAGTCTGCGAATTGAATAGCCATACCAGTCGTCACCATACGGAACATAAACTCGAACGCGGTGCCCTTCTTTGACCAGTTCGTCGCGCATTGCGTCTCTCACGCCTAGAAGCATCTGAAATTCGTAGCTGTCTTTCGCAAGATTTCTCTTTGCGATCGTCTCTCTCGCAAAATCAAGCAGCACATCGTCGTGAGTTGCAATGGCTGCATGAAAACCATTGTCGAAAATGTAGTTGAGTAGTTTCTTGTAGTTCTCTTGAATCTCTTCACGGCCCTTAAATGCAATGGCCGCATCTTCTCGATAAATGCCTTTGCAGAGTCTTACGGGGGGTTTGAGTGCGAGTAGCGATTTTAGATCGTCTTCGCTTCTTCGCATGTAGGCCTGAAGCACGATGCCGGTGTTTGTAAACCCGTCTGCGCGTAATCTGCGATACTGATTCAAGGTTCGAGTAGTGTAGGGTGAGTTTTCCATGTCGATTCGAACAAAACGCTCAACTTGCTTTGCTTTTTCAACTAACTTCTTTAAATTTTCGTAGCAAAAATCGTCGTCGATATCTAACCCCTGAGAGGTGAGTTTGGTTGAAATTCCAGAGCGCAACTGACGCTTGTGAATGGCATCAAGATTTTCGAGTGCCGCTTGGGTCGCGGCGTCTGCGCGGGATCGGTCACTGACGAACTCACCTAAAAGATCCATCGTTGCCCAAATATCTTTTGTGTTCAGCCCTTCAACAACTTTTAGACCGTCTTCGAGAGTTTCACCTGCGACATATCTTTGAGCAAAAACATGAACAAGGTTCTTTGGGATGTAAGGCAATGCCTTTGAAATGAGATTTTTTAACATGGGATCCTTTTGTTACTGCTCTGTTGTTAGCTATTGCTAGTGAACAAAACGTGGGGCAAATCGCTTATAAGGTAGACTACGTTCGGACACCTAAATTGTCAATTCTTTCGACGGTAATCATTAACTCAGCCAGCTGCAACGCCGGTGCTCGAGAATTTACGATTGAAAATCTTTTGACATGGACCAAATCGATGCGAAAGTTCTTGGTAATTAGTGCCTCAGGTGTTTAATGTTTAAGCCTTGCTTAAGAAAAGTATCTATCTTGAGTTGCGAGCGAAGCGATTTTTTGTTGTGCAAACCACGGAAACTTTGAACTCTGTCGTAACCGTCGTCGGACATCGACTCAGTCATCGATGGCGAAAGTCGCGAGGCGATAAAGTGATCGAAGCCAGTCGCTACAGTCTGCCCCAGTTTGCGGCTGGTGATGCTCTTTTCAGTATACCAGTTTTCGCCCACTCCGAATTGTGAAATTGTTTTGAGGTTTTCTGTGCGTTTCGTAGACTTTGAAGTTTTTTGTGAATTCGTTTTCGTGCTTGTTCGGGTTAAAAATTTCGCTCTCAGTTTTGCATCGCTGATCATTCGAGGGGTCGGAACTCTTTTTGTCATCACCTCAAACATCGGCGCCGGAACAGGCGACATGCTATAATATCCGGTGCAAAGGCTGTTGTAACCGTCATCGTAGCCATTTCCGTACCCAAAGTCATATCCGCTCTTAAACCCTTCGTTATAACCGGCGGTGTAACCCTCAGAGTAGTTGGCGTCGTACGCGCCATCATAGGCGCTGCTGTAGGTCGTTTTGTACCCTTTGCTGTGTCCGACTTCATACTGTAGGTCATAAGAGACGTTATAGCCGTCGGCATACCCGGCATCGTAGCCTTTTTTACTGGCAGGATTGTATGAGTTTGCATAGCCATCGGTGTATCCTACTGGGTAGGCGTTCGCCGAACAGGTTTTGAAAATTTCTGAGGCACCAGTTTCGAAACCGTCGCTCTTACCTTTGTCTTTGCCGTCTGTGTACCCTTTTGCCGTGCCGTCAGTTGTGCCTTGATTTTTGCCAGTGTTGAGTCCTTCTTTGTAACCTTCTTGGTACTGATCATTCGCAGCGCGGGCAGCTTTGTAGGCATCCCAATAGGGTTGATCACTGTATTTTTTTTGATAGCCTTGATTGTAACAGCCATCAATTAACGGCTGGGTGATCGCATTTCTCGTCGACATAAAGAACCGTGACCCCGAGCCCGAGCCTCCAGTATTGGTTGCCATACAGGCAGACTCTCCGGCAGAATAGCCGTCTGGATACCCTAATAGATTTCCGTCATCGTAGCCGTCTGAGTTGCCTGCAGAATTGCCCGAGTTGTAGCCTTTAGTGTCAGCGTCTTTTGTGCCTTCGGTGGTTCCGTCTATTTTTCCTTGGTAGATGCCAGCAGCCAGTCCGTCGGTTGCGCCAATGGTGCTGCCTGCCGGTTTTCCTTGTGCATATCCATCTTGATAGCCGTCGTAGTCGCCGTCGTTAGAGCCAGCTGCGTAGCCTTCTTTTTGTCCGGCTAAGGTACCTTGGTTGCAACTTGAGATGTCTGTTTTTCCAGAACTGAGGCCGTTACTGAATCCTTCGGCGTAGCCTTTGTCGTAACCATTGATGCCATTGTACGCGGGGTCGTAGGTTGATTTGTAGCCATCGCTATACCCCTTTGATACTCCTTGCTCGTAAGTCAATGCGGCGCCTTCATTAGTGCCTTGTGTGATTTCGTCTGCCATTTTTGCGTTAGCTGCTTCGGTGCCTTTGCTAAATGCATCTTGTAGAATAGGGCTTAAGCTACAGTCTAATTTACCAATGCCGCTAACAAATAGATTAGCCGTAAATACGTCATTTGGTGCGGGTGCATTTTCGTCTATTTCAGCTGTGTAATAGAGTGTGAGTCTTTGGTCAAAATAGTCGACTGACTGTGGGCTGAATGAAATTTTGAGCCAGCAACTTTGATTGACCGCTAAGTGCATTTGAGAGGTGCAGGCCGGTGCTGAATCTGGGGTTTCGAGGTTAAATGGCGAGCTCAAAGAGAGTTCATCGTTTGTAATGTCTCCGAGAATGGCGCCTGACTTTCCGGTATTCGTTACCTTCACTGGCAATGATTTATTGGTCAGCACTGGCACGAAGCTAAAGTCGACTTGTGTTGCATTGCCCACATAAAATTCAAGCCGTGGCAGTAATCTGATTGCCCTCGCGTCGATATCGAGTGATGACGAAAAGATTTTTGCGCTGGCGGGGTCTTTTGCGTCGGCGCTTGAAATGTAATGTAGCTCAAGTTTTTCTGAGTACCAGGTGTCTTGCTTAATGTAATTCGGGTTGAAAGTGATTCTCAGCCAACAGCTTTCGGTCGGTTCAATCGGAATAGCCGCCGAGCACGGGTATGCAGTGCCTTCGCCCGAAATAGCAAAAGGCGATGTCACTGCACTCATGTCGCTAGCGAGGTCACTGAATACTGCGTCGATGTTGCCTTGGTTGATCACTTCGACATCAATTGTACTTGAGGTGAGCATAGGGGTTTCGTTCAATGAAGCTCTGCTCTTTGATTGGTTATTGACTTTAAAATAGAGTGAAGGCTGTGCTGGTTTACCGGTTGAGTCGGTATTTTCATTGCATCCAAGAGTGAAATGCGCCGATGCCAACAGTGCAGCGACGGTGGCGGTCAATTGAAGGTAATGTCTAAATGAGGGCATCATGACTTGTCCTTTTGTTGGCTTACATTTGCGTTGTGATGGCTCTAACTTTTAATGACACGTCGAGTCAATTAGCATTCTGTATTGCGCTCAACGTGCAATATTTTACTTTTTTCATGAAGTGTCAGAAAAATAAGTTTAGTTTTTTCAAAAAAATAGTGAGCTAATTAGTGAGCCTCAGTGGGGGTCAATCCTTTGAGCTTGAAACTGGCTTCGACTCAAGTAAGCTTAAGCACATGTCTAAAGTCGACTGCAAGTATTGCGGGTTCACTTCACTCAAGCACCGAAGGTGGTACCCCAACGAAAAAATGTCTCCAGACTGGAACGATTCGGGTTCAGTAGTTGAGATGAAAGAACACCCCGATTGTTTAAATGGACGAATGTGGCAGTGTTCATTCTGTCATCAGAACTGGCTATCAGATGTGGCTGGCCAGCATTTCATTCGAAGCATTGCTTCGGAGTGGGCGAATTTCTTGGTGCGCTGGTGGTCAAAAGATAAGCCGCCAGCAAAAATGAGTTCTGAACTTGAAAAACACTTGGCGAGAATTCCAGAAACAGAAGTGTTTGAGTTGAAAGGTACGAAGGGGTACTTTGCGGCGTGCTCGGTCACCACCATTGACGGTTCTGTTTATCCACGGGCTTTGATTTGCAGTGTTTCTTCGAATCACCCACCTGAGGCAAGTCTCGTCATTCCGCAATTCATTGATGTTGTGCGAACGGTAGACCGAAGCCCGTTTGCTCTGTCTAAGAAAATATTGTCTCATTGCAAGTGGAGCCCCGATGAGCGATCAGCGCCTCCGCGAATCACGGTTCGAAGTCGTCAAAAGGGTTATGAAAATCAGGTCTTTTCTTTTTTAGACGAACCTCACACTCGATACTTGGCTCATCCTTTCTTGAAGCCAGACGACTTTGAATTTGTTGGGGTAGGCTCTTCGGTCGAGTCCACTCTCCTCAAAACTCTCAATATTCCTGACGCTATTTTTTGGGCTCGGGTTTAGTGAGCCGCTTCAATCCCGATTTTTATCAGCGCTATCGTCCCTATTATCCAGCAGAGGTTTTCTCGGGACTTTCAGACTTGCTCCTGACTCGAGGAGCCTGCAAACCCTTTTGTATCGCCGACGTCGGATGTGGGATGGGGCATTCTGCGGTGTCTCTCTTGCGGGAGATGGGTGAGGCAAGGGTCGTAGCTATTGATACAGATCCTGAGATGTTGCGCGTCGGCGAATTGCTGACAGCCCAAGAATTTAGAAACAAAATTGAGTGGGTCCGTGGAAGTGGAGAAAACACGCAGTTAGACGCCAGTTCGGTCGATGCAATCGTTGTGGGGTCGGCATTTCACTGGATGGAGCCACTACCTACTGCTCGCGAATTCAAACGCGTCTTGCGACCACATGGGGTCATTCGGATATTTGAATATCAGTTTCCAAAAGCAATTGAACTGCCGAGCCTGAATGAATGGATTAGAAGGCAATTTAACTTGCACTGGAAAGCGCCTGATCAAAAACCCCGCGGAACCCTCAAAGCGCTGACCGCTGAGTTTTCTTATGAAAATGGATTTCAGCTACTAACCGAGATCAAACCTAAAATGCTGATCGAACTCACTCCAGACGAGCTAACGGGGCATATTCTGTCGCAGTCGCGGGTACTTCATTTTGAAAATAGGCTCAGTGCCGACGCAGTGATTGCATTTCGCCTTGAACTCACTCACGAAGTTCGACGACAGATGCAAAATTTTTCTCATGCGAAGTTTGATTTTAAATTGAGCTGTTTAGAGTTCGTGAAGAACCAGGCTTAAGCGCTAATGATTGAGCGAAACAAACTACTCGACGTAAGGCAGTGCCTCAAGCGTTGAAAATGGGGTATCGAGCGAAGTTCTACCTACAAGAGCGGCTTTTGTTCCGACTAGAGTGTGCCCCATGAAGCTAAAGCTAAATGAAAACGAAGTGTAAAGATTACCACTTCTGTCGGCATCGACTGTGTAGCGGCCGATGGTGGCGCCGGCAATTCCAAAAGAGTGGCTCTTGACGAGTGATCCGTCAGTACTCGACAGTTCAGCAATCCACACGTCTTTGGTGCCAATGAGAGCATTGTTCGCGAAGGTGCCGTTTTGTGTTCCTGTCGAATAGAGTCGATCGCCTTTGCCGATCGCTAGGCACTCGGGGGCGTCGAAGACTTCTACGCCTGACTGGCCATGGCGGTTTACCCAAACGAGTTCTCCTGCCTTTGTAAACTTATAAAAGATAATGTCGGTGGTTCCGATCGAAGTGAGGCCGTTGAAATCAGGCGTGCTCGTGATTCCGCACCCGTAGAGACTACCGTCTGAGCCTTCGACCACTCGACCCATCGTACCGACATTTTTATTGCTGTTGGTTGAGCCTAAGTGGGTGAGGTGAACTTGATTACCGCTACTATCGTACTGCATGAGAAACGGGCTACTGCTGACGTACCCGCTCGAACTGATGTCCATTGATGTCTGGCCAGGTACCAAAATGAGGCCAGTACTCGATAGACTCAGGTGATAAATGCTGAAAGTTTTCGAGGCTTGCCCAAATGTTTTTTGCCACTCAATTGCCCCTGTCGTATTCAGTTTGAGCAAGAATCCATCGGTGGTGCCAGTCGCGGCGGTGCCTTCAATTCCGCCCTGAAAAACGCCAGAAACATAGGCATTTCCGTCGTTATCACCAACGACACCGGTGATGCTGACGTACCCTGCTGCCGTGCCACCATTGGTGAGTTGTTTTACCCAAAGTTGAGTGCCCTCTTTGTCGAGTTTTCTGACCACACCTACGTTATTACTGATGCTATTACCGTCGAGATCTTTCAGTGTGAGCGTCATACCAGCGTAAATATTTTGATGACTGTCGGTGTAGATTTTTGCGCCACTCCAACTTCCGCCGGCCACGCCATATTGTTTGGTGAAGAGTAACTCACCACTTGGGCTGTATTTCTGTATGATCACGTCTTTCGTGCCAGACAGCGTATTGCCACGAAGGTTCGTGTTCGTGTCACCGATAACAACGACATTGCCGACGATATCAGACCTGACGGTGACGATGTCAGCGTATTGATTAGCAACCGTCGAGTAGGCAAATCGTTTCCAGGGGCTGCTGGCGATCGGCGCGGTCGTTGCCTCATCGGCCGTAGACCCTGATCCTGAACTAGCTGAGTCTGAAGGAAACTCAAGCGGAGTGCCACAGGCCGCAATGAGGTATGAGGTGAGAGCGAGTCCAATTAAATTAGTTTTGAGATTCATTATTTTTGTCTCCACGAATTTATTTACTAAAATTGCGATCATATTCATTAATGGCTTTTGCCAGAGTTGATAAATCATTTTTAGAAAGTATTTTTACCACAACCCTACGGTTAGTTTTCCACGCCGCTTCAGTGTCGGCAGTGTCTTTGGGTTCTTTTGAGCCTGCCCCTCGGCTTTTTAGTTTCAGGTCAGCAATTCCGGCCGCTTTCATTTCATTAACGAGTGCTTGTGCTCTGGCTAGCGAGAGTTTTTGATTTTTCTTTTCGTTGCCTCGTTTATCGGTGTGGCCGACCGACTCGATTTGATCCCAATCTTTTTGATACTGACTCAGAACGTTGCTGAAGCCTTTTGCGAACTCTTTCGCCGTTTTGTCTAAAACCGCTTTACCGGTTTCAAATGAAATTCGACTGCCAGGCAGTGTGACACTCAATCCTTCGGGCCGAATTTCGGCAATTTGGCCCTTTTCAATGTCTTTGAATTCAGGCGCTTTATCTTCAACAACGGGTGCTGGAGTCGCGGCCACAGTCACAGGTGCTTCTGACGGCTTGGGTTCAGGGGCTTTGTCTACCTTTGGCTCAGGTGTCGCATCGATTCGTTTTTCAGGAAACGGCACCAGCCTAATACCCAGAGTGTATTGCTTAGCTGATCCCGGTGAGCCGGGAAGCCACTGAAACCCTCCGTGAACGGCATCAATGATGTTGAATAGTCCTTTGTTTTCGAAATGAAATCGGTAATGCAGATTGAAGCTTACTGCAAGGTAGGTTCCGGCTGCTGATATCGCCCAGGTTTCAGCGCCTAGATAAAGTTCGGGCACCAGGCGATCTTTACCACCGAAGGTGTCTAAGAAGAGGTTGTGAAAAGAAGCACCCAATTGGTAGCGAGCGGCAAAGAAATTGCCGATTTTAGATTTCATTCCGGTGGTGCCGAGCTGGGCCTCAACATTCAGCCATGAAGTTGCTTGAAAGTGCGGGTTCCACGACAGCATCGTCGACAGGTTGATTCCGCTCAAGTAGCTCTGAGTCGTCATTCGCTCGGTCACTCCGAAGTTGAATAGCCTAAAGGGTGAGGGCCGTTCAGTTGATTTTTCATCATTTAATTTTTCATCATTGGCTTGAGACAAGGGCAGAATAAAGAGTGAACAAAACAGCGGCAGTAGCGCAAGTGACAAGGCAAAATGGGATTTAACGAATCCAAGTCTCATTTTTTTAGCTCCTTTTGCAGAATATTAATGATCTTCGGAATTGTGTTCAGTTTAGATGAGTAAAATCGATTAAACCAGGGTTGATGCTCTGAGACTGCCAGATCAATTGCAAGTCCTAGGTGCTGCTTGCGAGTTCCTTCGGTCAGATATTTGGCGAAAAGATCTAAAGTTAATGTCGATCTAATCGGGTAATAAGATTGAAAATCCACTTCAGTTTAGCTAAAGTGTTGCATAGCTACATATGCTAAAAATTGGAGTTGAAAATTTGATGAATAAACTAATTATCGTTTTTTTTGTGATGGTTACTTTCTGGCAGAACGCAAGCGTTTATGGTGGAGATAACTCCGGCAAATTTTGCTTTAGTTGGCATCATAAAAGTAACGCTAATATCGGCAACACGGAATGCTATGCTTTGAACGGTGAGTGTGAAAAATTTCGCACAGCTCGAACAACCGGAGTGGATGCCGGCGGAAACCGGCACGTGGTCGATTCTTCTTGTGTGGGTGGCTCGCCCGCACCCAAAATGACCGATTTTTCAAAGCCGGCGTTCGATAAAGCCCCCATCACTTTGACCTGCTTGGCGGGTTTTTCTCCGCAGCAAATTTCAGGTAGCAAAAAGTGTGCAAAGAAAATTCTCGGCGACAAAATTCCAACAGTCTGCCCACAGGGATCGATGCCATTTCTAGAAGGATGCCTGAAAGGCGGGATTGGCAAAACAACTTGTCCGACCAAACTCAATAAAATGCATGAAGTTCCGGGTAAAGACTTTTGTGCTCCCAATACTGCCCAATGGGACGCCAGCCAAAAAGAAGAGGCTACCTGCACAAAAATCACCGGCGGAGACCAAGCAGATAATCCCAGGTATTTGATCGACAAAGATGGGCTTCCTCGTGATTTTTGCATCCGCGGAGTCGTATCCAAACGCAGCGATTGCCCTCAAAAGTCGGGCTATAAAGTCACCACTGTGGGCAGCGGTTCAACGATGAGTTGTCAGTACTTTAAGTGGCAATACCAATTTTCTGTCGTGAAATGAGCAAGAAATGCCTGTGTGAGTTCGTGAAGCCCTCTGAGTTCAATTCTGAGAATGGCCATGAAATAAACAATGTCTAAATAATGGATGGGTCCTTTCTCGCGACGACCTGTAACGCTTTCGGTTGCGGGCAAGCGCTTCTGCAGCGTTCGTCTTGGTTTGATGATGAGTGGGGTTCACTCTCGCTGTTTAAAATACTTTGAACGATCCCCGAACTGTAAATATGAAATTCTCTGATGGTGCGGAAAACAGACGAGGGCGCAGTTCGCGATATTTGTAGGCCCCCCATGAGAGTAGGGGCGAATATGGTGAATTTCAAGACCTCGCTTGGACACACATTGCTGCTTCGTCACGGGATTCACAAACGAACACCGATACCCCTTTGTATTGATGAGCTCATGAAGCATCGTCTGTGAGAGTGTACGCTTTTGGTCTTGGCCGCCTAATCCAGAGCAAAACGATACGTGCGCAGTCGGCGCCGACTGTGATTCTACGAGCTCACCTGTTTTCTGGGTGTTTTCCGATTCTTTCGGCGGGTACTCGGATGCCTTTGACGAATTCTCAGCCTGATCTCTCTCGGCCTTTTCTTTGTCTCTGATTTGGGCTCGGGCCTTAGCTCGCTCTTGTGCTCGCTTAGCTTGTCGCTCAAGACTATGTCGGTCGACGTAGTCATCAGCCAGAAGGTCAATGAGTGTTGCCAGTGTAATTCCAGGATGGGAGTGAGCTAAAAAATCTTTAATTTCATCGAGTTTTTCAATCAAGGCGTTGGGGGCCACAAAAGTGACTTGTGAATGCTCATCGGAGAACGGACGAATTCGATCCCGAGGGATCTCGGTGGAGTGAGGAAATTGAGAAGCAAGCTCTCTTGCAGCCGCTTTACAGGTGCTTCCTTGCATGATCCAAAGCTTAGGCTGCTTTGGTCGTTGGTAACATCTTTATGATGCGATTCGCCCTTTCGAAGCGCTTGAAGAATCAGAGAAATTTGAAACCGAATCGGTACGTCATGAAATTGACCTTATCGAGTGCGGTAGAATCTATTTGTGCAATAGTTGTTTTGATTTTAAACTGATACGGTATGAACACTTACACAAAAAAACTTGAATTTAGTTTCTTACCCGATGGCAGACTCAATGTACCGTATCTGGGTGCCACAGCAAAAAAAATGCTTGAACAAGGCAGCGCCGAAGAGGCTCTCGTATTGTTTCGAACAATATCATACGATGATCAGCGAGGGTACCTGGGGCACTACGGAATGGGGCTCTGCTACGTAAAAACCGGTGAAACTCAGATGGCATTGAGTTCGTTTGAAGCTGCTTTTACGTTGAATCCGAAGCCTTACATTGCCGTGGCAATTCTTGAAACACTGACTCAGGTGAGAGAACTACAAAGAGCGAAAATGAATGCCATTAGGTTTAAGTTTCTCGCAAAAGATTCACCCATTCTTGATAAAAGAATTTCTCAGGTGATTGAGCTTGCAGAGACAGACGAAAAAATTTCGCCAAACACGATTGATTTGAAGTAATTCAGCGGCACCTCATCGCTGGGGGGCCAGAGATTTTCTACGCTCATCTAAGATCCACAAAATGGTGCCCGCAATCGAATACAATACTGAAGAAAGGCACAGCACTAAGGCAATAGGAATATTTGACACTTGCGACCGAAAATAGCCAAAATCGCCCAAACTTTGCACTAAATATCCGGTAAAAGCCGCCAATACCGCGAACTGCACAAAATCAAAAAATGCGCCGACAATCTGAGAGATGGGACGCGTGAACGCACTCACCACCAGAACCACCGAAGAAGCCAAAAAAACATCAAATAGAGCCGACAGCAGAGTTCCGACAATAGCCGCATTCATGAACCGCGGATCATCAGAGTAACCCTCAATGAGGGCTCGTATCGCGAAGTCGCAAAGCAAAATAAGCACTAGGGTAGCTAAAAATCTCACACGAACTGACTTTCGTAGCGTTGCAAGCAAACGCTCGGTCTCTTCACGACTAGTGCGGTGTTTAGAAAAAACCCAGCTGACCCCCTTGATGAGAACAAAAACTAGCGCCAAGAACGCGAGCGTAAAATAGACCGCCACTTCGATATGACCGCGTGTCAAGAAGGGCACAATAAACTGATTAAACATGGCTAAAGAATACAACCTAGATTACAGCAGGCGCAAGATCTCTTCTTAGAGATTACCGAAGTACTGCTCGCCTTCAGACGGTAGTGTAGCGGGTGAAACAGTTGTCACTCTACCACTTCGACGGCCGCATGCCCCGCGCTGTGAGAAGTTTACTTTTCAAACTGAATTTTTTGCAGAGAGGATGGTTTCTAGCAGGGTTTGAAGCTCGGTCATTTTTATGGGTTTGACCAAGTATTGATGAACGACCTCGTTTTTTAGGGCCTCATCAATGAGATTTTCATCTGCGAGGCCAGAGAGAATGATGCGGTGTAAATCAGGTTTTAGTTGTTTAGCGCTAGTGAGCAATTCGACACCATTGATGCCGGGCATGCGAAAATCAGAAACTATGATCTGAACGCTTTCTAATAAGCAAAATTTTAGTGCTTCGGTGGGTTCGGTGGTGGTTAAGACCTTGAAGTTTGCACTTCGCATGCTTCGAATGATGGTCTTCAAGATATTCGCTTCGTCGTCAACAAAGATTACCGATGAATGATGGTCGCTCATTTTTTTGGCCCACAAGGTAAAGTAACGCAAAAGCAGGTGCCCTCGCCAAGGGTGCTGGTAACCGAAATGCTTCCGCCGTGATTTCTGACAATGCCGTAAGAAATAGAGAGTCCCAGACCGGTACCCGAGCCTACAGGTTTGGTGGTGAAAAAGGGTAAAAATAGGTTTTCAAGGTCTTCGGGCGCAATACCTTTGCCGTTGTCTTCAAATCGAAGTTCGATTGTTTCGGGGGTTCTGAGTCTTGAACGAATTGTGATGACTCCACTTTTTTCGATGGCCTGCACTGAATTAAGAACGAGGTTAGTGAAAACTTGCATCAGCTGGCCGGGAAAACCTAAAATTTCAGGAACCGGTTCGAGTACGGTGTGTACTTTGCATTTATACTTGGTTTCATTGGCTAATAGTTTTAGTGAATTTTCTATGAGTTCGTTAACTGAGACTCGCTTTTGAATCGAATCGTCAGCTCTTGAGAATGCTTTCAGCCCCTGAACGATTTCACGCACTCGCATGATGCCTTCGAGCGTTTCGGCAATCATGGGATTAATGTCGTTCAAGACGTAAGTAATTTCTTCTTGTTCTTCGCGTGAGAGGGGTTTGGCGCCGGGTGGGCTATTCGGCGATATTAGCGAAGTTATCGCACCGGTGAGTGTCTTGATATACTGTCCGAGCGTTTCGGTGTTAGAGAGAATGAAGCTCAAAGGATTATTGATTTCATGGGCGACCCCAGCGGCAACCGTACCCAGTGATGCCATTTTTTCACTTTGTATCAACTGTGTTTGCGCCATTCTTAAGGCCTGAATGGTATCATCTTGTTCGGCTCTTCGAGTTTTGTTGTTGAGAGACTGCTCAAATAGCTTAGCCGTAAAATCAATGAGTCCTTTTCTGTCTGGTGTCCAATGGCTAGTTTTTATGAAGAGCTCGATTACGGCAACCACTAAACCCTCAGAATGAATGGGTAAAGAAAATATGTTTTCAATTTCTGTTGATTTTAAGGGCAGGTATCTTGGGTACTCGGTTGGCGGTTCAGCACCCGAATTGTTGCGAAAATTTGTCAATTGCGATTCTTCAGCCATCAGCGCGATAAACGAATTGTCAGTGGGCTCATTAATTGAAAGCTGATCGGTTACCGAAATAAAATTCTTGAAGGGCAGCAACTCTCTATTTTGGTTAGTTAAAGCACTGAGTTCTTCTGTTCCGAGCGTGAGGGACGCCCCTCTCGAACACCAAATACGACTAGAAACTAGGGTGGGTTGTTCACCAGTTTGTTTAATGGTGAGAATGTGTCCGAGCTCTGCATCACAGTGTTCTCTGAGAATTTCGGTGTAAATCTTAATGGCATTGATGAAGACCTCGTCTGCGCTGAGTAGATTGAGTATTTTAGAAAAAAACTGATCTTTGGAGGTATTCATCGCACCACCTCGGGCTCATTTTTCTGGCTATTGAAGTGGCCACTCACAAAAGTATTGAATTCTGACAGACTGAAAGGCTTGGTCAGTATCGGGGGCAAAGGCATTTCTGTAGATTGGCGAACAAAATATTCAACCGGATATCCAGAGATCATCACAAATGGAGTTCGCGATGTCTTCACCAAATTTGAGTTCCACAGATCTAGGCCAGTACGAAATCCAAGTAAACCGTGATCGGCGATGATTAGTGAAACGGTATGGGTTTGTAAGTAGGCCTCGGCCTCGTCGACACTGCCGACCCATTCGATCTGTAGGTTGCGATCGATCGCTCTGAGGCAACGATTAATAGAGAGTTTCAGACAATCGTCATCTTCAACTACCAATACAATCTTCAAAAGGGGCTTTTCGGTATTCATATAGACTCCTTACTTCAGCAGTTTTTCGACGGTATTCGCCAGTTCAGCTCGGGTGTAGGGTTTTGAAAGTACGGCATCGGCGCCGACGTCATTGGCGCGGCTCAGATTTTCTTGGGTATCGCCTGAGATGATAATGACCTTAGTGTGTTTGAGGTCAGGGTGCGATTTGACGATTCTGAGAACATCAAATCCGTCGATTTTTTCCATTTTTAGGTCGAGGGTCAGAATGTTCGGTTTGAGTTTATGCAGTAGAAACCCACCCGTGAAGCCATCATGGGCTACTTCGACAGTCATGTGTAAACTCTTCAGGGCGCGCGAGATCGCCTGGGCCACCGCGGGCTCGTCATCGATGACCAGAGCCACTGGTAATCGTGCTGCTTCGGTCTTTGGACTCAAAGTGCTAGTTTGAAAACTTTGTTTGTTTTCGGCTGCAAATCGCGCAAGTTCATTAGAAGAAATGCGATGATCGCCTCTACCCGGTAACCGATGGGCTTGCAGTATTCCTCTTTGTATCCAGCGAATGACGGTTCTGAAATTGACTCCAAAAATCTCAGCCACTTGGCCGGTGGTGTAAAATTCGCGATCTTTCTTAACATGCTCGTCTTCGGTGAAGTTCTCAATGGTCATAATCAGATTGACCTCCTCATACTGTCAGCATGAGCAAACCTGACTAACTTGTCAAATGTGATAATTATGACAAAGCTGTCAAACCTGACAGGCCTTGATAGGACAACGGTTAAAAGGTCGCCAGCCTTGCTTGATAGGCAAACGCTTCTCGTATCGCAGTCTTAATCTCGTCGTTATCCCAGGGCTTCATCAGAAATTTGTAAATTTCGCCTTTTTCGATCAGTTCAGTGACCCCCTGGGCATCGGTATACCCTGATAAGACCAGTCGCACGGCCTCAGGTCTTATGACTCTCGCTTTTTTTAAGAACTCTGCCCCGTTCATCGCCGGCATGCGATAATCAGAGACTATCACTTTGACTGGTTTATTTTTAAGCAACTCTAGCGCTTCCGAAGGTGAGACACAAGTCAGCACCTCGTAACCCTGGTTTGCGAATAATCGCTTAATCGACTGTAAGATTTGGGGTTCATCATCAACAAAAAGTATGCATTTGACGCTCATTTTGGCTTTCTCACTCTCGTGCACGCCGGTGCACCCGAAATTATCTCATCTGAGCCGGGCAACCGCAATGGATTTAGTGAAAACCTGTGTCTCGCATGACCTCGAGCGGTCGGCTTATTCGGTCTGGTTAGGGGTGATTGTAAATAGTGAATAAGTGTTAGATAATTAATTATGGAGGTCTGAAACCGTGTCTGGACCTATAGCGCCCCCCAAGCCAAGTTCTCAGAATGGACTCACTGATTCTAGTCAGGCTGATTCGCTAACGAATGAGTTCTCGGTATTCATTTCTCAGTGGGCTGATGATCTTTCACTGAATCTGGTGTCACTTAACATTGACCCCTTGCTTGGTAGTTCTGCCGAATTAGAGCACGCGCACTTACGGGTCGGCGCGGTCTTGCAGGCTTTCGATTCAAACCCTGAAATTAAGCGGCGCTTTCTACTCTGGGTGAATGCGCAGAAGGGGGCCTCAAACAATGCAGAGGCTCAAGTTGATTTTGATACCGGCTTGCGACTGCTTGGCTTGCTCACTGCTTCTAGCTATTTTTTTATTTCGCAGCTTTCAAATAAAGTGTCGGCGAAATCAATCGCAATTGATGCAAAAACCGAGATGTTCGTTAAACCACTTTCTCAGCTATTGCCTTATGCCTATCTGGCAAGGTCAGCGTTTGAAGACGGTAATCGTAATCAAGAACTCGCTTTCACCTCAGGCCTCTTTTTTGACTATGTCGCTTATCAGATAGAAGTATCAGATACCGAAATTAGTAAGGTCAAGACTGCGCAGTTTTTGGCGTCTCGTTTTGAACTTGCTCTCAAAGTGGCGCAAGTGGCAGTGGTGCTAGCAAAACATCGACAGACACTTGCCCTTGAAAAAGATGTGATACCGCTCATTTTTTTAGAGGCGGTCTCTCAAGCGGTTTTTTCAATTCACCACCAAAGTTTTATCGACTTCACCAAACAAGTTGAAAAGCTGGCGACCCCGCCTACTTTCATTGATTTAGCTGAAATCAGACTTTTCAGATCTCATCACTCCACAGCCGGAGTGGCGAGCACCCAAGCCTTTGGCATTTTTAGTAGGCTTGCCGATTCGTTGCTCTATTTGAATAGGTCTCAAATTCTCAATACGGTTGAGCTTGAAGATCAGTTTCATTTAACGGCTCTTGTCTTTCTTTCTTTCTTTATCGTGCGCAACGCCGCGATCTTTAAAGACCGAGCCGACTCAGTGCCCGCCTCGAGTCTCTGCCCCGAGCTTGCAGAATTTGATCAACTGGTGCCGTTTGCCAGCATATTCGGGGGCGCAACTTCAAGTGCGACCGGGGCCGCTGCTGCGAAGCCAAAGGCGGGCGTATGAAGTTGAAACTTGAGGTGTTTCGAGAAATTTCGGTTCTTAGTGTCTTTGGTGAGATTGATGATCGGAGTTTGTCGACACTCGTGATTGGATTTAAAAAGCTCACAAGATTGAAAGTAAAGTACTTGATTGTTGATCTGACTCGCGCATCACTTGCCACAGGGACCCTTGATACCTTCATGCGTTTTAAGCCCCTGTTTATGAATCGAACACCCGATTTCATTTTAGTGGGCCCGGCCACTGAACTTTGTGCCTATTCAGACATTCCTGATGCCCTTAACGGGTGTGTGAAGCACGGCTGTCGCGAGGCCCTGCTCGTTCTACAAAAGTGGGAACTCGAACTTCAAATCGAAAACATTAAGGCTCAGAACGAACGAAATCAAGGGCTAGCAAGCTCACCTTTGTCAGGTCCTGAGCGCAATAGCGAATTGATAAAGTTGCGACGTGAAACTGCGCGCTTGAAAAAATATCACGCATTTTTGATTAACGAAGTGGTGCGCCAGGCTCAGCGAAGGCGAAATCAAGTTAGACTAGAAAAGAAGAGTGATAACAGCGAGCCAAATCATTGGTCAGAGATAAAAGAGATTATCATCAAGTCGTTGATTCAATCAAAGGTTTTGCCCGAAGAGCCGGAGCAGAAGAAAGTCGGTACTTCATGAATGCTTACGAGTCAAAAAATGCCAGCGAAGTGATCGTGGCGCTTCGGCGAGAGCTACAGAAGCTTGAAAGTGAAGCCATACCGGTTGATCCTAAATTACTCGAGATTGATCAACTTTCTCAGCAGAATGCAAAACTACTGATTGAAATTGAGAAAACCAAAAAGATGTGGCTCACGCGAAGCCACGAGGTGACTTTAGACACTGACACAAACCCAGTGTTTCAGGTTCGGGCGGTATTTGAGAAGTACGCGAGTGACATTGCCGATGCTGAAGAAACAAAAAAGCCGAACTCTGATAAGCCCGACAAAAAAGCGGGTACCTTATGACCCGAGCCCTGATTGTTGATGATAGCAGCATCATACAACGGTCTTTGTCGAGCGTTCTCACTGGCATGGGGTGCACAGTGGTCGCTTGTGGGCGCGACGGCGATGAAGGGGTGGCGCTCTATAAACTTCACTCGCCCGCGATCACTATTCTTGATGTGACGATGCCTAACAAAGATGGTCGCGAGTGTCTAAATGAGATACTGCAGTTTAATCCGAAGGCGAGGGTAGTGATGTTTTCGGCTATTAACCATGGGCCAGTCATAGCCGAATGTCTAAAACTAGGTGCCTTAGGGTTTATTGATAAAGCCCTCATTGGTTCGAAAGAAGCTCTCGTTGCAGAACTTTCAAAGTATATAAACGAGCCCGCTACTTAAGGGCACAACCATTTTTTTGGGAGGGTTTTGTGGATCCAGCCAATTTTGATGAGATCTTAGCGGCGCAAGCGAAAAAGTACGGCACCAACTTAGCCGAGGTCTTGAAGTACCTTTCGGGTGTTGAGGTGACCGACATCAGTATTGGCAGTGTTCGCAAAGGTTTAGACATTAAGTCTGAGTTCATTGCCTCGATACCGTTTGTGGGTACTGTTACTGGCGAATTTATCGTAGCCATTTCTCGTGAAAACGCTGAAAGCCTTTTTGGCCAAGACAATTCACGTGAGCAAATGTGTGATCTACTGACTGAGACGCTAAATATCGTGGCGGGCGCAAGGCTGAGTGAACTGACGCGCATTTTTGAAAAGATGACAGTGATCACTCCGAAATTCATTTCGGGCGAGGTTCACTTTTCGCATGTGAGTAATATTGCGATTCGACTAAAAACCTCGAAAGGTGAGATCGCGGCTTTTTTATACATCGATCGCATGCGCTTAGACATTGCCGAGTCTTATAAAAGTTTGATTGAAGACTTGAAACTGGCCAATGTTTCGCTCGCGGTCGCCAATAAAACTCTGGTCGATCAACAGGCCCAACTGGTGCACTCAGAGAAGATGGCTTCTCTGGGTATCATGGCCGCCGGGGTGGCTCACGAAATCAATAATCCTTTGGCGTTCGTGGTCAGTAATACTGATGTCTTGCGATCTTATATGGATGCCATGTCGACGCTTCTCGTGGGGTATGACCATTTTCTCAATTTGCTTTCAGACGGTAAACGTGAAGAGGCAAAAACTGAGATGGTAAAAATTTCGGAACTGAGAAAGAAAGACGATATTGAGTTTATTTTAGGAGACACCAAACAACTCATCGAAGAATCTAAGTTTGGCCTTGAGCGAATCTGTGGGATTGTTACCGGGCTTAAACGATTTGCTCGCCCCGATGACCCCGGGGTAAAGAAGGTCAAGATGAATGACGAGTTAGAAAATGTGTTATTATTGTTGAGAAATGAGCTGAAGTTTAAGTGTGAGGTCAAGACTGATTTTAGGTCGCAGCGTGAGGTCGTGTGCATGCCGGGTGAACTCAGTCAAGTGTTTGCGAATCTCATTTTGAATGCGGCCCAGGCAATTACGCACAAGAAGGGCTTCATTCAAATTCTCACTGAAGATCACAGTCAAAATCTTAGAATTGTCATAGAAGACAATGGCAGCGGAATTTCAAAAGAAAATATAGAGAAAATATTTAATCCCTTTTTTACGACAAAGGGGGTGGGCGAGGGCACCGGCTTGGGTCTCGCTATTTCACACGGAATCATCAAAAAACATGGCGGCACGATTACGGTAACGAGCGAAGAGGGTAAGGGAGCTCGTTTCGTGATTGAGTTACCTTACGAGGGCCCGCCTCACGGTGGTGTGGTGGTCGGTTTGGTTTGAGGTAGCAAGATTTCTTGGGTTGATCCGACCTTCCAGACCGTGCTCCAGGCTGAATTGGGATTGTAGGTATCTAGGTGATCCAAATAAAGGCCATACAATCGTATTTTTCCGGCTATCTGAATTGAACCCGACAAGAAAGGAATCTTTTGCAGCGCGATTGCCTTTAGATTTTGAACGAGGTTAGCATTGTCAAACCATTTCCAAGCGGGCCCTTGAATTGAACGCGATTCGTGAGAAAAGAGTTTCACTTCGATTTCACTCGAGTCAATCGCATTGATGTAGGTTTGTGGGTAAACATTGCACGATTTGCAACTGCTCAAGCTTTCGCAGACGCAGTAGCCGTACTTCAATTTTACCGTGGTAGGTTCGTCGTAAAAGATTTCTTGAGCTGAAAGGCTTTTTGATCCCCAAACGTTAAAGTTCATTGAAAGCGGCGCTTGCGGCTTTGAAAAATTTACGATGCCCTTGAGATTGACATGTAGGCCTTTGTCGCAAGCATCGCCGATTCCGTCACTGTTCGAGTCTTTTTGGTCTGGGTTGTATCCATAAATCTTGGTTGCATTTGGGCCAGCAGAAAAGTCAACACCCAGGCAATTGTCTAATTTACCGGGGTCAGTGCCGCACCAGGGGGCCATGGCTTGCCACTGCACCGAATTGCCACTTTTTGTTACACGGTCACAGATGCCGTCGCCATCTTTGTCAGCGTCATTATTGTCGATAATGCCATCGGCATCACTATCGAGTTGTTGCTGCAGCGGTAGAGGCATTTTCTCAAGCTCGCTTTTACAAGTGAGACCTTGAGAGTCTCCGAGAGGCTGGCCGTCAGCATTTTTTAATGTGGGTAGATTGTAATCGCGAGGGCAAGAGTCAACTGCATCGGGGGTGCCATCGCCATCTTGGTCGTTTTCAAAACCCTGCCTCACCGACACATCGGGATACGGCTGATTCTGAATGGTCTTTGGTATCCACTCGTTCAAAGTAACTAAGTCATTGTGTGATTGAATGAGCTTGCGATTGATGCCGTCTGCCGACGGACTAAAAACCAGCGACCCATTCCACGCTTTTCTTGGGCCCGGAGCAAAGCGAGCGTCGATCGCGTAGAGCATGACCGCCTTGCCCTGATACATGAGCGTGCTCACGCCCGTGCCTGGGCCATACTTGTCTTCGATCGGTTGCCACGCCAGTATCGGACTGTGCAGTTTTGAATAAAGGGTGTGTAAGCGGTCACTGAGTTGCCCAGCCAAATCGTAGTGTAAGGCGAAGAGATTGTACTCGTTGCCGTAGCCCTTGCCCCGAAAAAAAAGAATCATTTTTCCGGCTAGCGATCGTTTTGAAGACGAGTCGTAGGCAGCGGTGAGCCCGTTGTCATGGCCCACTTCACTATTCGCCGTTATGATGCATTCTTTAGTATCAAGCCCGAGCCACTTGCTTTGATACGACGTTTGACCAGCTGGTCGCGACGCCACGTAGAGAATATTGGTTTCGAAGTAAGCGCAGTTTTGATTTCGATTATTTTCGGTCTGACTGGCGGTCGCAAAAATCGTCGAGTTACCGTACTCGTCATAAACCAGTGCGGGTCTGATTTCAGAGGTGAGCCCAAGGGGGTATAGTGACGTATCTGCACCTGTGGCACTGAGTGAGAGTACTTGCGAGAGCTCGCCAGTGTCGCAAGAGCGTGAGATCACGGTGACCTGATTCTTTGAGCTATCGTAAGCAGCTGCGAGATCGCATTGAGGGTGCCCCTGGGTGAGAGAAGGTGAGCCGGCCGTTGAAGTGGCGCTTTTGATCTTGAGCGTATTTTGATCAGAGTCGACAAAAATCGAGAGCCGTAAGAGATGCCCACTTTCGGTGTAGGCGATTAAGAGTAGGTCTCCGTATTTTGCCCTGAGAGTACTGCCAGAAAGCGAAACGATCGAAGGGGTCGAAATTATTTTTCCGAGCGACGCACTCAAATTTATCGGCACGCTATCGGTTGAAAAAAGCGAAGCGTTTTGTTCTTCGAGTTGCGTTTCGAGAGTTTTTTTCAAGGCGCCGAGTTCAGTTGAGTTGGGGCCATAGGTTAGTCTTAGCGTCTGGTTTTGGTCAAAGTAGGCCACCCCCAGCCGACCATTGACTTCGAAAAGTTGCGGCGCTTTGGTGATATCAACCACGATATTCTTGTCGCGCGCTAGTGAGAGATCTCCAAAGTCGAGCTCGACATTCGCTTCTTGGTAGTCATTGGCTGTTTGAGCGCATTCAGAAAATATACCGTCACCATTCCAGTCGATGGCGCCGTCTTCACGAATCGATCGAAAAGGCATTCCGCCTTCATGTAACCAATAGAGTTCTTCTGGAATGTGGTAGAGTTTTCCGAGATCGTAGACATCTATCGCCTTGCCGCCGAGTTTGATTCCAAGCCCATTTTTTTCACAGACATGAAACTCGTCGAGGTCACCTAGTTTTTCGATAGAAAATGGTTTTTGGTATTTTGTCACGAGTGAATAATTCATGATCGAAGGGTAATTCGATTTGTAATTAATGTTGTCGTCGCCACCATGGCCCAAGTGAAACCGGTGCCCAAATTCGTGCATCATCGTATACGATTGATTGCTAAAGTTCACAACCAGGTCATCTTTGGCCGAAATACCGCCCGGGTCACAGCCGACTAAGCCGTAATGAAACACTTTGGCTCGCTCAGGTCGAAAATAGAAATCAAAAATAAATTGATCGTCAAATCTGAGTTCACCCGAGTAGTTAACAGGCCCCACAGCGCGCGCTTTGGCCAGCGCCTGAGAATTGGGGTTTAGGTAGAGATTTGAGCCGTTCGGGCTCAAGTCGTCGCAACCCCAAAGCGCTTCACCGTTATCAATGTGAGCGCACCACGACTCATTAGGCCCTAGTTCGTCTCGAAAGGCTTTGATGACTTTTCGTACATTCTCGGTTTTGAATCGGGGTATGTTTTGAGAATTGAAAGAATGGGTTAATTTGTCTTCGTTTTTTGAATTATTGCCTTGAATGCAATAAGTCCAATCGAGCTGAAAAAAGACATCTTTGCGGCCGATTTTTGCCCCGTATTTTTGGCCGTCGGTGGCCTCCCACTGGTCAGATAGGCCATCGTGATCTGAATCATCGAAGGTATTGAGTGCTTGGGCGTCGGTGGCCAATGCGGCAGTTACTGCCAAACTGAGCATGACCAAGTGTCGTAGGTAGGTGAGTAAGTGAATCATCGAGGTTCGAGTTTGCAAGTGTTAAACCAGCGGGTCGCACTCGCTTAAGTACCTATTCATCAAGAAATTCAAATCATTAGGAGCGGAGGGGCGTGATCGCGTTCGAGTGTGGCTGAAAATGGCTGGCACACCTGTCAAATCGATCGACGGCAAGTCGCAGAGTTGAAGTTCCAACGGTAGGGTTCAAGTTGAAGACCACGCTCTTATTGGTGATAGTTAATATACTTTGTTTATAAAAATAGCTGAGGTGAAATCCATTTGGATTAGCCGAATTCCAACGATAATTAACGCTGCCCTTGTGGCTGGTCCCCGGTGGCAGATAAAAATAGCGCTACAGAAATAAGCACAAGCAGTTTCATCTAAAAACACCTCAATTGATTGTAGTGATTGTGTCAATTATGGAAGGTAGTTAATATTTTTTTTGCATCGGCTGAGCAGTAGGTTCATTTTTTGGACGAAATTTATGGCAAATCATGTCTGCGCTAGAAAATTTGGCACGAGGCGAATTACCGTTAGAGTTGCTAACGCAGGCGCACTTTGCTATGATAATTGACGTGAGAAAGCGCTGAGGAGTCCTGTTTTTATGTCTGAGAGTGATGACAAAAATCTTCAGAGTCTGATTTTCAATTTAATGACCGATGGCGTGTATTTTATTCGGGTGAGCGACGCTTCAATCGTGTATGCCAATCCAAAATTTGAAGCGCTGTTTGGCTTTAAGCACGGTGAGTTGATCGGTCAGCCTGTTGCCATCGTAAATTTTGATGATGGTTCAAAAACAGCCAAAGAAGTGGCAGCTAAAATTGTCGCAGCACTTGAACAATGCGGTCAGTGGAAGGGTGAAGTCCAGAACGTAAAAAAAGATGGTTCTTCGTTTTGGTGTCAAGCCACCGTCAAAAAATTTGACCATTCAGAGTATGGTCAAATCTATGTTGCGATTCACCAGGACATCACCGAGCGCAAGCAAACCGAAGAGGCGTTGATAAAAAGTCAGTCTCTTCTCAATGAAACTGGAGAACTCGGAAAAATCGGCGGATGGGAACTCGATCTGGTTAAACAAGACTTCACGTGGACCGAGGAAGTTTATCGTATTCACGAAGTCGAGCTAAATTTCAAACCGACGCTAGAGAATGGTATTGGCTTCTACACCCCCGCCTCTATTCCAATCATTACCCAAGCTTTGCAACGTACCATCGATAGTGGCGATCCGTTTGACTTAGAGCTAGAAATAGTCACGGCAAAAGGCAACTCTCGAATAGTTCGTGCCCTGGGTAAACGCCGTCTGTTTTCTGATAAAAACAAAATTGTTTTTGGAGTCTTTCAAGACATCACCGAGCGAAGACAGGCGCAAATTGCGCTCCAACAAAGTGAGGAGCGATTTAGGTTCATCATCGAACAATCCCCCCTTAGTATTCAAGTACTGGATGCTACCGGCAAAACAATAAAAGTCAGCAAGTCCTTTGAAAAACTGTGGGGCGTTAAATTTGAAGACCTTAAAGACTACAATATTCTTCGCGATCAGCAGCTCGAGCGCCTGGGCTTAAGCGATGATCTGAAAAAGGCTTTCACCGGTGAATTGGTTGAGTTGCCGTCTAGCGAATACGATTCAAACGATACGCTTGGTCTTGGGTTTAAGCGTTTTGTAAAGTCACTCGCGTTTCCAATCAAAAACGAAGAAGGAAGAGTTGATATTGTCGTATTGATTCATGAAGACGTCACCGAGCGCAAGACTGCCGACGAGGCGCTACGCGTGGCCAAAGAAGTCGCCGAACAAGCTAATCGAACCAAAGATCTTTTTCTTGCTACTCTGTCTCATGAGTTGCGCACTCCGCTTACGGCGATTTTGTCGTGGTCTCAACTCATCAGATCGGGCAGGCTTTCTGCTGAAAAATCCCGAAAAGGAATCGAGGTCATTGAGCAAAGTGCCCTGGCACAGTCTCGACTCATTAACGATCTGCTTGATGTTTCTAGAATTTCTTCAGGAAAACTGGTCCTGAATTGCAGAGAAATCTCACCGGCACCGGTGTTGTTCGAAGAAGTCAGCTCAGTCACTTTGACGGCCTCAGAAAAGCAGATTGAACTGATTTCAAGTGTTGACCCTGCGGTGACTACGGTTTTCGCCGACCCGGTCAGATTACGTCAGATTTTGTGGAACCTCTTGGGTAACGCTCTTAAGTTTACACCGCGGGGTGGAAAAATCTGGATTGGTCTGCGCCGAAGTGGCGATCATGTCGAGTTTACCATTCGCGACAACGGATCGGGCATTTCTCCTGATTTTCTGAATCAGATTTTCAATCGCTTTGTTCAGGCCGATAGTTCGTCGACCCGAGAACACGGCGGGCTGGGGCTTGGCCTCGCGATCTCGAACAGTCTCGCTAAAATGATGGGCGGCAGCCTTGAAGCCAAAAGCCTAGGTAAGAACTTGGGATCTACTTTTACGGTTCAATTGCCAATTCGCGCGGTCGCTCTGCAGTCTGATACATCGCCCAAGCATCTGCTGGATGAGGGGCTGGCTCTTTCTCTGCCTACCGCAGAAGAACTGAGTCGAGTCAAGGGTTTGAAAATTCTCTGTGTTGACGACGATTCGCGCATTCTCGACGCAATTAAAATGGTGCTCGAGTCTTACGAGATCATCGTCCGGCCGGTATTGTCTGCCAAAGAGGCGCTCGATGTTCTCAGTACTTTTTCACCTGACCTAATTATCAGCGATATTGCCATGCCCGAGACAGATGGCTATAGCCTACTGAAACAAATTAAAAACTTGTCTTCGCAAAAAGATGTTCAGACTCCAGTGATCGCGTTAACGGCCTTCGCTGGCCCCGAAGATGAAATGCGGGTCAGAGAAGCCGGTTTTCATGGTTATCTTGCGAAGCCAGTTGACGCGAACACTCTTCTTGGGGTCATCGTAAACTGCTCTCTTAGATTGGGCCTCAATTCACGCGAGAGTACGGAAGAAGCCAGATAGGTTTAGCCCTCTGCCGTTATGGGGTTGCAACCGGCTCTTTTAGAAAAAGCAGGGTAGTGGTAGTGATTGATCATGGCCATTTTTGCATCAAAAGAATACCCTCTCAAGTCTAAAAACCCGGTCGTCATTCGAAGTGCCGCCGCGAACGATCAAGACGTGCAAGCGATTGAACAGATTTTGCATTCGGTCATTTCAGAGAATGATTATACGCTTCTCAATTCTGGTGAGTTTCGACCGGCACCAGGTGAGGGCATCAGCCGTATACAGAAAGCGATTGACCACCCGGCACACCTTTGGCTGGTTGCCGTGATCGATTCGAAAATCGTAGGTTACTTAGATTTTTCGTGCGGTCACCGAACTCGCATTGCGCACACCGGATCGTTTGCAGTCGTGGTTGACTGTCAATTTCGAGATCGAGGGGTCGGAGAATCTCTTTTAGATGCGCTCATTGACTGGGCCACCCTGCATCAGACCCTTGAAAAGATCAGTCTAAAAGTTCATGCAAATAATCAGCGTGCCATTGGCCTGTATCATAAACTGGGTTTTGAGATAGACGGGGTGGCGAAGCGCGATCTGAAGTATTCTACTGAACGCTACGTCGATACGGTTAGCATGTCATTTTTTGTGAAGCCGGTTGTCGGGCGATTGAATTTAACCGAGGCGCCGAGTGACTTGGTAAGTGCGTTGGTTCCGACCAGGTGGAAATCAACTTTTAAAACTCACGTAGCGAAAACCTTTCTCTTTGATTTGTTTAAAGTGGGTTTTGTTCATCCGAAAAAAAATACAGAAAAACCTTTTGACGTGATCGAAACTAGCAATTGGGTGAATATCATACCCGTCACGAAAGACGGCTTTGTCGTTATGGTGCGGCAGTTTCGGTTTGGCACTCAAGAGATCACATTAGAGTTTCCGGCCGGAACCATCGAACCCGGTGAGCGGCCTTTGGTCGCGGCTAAGCGTGAACTCGTTGAAGAAACGGGCTATGAACCTGGCGAAGAGCAGTCGGTATTGCCGATTGGTCAGTGTCGGCCGAATCCCGCCTTCTTGAGTAATTTCTGTTTTCACTTTGCCGTGCACGATGTTGAGCTCAAAACATCACAAGCCCTCGACGAAAACGAAGACATCGCTTACACCTTGATTCGCTTGGGTGACATCGATCATCTGATTGAGACGGGCCAGATCACGCACTCGCTGGCGATTACTGCGTGGCATTTCTACAAATCTCGGTTCGAAATTAGAGCCCGACTACCGAATAATTCTCTTCATTCGGCAGTCGGAGCAATTGAATGTTCGAAGGCTAAAAATGTAGGGCGAAGGTAGGCCTGCAATTTCTTAGGAAAATGATGTAGTTGCCGATGGCATATGGTTTTGCCGAAAAGTGGTTGCGTATGGCTACCACTATGCTGTAGTGTATTCTGAGAGATGAATTCATTGAAAACTATTTTTCGCTCATTGTTAGATGAAGACACGTTGCCAGCGCGCGATGATTTCATGCCTCGTGATATTCAGGTCGACTGGATGCCAGAAAAAGCGACGATTCTCACTGGAGTTCGCCGATGCGGCAAGTCTTCACTTTTAAGGCAAGTTCGAAGTGATTGGCTCGAAAAAGGGCTCGAACTAAGTCATGTCGGTTACCTCAACTTTGGTGATGAGCGCTTGTCAGGGCTTCAGCAAAAAGACCTGAGTCTTTTACTCGAGGCGTTTGATGAAAAATGTGCTGAAACGCCGTCACGAGGCGAACAGTCGCTTTTGATGCTTGATGAATTGCACGAGGTCAAGGGGTGGGAGCTCTTTGTCAATCGCTTGCTGAGACAAAAAGGGCGAGCAGTCTATTTGACCGGCTCTTCGTCGAAGTTACTGGGGGCAGAAATTGCGACTTCAATGCGCGGGCGGTCGCTTTCGTACGAAATTTTTCCGTTTTCATTTGATGAAACTTGTCGTTTCTTAAAAATAGATCAGAGCAGCCAGGCCCCTAAGGCTCGAGCCATTTTAAAAAATCAGTTTAAATACTACCTCAGTCGAGGGGGCTTTCCTGAAACTTTGAAGGCAAGTGAGAATACGAGGCTTCGGGTACTTCAGGAATATTTTGAGGTTCTGCTCTTAAGAGATATTGTCGAAAGACATGGGGTCACCCAAATTCCTGCCGTTCGATTCTTATTTACACTTCTTTTTGGACAAATTGCTCAGCTTTGTACTCAGAATAAACTGCATGAACGCATGAAGGCATCGGGGCACCGGGTAGATAAGACTCTAGTGGGTGAGTGTTTGAAATGGTTTGAAGATTGTTTCGCAGTATTTACTGTGCCGATGTATTCTGAGTCTTTCAGCAAGCGATCGGTCAATCCTAAAAAGGCCTATGTCATTGATACGGGGCTAGCGGCGCACGTGAATATGGGGGCCGCTCAAAATCTGGGTCGTTTGCTTGAGAATGCAGTCTATCTGCAAATGCGAAGGCGAGAAAATCAGATTTTTTACTTCAAGACAAAAAGTGGCAAAGAAGTCGATTTTTTGACGATTGAATCAAACATTAGCGCCGAATTGGCATCGGCCCGCAAGAGAGGCGACATTACTTTAACTCAAGTTTGTTTAGAGCTTGATAATGAAGAAACTCGAAAGCGAGAAGTGAGCGCCCTTGATGAAGCCATGGGGGAAATGGGATTAATCAAATCAGAGCTGGTCACCCTGGATACTCGAGGCGAGATCAGAGTTCAAAACGGCACGATTCAAGTAATTCCTGGGTACGAGTGGTTTTCGTCTAAACGTTGAAAAGACTACCTAAAACTCAGGTGCGCCAAAAATATAATTAGGCAAAACAAAGCAAATTCATGTACTGAGAACAAAAAAAGGGAGTCTTTATCATGAAACTTAGTGCCAATCACATTCTTTGTTCTTTAGGGTTAGTCATGGCTTCATTGCCTCAGCTTGCATTAGCTGAAACGGTCAGCGCGAGTGCCGGCACCGCACACCGCTATCGACTCGATGCCAAATTTTATCATTTCGACGAAAACTCGGGCAGTGCCCACGTCGATGTCAGAGTCATGACCTTCACCTATGCCGGACACGGAAACGCGCCCAGTAAGACCTACAAAACCAGACACATCGAAGGCCTCGGCCTCAGTTACGACTCTTATGCCCGCGAGATTCAACTGAAGACCGCTGCCGGCAGCACCGTTGTTTGTGCAAACGTAGTTGAAAAAACAGGCGTCTTTGGAAGAAAATTCGACGTCATTGAACCCACTGAGCAGTGCGACCTATCGGTAGCACAGGTCGATAACAAGTTCGTCGTTTCGATCGAATACTAGAACGTTTCAGGTAAAATGCATTAGGGCCGTGACCGCAATTGGGCCCCAGCGAGTCTTCATGACCAGGGTCTCTTACTGGGCCGCTAGGGGGGGTGAACTTTGCCACGAGTTAGTTCAAAAGACTGCCGCGGTCAAACTGTGATCCGTCTTGCTCTTTAAAAATCATTTGTCAACAGCTAGTGTCAAATAAAAACTTATTCAAGATGCGATGGTTGGCAAGTTGCTTGTCTTTGAAAAGAGCATTCGAAAGCAGGTATTTTTTTCTGTTCGGTCTAAGACGAGTTCGCCGCCGTGAGATTGCATGATGCCTTTAGAGATGCTGAGGCCAAGACCGGTACCTTCATTGATTGGTTTCGTGGTAAAAAAGGGAGTCATGATTTTCTCTGCCACTTCATCAGAAATTTTGGGGCCGCTATCAAAAACTGAAATTGACGTTGATAAAACCTCAACTCGCACCCAGGCCTCTGGTGAGGCTCTCGCAGCATCGAATGCGTTGTTCATAAGGTTCAGCAAAACTTGAATCAGTTGGGCTTCTCGGCCTTGAAGAGATAGGTCTTGCTCATGGTCAATTTGAAGTTTCACTGCCGTATTTTTGAATCTGATTTGGCACAAATCAAGGGCTGTTTGTGTGAGAGATTTTCCGGAGAGAGCGGTAAATGAATCGTTTGACGCCTCTCTCGAAAAACGTTTGAGGCTTGCGATGATCGTCTCAATTCGTTTAGTCGTTAACGAAATCGACTCTACATTACGCCTAATTTCTTCAGGAGCCAGTTCATCAATTCTCCTTTCGAGACTCTGGGCTCGCATTGAAATGATCGCGAGGGGATTTTTGATTTCATGAGCGATTCCAGCGGCCATAATACCTAATGCATAAAATTTGCTCTGTGCTATTGCATGAGTTTGCAATCGAACAATGTGGCGCACGAAAATAAAAATCTCAATGGCGCTGATGATATACACTCCGAAAAAATTAATGACCCTAGCGGTTTCAAGTTCAATGGGTGGTGCCTTGCCAAGGTATGATTCGGGCGGCAGAAAAAACAAAGAAATCAAATAGAATACCATCGGAAGTGACACACCAAAGACAAGCCATCGTTTTTCGCGGGATTCAAAAATGAGTAGCGACATCAAGCTGATTGGCACGAAATAGAATCGGCCGCCATCGTCGTAGGGTGATGCGAGATTTGCGACAAAAGCAGTCAAGTTGCTAATGAAGAGAAGCAGGGTTCGAGACAAGGTGATGACTTTTGGGCTAGGTAGTTTTTTCAATAGTACGTTAGCGCCGAGTAGCACTAAACCGCAAATGAGCAGCGTCAACGCGCTCTTGTGTGATCCGTTTTTGTAGCCAAGCATTGAGTAGGCGATGATCGCCACAAAGGCAATTTTCGAGAGCTTTCGAGTTAACGTTACCTTGTCGTTCAAGTCGTCATTTTTTTGCAATAAGTCGTTTTCGTGGTGCTGCATTCTCATTCCTTTTTATTTCTAAATGACTCAAATTAGCTAGGTGCAGATAATCTCTTTTGGCTCAACTCCGAGGTTACATTGCATTTTCAAATTAGATATAGAAATTAAGTGCGCATCGCGGCCTTAGTGCGTCTAGCTGAGATCAGCGAGTGGGAGCAATTCGACGCGATCATTCATTCGTAGTTCGAAGAGATGATACTCACCTCTGTCAATATTTCGGCGCTCAAATTCTTGGGCCGCAACACCGAGCCTACGATTACGACAAAGACCGAATTCACGAAATTCTCAAGATTGGCGCTCTTTACAGCGCGAAAAGTTCTACGTCATAAAGCGATGAATGATCCCGATGCCGGCCTTGACACTAGGTTTCAGTCTTGAGGGCTGCGAAATTATTTTAATAAATATCTAGTTAATTATGTGAAATTCGTATAACTTTTATGATGAGGCGGAATTTTAAATCTGGACCACTGATTCCTGAAAATAGTTTTCTACGGCTTCAGATATCATGTCATTTCTTTGGAGGTTATCCTGTCTACCCACTTATCGAGCTCGGCTTTTATTCACGTCGACGGTGATCAAACAAAATTTAAGCTGTGTAACAGCTGTGGAACGGAATGGGAGCATTTTCCCTCGTTCTCGGCCGACACGCAAATTCGTTTCTTCGCCTATCAAGCACATTCTGATTCGCCCGATCAAGGCCTGCTACTTTTTAATCATGTTACCGATAACTGTGGGAGCACTCTAACCATCCCGCTTCGAGTAGCTCATAAAGCCATGCAACTTGAAACGCCATTTATTTCCTTTTGTGCGCAAGAGACGTTGCCAATAGATAAATGCAAAAAAAAGTTGGGCTTGAACTGCTGTGAGAATTTTGATTGTGATGAAAATATCGTCCGGCGTATAGTGAAAACATTGCCATCGCCAAGGGGTTCGATCTTGTATAACCTCGACTGGCAACTTCAGTTCAGCTTAGGTATCCCGAGCATCGATGAACAGCATAGACAATGGGTCAAGCTCATGGCGCAACTCTTTGATACTCTCATAATGCCTGACCCCGAGACTCGAGACAGCTCTAGCTCACAAATACTAAGCGAGCTCTTTGCCTATACGATCTATCATTTAGAGTACGAAGAACAACTGTTTAGCGATTTTGACTACCCAGAAAAGCTGGAGCATACCCTCGAGCACGACCGGCTTCGAGCAACAATTGAGAACTATCGAAGCCGCCTCAAAAGTCGCGAAGTCATCTCCGTTGAGAATATTCTAGGCGATATGCAGCAGTGGTTGGTAAATCACATTTGTAACTCTGACAGAGCATATGTGGGATTCCTAAAAGTACGCATGAGCGTATTGAGAAAGCGATTAGAAAGCCTCTCATAAAATAACCGACATCGGCAGAAACGATTGCCTGAATAGCCAAAAAAATGTTTGTAGTTCTTGACGAGTGGTTAGATAGTTTTCAAATGGCAACACCGTTAGGATCTATCCAAGTTACACAAAATGACTCTTTAGCCTATTTTAAGAAACTCATGTGGGACCTACAGTTTGGTGTGCTACTACAAGGGCCTCAGAGATATTGCTAAATGTTGTGGATCGAGAGTCGGCCTAGGCAGCACGTTCCCCTTGGAGTTGAGTGGCTGGTACCATGATTCCGTCGCGGTAAGCAACCCCAGCTAAAACATTTTTGATTTCTTCGTGACCACGGATTCTT
>CAITVN010000099.1 GCA_903895855.1 Oligoflexia bacterium | reverse complement strand
GATTTTGCTATTTTTTAACCTCACTGGAAGTGACCTTTCTTTGCTTAAGTTCTGTTTCTTGTAAAATCAAAACTAAAGCCAAAATAGGCTTACTTCCAGTGTTTTGTTGTTGTTTAAATCGAATTTATTGTCGTTTCTAGGCTAACCACTGGAGAAATAACGATGAAGAAAAACGAAATGAATTCTATGGCAATCAAATCAAGTGCGACTCTGACGGGAGTGCTTTTGATTGCACTGACTGCAGTTGGATGCGGTAAAACAACGACCACGACGGCGACCGATGCTGTTGCTCCGATCACGGTTACCGAGGCAGTTGGCCTCATTGAGTCGGGTGTTACAGTCGCTGGAAGCGGGTTAGGCGTGAGCTCTAGTGCTCATTTAGATCGCGGTCTTTTCGATGCCAAAATTCGTGGTGTCGCTGCAAATCTTGAATTGACCAAGGCTCTTTGCAGTGAGCATGGCATGCCTATTAAGCCAGTGGCTGAAGGCGGAACTGATATGAATTACTCAGATGCTCGATACCCTGCAATTCACACTTACTGCAGTCTTACTGTGAATTCAGGCGATACGGTAGTGGGTGGCTTTAGCATGGCAAAGAGTTTGGTTTGCTCGCTCGAAAAAGCGGGTCTTGAGTTTGCTGGAAAAGAGCAAACGCTCAACATCACATTTGATAGTGAGTGTTGGCCAAACGGTGGACCAGAAGACAGCATCAAAGGAAAAGCAGTTCAAACAGGGTCTGCCTACCGTCTAACTCTCAAATCCGCACCCCTTAAGACTGAAACCCGCATCTAAGAGCACTCGCTCCGCTCGTTTTTTGCCAAAATCCGTCAGCTGATAAGCCCTAAAACAAAGGGGTGCTGACTTTTAGATGAGGTTTTCAAGGTTTTGGGCAGCCAACCCCAATCGAAGACTCTAATTTGAAGAAAATCTCGTTTCACCCTAATAGTTTAAGCAGACTCATAGTCACTAAACCCCATCTGAGGTGGCGCCCTAGCCGGGAAGAACTCGGGTGCTTCAGTCGGTAGATTGAGATGCTTTAGAATCTCACAGACTACCTCACGCTTCATTATCGCGGCGATGAACTTGAGCACTCCGCCGCAGTCTGAGCATTGCGTGAGATCAATTTGGAACACTCGTTTTAGTAACTCTGCCCATTTCAGTCGCCTAGGATCACTTATAACTGTTCTCTTCTCACCGTCGGCCTCGACTTCTATTTCGGTGAGCGGTGGCGGCTTGGGTACCACCTGGGCTCTTAATCGATGATTGGGTGCCAGTAGACCATGGTAGCGCGTGAGATGAACCCTTGGGTCAGGTATCAACGCAATTAGCTTTTCGATAAATTCGGTCGGCGAAAACACGACGGCCTGACTTCCGTCACTCCATTCTTTCTTAAACCGGTATAAAACGTTGCCTGAGCTCGTTTCACTTAACCTACCCTCAGCAATTGGTGGCCTAGCCACGTACCTGCACAACTGCTCAAGCCGTTCTTTTTGATCTTCTTTAACCGCTGTGTTTGCGTGAAGTGAAAACCCGCCGAGAGTTGCGCACCGTGGCCCAGATTCCATCGGCGCGTCACCAGGTACTCCAAAGCTACCCACCTTGCGAACCCACAACCCCGCTCGGTCACCCAGCGCGATTCGATTCTTGATCGACGCGGCTTTGATGATTTCACTAAACTCACTCACCTCTTCTTCGTTTGACTGCCCTTCATTGCTGTCTGGGTCTTGGTCTACCGGGTACCCTAACCGAATCAGAAGGCGAACCACTCGCTTTTGAATCGTCGACAGCACCCCTTGAACCTCTTCGTCTGTCGGTGGTTTTAATTTGAAATAAAAAACCCGTCCTGCGACCTCGCGATATACCCCTTCAATCATCAGCGTGTGAAAATGAGGGTTTAGGTTCCCAGAACCTCCGAAGCGTTGTACGAATGTGACCGCCCCTGATTCACCCGAATCAAATCCGAGATTCTTTGCGCACTTTCTCAGAAACCCAGCGAGAGCTCGAATGTAAACCGATAACACCGAACTGAGTAAACTGTGATCTTTCGCCATCCAAAACCGCAATGCCATAGGAAACGAAATAACCCATTGGCGAACCGAAACCTCGGCCGGAATCACCCAGTCACTCAAAAACGCCGCCTGCTCGCTCATTCATTGGGATTTAACAGCTCAGACCATTCATTTTTCTTCTCAGAAAGAGCTTAAAAGTAGG
>CAITVN010000098.1 GCA_903895855.1 Oligoflexia bacterium | reverse complement strand
TGAGAGCATTGACAGCTTTGATTCGTAAAATTTCTTGTGCGGACTGATCAAGCGAACGTGAATCTTTCATGAATGCATTAGATCTCAATTAGAGACTAAAAATCAATAGAAATACGTACTATGTATTGCTCCGGTTAATACCTTGGTCTTAACGCCGATCTCATTGACTACTTGTACAATTTCTGAAATTTCCTGATTACTCTGCTCTACCCGTGCAACGAGTTCACCATTTCCATGGTTGATTTCACTCATTGAAACAATGACCTTAGCCACCTCTTGTTTGCCCTCTTCGGCGGTCCTTGAGCACAATTCTGATTTATTTCCAGAATCTTTAGAGCTTTCAGCGTTCTTGTTAATCATCGAGCTCATCTCTTCAAGAGATGCCACGGTTTGTTGAGCTGCGGCACTTTGCTGGGTTGCTCCAGCAGACAACTTATTTGCGGTGCTCACGATTGTCGTTGATGCTGACTCAACTTCGGTAGATTCAGTAACCAATCGAGCAGCCAGGTTTTCTAGCGATTTTGCAACTTTCGAAACTAACGCCAGGGTAAAGAATGCTATAGCCAAACCCATCGCCGCAGCAATGATTGAAAACAATGTACTCTTCTTTTGAACTTCAGCCGACTGAGCTTCAGCGTCGGTACCTCTTTGTTTTACGAGCGTACCCAGTTCAGACAGAGCATCGCTCAAGGCTAATGCGCTGTCAGACAGGCTGCTGATTTGCGGCGCAATGACATCTCTCTTAACTTTGGCCTCTTTGAGACTCTGTGTGATGTCTCCGATTTTTTTCTCAATGGGGCCCCAAGCTCCTTCAATCTTATCGTAAAGAATTTTTTCTTCAGGACTCAATTGTGTTTCAACCGCATACTTGTTTTTTGCGTCTTTAAATGTCCTGACCGAGGTAGCGACCTCTTTCAAAACTGAGTCTGAAGCTTTCTTTCCGAGATCATAGTCAAAGGCGGCAACCCAGAGATTTTGTATTAACTCTGGCTTTGCCATTGACGCCTGCGCCAGCCAATCAGCTGAAGCTGCAGAAATTGAAAGTTTGTGAACAGAGTCAGACAGTGAACGTATACTCCATTGAGCGCCGACTCCGACGGTGACACCTATTAGAAGTAAAAGGCTGATGGAGGTAACTAATTTTATCTTTAAAGAATATTTTACAAATCGATCTTTTGATTGACTTACATTCATTTTTGCCAACTCCATCAGCTATTGACTTAATTGAACTGAGAACTATTTGCAGTCAGGCTTGTCACGAAATGGATAATCTTTTTCTGGGTCATAGAGTTTTTCGATCTTATCTTTACAAAAATCTTTTCCAGCCTCAACCGGGGCTTTGTCAAAAATTGCCGTGACATTTTTATTTTTAGTTACGCTCGTTCGTTTATTTTGACAGGCCTTTAGGGCCTCTTTCGCGCAAGCCTCGGCGCTGCCTGTTTTCTTAACTTCATCGCAGCTTTTTTTGCCCTCACATTTTGAGTAAGAGTCTTTATCCATTCCTGGACAGGCATCACGAGTGATAGACAAAGTGCACTCACCGGCGAAAGCTTGAACTTGAAAACTTAGTGAACCAACACAGAACAAAAGAGCAATTTTTTTTAACATTTTTGAGTCTCCTTATTTTTTTGGCCATAATGCAAGTTTACGGTGATTCCTCTTTTATACAATAGAAATTATCGACCTCATCAAAACATCAATGAATTGGCATAAATTCAGAGTGGTGTATCGGGTTCAGAGCCCGATAGGCAGAAAACCGCCCAGTTGCGTAGGCAATTTTGAGTAATGGCCTTTGCACAAAATACCGAGAGATAGACCGTGTTAGAAACTTTATATCGAGGCTTAAATTCACTCGTTTCTCTAATTACCAGACGCCGCCATCAGAGTGTCGAATTTACCTTTCGCACTAGAGACAGCAGCGTGAACGAAATTGCTCAAATTCTGCTTGATAGTAACACTCTTGAAGTCTTGAGTTTGACCAATTTTCAAGACCCCGGTGGAGCTGTTCGAGTGGTGATTGAATATGCGACTACTCTTAACACGCACAGGGTACTGGTCGAAAGGATTCAGTCTTTACCAGATTTCGTGGGTTTCACGATTCTTGAAACAAATGTTATTCAATTTATTTCACGGCAAAAAAGAACCCAAAAAAAGGACCGCTCTACCTGGCCAGAAAACGACCACCACGCCGGTTGGACAAAACGAAGGCGCCGACTCTAAATTGCAACTGTTAGACTGATTTGGGCTCCATGACTAGCCTCAACGCGGCAATACCCAGCCTTGCTTTAGAAGGCTTTCATGGTCGCTACGTTTTTAGAAATGCGCGATCTTCCCGCGAAGTAAATTCATGCTGCCTTCTTCGCCTGATGAGCAGCCTTTGATGCGTCTTGCGGCTGTTTCAAAGGTAGCTCAAGCACAAAAGAGGTGTTTTTAGATTTGGCGTTATAGGTGAGATGGCCATGATGGTCCTCGGCGATCCCCTTAGAGATACTGAGCCCAAGGCCGGTTCCTTTGCCGATGTCTTTGGTGGTGAAAAATGGGGCCATTATCTTATCAGCAATAGATTTTGGGATGCCTTTACCACTATCAACAGTTTCAATCTTAACTGATTTCGTGGTCACTTCGATATCTAAAGTCACCCACCTTTCATCCAATTTCTCTACGGCATCATGAGCGTTCCCCAGCAGGTTCACTAATATTTGGACGATCTGTTCTGGCCTACACTCAATCTGTACTTCCGGATCGCATTTTACCCGGAGGTCAATAACATGATTTTTGAACCTTTCCTTGCAGAGTTGTAGTGTATCTTGGACGATAGTCGAGACTTTCGAAAAAACCATTGGATCACCCTCAGCGCTGCGGGCGAAGGCTCTAAGCCCCTTAATGATCTTTGCAATTCTCTCAACGGTGTCTTCTATTGATTTCAGGCTCTCGCTCACCTTGGCGTGATTTTCGCCTCCAGCCTGAACGAGACGCCTCAAGTTGGCTGCTCTACCACTGATAATCGCTAGCGGGTTGTTGATCTCGTGTGCGATTCCCCCGGCCATTTCTCCGAGACTTGCCATTTTGCAAGAGTGGATTAGGGAAATTTGAGCATTCTTCTGCTCGGTAATGTCCTCGCAGATTCCGAGTAAATATGAAGCTTCAGTATGCGCTCCAGTGACCAATGGTATTTTTCGAGTACGCAAAATAATGTTTCCGCGGGCTTTGGTCGCAGCGGGCTCTTCGGCGATGTCTACGGCAACACCATTCTTGGTTACCGCTATATCATCAGCCAAATAAAGATCCGCATGTTCCTTCGGCCACAGATCATGGGTAGTTTTTCCAATCACCGCCGTTCGAGGCACTTCAAATATCTGTTCCGCGGCTCTGTTCCATAGCGTTATTCTAAAATTATCCTTTGCATCCTTTAGGAATAGTGCGACTGGAATATTTTCCACAATTGACTCGATTAAAATATTTTTATCTGTGATTTCTCTTTGTGTGGAAGTCGAACGGGCCAATTCGTTTGAAAGTAAAACATTCACTTTATTGTGGTCACCCACGGCTTTATAGATGATTGAAAAAGTTACCATTAGAGAAAAAAATATCATGAAAAACGAGATAATCACGGCCTGAACTGCGGAAATCGGTACTGCGGGAATGAGACTGTATTGAAATCTACTTGTGACCGTAAAAATCAACGCAAGGGAAGGAAGTAGTAACGCCAAAGCTAGGTAGCGATACTCTTTTAAATCAAATAGAGCAAAGGGAAGTACTGCCGCTGCCAAGAACCAAAAATGGACTCCTGAGTCTTGGCCGAAGAGCGTCGAGTAGGTGTAGACGGCTAGACTCAGGACTAAAACAGTCCAAACTTTTGAGGCTCTCTGCCAGTGCATATAACAAAAAAGAAATGATGACCAAAAACCTGCAGCGACTAAAAAAGCACCAATACCGGGCAGAGTTATTCCCAGTATTAAAAGGATCACTCCGTAGATGCTGGCAATTGCACCAAGAGCTAATGCATAGGTATTTGTGATTTCAACGTTCTTGTTAATTTCTGACGGTTGCCCAGAGTGAACTCCAATTTGGGTTATAGCTTCAAATAATTTCTTCATCTAACCTAGAAACGACAATAAATTCGATTTAAACAACAACAAAACACTGGAAGTAAGCCTATTTTGGCTTTAGTTTTGATTTTACAAGAAACAGAACTTAAGCAAAGAAAGGTCACTTCCAGTGAGGTTAAAAAATAGCAAAATC
>CAITVN010000097.1 GCA_903895855.1 Oligoflexia bacterium | reverse complement strand
TTGCTATTTTTTAACCTCACTGGAAGTGACCTTTCTTTGATTAAGTTCTGTTTCTCGTAAAATCAAAACTAAAGCCAAAACAGGCTTACTTCCAGTGTTTTTTTGTTGTTTAAATCGAATTTATTGTCGTTTCTAGGCTAGATTTTCAAGCAATGGATTGCAAATCTAGTAGGCATTGTTTGACTTGCGTCAACTTCATTTCGTGATCGTGAATTCGCGTTCAAAGTAGATCACTTTACCACTTCCGTATGATGTTGTTTTTATGTGTAAGCTATTGTCACTCGACTCGAGCGGTTGAATCACTATAAAATTGTCGTTCTTGGTTGAGGCGAGTCGGTTCTTCTTGTACGGCAGTTTAAAGATGTACCGATACGAATGCATCGCGCTTGATGTGACTTCGACTGTGTCGATTCCAGCAATACTGGCAGGCAAAGTGACGAGTTCACTGTAGTGCACATCGCCCGAGACTAAGAAGAAGGGCCGAGAGAGTGATCTGATCCAGGGCAGAAAGAAATTCTGAAAGCTGACCGGAATCTTTTCAGAATACGATTCGATCGCGGTACCGGGCACTCCAAAATACTCACTGCCGTTAATGATCCATAACGGATTTGTCGATCGAGCTGCCTGCGCCATCAACCACTGTTCTTGTTCGGTGCCCCACATGGTTTGGTTTTCGTAGGCATTTTTTGGTGACCGCCAAGTGCGGTCGTCGAGCATGATGAATGTTTGACCAAAAGCTCGCAATGACTGTGCGACGCCCGGGCCTTTTTCGAGAACGTCGGCGACTGCGTCTTGAGCAAAAAAGGCTTCGAAAACTTGTCGGGACTCTTCTTTGTACCGGTAGGTGCGGTCGCCGTCATTCTTGCCGTAATCGTGATCATCCCAAATCGCTAGGCTGGGAGTGAGGTTTTTCTGAAAGTAAAAAGGCAACCGCATTCGCGTTTCAAAATAGCGATTCCAGAGTTTACCTGGGGTCACTTCTCTGAGCAGCGAGGCATAAACATTGTCACCAATGAGAAAAAAGATGTCTGGCCTAATTCGATCAAATCGGTGCCAAATGGCATTTGCACGTTTCAGAAATTTGTCGGCAAGGCATGAGCCGATGGCAATTCGTGGGTGCGCTTGCTTGAGATCGATCGTTCGCAAGTCTCTTTCGTCGAGAATTTTTCCGGCTTGATCGCGAACGATGAGGTGGTAGTTGATTCCTAGTTCTAGCCCTTCAAATCGCACTTTGCGTGCCGTCAATCCCGAATTAAGCACCTGGTCAGGGCTTTCGAATCGTTCTTCTTTACTTGAAATCAAGAGGGGTGACGATCCTGGTGCATGCAGTTCGTAGTTTAAAGGTTCACGCGAACCCGTCACCACCGAAAGTTGGGTCGCAGACTCTGTGGTCATTCCCTGCATGATTGAGAGCTGGTTCGCAGAAGCGGCTGAAGTCGACCGAATTTCAAAAAAAGACGCCAGACAAATAATTGGGCAAATGAATTGAAGAAAGCCGACGCCATTACCCCGAATAGTATTTTTAGTCATGAATAGATCCCCTCTAAGAGAAAACCTATCTGCAGAGTAATTGATTTGCAATCAATTGCCTTACAATTGTGACACAACTGGCGCGACCACGCTAAGAGCCTTTTACCGTCTTCCTCGATCTTACTCTAAACTGCTTGAGACCGGCTCGGAAAATGTTCGCAGAGCTCTTCGCCACTGTGCAAGTCATGTTGGCATTGGTGACATTTTGGAATCGCCACCGGCATGGTCTCGGCTGTGAAGTCTTTCTTACAGGCCCCGCGACATGAGCAATGGCACCAGCAGTTGAGTCTTGCACAAGGCGAACAGTTTTCAGTCGTCATCCAGTATTGCTGGCAATCAGAACAGTACCAGTCAATTTTGCTCCAAGTGCTTTTCGTGCTGTGTGGCTTGTTTGTCATGGTCATTGGGTGATTCCCTTCTTTTGACCTTCTTTAAAGGTCATTCCGGCATCAATAGCTTTAAAATTCAGTTCGAGTGCGCTCTGTTTCTTGAGTGAGGTGGTGAGAACATCGCAGACTGTCTTGCGCTCAAGAATCTTCTCGTGCTGCAAGAAAACTCCGACTGCGACTGAGTTCGCCATCGCCTTTAATCCCAGTTCAGAAGCGATCTCGGTGAGGGGCACGTAGACAACGCGTACATCGGTTCGAGCAACCTTGCGACTGATCATGGATGAGTTGACGATGATCAGTCCATTCTTGACCACATCATTTTCAAAAGCATCAAGCGACGGACCATTCATCGCAATGAGCACATCAGAGGTGGTGACGATTGGTGTACCGACACGTTTGTCTGAGATGATGACTGAACAGTTGGCTGTTCCACCGCGCATCTCAGGGCCGTAAGAAGGAATCCAGCTGGTGTGCAAGCCTTCGTTCATTCCGGCTTCTGCAATGAGGGCCCCGGCTGTTAATGCTCCTTGGCCGCCAAAACCGGCAATCTTGAGTCTGCGTTCGCCGGCAAATTTGCTGGTGCGAACTGCCTGTTTTTCTTCTTTTTTGAGTCCTAAAACACCAAAAACAGTGGCCGGATCGAAAATCGGCTGAGATCTAGAGCGCGCTTCGCGAGTATCTGAAATATCTTTTAGCACTCCGAGTTTGAAATAGGGCTCAAGATTTTCTTTAATCCATTGAACCGAATCTTTGGGGGTCATTTTCCAATTGGTGGGGCATGCGCTCAAAATTTCGATGAATGAAAAGCCCTTTTTGTCGATTTGAAGCTGTAGTCCTTTGCGAATGGCTTTTCGTGTTCGCATGATATTTTTTGAATCTGTACACGCCGTTCGCTCAACGTAGGTTGGGGCGCCGAGTGAAGAAATGATTTCGGCCATGCGAATCGGAAACCCATCATTCTCGACCAATCTTCCTGCAGGCGAGGTGAGTGTTTTTTGAGAAACCAAAGTGGTGGGGGCCATTTGTCCGCCAGTCATTCCGTAAATCGCGTTGTTCACGAAAATAACCGTCATATTTTCTCCACGATTCGCTGCGTGCAGAATTTCACTCGTGCCGATGGCGGCAAGGTCACCGTCACCTTGATAACTAATCACAATGCTGTCAGGTCGTGCGCGGGCAGCGCCTGTCGCCACTGCGGGTGCGCGTCCGTGAGGGGCTTGAATATTGCCGGCGTCAAGGTAGTAGTAAGAAAAAACCGAACAGCCCACGGGAGAAATAAAAATAGTGCGGTCTTGAATGCCTAAATCGACCATGGCTTCAGCCACTAATTTTTGGACGATACCGTGGCTGCAGCCAGGGCAATAGTGGGTAGTTTTCTTATCTTTACCCACCTTGCGGTCGAAGTTTTCGTAGAAGCCGGTAGGTTTACTTTTCGTAACGATCTTTGTTTGTTCCATGGTTTCCTCGTTAGCTAGTGTGCTTTTGATAGGCTTTTTCGATTGCGTCACTCATTTGTCCGACGGTGGGTACTGAGCCACCATAGGTTCCAAAAAATTCGACAGGGCATTTGTGTTCGATTGCGAGTTTAACATCGTCAACCATTTGGCCAGCTGACATTTCAGCCGCAAGCATCGCTTTGATGAGGGGCACCGCTTTTTGCAATCTGTCTTTTGGAAATGGAAACAAGGTTTGTAATCGAATCATTCCCACTTTGAGGCCCTTTGCTCGAAGTTCTTTTATCGCGTTTTCTGCTATGCGGCTGGTGATTCCGTAGGCAACAACAATGAGCGACGCACCTTCAACCATGAAGTCTTCTGAGCGCTGTTCATGTGTTTGCATTTCAGCGTATTTCTTTTGAAGCCGATCGTTGAGGTCTTTGAGGGTTTCGGTACTCATGTATATCGAAGTGATCACATTTTTGCGAGTCTCGGCGGTACCGTGAATCGCCCAATCTTTTTCTTGAGGAACTACGACTTTGTCGGGAAATTTTACTGGTTCCATCATTTGCCCGATGCACCCATCAGTCAAAACTACGGCAGTACAGCGGTATTTGTCGGCGATATCAAATGCTTGAATGGTCATGTCGCACATTTCTTGAGCCGAATTTGGCGCAAGCACGAAATTCTTGTAGCTGCCGTGACCGCCCCCTTTGACTATCTGATTGTAATCGCTTTGCTCTGGCCAAACATTGCCGAGGCCTGGGCCTGCGCGCATGACATCGACCACGACAGCAGGCAGTTCGGCGCCGGCAAGGTAGCTGATGCCTTCTTGTTTAAGGCTTAAGCCGGGTCCGCTTGAGGCGGTCATGCAGCGACTTCCGGCTGCGGCAGCGCCATAAACCATATTGATCGCAGCCACTTCGCTTTCGGCTTGAATGAAGCAGCGATTCAGTTTCGGAAAATAGTAAGCGGCAGCTTCAGCAATTTCACTCGCTGGCGTGATCGGGTATCCAAAATAATTGGTACAACCAGCCAGCAGTGCACCCTTGATAACGGCTTCGTTGCCTTTGATGAGTTCGTGTTTCATGCGCTTGCTCCTGCGGTGGTTTTCTGTTTTATCTTCACTTCTTTGATGACTTTTACGGCGCCGGGCTCTGGACACGCGTAAAAACAGGCCTCGCAGCCAGTACAACCGCTTCCGGTGTAGTGAGCGTACTGATACCCAAGTGTGTTAAACTCAGTTGAAAATTTGAGAACTTTGGGTGGGCAATTTTCAATACACATTGCGCAACCCTTACAGGTAGTCATGTCGATTTCGACAGTCGGAAATTTTTTGTCCATATCCCCTCGCGTTTACCTTACGAAGTAGCATGTGCATTTGGGGATTTCAACGAAATGAGTTAGCGGCTTTTTATGTTAAAATGGGCCATATAATCTCATAATCATCGAATTGAGATTGCCAAGTGAGTCAGAGCCCACGTACCATTGAGTTTGTGAAAAAATTTTTCAAGTTTCTCTTGTTCTTGTCTGTTGCAGCACTGATGGCGTTTTTGGTTTGGGTGTTTTTGCCCATCAGTCCAAGAGCGCAGTCGAGCTACTCGAAGATTGCTTTAGCCTCTTCATCCCCGTTAACTGCACCTCAAGTTCGAGCGTTGTCAGTTAACGAGTGGATTAGGCCTTCGAGTCAGTATCGCCTAGTCGCAGAGCGTAGCTGCCGCGGTAGGTTCTTGCAGTTAGTGATGGGTAGCCGAAAGAGATCGCTAGATGATTGCATTTCTGATGTAGAGTCTTCGCGAGAGGGCTTGCAGCTTCTTCTTGAACACTATGCTCAATTGGGAGTTCGGGTGAATAGAGACCTTTGCATTGCCACTGATGATGCCGGCGAAGTGACCGACTTGGTGAGTGGTCTTGGCGATCTAGGAATTTTTATCAAAATCGTTCTAAGAAATGGCGGGAGTCTGCCCTCTGATCCTGCAATTGCGAGTCGTTTCCATCGTTTGATGGGGGTTGGCATCTGTAGTCTGCAGAAATCGGCTGATTATTGGGCTGAGCATCCTAGTGAGATGCCAGAGTCTGATGAGATTGCGAGTTATCTCTATTTTGATCCGCACTCTGGCAAACCAGAGAAATTGTTCGTGGTTGATAAATTTCTAAAAATTGTAGAGAAAATCCTACCAAAAAATGGTCAATAATTTTTAATCCAGAGCCATCCAACGATCATTTTTGAAATCATAAGTGCGGCGCCGAAACGGTGGAAGGGTCGTGTAAAAGAAGATCACGTCTTCGTTTGGAAGGCGGTGGTATTCAAATGAATGATAGGTGAGGGTAAATTTTGCTCGAGGAATTGATTGAAGTAAGTCTGGCGTCAGGGCGCTCAAGGTCTCTGGGTATTGCTGGTGGTTTTCTTTATAGAGTTTGATTGCTGAAATGACGCTTTCGGCCCGCATGGTGGCGATTTGATTGTTAGCGGTAATGACTGCGATCACACTGAGCCAGAGCGTTGCGTATATGCCGACCAGGTGCGCGCGATTTGCCTCGGGGTTTTTCGCTTTTTTTCGCAAGCCAGTGGCAATTGAAATCAAATTGATCGCTACCATCCAAACTGCTATCAAGGTTGTCGCCACGCCTTGTCCGAGAATCAAGGCATCAGTCACCAAAATTAAGGTAGCTGCAGATAGGTGAACTTTTGTGGACTTAGGCTTCATTGGTGAGTCGCAGGCTCCCTTTAGATGTGCTACCAGTCTTCACTTTCTATTTAGAGGCGAATAAAAGCAACGAGTTGGATGAGCTATCGCGCAAGAATCTGTGCGAAGACTTTGTCATGGTATTCGTTATATGCATTGCGTCATAGCATGCGATGGGTCACAATTCAAAGTTGAGTTCATCTCATCGATAATAGCGATCGAACAAGAGGGCCCTACTTTTATGTATTGCAGTAAACACTCCATTAGTGAACTCGTTGCTTCAGTAATTGGTCGCATGAGTGGCCTATTTAAGCCACTCGGCGCAGCGGCCGTAGTTCTTGGTCTTTTAATCTCTGCAGACAGTCGAGCGTCGATAAACTTCGATGTCATATCTCAATTCAAACAGTATTCAGTCGCAATCAGTGCCACAGCTTCTGATCGTGAAAACCGGGTTCGCTGTGCTCAATTTCAGTCTGCTTTAACCCAGGCTAGTGATTCACCGGTTGAATTGACTTGTTCACTGGCCAATTCTGATCAAGTGAAAAAAATGGGGAATTACCACTTTGAGTGGATTGACAACCCAGATGGGTCTAGTCGCCTCAGCGTTGAAAACCTTCGGCCCCAATTTGAGTCTGATTTTAAACGAGGAGAGTGGCCGATACATTCGACAGATTCAGAAAAAAAGAGCCTCATTGTTCAGAAAATTGTCGGCAATTTTGTTGAGTTCGATAAAAATAAGGGTTTGCTTCGCCAGTTCGCGCTAGACTCTGGAGTTCACGAATCAAAATTGGTCAGAAAGACTGAAGATGGCAAATACCAAAGAGTCGCCGACAACCAAGAAGTTGACTTCGATGAGGCCTACCGGTTGTATGAAACTGAAAATTCGAGGCAGCGCCATTTTCTGGCAAGCACATTTGAATTGGCGGGAATGCTAGGTGCAGGCAGTCTTTGGTACTACATTAAAATTAAGGTAAATAAGCTTGATTGGGATTATCCATTTTCGCTCGCTGGGCTGAAAGATAAACTCACCCACGGTATTCGATTTGATAACAATACGGGTCAGTTTAATACCTCTAATCACCCCTTGGCTGGGGCATTTTATTACGATTTTTGGCGCTCGACAGGTGCTAATTCGCTCGAGGCATTTTTGATTGGCTTCGCAAGCTCGTTGGTTTGGGAGACGTTCAGCGAGTGGCGTGAAGTTCTCTCAGTAAACGACATGATTTTCACTTCTGTACCGGGCGCAGCGATCGGCGAGGTACTTCATCAATATGCCGTCTTTTTCGCTAAGAGTAAGAACACGGTGGTTAACAAGACTCTTGGCATTTTATTTGGTAACGCCGAGACCCTGAATTATTGGATTAATGACAATAAGCCCAAGCAATTTCCGTTGCTAGATGATTCGGGATTCACCGCCGACACCTGGCACCAATTTGATATTTTCGCAGGTGCGTTTCACGGTTCATCGGTGGCCAAAACGAGTTCAGGGTCGCCTCACACAAAGGCGTCGAGTGGCTTCGGTGTGGGAGTTCACACACAAATCATCACGATTCCCGAATATGAAAAGCCGGGTCAAGTTTCGAAATTGTATTCAGACACGATGTTTACTGAATTGCTCGCCGAGGGAACTTTTGGAGTCGCCAATGGTAAAACCAAATACGAAGATCTTCATGCATTCCTTAAAGCAGTTTTTGCAGGTTACATGAAACAAGACCTTTCGCTCGATACAGCCGGAAGCCTGAAAGGCTACAGCTTTATGGTCGGTGCTGCTTCAGCCTATGATATTGGAATGCACAATTGGCAAACGATTACCAAGCAACCGTTTCATGCGATAGTCAATGTGTTGGGTCCGACGATGGACGTGTCGATCTACCGAAGTGGCGTAAAAATCAGGTTTACGATTGACGTTTACCCAGATTTCGCGGCAATTCGTTCGTTTGCTTTTGAATCGTATACTAAAAAAATGGGTGAAAATCTGGGCGTCATTAGATCGGTACTGACTGAGCACCAGTACTACTACGCTTTTGGGGTCACGGTTAACGCTAAGATGGCTGTTCAATTTCACGACTTCGAAGTGGGAGGATCGGTGAACTCAAGCTACTTGGATTCGATTCAGGTTTTAGATCGCTATCAGAGCCAGCTGACCAATAACTTTAGGTTGAGCGATGCCATGAATCGGTATCAAGCGTGGATTTCATACGCGCCATTTGGTGATTGTCTGAAGATTCGACTGCTTTACGATCAAATGGATCGTTGGGGTTCGATAGGCGATATTCAGAATTTTGAAAGCGAAAAAACGGTCCTGGGCCAATTGGTGTTTACGTTTTAGTATACCGGGTTGACGCTAATTTCGCGCAGCACAACGTCAGCAAAGTGATCTGAGAATTTTCGCCGCGCGGTCTGCCTTGCGAAACACGGGTACACCCGCTTGAGTCAATCTCGATACGAATTCGTCGTAGGTGAAGCCGCCCTCGATGACGAGCACCCATGGCTTTGAGGTTGAATTCCAAAGGGCAATCAACGCTTGGGCAAATGGCCCACCGGGTGTGGTGTTGAGTGCCGGAGTCAGTGGCACGCAACCGATGATGGCGACGTCGACCGATTCGTCAGCAATCACTGCTTTAGCTGCACCAATAAAGGCTTCTTCATTACTCATTGGAGTCACATCAAGGGGGTTATGAATGTCGACGATGTTTGAAATTCCGGCACGACCAAAATAGCCCTCAAGGGTCTTGGTCGTGTGATTTGAAAATTGTGCGAGAGTGACTGAGCGTTCGCCACTCTGTGAACTCACAAAATGATCGGCAAATGCCACACATTCGAACCCAGCATTTGAAAGAGCGCCGAGGCGCAATCCGGCGGCTTTGCGTGCAGACAAAAGAGTTTTCAGTCTTAATAGATCTTCAAAGTCTTCAAAATTATCAGCGGTGAGTATGCCAGCATCGCGACACAAAGTTTCAGTGAGTGGATAATCGCCAGCAATCGAGGCCGTGTGTGAGGCGCATGCACTGGCCCCAGCGCTGGTGCGGCCACTTCGGTAAAGAATCACGCTGCGCTCAGCTTTGATCAGGCGCTTTGCAACAGTAATGAATTTTAAGCCATCTAGTGGGCGAAATCCTTCAACGTAAACGCCAAACACTCGAACTTTTGAATCAGACTCAAGGGCCTCAAGGTAATCTGCAGCAGTGAGGTCGATTTGATTACCGATTGAAATGCTGTAGCGAAAGTTGAGGTGGGCAAGATGATTCATTCGCGAAATAACAAAAGCACCACTTTGAGAAATGAGTGCTGCTTCGCTTTCATTTGTCTGTGGAGTGGGCAGTTTCTCTTCTGGAATGAACATGCTGTTGTAACGGCCAGGCAATGAACGAATACCAAGGCAATTGCCCCCGTTTAGTAAGGGGCCGTGCAAAGGTAGCAGTCTCGACTGCGCTAACGAATCGAGAATGAGTTGGTTAGCCTTTTCGCCACCTTGTTTTTCTTCTAAGCCCCCCGGAATGATCATGACCGCGTTGGCAAGATCTGCGCTCAGAGTCTTCTCTATGATCGCCGGAATCTGCTCAGCAGAAACAGCGAGTATGAGAAGGTCTACTTTTTGCTCGAGATTTGCAATACAGTGACAGCCATCTAAGGTTTGAAGGCCTTCTTTCACGATGAGAATTTTATCGGCCGAAAATCCGGCTTTCAAAATGTTTTTCAAGATCACACGGCCAGGATTCATTCGCTCTGAAACACCAACTATTGCAATCGACTCAGGCTGTAAGAGGGCTTTTACTTTTTCGAGGGGCTTTGTCTGAAGTTTGTTCTGTGCTTCTACTGGGGCTGGTGTCGATTCAGCCAAACGGCACACGACGTCAACCGCCACTAGGGTACCAGCTGAAACGACGAGCGGATTAATCTCGAGCTCGATCACTTCATTTGGCACATACATCGCCAAAAAAGCCTGCAATTGTTGAGTTACTTTTTCAAATTCTGAGAGTGCGAGCGCAGCCTCTTTGCCTCGAAAGGGTCTCGTGACTAAGTCGATTCCGGCCAACTGATCAGCCTGAAAGGGTGAATCAGCGGTAAACGCCTTCAGTCGGCGATTGGGTTCTAACGCCTTAGCCAAGTATTCAGATTGAACCCCACCGGGTGAGAGTGTCACGACCGGGCCAAATTCGTGGTTATGACTGACTCCGAACAGCCACTCGTTGCCAAAAGCTGAATCGTGAGTGACGAATTCTTCAATGAGAAAGCCTTCATTTGAGGTGAGAGCCTTTTTCATTTTGCTGATCTCGGCCCGAAGCAGGTCAGGTTCATTTGGCAGAATTTTCACTGCCCCCGCTTCAGTCTTGTGCATGAGCCCAGGACAAACCGCTTTGAGAACTATTTTTTCTTTGAATGCCCTAAGCGCATCTAGCGTTGAGGAATCAAGAGTTCCTGCTGGCCCAACTGTGATTGAATGTGGAACTCGAATGCCGATGGCCGAAAGCAAGCGCAATCCCTCTTCTTCGAGAAGTGAATCGCGTCCGGCTTTTCTTGCAACCCCAATGATTTCAGCAATTTTCGAATGATTCACGCTCTGGCCTCGCGCCCAAGGTGAAATGCTTTTAGATTTTGTGAAACAATGAGTTCACCTTTTGAAATGAAAATTTCGCGAATCGCTTTTTCGAGAGACTCAGGGGTGAGAGGTAAAAATCGCGAAGCCGCACCTAACATCACAATATTTGATGTGCGAAATGAGCCGGCCTCTCGCGCAAGTGTTTCGGCATCGACAATTACTGAACCCGGAATATTTCGAATGGTAGCAAGCAAGTCGGCAATCGGAGGATAGTCTGAAGTGTTGATTACCGGAGTTGCTGCAGTGATGATTTTTCCGCCACTTGAAAGTGTGCTCAAGTACCGAATGCTCTCCATCGGTTCTAAACTCAATATCATCGATGCGGCGCCGGTTGGTATGAGTGGACTTGCCACCTCTTGATCTGAAATGCGCAGATGAGCGCTCACAGCGCCCCCTCGTTGAGACATTCCATGCACTTCTGATTGTTTGACATTCAACCCTTGATGGCGAGCCGCAACTGCAATCACTGCCGCAATTGAGAGTCCACCTTGTCCGCCCACGTTTGCTAGTACGAGATCAAACTTCACAGCCAGAACCTCCTTGGTCATTGGGAGTTGCACACTGAATTTTCTCTTTCTTGCCTCGAAGCGCGGTTTCAACACACTCACGAACCGCGATGATGACTGATAAGCCGGTGTATTCGATTTCTCTCTTGATCACTTCGGTATTTTCAGCAATGAGCCTTCGGTGTGCCCCAACCACTTTCACGTGTTCAGGCAAAACCCCTAGGCCGAGAACCACATCTTTTAAGCGCGAAGACGGAATTAAAGTTTTCTGCCCGCCCGTCATCGCAACGGCCTCGTTGTCTAAAATCATCAACGTCATGTTGGTATTCGCGCTCACCGCATCGAGTAGGCCAGTCATTCCTGAGTGCAAGAATGTGCTGTCGCCGATGACTGCAATGACCGGAAAAAACCCGGCTTCGGCCGCGCCCTTTGCTAGGCCAATCGATGCACCCATGCAAACACAGGTTTCAATGGCTGAATAAGGTTCGAGTGCCCCCAGAGTGTAGCAGCCGATGTCTGAGGTGACAAGACTCTCAGGAAATGCCGCGATGGCGGGCTTAATAGCAAAGAACATGTCACCGTGAGGGCAGCCCTTGCAAAGTTGTGGTGGCCGAGCCATCACATTCATTCCCGATAAATTAAATTTTGCGACTTCTCTTTTTGGCAATCCTAAAGCGGTGCGAACGGTTTCAGGATTCATTTCACCTTCGATTGAAATGAGACCTGAGAGTTTACCAACGACTTCAATTGGGGTTGACAATATACCGCGCAAGTGGCGTTCGACGTGGGGGTAGCCTTCTTCGAGAACGACAATTTTCTTACAGCTTGAAGCCAGCTTTCGAATTTTCTCGACCGGAAATGGGTAGACGCCAATGTGCAAATGAGCGGGCGTATTGACGAGCTCTGACTTTTCTTCTAAGAAATACTCTAAGGCGATGCCCGTTGTGATGACTCCCAGATCAGCGACTGCGGGGCTCTCATTTGGCAGGGCTAACGTATTGTAGGGGCTGTTTTCGGCAAAACTCTGGAAGCTTGCTTGCTTTTCGACGAGCTCATGCCACTGGCGCTTAGCGTTTGACGGCATCAAGATCCAGTTAGCTGGGTGACTGGTTTTCTTCGTGGGTTGAGTGCGAACCTCTTTTCCTGGGTCGCCCACTCGAACACTGACCGCTGATCTCGAGTGTGACAAGCGGGTGACCAGTCTCAAGATCACCGGCACACCAAATCGTTCTGAAAGTTCGAAGGCTTCGAAAGTCATGTCATAGGCCTGCTGCGGGGTCGCTGGCTCAAGACAAGGCACATGGGCAAAATCAGCGAAAATACGAGTGTCTTGCTCATTTTGGGAGCTATGCATGCCCGGGTCATCGGCAACTGCGATGACCAAGCCTCCGTGAATTGATACGACCGTTGAACTCAAGAAGGGGTCGGCTGCGACGTTCAATCCCACGTGTTTCATTGAAACCAAAGCTCTTTTGCCAACTAAGGCGACACCCAGGCCCTGTTCGTAAGCGGTTTTTTCGTTGGCGCACCAAGCAGCGTGAGGAAATCCAAGCTGCGTTTTCTGCTTGATTAAGAACTCGATGACCTCAGTTGATGGGGTGCCGGGGTAGCCATAGGCTGAGGAAATTCCAGCGTGAATGGCAGCAGTAGCGATCGCTTCGTTTCCTTGCAAAATTCTACTTTCTCTCATTTGCTCTATATAAAACCAAGACTGAGCTCTGCCTACTAAAATCGTGCCTTTTTGATCGTCGGCACCTTATTTGCTCTTATAGCTGGTTATGCTAAGAAAGCGCTTGACGTTGATTTGGGTGGCTATCGGTTTGATCGGTGTTGAAAATTTATACACTCTATCAGTGTATGGAATGGGGGCTAGGTCGCCTCGACCCCAAGGAACCGACGAAGCCGCCGCATACCGGGCTCCTAAGACCGGTATCGCCTATCGTGAACTCGGTATTCGAAATCCAGAAGGTCAGACGGTGCAATTTCGTCAAAACACGAGTTGGGTAAGTTGTGACAAAGAGGCCTCCATTCAGTTCATGCAAGAGTCTGAGGGATGCCGAACCCAGCGCTGTAGACAAGATTGGAAAACCCTCACCCATCAGTATTCGCAGCAAAGAGATTTCATTGATTACTTGGACAGAATTGAACATTCAACTGGTCAGGGTATCGAGTTCGGAAGGCAATTTCATTGTGGTTACGGTGGTCGACCTCAGTTTACGGCCGAAACTGAATTTGCTGAGCAAGGGTTTGCAACGATTGATACTTGCGTTCGCGAAGCGGTTAGCCTGATTGAATTGAGTCGAGCTATTGAGAACGATCAAGCTCAGGGTTTTTTGAATTGGCTCGGAGATGAAAATCGATCGTTGATTGAAAGTGAGCAAATCACGATTCATCACGTTGGAATTCTTGCGCATAAGAAAAATAGCTTTGACCGTTCTACCCACGCTGCCGCTCGGTCTATCGATATAGCTGGAATTCGAATCGGAAATCGCTACTTCAGGTATCAGCCCGCACACCCTTGTACTCACTGGGGCACTCCTGAAGTTAAGGCCGAATGGGATAGTTTTTGGAAACCATTCTTCTCATGCATCAAAGCAAACGGATTGAATTATGTCGCCGATGATGAGCCCGAGTGCCGAAGTCCTAATGCTCCGAGTCCCTCACATTCGCAGGTGCTGCACCTTTGCCACCCTCTCAGCCCGAAAGAAAAAGACCTCATTCCGTGGATGTTCAGCTGTTAGGTGACTCGCACTCTTTTCTTGCTCTTGTCAGTAGTGAGTGAGGCTATTAGGGTAGGGGGCTGATGAAGCAATATCCGCAGGCACCCTCACTTTTATTTTCTCTACTTAGTCTTAATATAAAGCCATTTTGTTTTTTTGGTACGTCATCCATGCCTCGCCCGCTTCGCGCTAAAGCGCGAACGCATCACGCTAGCGGGAGACCTCAAAACCAAAATGGCTTTATATTAAGACTAAATAGAGAAATGTATTCAGGGTGCCGAGGACGTTGCTTCATCAGCCCCCTACCCTGATAGCCTCGCTCACCATTGAGGTGATAGACAATAAAGAGTTCTAGTCTTCAAGAGTCGAGATATCACCGACTTCTTGTCCCATTGCTTGGGCCTTCAAGACTCGCCTCATGATTTTACCGCTTCTCGTCTTTGGTAATTTATCAACGAATTGAATTTTTTCAGGCCTTGCGAGTGAACCCATCTGCTTTGCCACGTGTTCTTTGAGCGCGGTTTCAAGTTCATGACTACCGGTGAGTTTAGGTTTCAGCATCACAAAACAGTAGATCGCTTGACCTTTGACTTCGTGAGGCACTCCAATGACTGCTGATTCAGCCACATCTGAGTGAGTGATGAGAGCGCTTTCAATTTCGGCGGTTCCGAGTCGGTGCCCGCTCACTTTAATCACGTCATCGGTGCGACCGATGATCCAGTAATAGCCGTCGCTATCTTTTCGCGCAGAATCGCCCGCTTTGTACCAGCCCTGCTTTTCGTATTGGCCCCAGTAAGTTGACTTGTACCGATCAGGGTCACCGTGAATGGTGCGGGCCATTCCCGGCCAAGGCGCTTTCAGCACCAAATTGCCCTCGGCGCCGGCTGGAATGTCATTGCCTTGATCATCTACGATTCCGACTTCGTGTCCGAAAAAAGGTTTGGTCGCTGATCCGGGTTTGAGTGGGGTAATCGGCAGCGGAGTGATCACAAATCCGCCCGTTTCTGTTTGCCACCAGGTGTCCATGATTGGGCATTTGCCGCCGCCAATCACGCGATGATACCAACGCCAAGCTTCAGGATTAATCGGTTCACCCACCGAGCCCAAGAGTCGAAGGTCTGAGAGGTTGTGGCGTTTAGGCCATTGTTCGCCATATCGCATGAGCGCTCGAATGGCTGTTGGAGATGTGTACAAAATCGTGACGCCATATTTTTCAATGATCTGCCACCAACGGTTTGGGTAAGGATGGTTGGGCGCGCCCTCATACATGACTACTGTAGCGCCACAGATCAGTGGGCCGTAAACTAAGTAACTGTGGCCCGTAATCCAGCCTGGATCAGCGGTGCACCAAAAACGGTCTTCATCTTTTAGGTCGAAAACGTACTGAAGGGTTGTTGCAGAGTACACGGCGTAACCGGCATGGGTGTGAACGAGGCCTTTGGGTTTTCCGGTGGTTCCAGAAGTGTATAAAATAAAGAGCGGATCTTCGGCATCCATCACTTCGGTTTCGCAATTCATCGAAACAATCGGCAAAGACATCAGGTCATGAAACCAAAAGTCGCGATCGGCTTCCATCGTGACCGCATTGCCAGCATGCTTCACGGTAATGCAGACCTCAACGGTAGGTGAGTCTTGTAAAGCACTGTTCACGATTGTCTTAAGATCAATCACTTTGCCGCGACGGTATCCGCCATCGGCAGTGATCACCACGCGGCTGGCCGCATCGTTGACCCGCGAACTGAGAGCGTCGATACTGAATCCGCCAAAGACAACTGAGTGGGTAGCTCCAATTTTTGCGCAAGCAAGCATCGCAATCGGTAGTTCAGGAATCAGCGGCATGTAGATGGTAACAATCTCACCTTTTTTGACGCCCATGCTTTTTAAGATGGTGGCGAATTTACAGACTTCACGGTTGAGTGCGTGGTACGAGTAGGTTCGCGTGGTGCCGTTTTCACCTTCCCAGATGAGTGCCAATTTATTGCGGCGCCAGGTTTTAGTGTGTCGATCGACGGCGTTAGAAACGATGTTAAATTTTCCGCCAGTAAACCATTGGTAAAACGGTTTCTTTGAATCGTCGAGAACTTTGGTCCAAGGCTTGAACCATTGCAGTTTTTTCGCTTCTTCAGCCCAAAAGCCTTCGCGATCTTCAATCGATCGTTGGTACACTTCTTCGTAGTTCTTGATTACTGCCGCATTGGTGACAGCTTCAGATGGGTTGATCAACTCGACAGGTTCTGTTTTTGTAGACATGATGATGGGCCCTCTCCATTAGACCTTTGAGAGGTGAGGCTATAACTATTCCCAACGAAAAAAAAGCGAAGAAATCGTCAGAAACACCAATGTGAGACTACCCAGAACAGCCAAGTGAAAAGACTGAGAGGCTAGGGTAGCGCCTTCGGTCATGATGGCTCTCGCTGAGTCGATCACATGAGTTAACGGAAAAAACAGGGCTACTTTTTTGATCACTGGATTCAACCCATCGAGCGAAAACCAAACGCCTGACAAAAACATCATGGGCCAGGTGACGACGTTCAGTAATCCACCGGCGAGCTCTTCGCTCGAAATGAATGCTGCCACAAGTAGGCCAATCGAAATGAGGCAGCAGGCCCCGGCGGTCATGACAATGAAAAGGTCTAAGTAACTGCCGAGCATTTGAAAGTGAATGAACGCATTGCAACCCACAAAAACCAAAGTTGAAACAGCCATCATGACAATGAGCCGGCTCGTGATTTGTGCGCCCAGAAATTCAACGGCCAAAATAGGGGTGGCCTTGAGGCGTTTGAGGACGCCAGTTTTGCGATAACGAACAATCGTGTAGCCGACACCAAAGAGTGCGCTAAACATCATGTTCATCGAAAGTAGGCCAGAGATGAGCCAATCAACGTATCGAATCTCTCGACCCGTTACGGTTTGGCGTTTGAGTTTTGGGTGCTCGGCCAAGAGTAGTTTTTCTACGAGATAACCTTTCGCTGACGTGTCATTTAGCCAATAATTAGAGTCTTTGGGCGAATAGACGAGGTCGGTAGCGTGATGGCGCAGACGGTTCACGGCTTCTTCTTCTGTCGCGTAGTTGACGATCGAAAGGTATTTCGTTTTGAGAAAACTATCAGTGGTTGTGTTCGAGGTCGTGCTCGCTTCTGTGCCAATCACCCCCACTTTAAAGAGCGGGGCTTCGCCTCCAGAAAAAGCAAAGCCGAAGCCGGCAATGACAAGAACCGGAAAAGCAAAAGTCCACGTGAGTGATCCGGTGTCTCGAATGAATTCTTTATTTCGAGCGACAATTAAGGCGAAAAAACGGGCAAACGATTTGCATAATCGGTTTATTGGCGAGTTCATTCAGGTCTTAATTCCTTTCCTGTGAGTTCGATAAAAAGATCCTCAAGGGTGTGCGAGCGAATGGTTAACGACTCTAAGGGTATTTTCTGGGCGACAAGTTCACTCAGGGTACCTTCGATTTCAGTGGTGTGAATTTCTAAGTGTGAACCCACTGCGATGGGTTTAAAGGTAAAGGCCTGGCTGTCGGCAAATAGTGGGGCAAGCTTTGAGTCGAGTTCGAGAATTTTTTGATTAAAGTGCTGAGAGAGTAAGGTTCTAGGGTCGCCTTCAATGAGAATTTTTCCGTGATCGACAATTAAAATGCGGTCACAAAGTTGAAACGCTTCGTCCATGTAGTGAGTGGTCAGCAGAACGGTTTTGCCCTTAGACTTGATTTGATTGACGAGTTCCCAAAAATTTCTTCTGGCGTGCGGGTCAAGACCGGTTGTCGGTTCATCGAGAAAAACGATCTCAGGATCGTGAATCAATGCGAGAGCTAATAAAAGGCGTTGTCTCTGACCGCCAGAAAGCTTGTGTACATCTCGGTCGAGGTATTCTTCGAGTGCACACCATTCAACCATCGTTTCGATCGGCAGTGTGTTTTCGTAAAAGCTCTGAAAAAGCTTTAGTACATCTCGGCAAGTGAGGTAATCTGGCAGTGATGTTTTTTGAAACTGAATGCCCGCCACTTTTTGAAAATCTCTAGTGACTGGTTTTCCTAAGTACAAAATTTCCCCACTGGTGGGTTTTTGAATTCCTTCTAAAATCTCAATCGTAGTGGTTTTTCCCGCTCCATTTGGCCCAAGTAGGCCTAAACACTCGCCCTTTTTGACTTCGAAAGAGATGCCCTTCACGGCCTCAACTTTTGGGAACGTTTTTACGAGGTTTTTGACTTCTAAAACGACGCGACTATCGGCATTGGGTGACATGGTAAACACTATAACCCGACCTGATTCAAATTGCATACCGTGATAAATGCGTTAGAGCATTTGATTGCGGGCTCAGGTGGTGAAGTTAGAAATTGACCCTTTGCATTAGCTAGAGTACCCAGACATCTGCAGGGGAGCTAGTTTGTGAAAAAAAGTCGAAGTTTTACCCAGTCTAATTGGCTAGTCGGGCTATTTGCGGGCATCTCGTTTTGTTCGAGTTTGCTGCTGTCTGCTTGTTCGCCCGGCGGAAAAGCCGGCTCTTCTGATTTTGACAGCGGTATTTTAGAAACCCGCGGCTACCGAAAGGTGAACGAGGGCTGCAGCAAACTGAATCTTTCAAAGCCCACTCTTGATGTCACAACCTTTAGAAAAATTGCCGATTGCTTTAACTCGAATGGGGCGATTGATCCGCTTTGGCGATTGACTCAACGGCTCTCGCACGAAGAGCTGACTCCGTTGGTGAATCTCGTTAATCAATATATTTTGAGTAATCGACCCATCTTATTTGAACTCGAAAATACTTACAATTCATTGAAGTCGAACAAAGCACTAGATGTCACGCTTAAACAAGTGGGTAGGCTTTTAGAAAATGAAGATTTCATCGCCTCGCTGATCACCTTGGTAAAACGCGCGCATCAGGCTGAGCTGGTGCCGGGATCAGACCTCGATAATCAATCTAAGGTGAGCAAGAAGCCGGTGGTAGCGAACTTGAGGGTGCTCAGATCTCTTGAGCGCATTTCAAGAAAACTCAATCCGCAATCAGTTTCGAAGGGAATAGACATCGCATTGAATCTTTTGGATGCGAAGGCGTTTGACGAGTTGCAGGCGGCCGTTGCTGTCAAAAACCCGAGAGAAGCTGCCGGAGAAAGTGGCCGAGATTTAGAAACCCAGTTTGTCACTCCCCTGTTGATGTACCTCTCGGTAGATTCAAAAGATCCGAAACACGTTGAAATCTTGCGCGAGCTTCTCGACCGGCTGATTGATGGAAGTTTATTTGCGGCGATTGACGAGGTGCTTGAAAAATCTCAAAGAGGAAATTTGGGAGATTCGGTGCCGGCTGTGGCTTCGATTTTGAATTTTGCTGGTGATTCGAAATTTGGAGCAGGCAAGGCGCCGATGGATGACCTCACAACGCTTTTTAGTGCGATGAATGGTCCGCTTTACTGCTTAAAGCAAAGCAGTAAGATTGGTAACGCGATTGAGTTTATTATCGACGATTTGGTCACTCGTGGGTCTGAGTCGGCTGAATGGGTACAACGGGGGTATCCGTTAACGCTTAAATTGATGTCGAGTACCTGCGACTATCCAAGAGAATTGGGGCAAACTTATTCGGCAATGTCGACATTGGCGGGTACCACTGCCTGGTCGCCCATGATGGATGTCTTGGTGGCTCTAAAACGCCATCACCTCGAGTCGTTGTTATCGAAAATCTTGGCCAACACAGGCAGCGGTTTATTGTCTGAAGTGACCAAGAATTCAGGCGGGTTGAAGCGTTTGATACCGCTGTTTCAAGAACTGACTGAACGAAAAATGTGGGATAACCTACTTTTTGTTGCAACTCTTCTGAAAAAAGAAGATCGCCCAGCACTTGTTGAGACGGTGCAGTTTATCTTAGAGCCCGCGGCCGAGCTCAATGGTGCGAGTCTTTTTGACATGTTGGTTGATATTGTATCGAGGGTTCAGCCAAAAGACCTTGTGGCTTTTTTGAGAAGTGCGAAAGTGTTTATTGATCAAAAAGAGCCCATTGTGGCTCCGGCACTGCTGGGGTTGAGAACAGCCTACTATGTCAACAACGTGCACCCGATGATTCAAGTCGGCAGCGAGATCATGGGTGCCGCTTCAAAGAATGCTTCTTTATTTGAAACTCTTTTTGCGATTGCTGAAATGCCAGAATTTAAGGAATCGGTTCGTTGGGTCTCGAAGATGGCCAATGATGGCGAGTTGAAAGAACTCTTAGGCGCGATGATCACGCTTTATCATTCGTTCGCCACCGAAGGTAGCCACGCGATTGCGAAAACCATCGAGCCGGCTCTTGAGATTTCTCGGCGCCACAATTTGAGTAGCAGCCAAGTCGCAGGCTACCGATTAGAATTTACGAATCGTGAGCGGTATGGTTCGTGTCAGAAGCTAGATTTGAATCTTGATTTTTCAAATAGCCGAACTGGTGAATTTGAAGCCCAAATGGGCGAGATGCTAAGCTGTTTGAATACTCAGGGTCAGTTTGGTGAATTGGTACACGCGGTAGAGTTTCTTGAGTCAGAGAAATTGCGCACGAATGACGGCAATTTGCTTACCTGGAGTCTTGACCTCGTTCGAGACGTTCCACTTTCTAGTTCTGAAGCAACCGATTTACTTGATCGCACTTTTAATCAATACGAATCAGGCAAGCTCGATCGAGTGTTGTCGGGAGTGGCATTGGTTACCAACCGTGCGATTGAGTCTACGTCGGTTTCGCGCGCGGCACTTGAATTGGCGAGTGAGATTGAAAAACAGGCTTCTTTAAGCGTGAAACAGTTGCTCAGCGTAGGTGCCGAGGTGGTAAAGCGCTCAGAGATTCAAGGTCTGATTCACTATGTTCATGGGTTGGTGAAAGCTGAGTCTCCAGTTGCAGAACCCCTCAGCGATCCATTCAAAAACGTTGATCGTAAACGGGTCGCCGAGATGATGCGTATTCACGAGTGTGAGTCGACCGAAGCCGGTCAAAGCAAGCGGGTCGATAAGGTCATTGCAGACGCCCGGAATACTTTGACCGCTTGGGAGTGGGATGCCGAGAAGAACAATCCAAGAACAAAATGGACGACCGAAAGTTTCAAGGAAGCGCTTGATCCGCTGTTGGTCAAATTTGGCGATCCTAAGGGCTTTGCTCCTAATCAGTCATTGGTTGAAGCCACAGTTTCATTTTTACATTTTTTTAGTTTACCTAGTGATTCTAATGAACCTTGGGGGCCGACCCGAAGTGATGTTAATAGTGTACAGCATTATTCGCCTGAATACTTTGCCCAATTTTTGCGTGAGCGTTCAATCGACTATCAACCGATTCTCTACTATTACCCGGGCGAAAATCGACAACGGGTTCGCTTGGTCAATTCGATGGAGAGTCTTGAACTTGTTTTGTTGAATGCTGATTTTCGTTTTAGCTTCATGAAAAACTTTGGCTACGATTTCTTGGCCATGATTGGTGGAGCTTGGGGTGATGAGCCAAGTCAGGCCTGGCCAGACCTTGTGAAGGCCAAGTTTCCGAATCGTGCATTGTGTGACAATGCTTCTTTGACCCCGGCCCAACGAATCTCATTGGTGCGAAATGGCGTCTGTCCTCGTAAGCTTGAAGAGGCGTACGTGAATTTGATCAACACGCTTCGAGGGTTCTTGTTTCGTAAACTCACTCCGAAGGCGACCGTGTGCGGTACTTCGGCTGATCCAGTCGAAGAAGTGGGCTCTGGTGAAGAAGAAGGCGAGACCGGGGGGGCGTCTGGCGAAGGCGAAGGTAGTGCCGACGAATTTAGTTTCTTTCAGCCTGAGAAAATTCCTTTGGGTTCTGTCAGGAAGCATTTGTTTAATCTTAATCAGATAGTTCCTGTGATTGAAAATAATTTGCCGGGAGCGAATCACCCTCATGCGGGGGGGGCAAAGGTTTTGCGGGATTTATTCTTTAGTTTTTACGAAAGCAGCCCTGAAAACTGCAAGAATCCGATGGCCGGAAAATGCAATAATCTGAGTGTGGTTTCTCATTTGATTCGTCTGGGTTTGACAGAGCAAGCGGGTAAAGTGGTTGCAAAAGCACCAGACCTACGAGCCTCTGATGCGGTCTTGAGCGCAGCTCAGCGAAAACAAAAAGCAGTGACTCTCGATTTCTTTCGGTCGCTCATTGAAGTCACTCATTACTCTGAGACCTCACGTTTGCTGACCTGGTTAGTCGCAGAGCCTAAGGCTCGTGACCTATTTTGGAAAATCGTTGGTCATGTCTTTGATGAAATTGAGGCAGGAAATTCAGACAACTTGAAGATTTTGAGTCTCTATCTCTTGGCGGGGGTCTCGCGAGAGCAGGCGCATTTAGTGCAGCCTGTGGTTCAGGCGCTTGATCGCGTATTGCCCGAGAATCTTAATTACTTGCTCAGTCGTGAAGACTTGATCAAGTCAGCATTAGAGTTGAAAGACGTGGGATCGTTTTTAGAAAAGTGGTATTTAGACGACAATCGAGAAAGAAAAGCTGAGCTCAACGAAGTCTTGCGCCTGGCGGTTCGCGATCCGCAGACCGTCGCTCATGCCTTTGAGGTTTTAAAAGCCGTTCAGCCTGAAAAAACAGTGATGTCCCGTTTCAGGGCGTCTGAAACTCCTTGGGATGCTTTATCTACCCGAGTGACTAAATTGGGTGAGTTGCCTGAGTTTAAGGCATTGAATCTCGAATCGATTGCGACTGAGCTTCTCGAGTTCATTGAAGTGTCTGAGTCAACTCCGACCCTCCTAAAATATTTTTCTGGTCTGATGTCAGTAGAAGCCGGCGCAAAAGAAAGCCGATTGCAAACAGGGCTTGCGGCTTTGGTAGACAATCCGGCTGAAACTGACCGATTCTTGAAAAGTATCGGCGCTGAAATTCAAAAGGGCAATGTGCACGAGTTGCTACGCTTTGCTCACTGCGGGCTAAGGCCCGACCGCTGTTTGGTGTCCGGCTACAAAAGGTGACGGGGCTGCGTTAAAATAAAGCAATTAGAGTTCCTGGCAAATTGGAAAACACCTTTTCTGATTTACCAGGAACCTACTACGCCTAGGACCGGCGAGAACTGTGCAAATTTCTTGATGAGGGCCAAACCATACCTTTGGCGCTCGTGTGGCATTAAATAGTACCAAAAAACGGCATCATGATGACAAATATGAGTGCTATTTAATAAAGTGGGTCGCATTAGGGTGCCAGGCGACCCCTTACAAAAAAAGCTCAATTGGGAGGGAGGCTTCGTTTGAGTTGTGAATCAAAATATTTTTGTGTGGGTGAAGGTAGACCACTTTTGCACCGGGATACTTATCTTGAAAAGAGCGGGTGCTCCGCGTGGCTGAAAGTGATGGCGATTGTTCGAGCTGACAGACGAATCCTAACACTTGGTCTTTGATTCGAAAAGCAAACGGAATGTAGGCGCCACCTTGCTGCCGGTATTGAAATAGATTGTAGGCCAGGCCCGGTGTGTAGCTGAAGGGAATGCGTAGATGAGAGAAGGCAAGTCGCTCGAGATCTTCTATCGAGTCGTAGCGGCTGCGAGCTAGGTAAGTTGCCTCGCCTTGGTCTTCTAGAAAATAGACCGATCGAGCCTCGTCACCTTCGGTGAGCACTTGCCTAATGAAAAAAATAGACTCGAGGCCGCTCAAAAGTTTTCGAAGTGTCGGAGTCGAAATGCGAGTTTTGCGAGAAAGCTCGGTGTGGTTAAGTGGTTTGTTTTGATTTTCAGCGAGCACTTGAACGAGGAGACGTAGGCGAATGAGGGGTAAATTGGTCTCGCACACGAGGCGAAGATCTCGGTCTAGTATTAGGCTTAGTTGGGATTCAATGAGATCGTGACGGTCTCGCTCATTTCGAATAAAGCACACCCCTGGTAAACCCCCGAATTCAAGGTATTTGTCTTGAATTGCCCTGACTCCCTTCCATGAAAACTGAGTAAAGTCGAAGCCTCTGAAGTCGGCACTCAAGAGTTTGAGAGCCAGTTCATTGAGTGGCCTCCCGGCCAACTCAGAAACTGAAAATGGCAGCAATTCATAAGTCAAAATTCGGCCCGTCAGCGATTCTCGAATGAGTTTGCGAGATGAAAATCGAACTGACCCAGAAAGCAGAAAGAGCCCGGGCTTCTTGTGAGTTCGAATAAACTCTTTTAACTCAGGAAAAAGAGAAGGTGAGAGTTGGCACTCGTCAATTCCAATGGGTGTTTGTTTGGCATCGCCATAGAGTTCATTCAAGAACTCGGTTGGATTGTTGTTGGCACGAGCCAGTTCAAGGGTACGATCTAAAGTCGCGTATCTATCACAGAGAAGTTCTAAAAGCGTTGTCTTGCCTACCTGTCGATGCCCAAAAACGCCGACAATGCCTTTGTGAGAAAGTCCCCGCTGAATCAACGATTGAAGGTACCTGGTTCGAGTGTGTGCCACAAAATGAGTGTATCTGGGTTCCTGGCAAATTGGAAAACCTATTTTCCGGTTTGCCAGGAATCGGTTGACTAAATAAAGGTTTTAGGTCCGCTACCTGCAAGGTGCCGCGGCGATTCGACACTGACCCTTCTTAGTAGGCACCCGACGGTTGTTCAGACAATAGACATAGAGGGGCACTTCTTACCCGTCCTCTGGCGCCAGCTGTCGCTGAAATCACGGTAGGCATGGCCCATTTCTAGCAAAAGCATCACAGTTGAATGATTCGACTTTTGTTGCACCGCTTGAGAATACACCGTTTAAAGATCGCGCTGAAACTGGCCGGCGTGGCGTTGGTGCTTGCAGTTACTTGCGTTGCCTCTTCTCGCGCGTTTGCGATGACCTATGATGAACTGCCGTGCCCAACTGAGGCTCAATTTGCTTCACTATTAGAAGAATTTCAATTCGATGAATTGCCGCTGACCGGTTCTATTTGTGGCTCGTCTGACCGTTCAAAACTCGCCAAACTCTTTTTTTTTATTTCAACTCTCGAGGTCGAAAAAATTTCTGACGATTGGGCTTTGGGCGCGGCCGAGGCATTGCGATCTCCATCGCGCTTTTTAAAAAAATCGGTTCACGAATTTACGTTCGATCTCGATCAACCGTTTACGATAGCGAGTAATATTTTTCACGGCATCGTACTTCTCGGGGGGGCGTTGTTTGAGTTGCCGCCTCTCGAAGCGCTGCTGACTCTAGTGCACGAAGCCCGGCATTCGGCACGCGAAGCCGTAGGGCATGTTCGGTGTGTGAGAGGTGATATTCCGTATGCGGCTGATGGTTGCGACGAGAAATTTTCGGCCAGCCAGAATGCCGGATCGTATGCCTACGAAGTTTCGTTTGCGCTGGGGCTCGCGAAGTTCGCAGTCGGTCTGAGTAGTGCCGACCGTCAATCGCTGCAGCAATACGCCGTTGATCAACTCAGTCTTCGAATCAATCAGCCGTCAACGGCCATAGCTGAAGAGGTTGATGTGATCTACCTGTTAGATGACGCCGGAAAACTTTATTCTCTTCAGCTGTTTTCAAAAAAACTCATTCAAATCGACACTCATCTCAAAGTGAGTCAGAAAATTGCGAAGATTGAATTTGATCATCGAAATAACGGGGTTCGCTTAATCACTGAAGATTCTCAGGTTTTTAGTATAAAACCTAATCAAGGAACAGGCTCAATGTCGATGCCTTGGTTTCACCAACAAGATTTCACTGGCTCGATAGACCCCGACGCGCGCACCGTTCTCAGTGCTCACCCATTGAACGATCAGAACGACACCTTTAACTGCTGGGTCAGTTCATTGCGCCGGCTTTATTGTCTTGAGCCTGATGTCGATACTGGTAAAATGCGACCCGTATCAGTACTCGATTCGATGCTTTATTTCGAGCTGAGTAGGTTGGCAACTTCTGGCCCTGGGCTCAACTATTTAGTCGACACGCGCGGGCGTGTTTACGATTTTGATTTCGGTGCGAAGGCGATCACCGAGTCAAAGTTTCAAGCACCTGATGGCCACGGGTGGCGGCAAGTGGTCACGGGCGCAAATTACGATCGGTTATATGGCGTTTCAAAATCAGGAATTTTGTTTCGACAAGAAACTAATCACCCGCCTAGGCAAGACGCATTTCAAGCCGGTTTTGGGCAGCAAGCGTTCGCCTACGCCGAAGGACAAACAGTGAGGGTTTTGCTAGCTACAAACGGTTCACTGGTGATCGAAGAGAAAAAGCCTATGCCTCGAATTCAGAGAGTGACCTTTGGCGAGTACGGCGAGGCCCCCCATCATTTTGTGGGTGTCGCGGTGGTGTCGCAGTTTCGGTTGAATTCAGAGTTGCGTTTGGTGAGATAAGGTCTGTGTGACTTGCAAAATGACGCTCAGCATTATATTGTTGCCGTACATTTTAAATCGTGCATTTAATTGTGCTCACGAGGGCACTCACCATCATTGAAAGGCTCACCCGCATGAAATTCTCAAAAACCGCCAAGTTCACTCTGATTTCGGCCGCTCTTGCTCTGGTTCAAACCTTCGCGGGTTGTAAAGAGTCGGGCACTGGCATTCAAATTACGATTGGCACTGAGCCAAGTGGTGGGGTCGGCCCTTCGACTGGTGAGCCAGCACCGGTGACTCAGCCGCCACAGGCCACTCAGCCGAGTCAACCGAATCTTCCTACCGAGCAACAAGAAGTCACTGGTCAGGCGACAAAAGCTGAAATTATTGCCTGCATTGAAAAATTTTCGTTATTGGGCTGTGGGTTTTCAGACCGTCAAATGGCGCTAGTAAAAAAGAATGCAAAAGAGTGCCTCGAACTCGAGAGTACTTCAGGCAAAAGTAAAGTGGGTCTCGTGACGTTCAAAGGTCATGGCGAAGTGATCGCTCTTGATATTGATAACAATCAAGAAGGATCAACTGTTGAGGGCCGAAACCGACTGCGAGCTACAACGGGTTTGGGTTGTCAGGCTGACCTAGTACGACTCGGTTTTGGCGACGTGAAAAAGATGGTCACTCAAAAAAACATCGCTTACTTCTTGGCATCTGGAAGCCTCTATTCAGGAAAATTTGGATCTCACGGTGCGCTGATGATCGAACGAGTCGATTTGTGGAGTACCGTGACTGGCATCGAACCTTACAAAACCACCGGAGTGACTTTGCATTTCGCTGATGGCGGGTTAAAGAATTTTGCCAATCGGGCGTCACTCATTGCCGAAGGCACCACGTTCACGATCATTGATCACGAACAGTTCGTTGGTAGCCCATTCAAATTCTTGACTAACGAGTAAGTTTTCGCACCTGCGTTTAGTCTTTTCCGATGACGTGCCCATATTGAACTTGAGTCGTTGATTTTCGATTCGAGTTCAGCTGGTGCGTCGCTGTGAATTCGACTCCCATAATCCAGCCTTTTCTTTTGAAATTGTCGGCTATCGGAGTTTTTCCAATATCGATTACGTAGGTGCCGCCGGTGCGGTGAATCCAGTCAGTGGGTACGGCGTCGTTCCAATTGATGTTCCAATAACTGAAGTGACCTTTACTCATGTACTTCATCGTGAAGCTAGTTTCGATAGTGCCCTGTAGGTTGTTCGTGTCGATCACTTCGACTTTCATGTCGTTTCCGATACCGGTGATTTTTCCAATTTTGAACTGTGCGACTTCTGAGTCATCGTAAATTGAATTGACTTGAACCGAGTACTTGCCGTCGCCGAGGTCTGATAAGGTTTCATCGGTCCAGCTAGGGTCGTTCAGGTACACGTCTCCGTTTCGAGAAGATAAGTAAGGAGAAACGTCTTTAAACCGGTTGAAATCTTGAGGTGCTTTCCATTGAAGACTGATTGACGAAGTCTGCGTGTGATCAAATTGTAACCAGTTAGGCGAAACGATGCTTGCGGGGGCGAGAAGACTTTGAATACTCATCGAACCTTGCGCCCAAATATTTTCAATGAGAATGGCGGGGTAGCTACTCAATTCAAAGTAGCTGGGTGAGGTTTCGAGTACTTCTCTGGGCAGAGGTTCAGTGCGAGCAACCACGCGAACTGAACCCTCAGAACCGTAAGAGCCTTGTGAACCGTTGTGCCCGTTTGAACCCGATTGACCGTCAGTGCAGGTGTAATTTTGAGTGGTGCATACTTCTTGTCCGTTAGCCTAGAAACGACAATAAATTCGATTTAAACAACAAAAAAACACTGGAAGTAAGCCTATTTTGGCTTTAGTTTTGATTTTACAAGAAACAGAACTTAAGCAAAGAAAGGTCACTTCCAGTGAGGTTAAAAAATAGCAAAATC
>CAITVN010000096.1 GCA_903895855.1 Oligoflexia bacterium | reverse complement strand
TCACGCACGCGATTCTTAATAACGTCATACCGACTGTGTCATTGGCTTTGCCTGGGTTGATTCAAAAAATGGGTATAAAGACCTATCTTTGGACCCATAACGGACGCCTCTCTTGCGCGAATGGGCTCTTCTATGACGGCAACGGCACCTGTCACCGTTGTTTTGAGAAGGGCAGTCGCTGGGCTTTTTACAGTAACTGTCTGCCTTCTTGGCTTCATTCTTTGGTGTATGCGGTCGTTTATCGCAATAAACGCATCGTTGAGTGGATAGGCAATTCGGGGGTTAGCTTTGTGGGGAGCTCCGAGTATTCTGTCGGCGCGATTCAGAAGGTGTTCGTTTCTTCATTTGGTGCGATACCGAATATTCAAATTATCCGTGCAACGCCAATCGCTCCAGTGAAGGGATCAGTGATTGGGGCGTTGCCTGCTCCGGCGCGAGTTAGCGAGTGGCTCAAAGAAATTCCTCGTGCATTTTTCGTATTTATTGGAAGAATCTCGCACGAAAAAGGTGCCGATATTTTTCTAGAGCTTGCGGGTAAATACCCGAACCATGGGTTTATCTTGGGCGGGATTGGGCCTATGCTCGATTCTTTTCGGCGATCCAAGCACGCTAATGTGATTCTTGCGGGGTTTTTGAGCGAAGACGAAAAAGTCTGGCTCTTTCAAAATGCCGAAGCCCTTATCGTTTCTTCACGAGTTCCCGAAAATGCGCCCATGATCATTGTCGAGTCGCACCCCTTTGGCACGCCCGTCGTTTATCCCATCGGTGGCGGCGCCGAAGAGATGGTTAAATGGTTAGGACGTAGTGGCTGTGCCGTCGGTGATTTTAGGGGACAAAGTTTTTCTCGGACAGATGGTGCGACTGCGAAGTTTGAGAGTTTTGCAGAGCAGTTGGCAAGGGTTTTGGGGTTATAGAAAAAATAGAACCCCGCCAATGAAACCCCACATTGAATATTAGAAGGCGATGACAAAGAGAACGAAGTTTCTTGATAACTTACCCCAAACTATGTTGCAAGGTCTCCAGAGACCTCAACCTATGAATAGAAAACTCTCCCTAGTTCTTCTGGTGACCTTACTATCAATCTCACTCCTCTTGGCACTTGCCAACGAGTGGGAATGGAGCCTCATGGACGACGTAGGCATCGCACTAGACAACCACCGTTTTATTGAACAGTTGGGATGGCTAAATGGAACAATTGCCAACCTGAAACAACTCGCCCGAGGTGACTGGGCTTGGGGCCTTTTTCGACCAGCCTATTGGGTCTACTGTGTGAGCGTCTACCTTTTATCGCCTTCCCTCGTATTCTCCCTTCGAGTCGCAATGCTTGCGATCAGCATAATCGGGCCGATTCGATGGCTCCTTTCTTCGCCCATTGCTTTAAATCTACTACCTACCCAAAAAATCTGGATCGCAATCGCCACGGCGTCATTGTTCCTTGCCAATAGAAGTCTCTTAGATGGGCTTTCCTTTTTTTCACTCCAGGAACACTCGGGCCTGTTCTTTGTAGGGTTAGGTCTGTTCTTGAGCGCGCCCAAGAAACAAGCAGACCCCATCAGACTCACCTATTTGATTTCATGCCTTCTCATTGCAAGCTGGCTAAAGGGCCCCTTTGTTTGGGCAATGCTCTGCATTTGCACTACGGCGATTTTTTCTTGGAAGAGACGAACGGCTGGAACTTTCGGATTTCTGGTGGGATTACTCACGCTCATTACTTTCACGATTTGGGCAAAACAAGGAAGCTATACGGCTCAGGCATCTGCTGGATTTCGACTTTCTGCATTTGTATCTTCATTTTTGGTTTTCTTAAGGCAAGCAGCAGTTCCTGCCGTATCGCTCTCGGCAGTTCTGATTACCCTGCTCATGGTAACTAAGGGGCAAACCCGAAGGCAAATGCCCAAAAGCCCAACGAAAAATGCCCAGTTCTTCGCCATCGCAGTTTTCGGATCCGGAGTGCTTTACCTCGGCTCGCTCCTCCTTTGGGGGCGGGCAACAGGATATTACTTTGCTCCTCCGGTCTATTTCATCTCATTTGGACTAATTCTTTTCGCTTTTGCCACGGGTGCGATTCAAGTTCCAAGTTATCAAAACAAACGCCTGTACCTTTCCACCCTTGGAATGTGCCTTTTTTTTGCTGCCCCCGTTTTCGCCAGGGGCATTTATAGAACTCATCAGAGAAACAAAACGATAGTCGGAATTCGTAACTGGGCCCATACCTTGCCCAGCACAAATGAAACCCTATTTGCTAACGGTGAAGAAGCGGCAGCACGGCTCGACGGCCTTATGACTCTCAGATACGGTCAAGCATGGAAAAACCAGTTCAAGTTTGCAATTAACGCCCCAATTTTGACCGAAAAAACATATTTCTACGTCAACCTCTTTGACAATCAAGCTCCCACCGGACTTGAAAAGTGTAAAATCACCAATTCCTATCCGCTTGCATCAATTCACCTTTGCAAAAATTAACGAATTCGAACCTTCGCCTCTTTTTGTTCTGCAACGAGCAGACCTAGGAATACCCAGAAAAAGATTCCGGACTGCGGATTCTCTAGTGAAACATTGAAAAAAGAAAAAAATGCAATACTCACGAAGGTGACAAAATTGAGGGTCCCTAAAACCTCAAAATTCCTCAACTGAACAACCGCCCTCACAAGACTCCGCGTAGCAATCGGAATGCAAAACAGGCAAAAACCCAAAATACCGATCACACCCATCCGAAAAAGTATACTCAAATAGCTATTGTGCGGTCCCGAAATCCATTTTCCGTCAGGCCCGACCGCCCTGCCACCCGTGACGTCCGTCACATACATTCGAGGTCCAAAGCCTCTTCCAAACCAGGGCTTTTCAAGCCACCCTGTGATGACCTGCTTCCAAAGATGCTGTCTCCAAGCCATCACCGTGCTGACATTTCCACCCGAATCTCGGAAAAGTTCGCCATGAAAAAGCCAGCCATCAGCTCCCTCCCGAGAAAACATTGACCTTTTTAAATTATGGGCCAAGATCTGATCAGAAATCTCGGCACTTCCATAATGAGCACCTTGAATCGAGTGTACCCTATTGTCCTCAACAAAGTTTGAATAAAAAGCAATAACCACCCCAACGGCCAGCGCGACAAAGTAAAGGGCCCCTCTACGAAGAACTCCTCGTAAAGTAATCTTATGGTGCGCGGCTAAAAAACTGAGTGGAAGAAAAAGTATCAAATTTGAAAAGGCCCAGCTCTTCTTAAGGTAAAAAAGTACATAGCCTGAAAACAGGGCGCCAAACAGAGCCGGATAAAGAGTACCGAGCCAATTCGGAAAAAAAACCACTCCTAGCGGAAACGTAGGAGACACCGTTTCATTCCCCTCTAGTCCGGGCGTTCCAAAAAAACGCATCATATAGCCAGAAAAAGCGGCCATTCCCAACCCTATGAGAATATTTTTCCACAGCCGCAGTCGTCGATCAGCCCCCAACTGTGTCGCCCACAAGAACCACAATGCCTGATACCAGAGAGCCGAATCACGAAGGACCTGCAGGACCTCACCGTTTCCCGAATACTGCACGAGCGAGAATACTGTCTGGCATATCCCGATGCCTAGAAAAACAAAAAATCCCCAATAACTTCGCCAAGACTCGACCTT
>CAITVN010000095.1 GCA_903895855.1 Oligoflexia bacterium | reverse complement strand
TTCGCCAATGTGCCTAGTCGGATCTTCTTCACTGTGCGGCAGCAAGTAGACCGATTGTCTTTCGCGCGGTTCGAGGGTCCAGTCGATGGTGTCTTTGACACACACGGTGCCCGCGCCCGCAATGCGCCCGACCTCGATTGATACGACCCCGATGCCGGTAAACTTCCAGATCAGCATGCGAGACTTGAGCGACAGCCGCCGTATGATGCCCATAGCGATCTGGCGGCATTCGTAGTCTCTCGCTCCTTGATCTAGGGCTTGCTGCAAGAGCGAGTAAGTTTGTCTGAGGTCACCGAGTTTGAGCGTTCGAGAAGCCTTTAGTACCGTCAGGTCGCCCTCGCATTGGGGTGGTAATACCACTGATTTTTTGAACCTACCAAACCTGACGCGTTTTAATGCGACTTGAAAAGCGACTTGATAGGCTAAAATGGCTCGATTTTGGTCAGTCGAGTAATGTTGTTTGAGGTGTTTCAGGGCAAGCGCAAGCTCATTGGCTTGGCCCGAGGCAATGAGTGCAACGATGGTTTCTGCGACCGCTGACACTTCAGTTGGCTGTGTATTTCTATTCAGTTTATTTTTATTCATCTTGAGTTTAATTCTGAACGAGCAATCTGACATTGAAGGTCACGCACCCCCGGGTGTGTCGGCGATGACAAAGGGTGAGCGTGATGAAAACTGTTAAGATTGAATAGAAGGAGATCGGATACACCGATCTGATACATATGGCTAGGAACGATCAAGTCACTCGAATCTATAAAGTTCTTCAAATCTTAGAGACGTCTCGTGATGGCATGGCGGTGAAAGAAGTGCACGAACACCTGTCTGACCACACTAAGGTCGCTGAGCGTACCGTGCGCCGAGACCTCGATGCGTTGATTGAAGCCGGGTTTCCGATTGAAGTCAAAGAGCGTCGTGAGGCCGGACAAAGTGAATCGGTGAGAGTTTATCAGATCGATCGAACCGTAGCGATTGGCAAGTCATTGGTGTTGACTCCGGGTGAACTTTTGTCTTTGTATTTTGCTAGAGGCATGTTGCAACCGTTAGAAGGTACCTGCTTTTATGCAGACCTTGCGAGTTTCTTTCTCAAGATCGATTCGTTATTAACTGAACGCTCGCGTGAGCACTTGAATGAGCTAACTAAAGAAGTGTCGTTCGAGCCGACTCCGCGTTGGTCGCTAGGGGTGAATCCAGATATTGTCGAGACGATTCGGTCTGCCGCAACTGAGGGGCATCAACTGAAAGTGGTTTATCAGGGTGTTAGCAAGGGCACACCTGATGTTGCGAAAGAGCGATTACTTGGCCCACATTTCTTGTATTTTTCAAAGGGCTCACTTTATTTAATTGCCGAAGATTTGGGTGATCACAAAGTCAAGACTTTTGCGTTGCCCCGAATGCAAGTGGCAGAGATGTTGACCGATCTGTATGAAGGCGAAAGAGTAGATCCCGAAAAATATTTTTCTGGTTCATTCGGCGTGTATCGCCAAGAAAAAATCGAAACCATCGAACTCGTGTTTCGTGCCCCGATTGCTTCATACGTCAAAGAGCGTCGCTGGCACTCGTCGCAACGAGTGACTGCCTTAACAGCCGGTGAAATTCGCATGACTCTCGAAATGGGTGTGACCCCAGACCTAGTGCAATGGGTCCTTGGTTACGGTGCCGATGTCAGAGTCAATAAGCCTGAGACACTCCAACGAAAGATCAAAGAGGCCGCAGAAGCGGTGGTAGAGCTCTATGAGCAAGGGTCGCTAAAGCGAATGAAGCGGGCGTCTTAACAAAGGTCGAGGTTTGATTCTTAGTTGTTTTGCCTGTTTGGCAACGCCAACTGATGAGTCCCGCAAAAGTTAAG
>CAITVN010000094.1 GCA_903895855.1 Oligoflexia bacterium | reverse complement strand
TGATTTCGGAATTGCTTTCCGAAATCAGGGGGGGTGTAAACCAAAGGGAAACACAGAATAACGCTCTCACCTACCCCCTAAAATGTCGCCCCGCGAATGGGCCGATGGCCGTCGCCCCCGCACCAGCGATTCATCGCGCACGGCGAAGAAGTATCTACACAGAGAAGAAACCTTAACATCGGTCAAGCATTTGACGAAAAAAGCCGCATTTACGACCACTTTCGAGCGAATTTCACGAAAAACAACCTGCTTCATTTTCGACACAACTACAGATCGTGAACGGTAAGCGGTAAAGTTAAAAACAACATCGTAATGATTACGGTTTAGCAAATAACTGTCCGATAGATAGTTGAGGCAAATATGGCGACAAAATTACCGAAACAAAGTTCTATGTCATCTAAAATAAAATTGACTCCATTGAGTAGCACATTTTTGGTAGTTACTCTTTGCCTCTTCTGTTTTTCTCATTCGCTTCAACTACTCGCCGACGAATGTGACGATACGTGTGACGCTTACAAAAGCTACGTCGCTGACGCCAAGAGCGGAAAAAAAGGTAACGGCTTCTGCACTGATCAAGACTACGCCAACTATGCAAATGCCTGGGGGCAAGCCGGCACCCTATGCGAATCGAGAAACAACTCAGACCTAGCCCAATGGCTGGATGGCACCAGCATTATAGTAAATGCGACGGCTGCGACTTTTTGTGGGGTGGCATGCGGGGCAGCTGACGCCTACCCTTGGACAACCGCTGCCTGCTCCATCTCATCGTATTCAGCAGAAGGAATCGACCTGGGCCTATCGATTACCCAACAAATTAAACAAGATAAGTTTGACCCAATGGCAACTCTGATGGGCGGCATCGCAACCGAGGGAGTTAAAATGATGGCGTCATCGGGCTTTCAAAAACTCGGTATGCAATCAGCTGAAGAGGCAGGGAAAGAGTCCCTAAAAGAGTCGGCAAAAAAAGCCACTGAAGAGGCTGCAAAAAAGGCCGCTGAAGCGGCTGCAGCAAAAGTCGCTGCAGAGGCCGCAAAAAAAGCTGCTGAAAAGGCCACAGCAACAGCTGCTGAAAAGGCCGCAGCAACAGCTGCTGAAAAGACAGCAGAAGAGGCAGCAAAAGCTGCTACCGACGAAGGGCTTAAACAAGCCGCCCAAGAGACAAGCGAAGCTGCAGCAAAAAAACAAGCAGAAAAAATTGCTTCCTGCGCAGCGCTCGCAGCTCACACCGCGATGGTGGGGGCAAAAACTTACAGTATCGTAAAACAAGCCAACTCATACAAAGAATCGTGTGCCCAGATCAACCGACTCAAATCAACCAATGACACCATCCTTACTAGTTGCCAACAAGCATACATTGATGCCGCCAATACCAAAGCAAAGATCGGCAGCGACATCAGCGTAGGTGGCACAGCCGGAATCTCTGCAAAATCAGGGCAATCTAAGGCATCTGGGTCAACCGGGCCCGGCGCTGCAGGTGAAATATTTGACAGTTCTGGCCGTCTTCTCGACGGAGTGAGTAACTCAGCCACCGCAAACAATTTAGACCGCCACGCGATAAAAGTTTTAAATACTGAACCAAAGAAAAACAATGAACTCATCCAAAAAGTGACAGGCCTGTCTGCACAAGATTTCGCAAGAAAACTAGCCAGCTCAGCCGACCCCGCGGCGACCCTGACTCAAGCACTAGGTGGCATTTCACCACAAATCCAAGCGGCCGTCGCTGAAATCGATGCCGTAGGAAAAAGAGAATTACCCAACATGCCAATGATGTCATACAAATCACCAGCGGCATCTGGCTCATCTCCCTCCTCCAAAAAACCCGGTCTGCAACCCTTCGGCTCTTTCGGTTTTCAAGGAGTCAGCAAATCATCGAAGTTAGAATTCAAATACGCAACGCCTGATCCAAAATACTTAGACGAAGGCACCGATGTTTTTCACGCGGCTTGGCCAGGTACCATTTTTCACATAGTCTCGCGCAAAATCGAACGCAACAAACAGCGCGTTGACAACCTTGAGTGGGCCACACCCATGAACCGCGCGTTAGTCGGACTACCCCAACTCAAACCCGGCGAGCGCGTACCGGCGGCGACTCCTGAGAAAAAATAGTTACCGCTGCACCGGAAACTGCGAAAACTCAGACGAATTCACCCGAATGTATTTTCCGCCAGGCGGAATTGCATACTTGGTCAAAAAATCTTTTTCGCTTGCGTAAGGATTTTTACGCTGCGCCCGAATTCGAGATTCTACCTTGTTCTTACCGTTAGGGTACACGTAATTTGAAAACACCACCCAGTGTTCGGCATACTCTTGCCCACCAGCTGAGCGCGGTGGCGCATAGATCACTCCGGCGATTTTTCCGTTTTGCTCAATTTCGTAAAACCACTGGGGATCAATCTGTGCATGAGTCTGTTCCAAGAAAAGAGCAGCCCAGAGACCCCATGCAATCAACAACCCAACGACTTTCGAATTTACATTTTGCGCCATGGTGAGATCGTCACGCAAATTTTAAGAAATGAAAAGGTTTAAACTCTGCTTGGCTTGGCTCTTGCGTTAGAGCAATGAGCCAAACCAAGTAGAGTAGACGGAACTACCCCTTCTCCTTACAAGAAAGGGGGTGATTCGTATGAAAAATAACAGCAAAACCTGTTATTCTTCTCGGCTCAGACTAGAAAAGCTTGAATCAAGTTGCCGGACCATTTCTATCGTAGTCCGGTTACTGGTTTTACTAGTCCGCGTTCTAGACTCTTATTTCCGATAGACATGATGAGGTGCTGGGTTACAGCGTAACACCGGAGACTTCCATGTAGGGATACTACTTGGTTTGGTCACATCTCACGCAGGTCATCTGAAAAATAACAGAAAAGCCTATGACACCTCTCGGCTCAGGCCAAAAAAACTTGAATTTAGTTTCCGGACCATTGCACTACTTGGTTTGGTCACTCACTTTACAACCCTCGCGAAGCTAAAACCGCGGCGCCCACTAACCCTGCCTCGTTTTTTAACTTAGCGGCAACGATCTTAGGCAAACTCACGCCGCTTTCTTTCCACCCGCTGAGCGCCTCAGCGACGCCTAATTTCAACTTCGATTCGATTTCAAGAAAGACTTTTGAACCAAATCCACCGCCGATCACGATTTGCTTTGGCGCAAAAACCACGGCAAAACTTCGAATGAATTGAGTAAGACGCCTAACGTACTCGGCCTCGCCGACAGCCGCGTATCCTTTAGAACAGAGGTAGGCTTCAGCGCAGCCCCTCGTGCCGCAATTGCATAGCGGTGCAGTGTCGCTCAAGCTCAAGACGAAATGCCCCGCCTCAGTGTGAAGGCCTGAACGAGCCGAGACTAAACGCCCTTGGTTGACAATCGCCGTACCTAAGCCCGTACCCAAGGTGAGTAACAAAAAATCATCACAGCCTTTAGCTACCCCCTGTGCTTGTTCACCGAGGGCTGCGCAAGCGGCATCATTCTCAAATGCGACTTCTTTTTTAAATAACTTAACAAGATCTTTCACAATTGCCCATTGCCGAAACTGCGAATTCACTGCGTGCGAAGCAATCGCTCCTCCTGCAAAATTTATAGGATTGAGTATCGTGCCTTTGAGCGTATTAATCGGCCCGGCCGAGGCTAAACCGACCGAGGCGACATCAGCCATTGAGGCCCCTGCCTTTTCGCAAACCAGCCGACCCAACTCGTGAAACTGTGCGAGAACACCTTGAGTGCCTTGCGACCAATCGACTTGAATTTGCTCGTGGGTCAGTAGCTTTACCGGCGCCGCAACTTGCTTTTGATTCACGATCGACACGACCTCAAAAAGTCCTGCCCCTAGTTTTGTGCCACCGAGATCAAACGAAAGCACCTTGTCACTGTTTTTCGCGCGTTTTGACCGTTTCATGCCCCTCAGAATCTCGCTAGCCACCCTAAAAGACAAGCTGTAACTGAGCAAAAACGGCTTTGACTCAAATCCAAGTGGGTCATTTCAACTGTGTCGGGCTCGACACAATAGACGGCAACCGCAGAATACGAGAAACTCTAATCTATGATCGGGGAAACGGGTTTCAAAAATTCTTGGGGTTATTGGTGTCTAACCATCGCAGTGATTCTAATAGCCCCTCAGTTCTCGGGGTGCGATGACGGGGCACAGCCCACTGCACCTTCAAGTTCAACAGGCAAGATCACAGGGGCCACTGCCGCTGCAAAAGCAGTTGATACCGCCCCACCCCCAACACCTAGCCCAACCCCTGATTTAAACCTCGCACCAGCTGGATTGTCGAGTCAAACAGAAGAAGCCCTCAAAGAGTTTGCGGCACTCGCAGACAAAGACGGCAATATCATTCTAACCATTTCTGCGTACGACTCTTGCGACGACACCTCAAAACGACGAACGGCACTCATCGACAATGCTGCGTACAAGTTGGCAAAACTCCTCAAGAACCATGTACTCATACAAACCCCCGATAGTATTCAAAATCCTTTTCTGTCCTCACTTCATGGCGAATTTAGGCAAGCGCTTCAATCAGTGGCGCCTTACAATAATCTAAAACTCAAGGTCGTTTCAGCCTCAAACTCGCTCATTGGTATCAACAAGCTTTCTGTTTTTTTTGACGGCAACTTAGGATTTCCTGATTTCATTTACCTCGACCACCCTGCTTCTAAGTCGACGGGCACCCTAACCCCTCATTGGATGACTTCTCTCAAGGGCTACCGACCGCTAATCACTTACGGAACGCCCCGAACCTATCTAGAAAACGAGTACTGGGTGACCGGATTTTACCACCGAAATGCCGGAATAACAGAAGCCAATCGCTCACACTTTTCAGTTTTTCAGAAACTCACAGCAGCCAACGGACTGCAAGTACCTCAAGCTTTGGTAAACTACGAAACAGTTTTCAGAACCGTGAACTTAATGAGCGGAGACTTCGTATTGACTCCTCTCACCATTGCCATGGCGAACGTCATCGCCGACGATTACGAAAAGCGCGGCGACCTAGCCAACTCTCCGATCAAGGTTCAAAGTGGACAATACGCCGTCTTTTACCCGAAAGCCCAGGCACCCTTTCACCTAGTTAATATTGCTACAGGGGTCGTCAGCCCGGTCACCCCAAGCGCCTGGAAAAGTGCGCTGACCAATTTTTCAGGAAAACAAGGAAATCTAGCAAAAGAAGATGGCATCTTTGGCAACGCGAGCACAAGAACAAGTCCTTTAAGCGAATACAATTGCGAGATTGTAAAACCATAAAGCAAACCAAGCATGAAAATGGCTTCACAGCTCTCATCATCACAAAGTAGACGCCCTGAAGAAATACACTTCGTCATGGGATTTTTTGCCCTCGCCTTTTTCTTCTTTCTCTCATACGTCATCATCGGCACTTGGCGAAGACCGTATCCGTCTTTCGCCGTGCATGAACACCTAGTGTTATTCGGTTCTCCGACCCAAACCGGTGTACCAGCTGCAAAGACTCCGGCTCACCTCTCACCTACTCAGACATCAACAGCTACGATAAAGAATGAAGTCACGCTTCAAACCGCAGGCATTCCAAAGGGGGTGCGAGACTATACCGAGACCGACCGCGAACTCAACGAAGCACTTAGAGACTTGGGTCCTTACTTTGAAAAAACCCGTTACGGTAAGGCTTGGGCAATGCTCTTCGCGATTCAACACCGACAGTTTACAAAATATGCGCCAACCCCACAATGGGCAGAAAGAGCGTGGAATACCCTACAGTCTGATCCGCAAAGCAGCTACGATTCGGCCTTGAAGACAATCGAACTTCTTAACGATAGTCAAATGACAGAAAAACTGGCCTTCATTCAGCTTGCCGCCCAAATACAGCCTGATCAAAAAAAGAATGGCGACTTACTCGAAAAAACCCGCAAACTCGCGTCGAAAATTGAACCAGCCGATGCTGACCTCACACTCAAAGCGAAAATCGCGCTAATTTCACTGGGCGAAACTCCCGACCAGGGCCAGGCGCCAGCAACCCCACCAGCGTCAGTCTCGTCAGGAGCAGGCGAAGCACTTCAAGCTAAGTAGTATCAAATTTTGATCTCAGCCGCAAAAATTGACCCATAAATTCCAATTAGGTATCATAATTTGATACCTTAAAATGACTCCTTGTTTCGCCAGACAGCCTGCTATTCTCGTGTATTCCTGCAGTATATTTTTAACGCAACCCAAATTTAGGCTTAAGGCGAATTTCTAATTCACATCCAACGATGGCCGCGGCCTTGACGATCGTCTCAAGTGCGGTTCCCGGATTTTCACTAAAGAGACGCGCAGCAGTCGTGGGACTTCCTAGTGCATCTCGAAATGCTGTCTTATTCTTATGAATCTTCTTCATGCGCTTCTCGAGTTCGATTACGAATGCGCGTTTTACTGCAGATGCATCGACCACTTCGACAATTCCTTCTTCTTCAAGAAAGCTCTCAAAACTAGAGCCTGCGTATTTATTTTTCATTTTTTCCTTCTTTCTTCAGAAACCCATTTTTTCATTCTCGACCAGGCTACTTCAATTTCAAATTTAGTGTTTTTTGAGTTGTCTTTTGAAATATGTGCGTTAAAACCATCCGGTTTTTAAAAACAAAAAAGAGTGTTCGATACTCTTTGCCAACTACGGTATGCCTCACCTCATAGATCGGTTCGGTGCCTGATCCACTTGCTTTTCTCAGTTGATCAACTAAGGGTTTTCCAAGTTTCCAGCATCTCTCGACTGTTCCAATGTCAGCCCCAATCTCCGAAGAAACCGGTCGACCCAAGGCCTTCAAATAGTCCCGTACCGGCTCATTGCCTGCTTCCGTTCTGAAAAATTCTGCAATAACTTTTTTGGAGATTGACTCTTCCATGATTCCTCAGTTTCATTGTACTCTTTAAGGTACAATCCTGTCAAGATAGTATTGTACTCTTTAAGGTACGCCAGTTGTCCATTAATTCAATAATTGCTGGTTCGACGAATGTCCCGAGTCAAGAAGCGTTCTCAAATAAAATTGCATCAGACACAAAAATTCCCACGAACTACAGCAGATAAATGAATTGTTAAGAAATATCGTGTGACGCGGTCAGCATCAAAAAGGGATCAGATCCCTTTTTGATGGTGGAGGTGCACGGAGTCGAACCGAGGACCTTTTCCATGCCATGGAAACGCTCTACCAACTGAGCTACACCCCCACAATAAACCGGTGCATGTGAAACCCGTTTGTAACTCGAGCTCACTGTCATCGCAAGCCAGAAATTGTTTTAACCGTAAGTTCGGTCTTCAAAGCAGGCCAATGCAGCCTTTGCGCCCTCTCCCATCGCAATGACAATTTGCTTATAAGGGGTCGTCGTCACGTCACCGGCAGCATAAATGCCTTTGACCGAGGTTCGACCCTTGGCATCGACGATAACCTCGCCAAATTTGGTCAGTTCGACGACACCCTTTAAGAACGTACTATTCGGAATCAAACCGATTTGAACAAAAACACCGTCGAGGGTTTCGGTTACGATCTGACCGTTTGACCGGTTCTCGAACTCAAGGGCAGATACCTTCGTATCGTCTCCCACCACTTTTGAGGTTCTGGCATTGGTGACAATCGAGGTGTTTGGCAACGACTTCAGTTTATCAACCAAAACCTTATCTGCTTTCAACTCTGGCTGAAACTCAAATAAAACGATTTCCTTCACGATACCCGCTAAATCAATAGCTGCCTCAACGCCCGAGTTACCTCCTCCGATGACTGCCACCTTCTTACCTTTGTAAAATGGCCCATCACAGTGTGGGCAGAACGCCACGCCTCGCCCTAGGTATTCTTTCTCGCCCGGTATGCCAAGCTCGCGCCATTTCGCACCGGTCGTCACAATCACAGAACTGGCCTCAATGACCTCGCCGCCTTCGAGCGACAGCTTGAATCTTGCCGACTCTTGAGCCAAAGTTTGGCCGGCTTCAGGCATGCCTTCAATTTTTGCCACCCTTCGGTGTTCGTATACCGAAACAGGATAGGCCCCAACGTGCTTGCGAAGCGCCGCCGCGAGCTCTGGGCCTTCGGTGTAAACGGTCGAAATTAAATTTTCGATACCCTTGGTGTCTTGCACTTGCCCACCAAAGCGTTCAGCAATGATGGCCGTTTTCAAACCTTTTCTCGCTGTATAGATGGCAGCAGAAGCGCCCGCGGGCCCCGCCCCCAGCACCACCACATCGAATCGCCCCAGGTGACTGGGCGTGACTTCACCGGCGTCGACTCCAAACTGGGCTTCGCATTTAGCGATCAAATCAATCAGTTGAGCCTTGCCTGAGTGCAGTAATTTTGTGCCGACGAGTACGCTAGGCACCCCTTGAATGCCGAGCCCAGCCACTTCATCTTGAATGAACGCACCGTCGACCATTTCGTGTTGAAAATCGCCATGAACGAGGGCCATTTGATTGAGCGCTTGCACGACATCAGGGCAATTCTCGCAAGTCAGTGAAATCACCGTACGCAACCTAACCGGGCCTTTGATTCGCCGAATTCGCGCGGCTAGCGAAGTGTCTGGCATCTTACCTTTGCCATCAGTATTGAGAATAGCGACGACGAGTGAACTAAACTCGTGTCCGCCTGGAATTCCCGTGAATTGAATTCCGGTGAAACGGCTTTTATAAAAAACTTTAAATTGAGGATTTGTCGCCCTGACACCTGATGACCTCACACTAATCTTGGTCGACGTTTCAGTTAACCCATTCAACATCTCCATCAGTTCGCTTTGACTCGAATGCGCGCTCTCGTCATGAACCAGTTCAACGACAGATTCGAGTTGAGCGAAAACTTCTTTCAATTGATCTTTGAGGTCTTGGTCTAACATGGGCTTTTCTCCTAGATTCGGTTATCAAACTACTGATGAGCAAGGTGCGAACGATTAAAACTAAGATTCACTTGCCGTGGCTATGCCTCAGACAAAACGAGCCCCTCAACCACACCAAAAAACAGTGTACTCAAGGAGCTCGCTTTTAAAACTCACCTAAACCTAGCCCTAAACAGAGCGAAGGCTAGTGTAAACCTGGTTTAGATTTTTCCAACCAAGTTCAGTCCTGGCTTCAATGTTTTTGCGCCTGGTTGCCATTTAGCTGGGCAAACTTCGCTTGGGTTACTAGCGATGAATTGAGCGGCTTGAACTTTTCGCATAATTTCGTCAGCATTTCTGCCGATTCCGTTATCGTTCACTTCGGCAATCTTGATCATGCCTTCTGGATTGATCAAGAAGGTGCCGCGATAAGCAAGGCCAGCTTCTTCAATGTGCACTCCAAAAGCGCGAGTCAAAGTGCCGGTTGGGTCAGCAAGCATTGGGTACTGAATTTTTTTGATGGTCTCAGAAGCATCGTGCCAAGCTTTGTGCACGAAATGAGTGTCGGTGCTAATCGAATAAACTTCGACTCCCATTTTCTTAAAAGCTTCGTATTTATCGGCCATGTCACCGAGTTCTGTTGGGCAAACAAAGGTAAAGTCAGCTGGGTAGAAAAAGAAAATCGACCACTTGCCGACGAGGTCATTTTGAGTGACTGTTTTAAATGCTTCATTTTGGTAAGCTTGAACTTTGAATTCAGGCACTTTCGTATTGATTAATGTATTCATGTGTTGTCTCTCCTTTAGAGGTTCTTGTAGTGGTTATTTCTTAACCGCTTTCTTAATCTCACACTACTTGATTTGATCTATTTTATAAAATCGATTATAACTATAAAACGATAGATTCTATCTATCAAACCAAGAAGACCCACGACCGAGGAGCCCGTTAACCCCATGCTTTCACGAATGAACTACTCGCTTACCCAATTAGAATACGTCATGGCCGTCTACAAATTTGGACATTTTGCAAAAGCGGCCAAAGAATGCCAAATCACCCAACCGACGCTGAGCATGCAGATTCAGAAATTCGAGGCAAATTTGGGCATTGTCATTTTCGACCGATCCAAAAAACCCATCTTAACCACCGACATCGGCCAAAAATTGATCGGTCAAATTCAGGCCATTCTCTTTGAGGCCAAGAAAATCGAATCGATCATCGCTCAAGGACTGAGCGGCCTGGCGACCGAAGGCAAACTCAGAGTTGGGGTGATTCCGACGATCGCACCGTATTTGTTGCCGAAACTATTACCTACCCTCGAAAAATCGTTTTCAGGCATTGAGCTCACCATCCTTGAACTTCAAACCCACCGCATCATTGAAACTCTAGGCGTTGATGACATCGATGTCGGAATTCTTGCGACCCCGCTCAAACTGCCGCAGGTTTTCGAGTTTCCCTTGTACTACGAACCCTTTTCGGTACTTTGCCAAAAAAGCCACGAACTAGCATCTTTCAAGCGAGTGAAGTACTCACTTTTAAAAGGCGATGACCTCTGGTTGCTGGGCGAAGGTCATTGCCTTCGCCATCAGATGCTCGATGTCTGCAGCCTAAAAAATCAAAAAATGGGTACACAAAAAAGAAAATTTGAATTCGAAAGTGGAAACCTTGAAACCCTGAAGGCCCTCGTCGATCAGTATGGTGGCTACACCTTACTGCCGGCCATGGCGGCAGAACTTATTCAGGGAAATTCGACAACCGTGCCGTTTGACCGACCCATTCCGTCGCGAGAAATCGGACTAGTTCATCGCCGCGAACACCACAAAAAAGAACTGATCGAGGCTCTCGGTGAGGCCATTTTGCAGGCGATTCCCGACTCCATCAAGAACATTCGAAAAAAAGACTTAGACGTTTTGCCGATTACCAACTAACTGTACTCAAACTTGCTAAAAACGACGGTGTCTCTCACTCCTATTTTTGAGTTGACGACTCTTCAGCAGTTCAATACTAGTAATCGTTCACCTATCAAAAACCTTACGCAATTAAAGAGAGACGTGAGTAACCTATGGCAGACCATTCGAAAGTAGTTCCCGAATCAGAATACACGAAGGAATATTTCTTGAACGCCTGCGCAGGATATGACCGGTTTACCGAAGATGGCTTCAAATTAGGGGGCGCTCTAAAGCGCTGCTACGATCGGGCTGCAATTACGAAAACTGATCGAGTTCTAGATATCGGGTGTGGCCGAGGTGAGCTCCTTTTTAGCGCAAAAAAAGAGGGCGCAGAAGTTTACGGCACTGACTACGCAACTGCAGCCATTGAGATCATTCAAAGCACCATAGCAAAAATAGGAGCTACTGATATACACGTAGCTCAAGCTGGACTACCTGATTTGCATTTTAATTCTCAAAGTTTCACGAAAATTTTTTTCTTAGATGTCGTAGAGCACATTCCTGAGTCGGTAGTACTAGAGACACTCGACCAGATAGCAAAACAAACTGCAAAAAATGGCACTTTGATTGTTCATACCGATAATTATTTTTTTCAAAAAATAACGATGCCTTGTTTCCGATTTTTTCGAAAGCACTTGCTACGTCAACCCATTATTATTTCAGACCATGAAAAATTGCACATTAACTTTCAGAGCCTACCTGGTCTTGCAAAGAAAATAAGAAACCGTGGGTTTCGATTAGAATTTGCCGATTACATTTATCCACAGTCCCCCAGCGACTTGATTCACTGGACGTCGATTCGAAACCCTACCGGTCTTCGAGTCCTGTACGCACTCCTACGATTGACTTTGGCAACTCCTGCTGCGCATTTGATCTGCCCCACTTTCGACATAAAGGCTGTCAAAGAGTAGCTAAACAAAATGTGTGCCCTACAAAAATTTTTTAGAAGTGCGATAATTGATTTCAAGAAAAACCCTAGCTCTTGGAAATGGTATTTCTGTTTTACGCTTCCGGTGTTCATCGCCTTCACCTGGTACTGCGCCCGCACACTCATTGACATCAACCTCAGTTTTGCTGACCGTGGCGACGGAATCGGCACCATTTCAAATTACGGCATCTTGATCGATGAGTTGAAAACTCGGCCCTGGATTGAATTATTTCGCGACCGTTTTGTGCCTCAGTCATTGCTCATGGGCGCACTCAACGCTTGGCCCACCAATCCGTATTGGCGTTTTCTATTAGTTGCTTTCGGCCAATTCGTCGACCCCAGACACCTCTTTGACTGGCTCGCTTATGCTTCCGTTGTTCTTTCGGGTATTGGGTTCGTGTTTTTGTGCCGTGAACTCAAAGTCAACGCTTTGGTCGCGGCTGCCCTCACCTACTTCTATCTGAACTCTGACCACTTCCCAATGCGTATGGCCGGACACCTGGGCCTCATCTCACTTTTTTGGCCAATGTTAGCCACAGTCTGCGCACTGCGCGCCGGCAAGAACCCCACGCTAAAGCGAATTGCTTCAACTGCGGTTTTTACGGTTCTTGGCCTCGCACACACCGAATACATTGGTTACTTCGCTGCATGGTTCGCACTCGTTGTTTTAATCGTGTCATTCATTCAATCAAAGCCCTACCAAAATTCAGATTTTCAGCTCTCTCGCCTCGTTCTCGCAATTGCTACGTCTTTAGCGATCTTTGTCGCTCTATTTTGGTTACTTTTTCCATCGATGATATCAGATCATTTTTCGCCACCGCCTTTCGGGTTCACTCCGTCAGACCCTTACCGCCAGGCTGCACTCGACTTTTCATTCTGGTCACTTCACCCTTGGACCCAAATTCTCATGACGAGCCACCCTTGGCTCAAAGCCCTTTCATTGCCTGACATTTCAAGAAAAGGAACCGTCGAGCAGACTTTTAGATTGGGATTGATGCTTCCGCTGATCTCGCTATTTTGCGGAGTGACACTCGTCAAGGCCATGCCAAAAGGTGAACGCTGGCTACGTGTTCGGCGTTCTCTCATTTTCCCCATTCTCGTTGCCGGGCTGGTACTTTTCGCTTTCGGACTGCGGCCAGAGAAATATTTTTTCTCGCTGGTTCCGTTCACGTTCAAAGTCGCCCCCATGTTTCGAGTGGGATACCGTGCGCTCAATTTCTTTCACCTCGCGGCGTTTTTGATCTTTGGCGTTTTACTCACCCAATGGTTCAGCTACTCAGTCAAGAATAAACTCTATCGACAAATGGGCACAATGGCCTTGGTTTTCGGGGTGTTTTTTGTTGCTGACATCAAAGTGGGTCGTGGCTTTTCTGAGTTTAAACGGTATCAACTACCGAGCACTGAAGCGATCAAAGAAACTTTCGCGAATAAGCCCCAAGGCTGGCTCATGCATTTGCCATTCGATTCGCCGGCCAATGACACGCCAGAATCATTTTACATTTTTCGCTTTTTACGTCTCGGACACGGCATGCCGGTACTTAACGCCGAGTATCGAGCTCCTAGTAATACCCGATTTGCACACGAGCTGACAAAACTCTCAAACCGAACCAAAGATTGGAACGAGTCGCTGGCCTGTGAGCTGGCAAGTCACGGAATACGCTACTTAGTGGTTGACGTAGCCGCCCCGTTTTACCGTGCGGCCCTCGAGGCTTCACGCTGCTTCAAAAAATTACCTTCAGAAAAAGGAATCATTGCATACGAGGCGCGTGACTCTGAAAAGCCAGAAAACTTTAACGTGGCACCGGCACTTTTTGCGTCACACTTCTTGTACGAACATGAGTTTAAGCCATTTATTGTAAAAGGGCTCGTCCCGCCTCGAGTTTTCAGACCTGCCGATCGAATCACCCGAAATTTTTTAGCACTCCTCGATCACCCCGAATTGCCGGGCTTTGAAAAGCCCAAGAAACTCACCTGGATTCTAGCCGGTGGATACGACCATTCACTAGGCGCTCCACTCAATCCGGAACTGCATTTTGAGTTAAGAAATCAATCGACAGGTGCCGTTATTCGCGAGGGTGTTGCTGCCCACCCGAATTTTCCACAGTGGCAGGTGACCTTGAAATTTGAATCTCAGCCTAAAGACATTTTTGAATTGAGGCTTTACTCAGATATCAGTAGCGACATCGAGCCTCTTCAGAACGTTTCAAAACTCAGGCTCAAAGATCCCGTACCCACGCCCAGTCGTTGGATTTTAGACACCCAATCAGTGACTGAAAACGGATCCTAGTTTCGACTCAGAATTTCAACTCAGTCAGCTTTCGAATTTGTAGGAATTTGTAGGAATTTATAAAAAGACGTCCTCGCCTTTGACTCTGCGTCTATTTTTTAAGAAGTGAGCTTGGATATCACTCCATTTTTACGACTCTTGCAAGGCATGGATGCCGAAAGCAAGAAAACATGAAGTTTGGGGAGCAAAAATGGAGTGATAGCCAAGCTCACTTCTTAAAAAATACAGCCGCCGATACTGTGGCTGCGGAATGTCTTTTTACAAATTCCTACAAATTCCTACAAATTCCCACAAATTCGAAAGCTGACTGAATTGAAATTCTGAGTGGAGACTAGACACGGCGAGACTACCGCTGTCTTTTTCTCAAAAACTCATTTATATTTTTATTACTCAATGACGACACTGCTACGCTCACAATTGCTCATTTTATTTCTCTCAAATTTTGCGAGTCTGGCGACCTATTTAGTTCAAATCTATTTGGGCCACACGTTAAGCACTTCTGATTTTGGAACCTTTAACGCCATCAATGCGCTGGGCACCATTGTGCTATCGCTCTTTAACCTCATTCAGACGCTGACCGCTCGAAACATCGCTGAACTGGGTGGGTCACCCCTCGAACAAGCAACACAGCTTCGAGCACTGACCCGCTTTACCTGGATTTCAACCCTCATCACCACGGGTGGATTGTGGCTCTTCACTCCCCTACTCACCGATTACCTTCACCTCGAAACCGGCACAGCACTCCTTATTTACAGTTCGGCCGTCGTAGCAACTTACTTCTTTGGCCTCTACGCAGGCGCTCTTAATGGGCTATTTGAATACGTGCGAACCACCAGTTACACTGCGGCGGCGTACGCCTTTCGCCTCGCATTCACGTTGCTTTTGGTTGGCCTACTTCAGCTCAGGCACTTCGGCGCGTTAGCGGCGATTACCTTGGGCACAGGGGTGGCCACCTATTTCTTGAAAAAGCGAGTCGACTTTAGGCTCAAGTCACATCGTCCTGAGGTCGCTCTCCCAGCGAATGAAGCCGCGTCGAAAACGATCGTTCAAAAATCGCCATTGGTTATTCAAGGTGCGCCCATTTTGCTTCAATTTATTGCGATTAACCTACTCACCCAACTTGACGTCGTCTGGGCAAAAGCCTACCTGAGCGCTGACACCGCAGGTATGTACTCGGGCGTCACCGTCATCGCTCGAATCGCCGCCTTTTTACCGCTCATGCTCATCAGTCTGCTACTGCCTGAAGCCGCCAAAGCGCCCAACGAGAAGAGCGCGTTCAAGGTACTCGTTCAAACCTTACTACTCGCCGCGACTGTTTCTGGGTCATTTGTCATTTTGACCGCCCTGTTTCCGACGTTTTTTTTAAATACCCTATTGGGCGGTCAGTACTTGGCAGGCGCTAGCCTGCTGCCGAAAGTGGGCCTCGTTGCAAGCTTATCGACCCTCATTCAAATTGTCGCTGCTTCATTATTTGCCCGCCGCAGTCAATCTTACTTGGCTGGACTTGGGGCCGGCATTGCTTCGCTTTTAATTTGGGTCAAAGTGAGCCCTCCACAGGCCCCTGAAGACCTAGTCCGGATTTTCTTTTTTTCAAATCTCCTAAGCTTTTGCGTTCTCTTTGGATTGGCGCTTTGGCGTTTGAGAATAAGAAAAACCGATGCGTGAGCGCCTCCCAAACTGATTGCTTTTGAACCGACTTAATGGGATTTACTTGTTTCATGTCCGCTTCAATCGACCCACAAACTGCCGCTCCTCGACACCCCCAGTACTCCCAGTACTCTCAGTACTCGGTGAGCATCTGTGTTCCCGTGTACAAAGGGTCGAGGATTTTAAAAAAATCGATTGATAGTATCTTAAAGCAAGGCTTTCCCTTTCACGAAATTCTTTTTGGCGATGACAATCCGCCAGAATTACCAGGGTTACCCGAGTTAAAAGAAGAGATCGAAAACACGAGGCGATTGATCGAGTCTTATAACGACCCACGGCTTAAACATTTCAAAAATGAAACGAACTTAGGGTACGCCGTCAACCTTCAACGACTCGTGGCAAAGGCAACGGGCGACATTATTTTCTTGATGGCTCAAGATGATGTGCTCTCAAACGATTCGCTAGCCAAAACCCATGACGCTTTTTTGTTAGACGACGATGTGGGCGTTGTGACCCGGCCCTATTTCTGGTTCATGAATCACGACATCAAAACACCCGTGCGAGTGGTTACCCCACCAGACGCCACGCGTGATCTCATTTTCAATTCGCACGAATCAGAGTACCTCTTTAACAAAGTATTCGAATCGGTGGGTCAACTTTCTGGTCTTGCTTATCGGCGACAATTCATTGAAGTGCCGTTTCATGAAGAGTGTTTTCCGGCTCACATTTACCCTTTTGCCGGAATTTTTCGAAAACACAAATGCGTTTTTCTCAAAGACTATACCGTCGCCGTGGGTATTGAAGATAGCCAGACCAGGTCAGTTTCATCGATTTATGACCTCTCGCCGACTGAGTCTTGGGTAAATATGTTTAAATCCGTATTTAAAGGCGTCGAATACTCAAGACAGCGAGAATGGGGAATCTCTCACATCGCAAGCAACCACATCGGACTGCTTCAAATCAAGAATTTTGGTAACCCCGGTACGCTGACCAGAGAAATCAAACTCTTACTTAAGTATCGACCGAAAAATTTCATCGATCCCAAATTCTATTTTTTTGCGATGGGGTGCCTGGTCATTCCTAAACGACTACTCGTTCCGCTGATCGATCGCTTTAAAAAAACCGTATCAGGGCCACGACACCACGAGGTTCATTTCAATGAATAAGACTACATCAACCAAGACCCCGCGTTTTAGGCAAACTTTTAACCGTTTCATACGGCAGTTTTACCGAAGCTCATTTTTTGGTGGCACGTTTCACACCGTCGTCTATGAGATCAAAAAAGAACTCAAAGACTGCGAAAGTGTGCTTGACTTGGGTTGCGGCCCTTCATCACCTCTGCAGTTTTGCCCAGACATCAAGCGCAGCGTCGGAGTCGAGGGCTATGAGCCTTACCTCAAACGCAGCCAAGACGCTAAAATACACACTGAATATTTAAATAAGCAACTCCAAGACCTTGACTTCGCGCCCGGCTCGTTTGATGTCGTGATGATGATTGAGGTGATCGAACACTTACCCGAGGCCGATGGCCTCGCACTCATTCAGAAAGCTGAAAAATGGGCTAAGAAAAAAGTCATCATTTCTTCACCCAATGGTTTTATCGCACAAAAAGAAGTCGACTCAAACCCACTGCAAAAGCACTTGTCGGGTTGGGACTACGTGACCATGAAAAAACTTGGCTATGAGTCGAGGGGCCTAGCTGGCTTAAAGTCGCTCAGGCAAGAAGTCGACAACGAAACTATGGGCGATGACCTACTCACTTCGATTCGCTTTTCCCCACGCCCGTTCTGGTTTGTCGTCGCCACTGCAAGCCAGCTACTCACTTACCGAATTCCGAGCCTCGCATTTGGATTGTTTCACGTGAAGAAACTGTGATTTGACAAGCTTCGCTTGGTAATTACAAAATCGAGAAATGAAAAAACTTCGCTGTTCAAGATTTTGAAATGCTGCCCCGCCTACGAAACTTCTCAACGAAGCTATGAATTCAGCTCCGTGGATCTGACCTTACCCACCCATCACAGAGATTTTACGTTCACTCAAACGATTCCGCTTGACGCGTTTTTTGCCCATTTTTTCGCAATCCTTGCGCAACATTAGACTCGCCATAAAGCCGGGTACCACGCCCAAAATGCCCTCCAAATCGCTATTCATTCTGAAGAACTCGCCGCCCCTCAGCGACAAAGATACGATTCAACACAACGCCATTCTGTGCGAAAAATATGCTTTTTAAAACCTATGGTACTTGTGTTTACATGATGACCAACACTGAAATTGTATTGAAACTCAAAGCCAAAACTCAAGAAGAATCGAAACTCTTAGTCGAAATTCTCAATCTCTTAGAACTCGTTCGCAATCGACACATCTACACTGAATACGGGTTTTCCAGCTTATTCGAATTTTGCCTCAAAGAACTGAAGTACTCAGAAGGAGCAGCCATGAGGCGAATCAATGCCTTAAGACTTCAATCCCAGAGTCCTGAATTAAAGAAAATGATTCACGAAAATCTTGCCAACCGCCAACTCAATTTGAGCCAAATTGGTGCGGTTGCTAAAATTGAGCGAAGTGATGATCTCTCTGTTGCACAGATCAAGCAGGCACTCGTTGCCTCACAAGGTACCTCTGCGCGTGAAACCGAAAACGTCATTCGCAAGAAGCTAGATTTAAAGCCTCTCAAGATAAACACGAAAATTTGCGTTGAACTGAATACTGAACAATTAGCCCAAGCCGAAAAACTAGCCGCTCAGTTTTCTCACGCCATCCCCACGCGAGATCTTTCTGGCCTATTTTTGCTTCTATTGGAACGAGAAATTGCGCGAGAAAAAAAATCTCGGGCGAAAGCAAGTAACGAAACTCAGTCACCGCCGACGTCGGCGGTAAAAACACCGACCGTCGGAAATGTTGACGCGATCTTACAGCAAAGTCTCATTCCGTCAAAAATAGATCCTGCCCACCAGAGCATAGAATCCGGTCACTCTAGACCCTTTAGCGCGATGATTCGCAAAAAAGTCCTCAAACGCAGTCAAAGTCGCTGCGAATTCGTTAGCCCAATCACCCAAAAACGCTGCGAGTCTTCGTGGTACTTACAGTTAGACCACATTCAGCCCTGGTCACTGGGCGGAGCATCAACTTTAGAAAATTGCCGCGCCGTTTGTGGTTCACACAATCGATCTGAATGGAGACGAGTGAGTACAGCTCACGTCGGCACACCGTCAGGTGCGACCAGTACCGGCGAAGACATTTCAAAACCAGACTCCATTCTTACTTTTTGAGATCACTGACTCCGAATAAACACCTGTAGTAAAGAATTCACGCAGGCTTTTTCGCGATCATGAGCGTCGTCGATACCAAATTGAATGACAGCCAATCAACGCCACCGAAATAAAAAGGCAAAACGGCATTGAGCCTGGGGTGAATTCGCCATAAGTAAGGCAAGAACGTCATGGGCCGCAGACACAAGACCTCGAAGCCCGCTTTTTCAAGTAAGCGTTTCCAGTTTTGCGGATGAAGCACAAATAGGTGGGTTTTATCAGACAAAATATTCATTTTATACGGGTACGGTGACGACGCCACCAAAAGCCCCCCCGGCTTCAACAAACCAAACAGCTGGCTCAGTGAAGCCACGGGATCTTCGAGGTGTTCAAACACCTCAAACGCCCATGCCTGATCAAACACCGCTTGAGACGCACTCAGTTCTCGAAGCGACTGACACAAAAAATGGGGGCCAAACGCCGAGTTCGTAAACTGAGCGGCTTGCTCATCAATCTCGATGCCCTGATATTTCTTAAGGCCATAGTCGCGCGTGAGCAAGTAATACAGTCGCCCCAGCCCCGATCCCACCTCAAGCACCGATTGGGCCCCGAGATCGCTGAGACCAATCAGATGACTGACCAAGCGCAACTGAGACTCGACGAACTGAGCTTCCTTTTTTACCGATTCGAGATCGAAACCGGCTTTCACGTGGTTCTTAAAGTATCCCTGATAATCGACTGGATTTTCGCTCATGCTGTCTTCTCATTCATAGTGGCATCGTCATCGTGGCTTTTTCCAAACCATCTGCCAATCGTAATAACCGACGATCGGTACCTGAAGCTTACGCACCCGTCTCAACAATCGGTGTTTGTAGACATCAGTGCCTACCCCAATTCTTTTCAGCACAAAATCAACGGCCGGAAATTTAAACAGGTGCTTTTCTTGCGATTCTAACTGCAAGCCATTTTTTTTCATGAATTCGTAAAGCCGTGTCTCGTCGGCGTATTCTCGCAAGTGTGTCGGATCGAGGGTCCATTTGCCATTGCAGCGATAAAAATACCAGCCGTACCATTTCTTATAGACCGTACTTAAGAATAAGGTGCCACCTGGCTTAAGAACCCGCGCCAATTCAGCGGCCATCTTTTCGTCGTCTGGAACATGTTCAATCACTTGGGTCGAAACGACAAAATCAATCGAACCCGTTTCAATCGCCTTCAGATCATCAGCCGGTGAAACAAAGCACTGGTATGACGAATCGATAGCCTTCACACGCTCGATTCGAGTTTGCGATAAATCAGCAGCAAATACTTTTTTATCGGAGTTCAGAATTTTTCGAATTTTTAAGGCATTGAGCAACGAACCATCGCCACACCCCACATCGAAAAAAGAAGTCCACTGACGAGTGCCCAAAGTTCTGATTAAGAATGGCGGCACGTCGTCAGCATAAAAGTGAATACTCTGCGCATAAGTTTCAATGTCCATCTCACCGCCTCCAGATCTGTACCCCACTTGAGTACAGTCAGCCTCGAAATTTCTCAAGGCACGAAGTGAGAAAAAACACCAAAATCAGTCTGGATAACCGACTTCAAACGCAAAAGCGTTCTTGCCGTCGATTTTCACAAAACGAACCACATTGCCTTCAGAGTATGGAGGCAACGTAGAGTCTGCACACACAGTCAGTGAAGCAGCACCAAATGCTTGGCTTTGGTTAGCTAAAGCGATGGCATCAGCCAACTCTGCTTTTAGTTGAGTCTTTGTTTTCGAATTGTCGAAACCCACATCAATGGCCGTTTCAGCTTGCTTTGAAATCATCGCAAAAACGTCGGTGCTTTTTACTGCCGCAAATCGGGTACCCTCACTGCAAGCAGTGCTTGCTGAAAGACTGACTTCGAGAGCTTGCGGGCTAGTCTGAAGTGATACGAAATAGTTTCTTTCGACCATCGATGAACTAGCCAGCCTAGCGTACACGAGGCCTAGAGCTTTTAATGCTGCTTTTTGCGAGCTATTATACGAATTGTCTGCGGCATAAACCGAAGTGCCGAGGGCGCTAACCGTGATGATAGCCGATAGGGTGACCGATAACATTGTCATTTTTTTCATTGCGTTTCTTCCTTTTTTTACACTCTTTAGATTTATTGCAGCCAAGTGTCAACAGCAGATGCGTTAAAACAGGTGCGCGCGCCGCGTTACTGTCGAGAATTTCATCGGCTTTTTCGACTGAATTCATTTGAGCAAAACAGTTGCCTGCGCTGACATAGGCGCAGCGAATTTGTCAGATGTTATGGGTGCACCCTCTTTTTCTCAGTGGCTGCTACTACCCTCAATTACCCAGTGAGAAACCGGTTGCCGCCCTTGACCCGCAGAGCGCGCGAATGAGAGGTAAATTTAATGAATCAAAACTATTTAAAAACCATTCGAAATCTAAAAATGATTCAAAGGCGTTTAGCGGCATCCGCGGAGTCGTTATCGTGCCCGCCGCCGTTATCGCATCAACTGCCGTTATGGGTTTTCTTGGCGTTCAGTTTATTTTTTACTTTTACCTCTGAGCGGCAGGCTAGCGCATGGGGCCTACAAAAAGAACTCGGCCCCACTTGGAAAGATTCTTATTTGATTTCTAAAGTGTTCGAGAAACACTCGATCGATTTTTGTCTCGATATCGCCGACCCTCAGCAGTTTTCTCCCCAGAACCTTGAAATCGAAGTAAAAGCCGCACTCAAGGTTTGGTTAGCCGCACTTCAGCCGGTTGATGGTTCGCCGGTTTCACTCTCGCTCGTCGATTGCAGCGATGCGAATTACGACCTAAAAGTCGAAGTCGGGCCCGAACTCGCCTACCCAAAATTGGGAGGCTACTTTCTGCAACGAAAAGATCACAATCCCGAACACTCTTATTCACTGATCAAGATTCCAACCACTTACTTTTATGTGAGTTCAACCGGCACGCGATATGCCACGGTTGATTTTGCCATGTGGTACCCTCAATCGTCGTCTCACTCAAGTCAACCCGGCGCCCCTTTCGAGACCTTTCTCGAAGAATTGAGCTTGAAAGAAAAACTCACCGTCTGGGATTTTGCCGAAACCAATCACCTGGATTACATTTCGGTATTTCGTTCAACCTATCGCCTTCTCATTCACGAACTCGGCCACGCGTTTGGGCTTTGCGATACCTACGAGAGCCAATTCGAAATTGAGTGCGACCACCAGCACCGAAGCACGCAGACCTCGTCAGAGCAACCCGACAGCGTGATGAAATCGTCTAACTATTTCTACCTAACCGCCGACGACATTCAAGGCGCAAGCGAGGCCTACCGGCGAGCCTCGGAGCTGGCTGGCCATTGAGTACAAAAGTACATTAAGTACAAAAACGACAAGAACACCGCAAACGACAAAGGTAAATTGTTTGGAAAGTTCGTGTGACACTGTAATCACCAAGAAAAGTGACTCGATACTCTAAAAATGGTCGGGGCGAGAGGATTCGAACCTCCGACCCTCTGGTCCCAAACCAGATGCGCTAGCCAGGCTGCGCTACGCCCCGACGAAATTCAAAGCTGTCAAACGAAGGCCTGAATCTAGCCGAGCAAGCTCAAGGTTGCAACCTGAAACTTGGCACGATCGAAGAATCGTTCTGGGCGGCGGCCAAAAAAATCAAGAAGCGCTATTTTATTTCAATAACCTGACTTAGATTTTAACAATGACCAAGAGTCGGTTGCCACAAGTAGCAGGGGTTTACTGTTTTCCGATCAAGGGCCTGCGCGGCTACGAGACCCCCAAAGCCGAACTTTTGAGAGGCGCTGGCATGAAATACGATCGAATTTGGGCACTTTCAAAAGCCGATCAGAAAACCCCAGATCCCACTCGATCGACCGTGCAGTGGCAGAATAAGTCGAATTTTGCGGTTCAGTTTGCTTATCCCGAGCTTGCGGCGTTTCAAGTTGAGTTTGGTTATCCACCCGACACTCTCGATTACTTTGATGGCGAACAAATGAGGCCATGTGACCTGAGAAATGTTCAAGAACGCGTTTCGTTTGCCAGAGCCGTCGACCAGTACCTGAAACAACACCATCAGTCGGCTCCCCCACTTTTTCTGAGCGGCAACGAATCGGCACAAGTTCAATTCTTCGATCGAAAACTGGGCCAGGTTTCAATCTTAAATCAAGCGAGCCTTGATGATCTTTCGGTAAAACTTCGAGCGAATCTACCCAGTTCTGTCGAAATGCCAAACGAACTCGATATCAAGCGGTTTCGAGGTAACGTGGTTCTCTCTGGCATGCCCGCTTGGACCGAACTTCAGTGGGTTGGTAAAGAAATCACCTTTCACGGCTCACTGCAGCTTGCGACTGTGGGTGACGCTCCCAAACCTCCGTGTCGCATTCGAATCACACAGAAAATCACGCGTTGCAGTAACATTGATGTTGATCCAGTAACTGGCGATACCTCTGTGCCGTTACTGCAGACCATCAAAGAACAGTACAACCACGGGTATTTTGGAGTGGTCGGCGAAGTGATTCAGACTGGCATCGTCTCTAAAGGCGATCGCTTTAAACTGATCTAACTGTCGGTCACTAACGCCTACAGCCCCCGCTTGCAGATTTATTTTCTTCTGTTTTTTTTCTCAAATGACGATAGTCAAACACTATGAGAAAAAACTTAAAAGCCTCGATTGCCGCTTCTGTAGCCATTCTTGCAGCGCTTGCCTTACAATCTTGTCAAACTCCGACTGGCACCTGGACAAACGGTCTCGTCTTTGACCGAGTCATTGTCGTTGTCTTAGAAAATACCGATTACTCAGTCGCAGTGAACGAACCCTACATCAAGTCACTCACCGAACAAGGCGCGCTGCTCACCAACTTTCACGGCAATACCCACCCTTCTTATGGAAACTACCTTTCGATGGTAGCCGGTAAATTTTTTTGGACCTTCTTTGATCGACAAAGAAACCTGAATTCAAGAACCATTGCCGATTTGCTTGAAGAGAAAAACCTCACTTGGAAAAACTATGCCGAAGAATATCCCGGCAATTGTTTCTTAGGTTCGAAATCTGGCAAGTACGCCAGAAAGCATGTGCCGTTTTTGAGTTTCACAGGCGTTCAAAATGACCCAAAACGCTGTGCAAACGTAGTAAACTCGTCAGAATTTATGAAAGATTTTGAGGCGAAAACGCTTCCTAATTATTCATTTTACTCGCCCGACCTTGAAGACGATGGGCACAACACAACCATCACTTATGCGGCTGAGTGGTTGAAGAATTTCTTAACCCCACTACTCGCAGACCCAGAATTCATGAAGCGAACGCTGATTGAAATCACCTTCGACGAAAGCAAGAGTTACCTACACAACCACATTGCCACGGTCTTGCTGGGCGGAATGATTGAACCCGGAGCTAAAGACGGCGCGCGGTACAACCACTACCATGTGCTCAGAACCATCGAAGAGAACTTCGGCACCGGAACCCTCGGGCGCAAAGACGAAAAATCGGCCCCTATCATGGGGGTCTGGAATGCCGGTGCTCGCGAAACCATTGAAGCCACGACCGGCATTAAGGTTTCTACGCCAAACGTGAACAGTTCGACTGAGGCTAGCGACTAGATTCGCCGAAATCAGCAGGAGTCTCATCGGGTGATTTACCCGACTCACACCTTGATAAGGGCTTCTCATTCTGTGAATGACCGACTATATGCGTCAATCAAGAAGAGGTAGCCCACTCATGAAATCCCCATTTCACCGATCACTTGGTGTTTGTACACTTGTCTTTTTATCGATGGCCCAAGTGGCCAGCCAGTCATTTTCAGCCAACGCCGTTGCCAGTGACCTCGAGGTTGCTGAGCCTGAACAACCAACCCCTGAGCAACCCGCCAACGAATCACAGGCCGCTACAGGAGACAACTGCACGACCGCCGGAAGCGAAAAACTCAAAGCTATCGCTTGCTTACCAAGTTTAAACGAAAAAAACCAAAAAGCGGTCAAAATGGCGGCTTCTGCCGAAGTCCCAGAACACGGCCTAGCCGCCCGAATTGGTGCAGCCACAGCCGTTCTTGCCTTCTACACCGGTATCGGCACCACCTCGTACTTTTGGTGGTACAAAGGCCAAGAGCACTCGCCTTTTCGAGTCGAGAACGAAGGCTGGTTTGGCCCCGAAACCTACGCAGGTGGTACCGACAAACTGGGCCATCTATTTTCAAATTATGCCATGTCAAGAACCGCGGCCGACTTGCTTCAAGTCGCCGGCATGAAGAAACTTCCGGCGTCATTAACCGCCAATGCGCTCACTCTGATTTTTTTCACCGGAATTGAAATTAAAGACGGCTTACACAAAGGTTACGGCTTTTCATGGGGCGACATGGCCGCCAATATCGCCGGCAACGTGCTCGCCTCAGTGATGATCAATTTTCCAGAAGTCGACGAAATGTTTGACTACCGTTTAGAGTATTTTCCGTCTGCCCAATACCGTAGCGGCTTGAGTGCAGGAAACCCAAACATGGGCGAAGACTACACGGGCATGCACTATGCCGTTTGGTATCATTTGGCTTCACTAGCTGCAGTGAAAGAAGCAGAAAATCCGATTCTAAAGTTCTTGCGCTATGTTGACGTCGGTGTGGGCTACCACACTGAAAATTTCAAGCCCGAGCCGACCAGCGCAGACGCCCTTCAAAAACAGCAGCTTTTCTTAGGTCTCACGTTCAACCTTCAAACAGTGACTGACGATCTGTTTTTCAACCGTGGCGAAACAAAATCGGCGATGCGCTCGGTTACCCAATCTCTCACAGAGTTCTTCACTGTGCCATTCACCGCCTTACACCTCGGGCCGACCATTGAGTCGCCTCAAAATAATCGAGACTAGACTCGAAAATAAACCTGCGGCTTTATCTTTGCCTGAACTCATGCCAGTTTCATAGAATCATGAAATTGACTCGATCGCCGACAAAGATAAGCTTGGCGCTAATGCTCGGATTCTTAGTGACTTTGCTTTATTCGATAAAATTGGGCAGCTCGCCACTTTTTGATTGGGACGAAATCAATTTTGCCGAGGCCGCTAGAGAAATGTGGGTAACGGGCAAATACAGTTTGGTACAAATCGATTTTCGACCCTTTATCGAAAAGCCGCCATTTTTCTTTTGGCTTCAAGCACTCTCGTATCATTTTTTTGGAGTCAACGAGTTCGCAGCGCGGTTTCCGAATGCCCTTTGCGGTGGCCTCACTTTCGCCTTACTTGCCTACCTTGGGCAATCAATGCGCCTAGGATTTCTTTGGGCCCTTCTGATGGCAGCTTCATTTTTGCCCCATTTCTATTTTCAGTCAGGCATCATCGACCCGTGGTTTAATTTTTTCATGTACCTAGCCTGCCTTGCTTTTTGGCGGTTTCGCTCTACCGGGCAGTACATCTGGCCAATCACAGCAGCCCTTGCAGCCGGCCTAGCCACTCTCACGAAAGGGCCGGTTGGGTTACTGCTTCCGTCTCTGATTGGGTTCACGTACTTCGGCTTCGAACGGCTTCTCGATCGCAGCTTCAAATTTCCGTTCAAAGCAACGGCACTGTATCTGGCGCTGGCACTTTTTTTCTCGTCAGCCTGGTACGTGTTTGATTTTTCTTACAATTTAGGAGGCACTTTTAGCGAATTTTGGAAATACCAACTTCGCTTATTCAAGAGCCAAGACGCTGGCCACGGGGGCCCTTTTTACTATCACTTCATTGTTTTATTCTTTGGGTGTTTTCCGGCGAGTCTATTCTTTCTCTTACCAAAGTTCGCTTCAAGCGTTGACGTTGGCGTTGACTTAACACCTGAGAAGACCGCCTTCACACGCCTGCAATGGCATTGCCTTTTTTGGGTGTTACTCATTTTTTCGATCGTTCAAACAAAGATCATTCACTACTCGTCGTTTGCCTACCTACCTCTCACCGCTTTGGCTGCCATTCGCCTACAACCATGGCTGAAGAGAGCCCAACCGCTCACTCTTGGTCGAAAACTCACGGCTTTGCTACAAATTACGGTAGCCTCGGTTTTTGTCATCGCTTTGCCTTTGATTTCAAAATTTCCTGAGAAATTTCTATTTCTCTTCAAAACTCCACTGGCCGTTGCGTGCGCCACCCAAGTTCACTCATTTCAAGGAACTGAAGCATTTTTGGGAGTCGCCTTTTTTATCATGATCGTCGGCGTTTTATTTTATCATTCAACTAGAAAAATTTCTTCGCGTTTTTTTACCTACGTATTACTGCTAACTTCATTTTTCATCATCTCGGTATTTACCGCTGATTTTTTGCCGAAAATTGAAAGACACACTCAAGGCGGAGCTCGCGAGATTTACCAAAGCCATGCTGGACAAGATCATTGGGTTCAAAACTTCGCTTTCAAAAGTTTTGCGCCGCTTTTTTATTCAGCCCGCGAAGTCGCTACCTCGCAGCAAGGGCCAACCCGGCTACCTCGGTATTGGGTTTCACGAATCACTGACCGTGAGCGCATGAAACTCGAAAAACCCACCGCAACCCTAGTCACGCAAAAAGGATGCTTTCTTGAATGGGTAGAGCAGTAGGCCTCAGTCAACCCCGAGTCGGGTTGGTGGCCGAGACTGATTGAGGTCATTCAATTTTTTTCTTTTTTCAATCACTTCAGCTTTATCAACTTTTTGAATCGCAGCCGGCAAAGCTAACTGTGAACTCGAAACGTTCGAACTCGGTTCGAGTGCTGCGGCTTGAGGCTTTGAGTTGCCGCTTTTTTTCACCGGATCAAGCAAGAGAGCGTCTAGTTCATCGGGCATACCGACCGCCCCGCGATAAGAGCCCCCCGGCATGCCTCGACCTGTTTTTGCGATGTTCACGAGTTTTTTGTGCTCGGCGTACCGCTCAGAAAGCACTGAATTGAGCAATGACGAGGGCGACAAAACCAATTTGCCTTGTGCCGAATCAGCACCGGCGACGTAATGAAACAGCGTTCCGGCACTCACCCACTTACCTTTTTTCTGAGAAAGATCTGCCCTCGAAGCGGTTTCTAGAACTGAACCTTCAAACGTGTGAACCTCTGAATGGTCAGTGAACACTTCGACAAAGGCGTCGGCAGATGCCAAAGCCACAATGCCATCTTTAGTCTCAATCTTTGGCACCAGATCATTGATTCGACTTTCGCCGTAAGTTGACTGATCGCCCAGAGGCGTCATCACTCGCACGGCACCCGATTCAATGAAAATATCTGGAGCCCTGCTTACGATTCTCAGCTTCGCGGGCCCAAAAACGAGTACTTGAACACCACTCCGAAATTGCCAAAGACAACTCGAGTCTCCGATCAAGCTCCACTCTTGGCCTACCAACAAATCAGAATCTTGCGACCCCAAATCGCTGACTTTGCCCGCTTCATCGCGAACCCTAAATCCCCCGCCGGGTGAACGGCTACTCGACAATTTTCTTTTTCCGATGACGTCTGAAACCACCTCAGCAAAAATGGGCTCGATTGGGGCCAGGGGTGGAGCCACCTTTAACACCGGGTCAACAAAACCGCCGCTACTCTGTGAAAAATCAGAAATTTCACCGACCGAATCGGCAGCGTGAGCTGACACCGAAACTGACATCAGCGCGGCAAGGAATGAAAAGAAATACTCGCGAACAGAGCGACTACGAATTGGGCCCTAATTTCTGCCAATGGCGATGAACCAACGCTGCGCGCAGCTCTGCGATTTTTGACGACGAGGGAGCCCAACCAAATTGCTTAAGCTCAAGAATAATGGTCTGACTTAAGATGGCTGTGCGCGTATCGCCGACTTCCATCATCAATTGATACACTTCGTTTAAGAACTCTAACCCTCTGTCAATTTCTTGACTCTGCTCGAGCTCTGAAATTCTGTTATTATATTCAACTTCAGTGTTAAAATATTCATCCATGAAAATTCCCCTCAGCTAAGCAAATAATAGTCATAATTTACGACTCTGTCAAAGTTACTCGATAAATACTGCCTATGTTAAGATTAAATCGACTTGATATGATGACTTCGGAGGATGTTTTGGTGATGTTAAAAACAAAATTCATATCGGTTAAGAGAAATCAGGTCTCTCGAATTTCGGCCACAATTGGCGGCTGGGCTCTGTGTTTTGCCGTAAGTTCATTGTCTCATTCGATCGCCCTGGCAGGTAAATTCAGCGACCCCGTTGGTCGTGACGGAGCCAGCACAAAACTTCTTCAAATGGAGGCGAACGAAGGTCTTTATACCGCAAACGGCACCCTTTCGTGCATTCATTCACCGGTCAACTCAGGCTCGCCTTGTGACCTTCACTTCGTCGATTCAGGAACCGGTGCAGAATTTCAAATCGTTCCACACAACGATGCCTTTCGCCTGAGTTCTTCAGGAAAAACACTTGTTTCACTCAAAGGCCGACTCAACTCACGGGGCAACCTAGAGATTGTGAGAATCACGAAGCAGTGAGATCTCAGATCAGCTAGCTCATTTTTCTCGGAAAAAAGGCCGATCGAAATCCGTAGACAATTTGTTTTGAAAACCCGCCGAAAACGTAGGCTTCCATTTCAAGTACCAAATTCAAGCTCGGATTTTTTTTCTTCTTCTGCAAAACGCGCTGAAATTCGTCGCTAATCGCTACAATTTCACCAACTTTTGAGACTGAGCCGACCCTACGTTCGGGAAATCCGCGCCCCCCCAACCGGCAGTGATGTTGCTCGATTGCCTGAATGGCAGCGGGCTCAAAACTCTTGAGTTTTGAAAGCAACTCGGCACCTTTTCTGGGATGCTCTCGGTAACTCTTCTTTTCTTCTTCTGTCATCAGCGTTTCATCTTCGGCCCGCACCGCTGCACTTTCGTTAACCAAGCCAATGTCATGAAATAAGGCAGCCATACCGACAATTTGAACTGGGCGATCTTGTTGAATTTCAAGGGTCTGAGAGAGTACGGCTGCGACCATAGCGGTTCCGACCCCGTGCTCATAGTCTTGCGGGCTGGCCATGAATTGCCGAATAAGATCATTTTCAGCGACACCTAAATGTCGAACTAGGTCGTTCACATTGGTCACAAAATGCGAGGCCAGTCGTAGGCTCGCGTCTGAAACGCCTTGTTGAATGAGTAATTTCAGGGTTTCGTCACCCGCATTCAAGACTTGTGAAATTTTCAAGTCTACTGGCGCACCGACGTGCTTCAAGAGAGAGGTTGCCAAATGATCGCAATACGCCACATAGGCCTCATGCATGTCTTTTCGAATATAAAAGTGGGTGACGCCCTTTTTAATGTAGTTTTCGAGTCGATCAGGGGTGAACGAGTCACCTGACTGCAGTAATTTGATGAATCGATTTTGGCCAAGCTTAACAAAAACATCAAAGATTGACTTAGTGCCAGACAGAAAATCAAGCGCACTAATGGCCATGTAATCATCGCCCTCAGCAGCACCAGAAACCACTTCGGCCTTCGCCCGATTCAAGGCATACCGATTTTTCGAGAGCTCCTCAGCCGATTTCTCATTAAACTGAATGACTATCGGTGAAATTAATTTAATTAAATCACCATATGAGATCGGTTTTTCGAGCAGCGAGTGAATGCCTAATTTTTTCAGCTCGGGCTCGCCTAGGGGCAATAAACTTCTGTCTTCAAGAACCAAGAAAATCGGAGTTCCGGGCCGCAAAGACATAGCCGTTCGAACAAATCCGATGGCAGGCGCGCCACCCTGAAAGGGATTGATAAAAATGCCGGCAAAAAGCTTATTGATGTCGCTAATTTTTCTAGTCGCGTCATCCATGGTGGTGCTCACCTCTATCGGGTAATGAGCATAAGCAGCGCGTGCCTTGAGCATTGCCGGTAGCTTAGGATCAGAGTCGAATACCAACAGTGCTCGAACGGGTGCACCCGTGTTTTCATCAATTGCCATTTCACTGAGTTTAACTTAATTTTTCAAAAGCAACACTGCCAAATACCTGACGAAAATTTTTACCCAAATTCGCGATACAAATGGTAAACTAAAAAAGAGAGAGGAGAAGGAATCTCCATGAATTTAAACCAAAATGGTGCCTTTCGTAGTGTTCCAAAAACCGGCGTTATCTATGTTACCAGCGAAGCAGCGAAGTTAGGATTCTTTCGCTCACCCCAAGAGTGGTGCAACCTCGGCCAAGGCATGCCCGAATGCGGTGAGCTTGCAGCCGCACCACCGCGAATTCAGAAGATTGAGTTTGATGTATCGCAAAACGAGTACTCACCGGTTCAAGGCATCACAGAACTTCGCGTCGCGGTCGCCGACTACTACAACCGCACTTACCGAAAAGGCCGGTCATCGCTGTATGGTCCAGAGAATGTCGCAATTTCAAGTGGCGGTCGTACCGCACTGACGCGCCTCGCAGCTTCTTTAGGCAACATTCACTTGGGTCATTTTTTACCCGACTACACGGCCTACGAAGAGCTGCTTGATATTTTTAAACTATTTACCCCCATTCCGATTGCCCTCGACCCTGCTTCTGGGTTTCGGATTTCACCCAAAGAGCTCGAAAAAGAAATTCTCGGCAAGGGTTTGAGTGCCTTGTTGTTTTCAAACCCTTGTAACCCCAGTGGCCAACTCATCGGCCAATCAGAACTTCCTGAATGGATCTCGCTTTCAAGAAAACTTGACTGCACACTTTTAATTGATGAGTTCTACTCTCACTACATTTGGAACGGCCACCGCCCCACGGTGAGCGCCGCAGAATTTATCGAAAATGTCGAAGACGACAACGTCGTTTTTATAGACGGACTTACCAAGAATTGGCGATACGCGGGCTGGCGAATTGCCTGGACTGTCGGGCCAAAGCGAGTCATTGAGTCGCTATCAAGCGCTGGTAGTTTTCTTGATGGCGGAGCCCCTCGCCCCCTTCAACAAGCCGCCATTCAATTGCTTGAAGATCAAAATGTCACTCTTGAAACCAACGCCATTCAAGCCGAATTCAGACGAAAAAAGGAGTACCTCAGTCATGCGATTAGCCAATTAGGGCTTGATCTTCATTGCGAGCCCGACGGCACTTTTTATCTTTTTGCAAAATTAGACAATTTACCCGAGGGGCTTCAAGACGGCATGTCTTTTTTTCGCCACCTACTCGGACATAAAGTCATTTGCGTGCCCGGTGAGTTCTTTGATGTCAACCCCGGAAAAAGGCGAAGAGCTGCCAATTCACGTTTCACACATTCGGTTAGACTGTCTTTTGGTCCAACGATCGAAACACTGAAAGAAGGCGTCTCGCGAATTCAAAACGCCATTGCTACGTTTCGAACCCCTCAAAGTGAATCAAGAAAGCTGAGAGTTCTATGAAAACAACACCACAACGAATAACGATTGCCGTCGCATTTACCTTGTTTTTCATCGGGTGTAACCGAGAAGCAGACACTCCGAGTTGCTCGCTGAAAGATGCCCAAGACGAAGACCACTGCAATTGCGAAATGGCTCTACCAGTGACTGCAGTTGACTTGCTTTCAGCCGAAATCAATTCGCTCAATAGAAAACTCGTCGGGTTCGGCACACACTCCGGTTCAGGCGTGGTTGAAGGGCACCGCGGAATCGATTTCATTTCTGACGCACCTTTGGCCATCAAAGCACCGGGAGATGGAATCATCGTAAAAATTGAAAAATCACCCATGACTGAATACAAGGCTGACGCGAATCAAGTTGCAATCACTATCAAACTCGATTGCGGTGTGATCAGCGTTATCGATCCGGTTGCGCCAGGACACGGAATCGTAGTGGGCACAAAGGTCACCTCAGGAAAAGTGATTGGTACTTTGTCAAAAGTCACACCCGCAGCAACCGAAACCTCGCCCGAACCAAAAGCGGCATATCTCACCCACTGGTCAACTGAGGTCATTTCTGATGAATCGGCGACTCGCTACCTCTGTCCTGCCACTTTCATCTCGACTAGCGACTCTGAAAAAATTGCGATTGCACTCGGTGAATCAGAATTTGAAGAAAGAAATGCGCGAACCCAAAACTACCACTGTGCTGACGGAACGACGCTCGACCTAGACTTGCCTCCCGAAAACACTGTTTGTAATGCGAGACTACCCGCTAGCCAGGCAGCCCTGCTTTCTAAATGCCTAAACCTAGCCACTTCTCGTCCCATTTGGTAAAAACTAGCCTTCTGAAAAAAGATGAACCCCTTTTATGAAAAACCTCAAATCTGATTTCATCGGTGGAGCAACCTCTTCACTCATCGCGCTACCCTCAGCCATCGCATTTGGTACTTTAATCTTTGCGCCCCTAGGACCTGAAATAACAGCCAAAGGCGCGCTCGCCGGATGCATAGGTGCCGTCGTGTTGCCGTTAATAGCGGGATTTTTTGGAGGAGCTCCCAGACTCATTTCTGCCCCCTGTGCTCCCGCGGCAGCTGTCTTGTCTGCTTTCGTGCTGGGAGCCAAAGTTTCAGGTCAATCAGTCGATGAGATTCTAGGATCACTGCTGCTCATTTCACTCATCACAGGCCTTCTACAAATCAGTTTTGGTGCCATCAAAGGCGGAAGGCTAATCAAGTACTTACCCTACCCTGTCATTTCAGGCTACCTGACAGCAGTTGGAATTTTACTGATCTCGGCGCAGATTCCAAAGTTTTTTGGTAGTGCATCAAACATCAAGATTGTCGATTTTCTGTCACTACTCAGAATGCCATCGCAATGGGATGGCATCTCGCTCATGATCTCACTCGCGACCTCGGTAAGTTTCTTATTCTTTCTACGTCTCAATGAAAAGGGAATCATCAAAAGGGTGCCTGCCCCCGTGAGCGCTATTCTGGCCGGCCTTACCTGCTACTGGGGCCTCGCCTATTTCTATCCTGAACTAGCGGTCTTGACAGGAAACGCTCGGATCATTGGCCCACCCCCACAACTCAATCTGAGCTCACTGTTTTCGCTCGAACGTTTTTCGCATTTTTCGGCAGCTCAATTTCGAAGTCTCGTTGGCCCCGCTCTCACACTCGGCGTGCTCTTGTCGGTTGATACCTTGAAAACCTGCGTGGTTCTCGACGCGATCACTCGATCGAGACACCAATCAAATCGTGAGCTGTTGGCCCAAGGCATTGCGAATTTCGCCAACGCCATTCTTGGCGGAATTCCGGGTGCTGGTACGATGGGCGCCTCGTTGATCAATATCACTGGCGGTGCGAAGTCAAAATTTTCTGCGGTTTTCTCAGGGCTCATTTCGGCTGTGATTCTCATTCTGTTCGCACGCTGGATTGCTTGGATACCTGTTTCAGTATTGGCGGGCCTGCTCTTGGTTCTGGGATTTCGCATGGTCGACAAAAACAGCTTCACGCTTGCCTTACACCGAACGACGTTTCTCGATTTTTCTGTTATTCTTGCAGTCATTCTGTCAGCCATGGTGTTTAACCTCATCACCGCCGCTGGGGTCGGATTAGGCCTAGCTATTATTCTTTTTATTCGCGAGCAAATTCGAGGTTCGGTCATTCGAAGAAAAATGTTTGGCAATCAAATTTTTTCTAAACGTCGAAGATTAGAAAAAGAACTCGCCATACTTGAACAGTACGGTGACCAAACCCTGGTGATTGAACTGCACGGCGCACTTTTCTTCGGTACCACTGACCAACTCTTGAATGAGGTAGACCCCCACTTAGGAAAATGCCAATTCATCATTCTTGACATGAAGCGCGTTCAATCGGTCGATTTTTCTGCGGCCCATTTGTTTCATCTTTTTGAAGACCGGGTTTCTGAAAAAGGCGGGTCACTGATTTTCACTCACCTACCCAACGAACTTCCGACTGGCCAAGACATACGTGCCTATTTTCATAGCCTAGGTCTGACCAGTACATCAACCGAGACTAAGATCTTTAACGACCTCGATACCGCACTCGAGTTCACCGAAAATGAGCTACTTAAGGCCCACAACCCATCAAAAATGAGCGACGATCACCTACTTGACCTCACTGAAGTTCAAATTTTTTCTGGTTTTGCAGTCGAACTTTCACAAGCGCTTTTTCAGCTACTCAAAACCAAGAACTATGAACAAGGGTCAATGATTTTTAAACATGCTGACTCAGGAGACGAGCTTTACATTATTCGTCGAGGTGAAGTAAAAATTGCGCTACCGCTTCAGAAAGATCAGACGTTTCACCTAGCCACCTTCGGCAAAGGCGACTTTTTCGGCGACATGGCTTTTCTAGATCACGGAATTCGTTCAGCCCAAGCCATTGCCACCCAAAACACTGATCTTTACGTTCTCTCACGAAATGAGTTCGACAAACTCGCCGACCTCAATCCGACATTAGGGTATGCAGTTTTTTCGAGAATGGCACGAATACTAGCTCTACGGTTAAGACACACCGACGCCGAGCTCAGGGCTCTCGAGGAATCTTGATTCGCACTTTTTCTTTCGATTTTGGAATTTCCTTGGTCACATAATCGTAACCCTCTTCGACCGGATCAGAATCTTTTTCGAAAGTGGCTCCAGGAACGAAACTCTGAACATAGCCCGTAAAGGCAAGAGTCGTCAGCCAGGCCTCACAATCATGATGAGCCGAATCGACTCCAAAGAGCATTAAAAACTCAACTAGCTGATGATTGAGCCGCTTTTCTTTCGTGCCGGCAAGTACTTCGACCCAGGCATCGTCGAGTTTTTTTCTATCTCCGGTAACGGTTTCAACCCACTCGGCAATCGCATTGAGTGCATTTTTGTGCGCTGCAAACTGAGTTACCTCAGGTTGATCTGAATCTGATTTTTGAGTACTCACGGCCTCGGCCAGCATCGAACGCAGCGTTGAGTAAAAACTGGGTTCAAAGGGCATGGACTCGCCCAATTTGTCTTTTTCAAGACACTCGGCACGAATTTTAGGTAGGCTATTTCTTCGTGGCTCTGTTTTAGTCTCAATTTCGACTACGTCGGCGCCAACTTGATCTAAACTTGCAGACTGACCTTGAATGACTTTATCGACCGCGGGTTGAGTCGAAATCGGTAAGGCAGGGGCACAGGAGCCCAGCACCACTGATGAGATCAGTAGACCCAAGACAGACCTTAAAGTGGCTGACAGAAAGGCTTTTTGCGCTTTTTGACAAACAGTTGAATCTAGCATCGCACGGCCATACAAGCACAAAAGATGCCACCCCACCTCGGGCCGACGGCCTAAACCAGCGATCTTGACCGACTTTAAATTTTTGAGACTGTTCAAGGTTTAGACACCATGCTAAATTTGAGGCAGATATGAAGAAACTTAAATTCGACAAAACCCAAATTCTAGAGATTAAGAGTGCCCAAGGCCTGTCAGCAGCACTTTCCAAGCTTCATCAAATCATGGAAGAAGTTGAACACGAGTCAGTTGAAGGAATCAACGGCTTTGACCCTGACCTCGTGTCTGACCTAAAAGAGCTTCGTCAGTTTTCTCGTGAACTCTGGGAAATGAGATAGGCGGCTTCGTTGAAACTCATTAAGGCTGACCCTAGCCTCGATCACATCCTGACTGAAGAAGAAGCTGAAGCAAAGCTACATAAAGAAGGCTATGTTCAGGTTTTCAAGTGGCACGATGTACCTGGGGCCTCATACCCCCGTCACCGCCATGAATGCGACGAGTGCTTGTGGGTTCTCAAAGGTGAATTGATCATCGCCACAAAAGACGAAGAATTTCACCTCTTACCGGGCGATCGACTGTACTTGCCCGCTCGCAAGCCTCACACGGCCGCGGTACCAGAGGCACATTCGGTTACCTATCTCGTGGGCCAAAAAGAAGTGGTTAAGACACCACCATCAGAACATTCTTCGAGCTAATGACGATCGTTTGGCAACTTCTTCATCAGACCCATTAATGGTGAACTGATCGACTGCAAGTAATCAACTCGCTTGTCATTGTTGATGACGTCATCGGCTGAAGCTTTGGTCACGATCTCGTCACCCTTGTGGTCATCATAAACCGTCTCAACGAAAAGCGAGGCCGACAGCTCATCGGCATTTTGGGTAAAATCGGTCCACGCACCGTCAGCCGATAAATCTACGGCCGCCACCAAGTAGTTACGACTGAATAGACTGCTAATCGCTGCGCGTTGATAATGGGTGATCCATTTTTCTTTGATTTTACCTATCGCAAAATGATCAAGTGAAGTGAGAACAGACTCTAGTTTGAGCGGAGCCTTTGCCACCGACTTCATCTCTTTACCATAGAACAAGAACCTGATCTCGTCTTGATCACTCGCACCAAAACACGAAACCAAGCGCCGAGCGCCGGCTTTTTTCGAGGCCTTCATTTCCATCTCGGCGATTCTTTGCATTTTTGAATCTGAGCTCAAAAGTTCGTTTTGAGACAAAGAAATCGAGTCTTTTGCCTCGCCGACCACTTGAATTCCTGAAAGCGGAGAAATCGTTTCAACCACCAAACGATCTCGAAGGGCGACACTCAACGTTTTTGCGGCAATCTCATTTGCAAATTTCGCCTGCGCTACAGCAAATGCCTCAGAAACAATTCGACTTTTTCTCAATTCAATTTCTTCACTTTTCTTTTGGTAATTCACGCCTTCTTCAGAACTCACACTCTTAGCGCCCTCACCAGCAAATTGTTTTGAAAGTCTTGCCATCAAAATCTGGTCGCTATCAACCAGTATGGCATCAGTCATCTTTTGCATCTGCTCACGAAAAGCTCTCGCGAAATTGAATCGATCTTGGCCGCTCATGACAAGCTCTTGAAAGGTTCCTTCGAGCGTTTCAACCGAGGCTTTAGCTAACTCAGCCTTTGCCTGCTCAAGAATTCTCAAAACCTCAGCTGAATTCACCTTTAAATCAAGAACACTGAGTTCGGTGCTCTTTTTCTTACCCAGAATTTGGCGTAGTACTTGATCACGTACAAATGAACGATAAACGGGGTGCAGCTGACTTGCGACCAAGCGTTTGAACTCGTCGAGTGACTCTGGAACCGGCGAAAGCTTCAAGTCGACCGATGACCATTGATCTCCAAACGGTTCTTGCTTGAGTTGTTCAAGCTTGCGGTTCATGCCGGCTTCAACGTAATCCCAGTCAAACGTAATCGAAACCGGTTGATTACCAATTCGCGTTCGAAAATCAGAATACAACTGTGCGATCAGCGGTTCACCAGCCGCGGTGGGTGAGAAATCTAAACTCTGTGCGCCATTGATGTAGGCCACTTTTGAGATGTCGCACACCTCTGAGGTTTCTTCTTTTTCAATCAAGTCTAGTTTGACTTTTCCAGTCTTTTTCGCCTTGTTTTGATCTGTTGCGCTGATGAGCAAAATCGATTTCACTACATAATCAACACGCTCATCTGAAATCGTATAAGGAATCTCTAAACTGACCGACTCACGATCAACAATTCGCGTGAGCATCAAGAGAGCCTGAATTTTGGTGCGCATTTGAACCATGAACTGATCGTATTCTTTTAGTTTAGCTGCCAGTTCGGCTTCGGCCTCACCAGGCTTCAGTGCCTTGTTTTTTTCTTGCTCAAGGCGAATCATTTTCTCTAATTCGGCTCGCGTCGGTATGGGCTTTCTTGAAAACAGCTTAAGAATTTCTGAGAAATCTTTGCCACTGATCGCTCCGGTTTGATTGAAGGCTAAACCAAATCGCGCTTCTGTCACCGCATCAGAGGTGATGTCGAGTGCTTTCTTGGCCGTATTCTGAGTTGAATTAGAGTCACCGCCACTTTCGGCCTCTGGCTTCGTGAACAAAGTTCGTCCAAAATTCATGGTACCGAGGGTGACATTTTTCCAGATCGGGTCATTGACTGATCCTTGAGCGGCCTTTTCTTGCCACTCGGTCATGTCGACTCTCAATACCGAAGTGTGCTTCTTGGGCCCAACCACAACCGACTCACCAGCGACCGCCTCGTGGGCAAGTAGACCTAGCTGACCGAGCTGAATGACAAAAGAAGCGGTAACCATAAACGAAATTTGGCGCATTGAATAGTTCTCCTAAGCCGGCGTACAGTACCAGTAACAACTAATTTAGTCAACTTTAGTTAGTTATATGAAACCACTCACGATTTACTTGACGACCTTACCTTTTGGGAGTTTGCTTACTCACATGATTCTCTTTCACCCTCACAAGAACCTAAGACGAGACACCGACCCAAAAACCCAAGAAATCATGGCGAAGACCGTCGCTTTTTTTGAAAACAAAGGAAAACTCAAGCTCAAACAAGACGACCATGAACGAGTGTGGTACCGAGATTTCTTAGATTTTCTCGCAAAAGAGAAGATTTTCTCACACTTACTGACCCCTTCGAAATACGGTACCCCCGAGTGCCGCTGGGACAACTACCGCAACTGTGAGTTCAATGAGATTCTCGGTTTCTACGGCCTACCCTATTGGTACACTTGGCAAGTTACCATCTTAGGTCTTGGCCCTCTCTGGATGAGCAAGAACGAAGAAATCAAAAAGAAAACAGCAACGTTGCTCGCCGAGGGTGGCATTTTTGGATTTGGATTGTCTGAAAAAGAGCACGGCGCCGACTTGTATTCAAGCGAGATGGCCTTAACTCCGCTGGGCTCTGGTCAGTACCTAGCCAAAGGCCGAAAGTACTACATTGGAAACGGCAATGAAGCCGCCCTACTCTCGACGTTCGGCAAACTCACCGATTCTGGCGATTATGTTTTTTTCGCCGTCGACCCAAAACGAGAAAAATTTGAACTCGTTAAGAACGTCGTCAACTCTCAAAGTTACGTCGCCGAATACGCCCTGCACGGCTACAAAGTCAGTGAAAATGAAATCTTATCAAAAGGACAAGAAGCCTGGGATAGCTCACTCAACACGGTTAACGTCGGAAAATTCAATCTAGGCTGGACCTCAATCGGAATGTGCACTCACGCATTTTACGAATCGATCAACCATGCCTCGCATCGCCGACTCTTTGGCCACGCGGTCACTGAGTTCGCACACATTCAACAGCTTTTCACTGACAGCTACGCCAGACTCTGCGCCATGAAACTCTTTGCCTCTCGAGCCAGCGATTACATGAGAACAGCATCAGCAGACGACCGCCGCTATTTGCTCTATAATCCGATGGTTAAAATGAAAGTCACCACCCAAGGCGAAGAAGTGATCAACCAACTCTGGGATATCATTGCTGCCAGAGGATTCGAAAAAGACATGGTTTTTGAATCGGTAGCGCGTGACATTCGCGCACTGCCAAAACTTGAAGGCACCGTGCACGTCAACATGGCACTGATCATCAAGTTTATGAAAAACTATTTCTTTAGCCCGAGTGAGTACCCCGAAATCGGCACTCAAAATCAGGCAAAAGATGACACCTTCTTGTTTAACCAAGGGGCGACCAAGGGCTTAAGCAAAATTAGGTTTCACGATTATCGAAAGGTTTACAGCAGCGTTGATTTACCGAATATTGCCATTTTCAGAAAACAGATTCGGCTCTTGAAATCACTTCTGATGGTCGCAAAACCGAGCAAGAAACAAACCGAAGATTTCGATTTTCTGCTGATCTTAGGCGAGCTGTTCACTCTGGTCGTTTACGGACAATTGCTCATTGAAAGTGCAAAACTCAATTCGGTCGACGACGACCTTCTCGATCAAATTTTTGACTTTATGGTGCGAGACTTTTCGAAATTCGCCCTGCAGCTTTACTCAAAAACCAGCAGCACTAAATTGCAGCAGCTACTGTGCTTGCAGATGATCAGAAAACCCACGGTCAACGTCGAACGTGCAGAACGAATCTGGAAGACTCAAGTCGAGACACTCAAAGACCAGTATCGAATGAAAGAATAGTGTGCCATTTTTGTCTCTGAGCCTCGCTAGCCCGAGAAAAAAATAGCCCTGATCTAAAACGATCTAAAGAATTTCGACCAGCCCGTAAAGCCTGACTTGAAGGTTCCGTTATCGGTGCGAAACCGCCAGTAGTAATGAGTCATCCACTGTGAGGTTGGCACTGCGACTTCTTGGTAAGGTACCGGAAAAAATAGTGTTGGCACCAACGCATTGGTCATCTCTTCAACGGTCAGCGTGCACAAGTCGATGTGATTACCATTTGAATTGATTTGTCCAAGGCCCACTCGACATGCGATTTTCTGAACAAAAGAAGCTAGACCGAATGCCCAAGAGGCCTTCAAGTCTAGCGTGCGAGACCTAGGTGCAACACTCCCCTCAAAAACTCTCCAGACAGATTCTATGCACGGATAATCAATCCAGTTCCCCTCGCAAGTGGTCCAAGCGCGCTCATACCAACCGACTTGAATTTCATATTTGAGCGTTGGCTGAAACTGATGACTCTTGTCGGCATCAAAAAGCATCAAAACTGAATCTTTTCCAAAAGCCAATTTCCAATCCTGATTAGGCCCCGCATTTCGAATGCGATCATTAGCGCGACCTGCTCTGCCCGGGTGATCAAACGCTTCACCAACAACAAAGCGTTGAGGTTTCGAGTGATCCCACCCAAATCCATCATCAGGGTCTTCAACATTTCCGCCCATAATATTCGGCCCCGAATGGTGAAAAGTTCCTAGACCAAAAAACATTCCGCCAGTTTTCGAAAACTCGAACAGCTCAGAAACATTCGACCCCTCAGCAATCACCCGGCTCGGATAGCGGGTCACATCGACATTCTCGTTTCCGTTAGCCGCGAGAATATCGCTGATTCGATAATCGTAAACCTTCGTCAAATCCTGAAACGCTGAGGTAAACCCTTTCCAAGTACCGTTCATTAGTACTAGTGGACTCAAGATATCGATTGTCTTAATCGACATCGTCTCAAAGCCACCTTCGATATACTCGTCTAAGAAATTCAAACTCGCGTGCGCCAATTCATGGGGCCCAACATAATGACTGTCGAGATCACCTCGGGTGAGTTTAGCCACGCCATATTTTTTTTGAATAAACGAAGGAGGAGCCGCATTCGCAGTGACTGTCTCAAGCGTATTGAAAAGTACAATCACGCCAAAAATATTGCGGTCAATTGCCACAGACTCGGCCACTTGAAACACCTGATCTTGATCAAGAGTCAGCGCCTTACCTCTCACTGGATGCGCGAAAATCTTTGCACCGAAGGCAGATTCGGGCGAACCAAAGGCACCGCCGCCAACAAAAACGGCGCGGTACAAAATCTGTGATGCTTTCGCTCGAGTGTAAATGTTTTCGGGAACATCGTAGAACTGATCAACCAATTTCGAAAACGCAGAGGCAAAAAGATCGCGGTCTTTTAGTTCAAACCCGGCACCTACCACCAAAACTTGACGGTAGTGAACAGGTTGAGACAGTTCTTGATTTGTGCAAACTTTTCGATCACCACGCAGGCAACCCAATTCTTCAATTTGATAAGTCGAACGATCAGTTCGCATCGAACTCACCGCTGCGCTAGCGTTGCTAAAAACTAAACCGTTTTTCGAAATATTTTGAATTGAACTGACAACAATCGTCAATGCCGGCACACAAACCGAAAATAGGCGCAGCCAGCACGCAAGGCTTAGTTTTGTTTTCATAGGCTCCCACTCCAAAGGATTCTACCTAGTTAGCTACCCGCTCGAACCGATTTTTGCCATCTTTTCTCTGACTTTTTTGCGATTTGATTTCGACAAACGACCCAGTAGCGCGTCATTTTGCAGAGCGCTGACAGCCAAAAGTGAAACCGCAATGTCATCGAGCGCAGAGCCCAATTCACTCGCGTTCACACATTGCCCGGTCGTGATGGGCCAAGTTTTCTCAAGAACACTAATCAAGAAATCAACCGACTCTAATCGGCTAGGATCAAGAGAACTGAGTACAGAAATTACCCGCTCACGCCTGCCATCGCTCGGCAACAGACAAAGTCTCATAACCAATTTCGTCAATTCAGCTTGAGCAAGTCCTGACGCTTCATCTTGCTTACCAACAGAGTTCGAAAGTGACTCAATCATGAGATTGATCGATTTGGCGCGAAGATGGGCACTACTCGCACCACCTTCGCTTTCTAGAGCCCTACTCAGCAAGGTAGCAATCGCTTTAACCTGTTCTTTGTCTTTTAACGAATTCGTTTGAAGTTGAGTTTGAAACTGCCGCTCAAGCGCATCACTGTGATCAAGCTGCTCAAGCGTAATCGCAAACGAAAGCAACTTTTCATTGGGCCTTTCAACGTTTTTTCTCTCTACCCAACCCGCTTCTTGAAATTTCTGCGCGTCGGTTTGATCGGCCAAAGCCCCCACAAGACTTGCGTGAGGTGACGGAGTCGCTGTCGGTGTCGCCAAAGGCGGCGGCGATTTTGCCAAAGCGCCCTTCTGAGGTTGAGTCCCTGCCTCACCGTTCTTAGCAACAACGCTTTCAAATGGTAAAACTGACGGCCTCTGATTCGCACCCTGATTATAGAAAAAAACGCGATAGCCGAGGCCTAAAATAGCAACTACCGCACTCGCAACAACGACAGTGCGGGCCACTCGCGATGCTTTCGACCCGAATGAGCCGAATCGTTCGTCACTCACTGACCCAACGCAAATCCGTCGTGAACCGAAACGACAGCGCGCTTCATGTCAGATTCATTCACTAGGCACGACACTTTAATTTCTGAAGTCGTCACGAGTGAAATGTTGATTTCAGCGTTGGCGAGAATTTCAAAGAATCTTGAGGCAACCCCCGGGTGATGCTGCATGCCGACGCCAACGATACTGACTTTTGCCAATTTTTCTTGCTCGGCAATCACCAGCTCTGAAAAGTGAGTTTGCTTGAGTGCGGTTAGCACTTTTCTCGCTTCGGCTTGGTCAGATTTTTTCACGGTGAAACTTAAAGTCACTTTTCCGTCACTCGGAGTGTCTTGAACGATAATGTCTACTACGACATTAGCTGCCGACAAGGCCCCGAACACTTTAGCCGCTACACCGGGTCGATCAGTCAAATTTCTCAACGTCAATTTCACCTGGTCGCCTTCGGCGGCAACTCCGGTGACAACCACTTGCTCCATCGCATTTCCTAACATTTCTTGTGACACCACTCGCGTACCCTCTTCTAAACTAAAACTGCTTCGCACTTGAAGCGGCATTTGATATTTTGCAGCTAACTCGACACTGCGAATCTGAAGCACTTTTGCGCCCACGCTAGCGAGCTCCATCATCTCTTCGTACGAAATTTTCGCTATTTTCTTAGCATTCGGACAAATTCTCGGATCAGTCGTGTAAACTCCGTCAACGTCAGTGTAGATTTCGCAATCGTCGGCTTTAATGGCAATCGCAATCGCTACCGCGCTCGTGTCTGAACCACCGCGCCCCAGCGTAGTGATGTTGTTGTCAGAGTCTACGCCTTGAAAACCAGCGATGACCGGAATCACCTTGCGCTTGATTTCATTAAACAACACTTGTGTGTTAATTTGTTGAATACGTGCTTTTGAAAAAACCGAGTCAGTGAGTATTCCGATTTGGTGCCCTAATAGACCGCGGGCCCCCCCGCTTTGGCTTGCCGTCAAACCGCGCCGCTTTGCTTCAGCATTAATCGCCAGTGACACTAAGCCAACGGCCACTTGTTCGCCGCTTGCGATCAACAAATCGTAATCTCTTGAGTACGGATTTTCGTCGATCTGATGAGCTAGCCCTACCAAGCGATTGGTTTCGCCCGACATCGCCGAAACCACAACCGCGACCTCGTGACCTCTCGCTTGGGTATCGAGCACACGCCTTGCGACTTCTTGAATTCTCTCGACTGAGCCAACGCTCGTGCCACCATATTTTTGAACGATGAGTGCCATCTGATCACCTAAAATCTGGAGCCGGTTTTGGCGCGTTTTGAAAAACTGCGTCGATTTCACGCATCACGGCTTCGTTCAATTTTTTCACACACTCGATGGCCGCGAGATTTTCGACTAGCTGCTCTTTGCGAGAAGCCCCCAGTATCACCGTTGAAACTCGCGGATTTTTCACACACCAAGCGATACCGAGCTGAGCAGCTGACATATTTAAATTTTTTGCGAGTTTGACGAACTGATTGGCTTTCTCAAGTCTTTGCTTGCCGTCTTCAGTTTCGTAGCGATCTTTTAGCCACTCGTAGCCTTTGACTGAAAAGCGCGAGTCGGCTGGAATTCCGCCGCTGTACTTACCCGTTAAAACGCCAGACGCAAGCGGTGACCAAATGGTCGTGCCTAGTCCGTAGTTGTCGTATAAAGGTAAGTATTCTGACTCGATTTTGTCGCGTTTGAAAAGATTGTATTCAGGTTGCTCCATCGTCGGCCCAATCAACCGGTATTCTCTAGCCACTTGGTGAGCCTCGGTGATTTGCTGAGCGCTCCACTCTGAGGTACCCCAGTAGAGAATTTTTCCTTGGCGAATGAGATCATTCATTGTGAAAACGGTCTCTTCGATCGGAGTGTGAATGTCAGGACGGTGGCAATAAAAAAGATCGAGGTACTCGATTTGAAGGCGCTTCAGCGCCGCGTGACAAGCATCAACCACGTGTTTGCGAGACAGACCCACTTGTGTCGGTTTCTCGCCGCCCCAAAATACTTTGCTCGAAACACAGTAACTGTCTCGCGACCACTCGAGCTTCTTGAGTGCCTTACCCATCAACACTTCTGACTGGCCGTCGGCGTACACTTCTGCGTTGTCGAAAAAATTCACGCCCGCATCGTAGGCAACGGTCATCATTTCAGCCGCTGCCTTTTCGTCTACTTGATTGCCAAAGGTTACCCATGATCCAAACGAAAGCGCACTCAAATGCAATCCAGATTTTCCTAGACGTCGGTATTCCATAGTTTGATTCCTCTTGATCACTCTTGTTCAAATGACCTTCGGTAATTTTTGGCATTTTCGTTTCAAAACTCAAAGAGATATTTGCCCGGCTCGGCGAGATTTTCAGTGTGTGCGCTTTAAAATGCAGTGTCCGGTGTTTGGGGCTCGGCCTTTTGGGGCTTGCTCTTTGGATTTCAGTGGATATACGAAGTCAGAAATGCGGTTTTACTGAACGTCCAAAATTGACCGTTTCATCCCCGAACGTTGCCTGCGTCACGCACTTAACGTCCGATTCTAACCAGTTCCCGCCAGGCAACCGGCACCGCGCCCTCATCAGCCACTCAGTCTCTGCGCCCGTTATCGTCTCGCAGTTAGAAGTGCCCCACTTGACCCATGTATTTTCCGCCAGTGGGATTCGCTGTACCGTGATAGTGCGATTTTTTAGGCGCAGCAAAGTCGGCGCCAAATTCTCGAATCTGAATAATCGAGTCGAAGCCATCAGCATCGCTTTCTAGCCAAGCCAACTGAATTTTTCCACCGCGAGCAGAAACAGCCAAAGACGACTCATGAGCAATCACAGATTGGGCAAACGAGCCTGAGCCGGTTGATCCTCCCAACCCTGAGACTGGCTGTGCTTTTTCGATCACGACCGGAGCTTGTAGTTTTCCCTCTAATTGCCGAGTCACTTCGATATCAGACGAGGCGGTCCGTCGTACCATGATCGCGTCACCTTTGTCGTCAAAAGCAAAGACCGCAGTTTCATCGGGCAAAATGGTGGGTCCTTCAACCACAGTTTTTGCATTTGAAAAGCGCACTTTGCCATCAGCAGACAAAGTGAGAAGTCGATAACCAGCACCGTCGCTAAATAGCGCTACCGGAACACCCAAAACAGGCGCGACTTTGAGAAACCCCACCGAGTTCATGAAAACTGAAGTCTGACACCCTTTGAACGTTTTGCTATCGCACTCACCGTCTACTGTTTCGGTGAACGCAACGATCGCATCGCGAGTGCCCGCTTTCGATGCGATTGCCGCATCACCACCAGCTCGCACCATTAAGCGCGATAATCTCGCCAAAGTAAAATTTGTCGAAATTCGAGTCGGAGTCGAATCAATGCGATTTACACCAAATAACTCAAGGCTTGAGCCATCTTTTACCGGTGAAGCTACGGCCATGAGCATTTCGTCTGCAGCGCCTACAGTAATAGATGCAACTGCCACTTCGGCGCCGTCTGCCACCCGAGCGAATTCTACGTCAAAATTTGAGCCGAGCTGAAACCCGCCCGAGCTTGAGGTGGGCTTACCCTTGGTGAGGGTCGCAACTGAACCCAACGAATCCCAATCGATCATATCTAAGAGCACGAGGTCAGACTTTTCATTTTCGTCACGCAAGACGACCACAGAATCTAGCGAACCGGCATCAGGAGGGGTGTAGACCCCGTTTTGACAAGTGAGCACGTAGACGGTTCCTTTGCGGCGGGCCGCACTTGAGGCCTGACGGTATGAAACGACTACATCAGACTGCGAACCTGTAATGCGCAAGTCTTTGATGTCAACAGAATCGTGTGGGGACTCAAAGCTACTATTACAACTTGTTAAGAGAAGAGCTAAAAGTGAAATACTCACAGTCAATGGGTTGCGCATCAAGCACCTCTATCATTCTTGACGCATATAGTCAATCGCGCCACCAACTAAGCTCCTCGTGGCCCTTAACTAATTTGAAACTCCACACTAAAACGATTCGAACCTACTCCCTAAAAACGCCCCCACCGTCGGCCTCCCCATTTTTCTTTGTCTGCGTTAGATTTCTAATTGATTTGTTGAAACCTGGAGGGTAAGAAATGAGTCCCTCGACTAAATTGACTTTAAATCAGCGAGCCGGTCTTCGAACCGTAAGCGATTCATTGTCTTGAGACGTGTCTCCATCGTCTAGAGGCCTAGGACACTCCCCTTTCACGGGAGTAACCGGGGTTCGAATCCCCGTGGAGACGCCATTTTTTATTCAAGCCCATGTTATTGATAACATGGGCTTTTTTCGTTTCTGGGGTCTTAGACTCTGAATGCCTTGCCGACCGCCCAGTGGGCTTGCGTAGCATTAGCGCTACATGAAGAGGGGTTTTTGCAGTCGTTGTCGAATCAGTCTGTTCGTTGTCGTTTGATTGGGTTCTAGCTGCGCCAGAAGCCGCCACGCTTGGCAAGTCACTGAGCGATGCCTCGAATTTTCGTATCAGTTCGAGCGAGCAGGCCTGTTTTGCACTCTCTTTTGTAAATGAATCGGTTACTTTTGGTAACCTAGATAGTAACTCGGTAATGAGAACTGACATGGCTATCGGTGTTCGTGGCCGGATACGCCGTAGTGATCAAAACCGCTGCGGTTGGAATTTCGGGAGTGATACTGCCAAGGGTTGTTTCAAAGTACAACACTCGAACGCTAATTCGAGCTTCTCAATGGCTATCATTTTTTTCGGTCATGACTGTCGTCGGTGCTTACTGGGCTCATCACTTGAATGCAACCCTGGTATTTTCGGCTCTCTTTATTCAGACATTGCTAAAGCAAATCTTCGACTCAACCAGAGAGTACCATTCAAAAGTAGTTGGCGAAAATCAGTGCCCCGTAACTTTTCAATCGCAACTGCTTTCATCATTCTACTCTGCCCAAGTGATTGGCCCATTGGTGAGTATGGTGCTGATACTTGCGTTTCGAATTGAAATTCCGCTACTTCTTGATGCGGGTTCATTCTTAATCGCTGGGGCTATGGCCAGCAGGCTTCGCACTACCGTTCAGCCATCAGTGTCTTTGAATGTTTTGAGACCACTATCGTACCTGAGAAAACACCCACAGTTACTTCGGCTCACATTACTGCGCTCGATTGGTTTTTGGTTTTCGATAAGTTTGTTCAACTACCTCTTGTTTTCAGTAGTGACTCAAAAGTTTCACTTAGAAGTTGAACGCTCTGCCTGGTTCTATTCAGTTTTGGGCCTTGGCGCTACACTTTCTATTTCATGCATTCGAAATCCGCTGACCGGCATTTTAACCCGCGTGGGCAAATTGAACGAAGGCTACTTAGCCTTTGTAGGGCAATTAGCGTTCGGTTTGGCTTTACTCGGTTTTATCGCATTCAATTCATTTCTGTCGGTGATTGTGGTGCTGTTTTTTGCTGGGCTCGGAATGGGCATAAATGCCGTTGGCACCCAGGCACTTCGCCGAAAACTGACCACACCCGAGCAGTTTCCAGAAATTGTGGCGCTTGAAACGTTAATCGCCCGATCGACTGACGTAGCGATCGCGACGACCGCAGGGTTTACCATTGCCAGTGGCGCGATGACGTCTAACACTTGGATCGTTTTGGCTGCCCTAAATTTCTTCGTTTGCGGAGGGGCCCATTTGTCTTTTCTACCAAAGAAGACCCGGCTAACGAGTGCAGTTTCGACGTAAGTAATGAAGCAGTTGAAGCAGTCTTCTTTTTTGCTGCCCAACTCTCAAACCGACACCCCTTAAGACTGAAACCCGCCTAGAAGAGCACTCGCTCCGCTCGTTTTTGGCAAAAATCCGTCAGCTGATAAACTGTTTTTTCACATCTTTGGCGCGCTAGCTGAGTTTGAACGAAATCTAATTCAAGAGCGAACCCATGCTGGCCTAAAAGCCGCAAGGTCTCGCGGTAGGTTAGGACTATCGATGGTCACAAAAGCTGGTGGAAATTTTACGACATTTCGACCGTTGAGGTTTATGATCAAGGGGCGAAATTGGTTAGGATCTCAGCAATAACAAAAACAGCGGTCAAAGAAAACCATTTTGGAGAACCAACGTACCTAGATAAAAAATATGGACTGCCTATCCAACTAATTACTGATGTAAAGCGAAACAAGAAAAAGCAGATAGTATCGTATTAGGTGACTATAGTGGATCGCTAAAACTGGACAGCTTTTTTTGATTTTTTCGATCAACTATCGTAGTAGAAGAAAGGGATGGCTAGTCGATTGAAGAGAGGCAGAATTAGTTCAGAAGTAAAGTCGAAGGTGGTTCTTGAGGCTTTGCGGGAAGTTCAGACGCTCAGTCAGATCGGGTCTCGCGTTGCAAGGTTGGGCCGCTGGGATTACCCGCGCAAGCTCAAACCGTACTGACCGGTTTTAAGCAAGTCGTCTAAAATCTGGACTTAATTTATAAAAAAAGGGGCGCCGGCATTCGCCAGCGAACTGCGGTCATGGGGTCTCGCTGAAGTGATAGTCGCGGTACTTTTTTGCAACGCTATCGGGCATCACGGCATCTTTCATGTTGGGATCAGCAAGAACCGCATATCCGACGTCAAAATCAGCTCTAATCACGAACGAAAAACGACTACACTGAAGTGCATTTAGAATCATAGAGTCTGAAAGTCCCAATCCTGTCTTCTCAGAAATATTTCTAGCGTCTGGCCAATCAATCTTTCTAGTAAAAAATGGCTTTTGGGCCTCCTTGTGTTGACTAATGTAAGCGACACCAAAATCATTGAGGGCGGCTTCAGCAAGTAACAGGCGGCCACTCAAAATCGCCGAGCAAACTTTTAACCACCCATGATGACCCGAAAAAGGTGCCGCCGAAAAAACCCGCTTAATGTCTTTTAAATCACTATCAGTGAATATTCGATCTGTCCCCGGTTTGCGAGCTTGACGTGTGCCAATCAAGCCCTCTTTTGTTTTAATTTCAGAACGCTCTCTTTTAGCAATTTTTAATGAAGAAAAACCATCTGCTATAGTGAGAAGGTTTTCAGTGAGCATCAATCGCCGATAAAAATCTAAATACTCTGACCGTGTGGTTACGGTCGTAAAATAAGGAATATTAAATCTGTCAATCGACGAAACGAATTCGAACACTTCGTCGTGATCTGATTTCACGTCATAGGTCAAAGAAATCAAAATATTCGTATCGAGAATGGCGCCACTGCAGAACCCAACTTCGCGTTGCTTATTCGCATAATAGCCACTAAAATTAGAAAATGAAATGACTCTTCCCATCTTAAATTTCGACCTCTACATCTCGCGCAATTTTCTTTTGTTGGTCCGGTTTCTGCTTTTCAAGCTCTTCATCTTTACGACGCAATTCATTGAATTCGTCTACCGCCTTCGGATCGAGAGGAAGATTTCGAATTCTCTTCATTTCCTCATACAACCCCGACAGTGGCCGTTTCTCATTTGTTTTCATATTTTTCGCATCTCCTAAACGCTAGTATATATCAAGTTTTCAACTTCCATCATGGCGATATTATTGTTTTTTTCAGCAACCTTAGCCTGCCATCATGAGAACTAACGAACAGATCAAAATGACTGTTAACCCACCCTATAGACTCCTCGTCACCAGCCCACTCGATAATCGCCAATCGGCGTAACCCCACCCCTGTCAGTACCGCAACCTCTGGGTGGCGCGCCCGAAACTCAGCAACAAACTTTACTTGAGCTTCAGGCGATGGGTAGCATTGCAAGAACTTCGCCTCTCGCTCTGCAGCCTTTTTATTATCGGCCTCTTGCTCAGCAAGCTCTTGCTGTGCCTTCGCTGCGGTCACTTGATTCGAATTTAGCGCCGCATTCTTTTTTCGCTCGGCAGTTTCGGCTTTCTCTAAAACCTGGGTGATTGCACCGGTAGCCAAAAACACAATCGGTGAATGACACGGTTCGCCCGAAGAAGGTAGGCCATTACTCTGTAACCAGTCGATGGCAATCTTCACCTGCGCCCTCGAATAGCCGGCAGTGAGTAACTCACCAAGAGCTGCCTGCTCTCGATCACGTTTGCGAGGCACCGATAGTGACTGCAAATAATTTGAAACCTCGTTGTTGCAATTCAATGCAGCGCTTTCTTTTCGATGTGCGGTTGCTCTTGCGCTCGCGTGCGAGTGTGTGTTTGTAGGTTCTTTGTTACTTTCTTGGTTAGTATCAAATTTGACCCCTGTGTGAGGGTTCATTTTGAACCGGGTTCAAAGTAGCCCCTGTATCGGCTACGGTGGTTTTGTTTTCACTCACTCCCCTATTAGCCTCAAAACTACCGTTGTCTGATTGCTGAGTCTTTCTGTGCGTTTTAGGCCGCCTAAGACGGTAATCTGCGGATTAGTGAACTGCTTGATCTCTTCAAGTTCGGCCATGAGCTTCTTGATACCCATCAAACCAAAAAATGCCGAATCAACGGGCCTTTTCAAACCGGCAGATCGAGTGCTTTGGGTTCACTTCAGCTGACATACTCACGCCGAATTAACAAGGCGGTGTTTCAGAGCGTTGAAAAACGATTTAATCGAGCGAAGCTCATAACAATGAAAACTGCCTCCCTCCCCTCAAAACTGTAATATTGACGTTTCTTTTATGAAGCATTACTGTTTAATTTGGCAGAGAATCTGCCGCAACTCACGTTGTGTTAGATTTATGTAATGAGGATTGAATGAACGCTAAAATCTATTGGACCTATTTTGTTCTGTGTTTTGGAATTGTAGAGTTTGGCCTCACACCAAGTGGCTTTGCCATTGCCCAGTGTTTACCGGATAAGGCTGGTAAGTGTGCGCCCTGTCCGCCATTGCAGGGCCTTTTTGAAAACAATCAGTGTGGAGATTGTAAGGACGACCCCTCTATAAGTTTTAAGCCTGGCCCCGGGATCTTTGCTGGCATCCTCGATAATGGGCACTGTGGCTTGTGTTTAGCCGGACGAGGATTGAGTGCTACTGGTAATTGTGTCACTTGCCCGACGGGTCCGGGATTGGGGAAGTTAGAGAATGGTCGTTGTGCCGACTGTGCTTCAATGAAGAAAGGGGTATTTAATGGCTATTGTGTATCCTGTCTTCCGGGCCTAGCACTTTTTGAAAATGGCAGGTGTGGTGATTGTGCGACTTTAGGTAAAGGCATTGTGAATGGCTATTGTGCAACCTGCGCTCCAGGGCAGGCCATTTTAGCGAATGGCTCTTGTGGCGCCTGTGCCCCAGGCCAAGGGATAGCCAATTTGCGTTGCATTACCTGTGCGCCAGGGCAAGGGATTTTGAGGGATGGTGGTACTTGTGGGGTATGCCCCAATGGCGAAGGCATTAAGGCAGATGGAAGGTGTGGCACTTGTGTCGTTCCAGGACAACAGATTGTGAGCTCTGTGTTGCCTAATGGCCATTGTGGAACGTGTCCAATGGGCCATGGAATCACAGATGGGCATTGTGGAGCCTGTCCGCATGGTCAAGGAATATTAGAAAATGGACGATGTGGCGCCTGCGCGCGGGGAAACGGAATTTTTGATCGCGAAGGCGTGACTCCCCAAGGTGGCGAAGGAACTAATCAAACGGGTAAGTGCCTGGATTGCAGGATGGTTGGTCAAGGCTTGCTGGCTGACGGTACTTGTGGTGCATGCCAAAGAGGGCAAGGGGCTTCAGCAAATAACCCCAACTGCCATCCCTGCCAGTTACCTGAAGGATTAATTGGTTTTAATATCTGTGGAGGTTGCAACGCACTGTGGCCTCTCGAATTTCCAAGTCCCAGAGGGAGATCGGGTGGAATAAGTCATCAATGTTACTATGATAGTGGAAATTGCATAAAAGGGGAGTTAGGCGTTTTATCAGCCAATGGATTCTTTGGCTTAGAAAGGGCAGGTGACTGTAATATATGTTCTAATGATGTTGCTCACGCTGGCTTAAGAGCTGATGGAGCTTGTGGAATATGCTCGGCGGGCGAAGGCATCAATCACAATATTTCGTACGAACATAGAACCTTCACGTTTAGATGCATGCCTTGTGGTGACAGGGAGGAGCTGGTTGACAATGAATGCATATTCTGTTCGAGTATTGCACAATACGACCCGATTCTAAAACGTTGTGTTGATTGCGCGCGAGGTGAAATTAAAATAAGAAACCCAAACGCGGGCTCGCCGCTCAAATGGGTCTGTGGCCATTAGGGCCCGTTATAAAGATCGGGTAGACCGACCCATTTCTGAGCCGGGCCCCACCACGGAACCGTACGTGCAGGGCCGCATTGCGCGACACAGCTGCGCTGTGCCCCGCACGCACTCCCGCATACGGCTCTTCAATGAGAGTCTAATTACAATCTGACGTAGCTCAACAATTGCAGATAGCTGATTCTAATTTTTGGTATTTCTAGCGGATTTTCTTGAATTATCGCAATTAAGCGTGCCCAAGTCACTCCACCGTTTTGACTTCGTTTAGATAATGAATGTCGCCACTCATTCTTAGTCATTTCCAGAAACTCCTGCAGCCTTCTTATGTTACCCGCAATCCCATAGTAGTTAAAATGCCCACGCAGTACCGCATTGATCACTTTTACTTGCTCGGGTATCGGGCGATGTCTCATTCGATGAACTTTCTCTTTCATCGCAGCTCTCGCTCGATTAAATCGTTTTCAATCGGTCTGAAACACTGTCTTGTTGGCCGTTTGACTCAGGTTCTTGGATCGATATATCGTAAACCCAAGAAACTTCATCTGCCGCCTTTCATGAGTAGAGTTATTCTCAATGTTACTCATGTTACTGATGTGAGTCTTCTTGTCGGCGACACTTAAACCGAATTGCGCGAGCCGCTAGAGTGGCTTCTTTTGACAAATATCGAGACCACTCACTTCGAGTCTGCCCTTGAAAAGGTCAGATGGTATCAAAAAAGATTTCGAATTGAAACATTTCACAAAATTCTGAAATCTGGATTTCAAGTTGAGTCGTCTCGAATTTCAACCGCCGAGAGATTGATGAAATACCTAACCTTAATGAGTATTCTCTCTTGGAGAATTCACTGGCTGACATTCTTATCAAGAACCGGCCCTGACGAACCCGCCAGCGCAATCCTGAGTGATATCGAAATCGAAGTTTTAAAAAACAAATTTTACACAGGAAAACAGCCACAATTGAGCACTATTTCAGTCTATCAGGTATCGCGGTGGATAGCTCAGCTAGGTGGCTTTCTAAACCGAAAAAGTGATGGTGACCCTGGCTCAGATGCCATTTGGCGGGGTTGGAAGAGGTTGAATAACATGAATCAAGGCTGGGAATTAAGAAATTCTAAAAAAACTTATGGGTAAGAGTAAGTGACGAAATCAGGTGGCTCCGAGGCATGAAATTTTGCACTTACCCCTACTGATCGAATTTGGTCTGTTTCATGGGCTACAAAACTCGGCTGTAAATAAGTATTATGTAATCTACGAGCTGACGAATTTTCGAACTCGACTTCGTCGTTGAGCATAAGGCAGTGATCTATGGCATCGAGGTCAAATCAAAGGCTCGAAAATTTCGACAGCAAAAGCCCGCATGATTGAAATTGAGAATTATTCAAATTTTGAAAAGGATCGCGTCGTCTTTATTTGCGGTGTGTTAAAAAAAAGTAACTCATTTGAGCGCACTACTTGCTTTTTGTAGAACCCGGCGCAGAGTGAAAGATACGGGGTCTAGTTACGACCGGGAGTAGCTACGAAATAGGGTAAAATAGGTCATATGGAATCAGCGGCGCTGTTTTTTTCACTGGCGAAATTATTGGGCGGTTTGGGGCTTTTTATATACGGCATGAACTTGATGAATGCCGAATTGCAGAAAGCGGCGGGATCCAAGCTCAGGAGCATGCTTTATCAGCTCACCAAAACGCGGTTATCTGGGGCAATGATTGGAACGCTCTTAGGGGGGCTGATTCACAGCGGTGCGACGACCGTCATGGTCGTCGGCTTTGTGAATGCAGGGCTGATGGATCTGGGGCGTTCGATGAGCATCATGCTTGGAGCGAATATCGGCACGACCCTGTCAATGCAGATGATTTCGTTTAATATCTCAAAATTTGCTTTTCTCCTGATTTTCTTGGGTTTCTTGATCCATCTCGTGATTCGGCGTGACGCCCTCAAACATCTTGGACTCACGCTTTTTGGATTCGGGCTCTTGTTTCTCGGCATGGAGACTATGAGTGAATCAGTGCAGCCGCTAAAGGACGCTGGTTATTTCGCGGCCCTACTGCAGCATGTGAATGCCTCAACGGTCTGGGGCATGCTCTCTGGATTCTTGATCTCGACAGTCTTCACCAGTGTGACCCAAAGTAGTGGGGCCACTATTGGAATTCTCTTTGCGCTCTCAACAGCGGGCATATTTACCGATTTTGGTCAGATCTTTCCTTTAGTTCTCGGCGCGCATGTCGGAACTTGCGTAACGACACTCATTGGCAGCATTGGAACCGAGATCACGGCAAAGCGGTCTGCCGTTGCACATCTTTTATTTAATCTTTTGGGCGGCATTGTGGCCATGGTGATGTACAAATTTTACGCCTGGCTTGTACCATTGACTGCCGATAGCCTGGTTCGGCAAGTTGCCAATCTCCACACCCTGGTGCAAGTAATCAATGCGGGGGCGCTTCTCGCTTTCACGCCTCAATACACAAAATTCGTGATTGCGGTGACCCCTTCGAAAGCGAAAGAACCCGAGAAAAGTCATTTGGACGAAAGTCTTCAGATTACCCCTGAGAAAGCCATAGAAGCCTCATTTTTAGAGTTAAAAAGAATGGCAGCAGTCGCGCGCGGAATGTTTCAGATGGCAATGAGAGGTTTTCTGATGCTAAACCCTGAAAAATTTCAGAGCGTCAGAAAAAGCGAAGAGGTTGTTGACGCGTTAAAACAGGCGATCAACCATTATCTTCTGACTTTGGCCGAGCGTGATCTTTCTCGAAGGCAAGCGCTGATGATCCAGTATTTGACCACCGCAACCAATGATCTGGAGCGAATCGGGGACCATGTAGAAAATATCGCCGAATTGACCACCGACAAAATGAATCGAAAGATTTGGTTTGATGATGCTTCGGTGATGGACCTGATCGAGCTCTATAAAAAAGTGGACGGCATTCTTGCGCTCCTCATTGAGTCACTTGAACCCGTATTTTATACCAGCCCCTCGAAGATCGCGAGCCTAATTCTGGAGAGGCGCAACGAGTATGTAGCCCTCAGTCAGCAGATTAAACAAAAGCATCGCTCGATGGTCTTTGAAAAAAAAGAGGGGGCGCTTCATAGTATTTATTTTTTCAAGTATATCGTTTGCTTCGATAAGTTGGTGAAACACTCCAAAACCATTGCACTCGTTGAGAAAGAACCACTTTTCTTTCTCAAAAAGCATAAGCTCAACAAACAAAGCATTTGCCTTGAACTCGAAGAGACTGTTGGAAGCGCCGTAATCTACGACACAAAACTATTCGAAGACTAATTTGAGTCACTGAAAAAGCTACTATATGAAGGCCACCGCCACTTTTTTTTGGTGTGTATTTTGATGGGTGAACGACATCACTGCCAAACTTATAATCAGTACCATTCTAGATTCGCTTTTTGTTCTCAAGACTGGAGTCTGTATGAAAGCAAGTAACTTTTATTCTTGGATCGGAAATGACAAAATAGGAGCAAGCTTCTCTGATCAACGAGAAGACTAAAGTGAGTCGATGAAAGAACTCTTAAAACTAGCGCTCCCAGTAGTGCTCGGTACTGAAGAGACTGGTGTGGTCGCTCGTTGCAATAGAAATCCCAATCTGACTGAGCGTCTGAACTTCCCGCAAAGCCTCAAGAACCACCTTCGACTTCACCTCCGAACTAATTCGGCCTCTCTTCAATCGACTATCCATCCCTTTCATCCTACTACGATAGTTGATCGTAAAAATAAAAAAAACTGTCCAGTTTTAGCCCTCCACTATAGAATCTAAAACTGACCAAACCCATGAGCGAGAACAACATGACTAACACGTCCCAAAAAATTCATACACTCAAACGCTACCAACCCACCTGCATTCGATTATGGCATTGGCTCAATGCACTTATCGTCTTTGGACTTCTTGCGACGGTCGTTTTGCGCAAGACATTTTTAAGTTGGAGAACGAACTCTGTTTTGATTGAAGAAAAGATCAAAGCAACCGGAGCAACAATTGATGTAGAACTGACCAAGCAAATTGCAAAGTCGATCCGTGACGTCATGTGGGAGTGGCACATTCGACTCGGAATTGCCCTCGCCCTTTTGCTGATTTTTAGAATAGTCATTCGATTTGTCGCAAAACGCTGTCCTAGCCTCGAGGCGCTCGCAGCCTGGAAAGCCTCTGCCCGTCACGTGGCAGCCGTTCGCCTCAGCTACTTCGGATACCTACTCATTGCACTTTTTATGTCAGTCACCGGCTTGCTTATGCACTTTAAGAACGAACTCACTATCTCGAAAGATCTTATTGAAACACTCAAAGAATCCCACGAATTTACGATGTGGCTCGTCGTCATCTTTGTAGTGATGCACATCATTGGCGTGATCTTCGGCGAACTGACTCACTACCGCGGAATTGTCTCATACATGATTAACGGCGGCGATCGCGAAGAAAACTCTAAACCGTAAAACGCCGCGCTAATAAGCCAATTAGATTCAGCGAAAAGAGAAGTGAAATTGTGTCTGGCGACAAATCACCGTCACACTCGATGTGAGCTTTATTACTACCAATTTAGAACTGAATCAGCAGTCGCACTATGCCGAAGTCGACTGCCTTTGCGGCAAGCGAAAGATTGACCCGACCACCGAAATATGTACCCAACGGCCATGAGAACTCTTGGGTTAATCACATAGAAGAAAACCACTCATACCCAGGAAGCACTTGAATCGTGCCGTTTTTAACTTTAATTTCGCCTCGAGTATCGAGAGTGACAAGCTCTGATCTATTTAATCCCAATTCGCCCATGGCTTCATCAAGGGCGCTCACTTCTCGCTTTCTAGTGTCTTCATCATCAAGTTCTAAGCAAACTTGAGTCAAACTCAAGTCGCCTCTCTTGCGAGCCGATGCCGATTCGGCACTCATGTTTGCTTCAATCACCAAAAAATCGACTTCTTTGCCACTCTTTGTCTTGAAGTAAAAAATCTGATTTTCGCGCCTTCGCATTTGCAAATAAACTGCATTCTCAAGCAAACGACCCAGATTCTGAGAGACCCCCATGTTCACGTGCGCAGCCAACCCCGTATCAATGACATAGACTTTTTTGGGATTGACCGATCGCTTGCTAAAGGACTCAGAATACATCGGCACTGTAAATACAGCGAAGCAATCTTCAAACCATTTCAAACACTCACTCACTAGAGTCTTGTCTACACGGTGCCCCGATGCCTTCATTCGTTCATGCAGTTTATTCTGAGTACAAAGCTGTGCAATTTGGCCAAAAAGAAGCGTGAATAAGAATCGAACGGCAGGAATTTGTGCGATTCCATGTCTTTCGACAACATCTCTTAAGAGCAGAACCTCAAAATATTCTTGAAGTACCCGAAGCCTTGTATTCTCAGTTGCCTTCAAAGTTTCGGGAAAGCCCCCTCGACTGAGATAGTACGTAAACTGATTTTTTAAAATGGCTCGAACCTTTGGGGCCTGGCTGCTCTGATCTATTTTCAAGAAACGACAAGTTTCATCAAATGAAAACGGAAAAACTTCGTACGAAAGCGACCGCCCGCGCATTGATGTCGCAATTTCTGCCCCAAGTAACTTAGACGAAGAGCCAGTCAAATAGACGGCTCGCCCTTTTTGCCTAAGCAAGCGATTGACAAAAAGTTCCCAACTCTTTACCTCGTGCAATTCATCAAGCATCAAAAGCGACCGTTCGTCTCGTGACGGCGTTTCAGCACACTTTTCATCAAACGCTTCGAGTAAAAGACTCAGATCTTTTTGCTGAATCCCTGACAAGCGCTCATCACCAAAATTGATGTAACCAACATGACTTAGCTTGAGGCCTTTTTCGAGCCAATCGCTACGAACTTGCCTTAAAAGTGAAGACTTGCCGCATCGGCGCACCCCTGTGAGAATCGTCGCTTTTTCTGGCAGCCAGTCAACCTGAATATCACGAGACATAAAATCATCACGTGCTGGTAACGTGTCTTCATCTAATAATGAGCGAAAAATAGTTTTCAATGGTTTCATCTCTGACGAATAGACTACACCATAGTGGTTGCCGATGGCAACCACTATTTATCAAAACCGGTAGTCATACACAACCACATCAACTCATTGACCTATTTCTAGAGTCATTTTAACGGCACGGGCCTTTTCAAACATCTAGGGCACTGTGATTCCGTATTTTGCTCCAAAATATGAGTAAATCACGCTCAATTCGGCCGTTGTGAGGTTTCGGTTAAAGACCATGATTTCAGGAATGTCACCTTCCCAGAAACGGGACCCGAAATTTCCAAGTCCACCGACAGCAAATTGCGCAGTCGAGTTGACTACTGGGTCAGTATAGTAGCTGACACTGGCTGTAGTTGATTTCGCTGTTCCGTTTAAAAAGATTTCGTCAAAACGGTCGCCTGAAGTGTGTCGTTGAGTAACTAGGTATGGCGTATTTGTGCTAGAAAACACCGCTGATTGGGTGATACCGAGAGACCTTGAGGTAGTAGAGCCGGTATTGTCGTTAAAATTGTACCTCATATACCCAGAGCCCGTCCCATCGAATTGAAGAAGTCCCCATTGATTTCCCGGGAAACTCGTGGCAGCCCCCCACAATACGGCGAGCCAACTAGTGCTCGCGGTCGTGGTTGTCGCAACTCCGACAATTGTAAATCCCGCGGTGGGAGTGGCAATCTGTGTGCCGGCAGAGAGTTTTTGGCCGCTTGCTCCGTTGGCTCCGCCTGCCTCATCAAATCTAACAACGGCTTTACTATTGATAGCGCCCGTTTGATAAGTTGGGGCACCAGTGCCGCCACAGATGCGAGTTGAAAGATTAGATGCTGCCCAAGTGCTATTACCGGCAGCACTCGAATCGTTCCAACGACAAACGCTTGAACCGGTCGCTTGTTGTATTGCCTCTGGTTTGAGCCAGAGTTTCAAGTTGTCGGCACTTGAGCCAGTTTGAAAGAGTGCATAATCTGAGTTGCCATCGGTGTCGGTTGATTTGACCACAGAAAAGCCGGCTGAGCTTGGTGCCACAAATTGGGCGTTTGAATTGATGCTGCCTGAACCTGCCGCCACTGAATATGAAAAGGTACCACTACCACCGTACGTATCGAGAGTGGTAGTTGAACTGGTTGCTGGAGCTAAACTTGAGCTGGGAACCGTTGAGCTTGATGGGGCCGGAATTCTGAGTCTTGGCGTAAAACCGTATTTGGTCATTAGGTAACCTTCGATTTTCGCCTGATTGGTGTCGCTGAGAGCCGTGTCGTAAATTAAGAACTCGGCGATGTCTTCATTGGTGTATTCGCCGTCATAGGCGCCTGTACGGCCGAGTGAAAAATTCATCGCCGTGCTGGTTACTGAAGTGATCGTAGAGTTCGCGGCGGGTACTCCAATTCTGACGCCGTTACTGTAGATGGCCGGGCTTACACTACCAGTAGTGTATTTATAAGTCAGAACAATGAATTGGTTGTTGCCCGGGAATAACATGTGGTCTTTACCCATGGCATTGCAGTAGCTTGTCGGTAGTTGGTAACTGCTTCCGTCACCAAAACCATACACGGGCGCTCCTTCACAACCGGCCGTTGCGTTTAGTTTTAAGATTCCCCATGAGCTGCCGTTATAGCTACCCGCAATTCCACCAAATAAGTAGGTGTTGGTTTTGTAATTCGCGACAGACATGACTGCGAAAACAGTGTGACTTGCCGGTGTGGGATTGATGTTATTTTTTAGGGTTAGCCAGTTGTAAGAGGTAGCCGTAAATCGCAATACGGGTTTACCATTGATGATATTTGTCTTGTAAGTAGGTGCCCATGAACTATTTGCTTGAATCGCGTGATTAGCGTTTGAACTGCTGTCAGTCCATGAAGTGATTTTGGTTCCATCAGTTGATGTTAAGGCATCTGCTTTTAACCAAACTTGATTACCAGACACATCAGTAACCGCACTTGATGTGCAACAGGTAGACGTCGGACTTGCCACCGTCACAGCTTTGGTAGCGTCAGTGAGTGAATTACCCGAGGCACGATTGGCTTCTAGGGTGACCGATTGGGCTGAAGCGTCTTTGTAATACACAGTTTTAGTGTATTCGCCGACTGCATAGGTCACACTGGTGATAACTGAACTGCAACCGCTGTCACTGTAGAAAATACCTGCGCCTGTACCGTCGTGAATGTTAACCACAGTTGACTGAGTGACTACGGTGTCTACAGAGCTGCCGTCTTGAGCATTGAGTGTGTATGCCGTACAGTCGTTCACCATGGGTCCAGTTGAGCCTGAGTAGGATAGCTTGGTGGGCACCCCTGCAACCGTGATGGTAATACCACGAGTTGTCGAGCCACCCGTGTTAGTGGCAGTGACTGTGTAACTCGCACTCGAAGTGACGACCGTTGGTGTGCCGGTGATTGCACCGGTTGAGGTATTGAGTGATAACCCTGTGGGTAGGGCCGGGCTCACTGAGTAAGAAACAACTGCACCACCACTACTTGAAGGTGAGTTAGTTGAAATCGCCACATCTTTTGTGTAGCTCACGCTATTTGAAGTGTAGGTTAACGCTGAAGGAGCACTATCGTCTACGACGATGGTAATACCACGAGTTGTCGAGCCACCCGTGTTAGTGGCAGTGATTGTGTAACTCGCACTCGAAGTGACGACCGTTGGTGTGCCGGTGATTGCACCGGTTGAGGTATTGAGTGATAACCCTGCAGGTAGG
>CAITVN010000093.1 GCA_903895855.1 Oligoflexia bacterium | reverse complement strand
GTTTCGCCGCTGAGACTGACGGCGATACCAAAGCCGTCTCCACCCGCTCTACCATTGGTACCGGTCGCAACAATTTTTTGTTGCACACCCCAAGTACCCGATGCACGCGTAAAGACAAATGCAGCGCCGGTACCGTCAATATAATTGGCACCTGACTCGTCGTAATCATCGCCCCATGCGCCAACCACCAGTGTCTCACCATCAATAGAAACTGATTTACCAAAACCATCACCAGAATACCGAGCGTTACTCACTAATTTTTGCTGCTGTGCCCACACCCCCGCCGCGCGGGTGAATACAAAAGCAGCACCCGCGGAGTTGAGAAAATTGGCACCAGCGGCGTCGTAATCCTGACCATCAACTCCCACCACAATGGTATCGCCACTGATTGAAACCGATGTGCCTAATTGATCAGAATTCACTCGAGCGTTGGTTCCGCTCGCAATGAGCTTCTGTTGTAATGCCCACGAGTTCGAAGCTCGAGTAAAAACAAACGCTGCGCCGACAGCCGAAATACTAGAAGCCCCACTGTCATCGTATGCCTGCCCAGTGGCCGTCACCACGGCAGTGTTGCCACTCAAGGCCACGGCCATTCCGAATTTATCATTTGCGAACCGGCCCAATGATCCGCCAGCCTCTACCAACTTCTGCGGTGCAATCACATAAACTGTGGCGTCTGCTGTTTGTGCGCCGGCATCAGTCGCGCGAACGGTTTCGGTCGCAATACTCTGCGGTGCCGTGTAAGTAGCACCCGACAAGGTACCCGTGCCACTGGTGACCGCGTAGGTCGAACTACCGATCGCACCTGATACCGAAAACGTTGCCGTACGAGTAAAGGTTGCACTCGATGGCCCAATGTATTTAGAACTTGGACTGATCACTAAACTACTCGTTGGACTCGGCGAAGGAGAAGGTGATGGTGATGGTGAAGGCGTCGCTGTTTCGCCGGTTGATGGTGTTTCAACTACTGAAGAATTTCCTGCCGAACTTCCTGACGAACTTACCGTAGGAGTCACCGTCACCGCCGTCGTGTGCGATGTCGTCGTGCCGTCACCTAGCTGACCAGTTGAATTGTCTCCCCAACATGAAAAGGTTCCTAATGCAGCAATCGAACACGCATGCTCACCGCTTGCCGTGAATTGTGAAATCGACGTCACTCCACTCACGGTCACTGCACTCGTCGTACTGGTCGTCGTTCCGTTACCTAATTGGCCTTTATCATTTCTACCCACACACTGAACTTCGCCACTCGTCGTTTGCACACAAGTTTGATCGCCACCAGCTAACACTTGCGACACAGTTGAAAACGCTGTCGCCGTGACTGGCGTGTTTGAACTGCCACCATCTAAACCGTTACCCAATTGACCGTAAGTATTATCGCCCCAACACTTAAGCGTTCCTGCACTTTTAGCACAAAAATGAGCGTCACCTGCAGTGAGTTCACTGACACTGTTTAAGCCCAACACGCCTACTGGGGTTGAACTGTTTTGACTAACTCCGTTTCCTAACTGCCCCGCGGTACCAGCGCCCCAACAATAAACGAGCTCAGCTTGCACCGCGCAGACTTGCTTACCCGCTCCAACCAGCGACGTCACACCACTGCCTAAGCCACTCACCACTTCTGGCGTCGAACTTGAACTCAAATTGCCACGACCTAATTGGCCAGCCTCATTTGATCCCCAACAATAAACCGCACTGGCTTGCGTGAGTGCACAGATAAAATCATCGCCAACGACCGCATCAGCCACTGCGCCTGGTAAACCAGTCACTTTCACTGGCTCGCTTGAATCGATCGTAGCGCCCCAACACAGCAAATCGCCCGCTGTTTTAATCGCACAAGCCGTTGAACCGCCCGCACGCACGGCGCTTACGCCACTACTCAAACCCGATGGAGTCACGAAACTTAACGACTGATCAGTCGTTCCATTTCCTAATTGCCCTTTTGTGTTTTCACCCACACACGCCACACCACCGGCGTCGGTCACAAAACACGTAAATCCGTCACCGGCTGATACGCGGTTTTCTATCACACCCACTGACACTGCTTCGACTACCGCCGATTCTTCGGGTAGCGAGCTGCAGCCAGTCACCAAGAACGCTGCAAGGGCAAGTGAAACCAACACAAATTGACTCATGAAAAACTCAGCAATTCCATTCAGAGTAAACTCATGTGATTTGAACATCGAACCTCCTTGTTCTCAGATCCCAATAGCAAACACGCACACGGCCTCAGCCGCAGTGGCCGCTCTATTGTCTGCCTAACCACGCGCAGCAACATCCCCCAGATGGGGGATTAGTCTATTTTTTCTTGCAAACTAGCCGAGAAGATTTAACGTAAACGCACACCGTGACCAACCCAAGCAATTGCACTAAAACTGCTTACCTCTTAGAAGACCATGCCCTCACGCGCTTGGGGCTCAAAAGCTTACTGTCAAATTCTTTTCAAAGTCTCAAATTTATCGGTGAATCAGCGAGCATTGAAAGGGCACGCACAGAGATTTCAGCGCTCAAGCCTGATCTCGTGGTCACCGACCTTCAACTCGCAGATGGCATGAGTACTGAATTCATACAGCAACTGAAAAAATCTGATTCCGGCCCACAAGTGATCGTCATTACCCAAAGTGACTGCCAAGCCACTCGTGACCTTCTTTTAAACTCAGGGGTTTCTGCAGTGATTTTAAAGTCTTCGTCGAGCGAGTCAGTTCTCGAGACCTTTAGCCATTCTGTTTTTCACGCCAACTCTGACCAGACATCAGACACGCACAGCGATGCAGATCAAATCTTCAAGCGAACTCGACGAAATAGCGGTCTCACACCTCGCGAACAGTCAGTGGTTCGTCTCATCACCCAAGGACACACCACCAAAGAAATAGCCTTTCTTTTAGGCTGCTCGAGCGAAACGGTTAAATCCCACAAATCGAGTATTCTATCGAAAACGGGCTCTCGAAACTCTGCCGAAGTGTCAGCCTGGGCTGTTAAAAACCAATTTGTGTAGACCTACTATTAAGTAAACATCGTGAGTTCAATTGACGCGAAAAAATAGTCTAAAACGACGGAACGACAATGCTACTGGGAGCCCAAGCCCCACTAGAAACCCCTCCGTCATTGATCGCGCACCCACTCAAAACACCACTAACAGAAGAGATTGAGCATACATAAACATGATTGTCACTCGCCGCCACGTACACACGCAGCGCTCCGTTCACATTCACGATCGCAACTGAAACGGGCTGCCAAGTACCCACTCCCCCATCACTGATTGCGCACCCACTCAATGCCCCAGTTCCTGAATTCACTGCGCACAAATAAGCGTGTGCTGCATCGGTGACATAAGCGTAATAGGCACCGCCCACAGACGCGACTGTGATAGACTGCGTAGAGCCATAGACGACACCGCCATCATTTTGGGTACAAGACCCCACCGCGCCGGTACTAGCATTGACTGCACACCGATAAATGTGAGCGTTATTTCCGGCGAAATAAGCATAAGAATTATTACCAACAGCGACAATTGAAACTTGGTATGCGGTCGTTAAGCCAGATGCCGCGCAACTCGCGAGCGTTCCGTTTGCATTCAACGAGCACAGGTAAACATCACCAGCACTGGCCACATAGGCGCGAGTCACTCCACCCACCGAGGCAAAAGAAATAGAGGCCGGATTGCCGGCCCCACCCCAGTTGACTCCACCATTACTCACGGCGCACGCATTGACTGCGCCCGTGGTCGCGTTCAAACTACAAACGTAAATACTTCCATCAAGCGAAGGAATGTAAGCGCGAGAAACTCCGCTGATTTCTTTCACCGAAATGTGGCCGGGAGACAAAGTCGCCCCCCCATCGCCCAGGGTACAAGAACTTAAAGCACCGGTAGTAGAATTGACAGAGCATGAATACAGATGGCCATCCATACCGTCGTAACTCCCCACATACGCATGAAAAGTAGAAACACAACTCACCGACACAGAAGAAACTGCTGCAGCGGCCACCGTTCCACTCCCGCTTGAAATAGAGCACGTTTGTCCGGTTGGTGAACTCAATACCGTAACCGCATAACTAGCGCCCGTGGCCATGCCGGTCGAAAACGCAAAAGCACCGGTTGAAGCAATACTGAGATTGTCTGCTCCATTATTTTGAAGAACCAATGTTCCAACTAGACCTGTTACCGTGCCTCCAATCAAATACGTACTCGGAGTCACCGTAGCTGCAGGAGTGGTTTCTTCTGGAGTCGTAGACGGAGAAGCCTCTGGACTCTCGGCCACCGAACTGCCGCTATCATCGGTCAGCGCTTGCGGAACCTTAGAACACGACAAAATACTGAGCGATGACAGAAATAGAACCAACGCAATCAAACCTTTCATAACGAATCTCTCCCTTTTTTCACCCCAACCAACGCGAATGAACTAGCGCAGCGGCACAACCAACCGAAATTCGCTGCCGCGTGGCTCTTTACCGACAACTTCAAGCCTACCGTTCACTAATGAAATCAGTTCACGAACTAAACTCAAACCTACGCCAAAACCATCATTTGAAGTCTTCGCCTCTTCGCCAGAGCTCAAACTCGGCTGCAGTAAATTAAACCCCGGACCATCATCGTACACCGAGATTTTCAGCTCGGTTTGATTTAAAGAAACCACTATTTCTACGGTCGATCCCGCATCACTCGATTTGATTGCATTACTTAGCAAATTTCGCACAACGGCGGTCATGAGCTCTGAATCACCATCAATGATGACCGGTGCACTCGCAGGCAAATACTTGAGCTTGATTTTCTGAGCATCAGCAAAAACCGAAATTTCTCCCAGTAAATCACGAATCACTAAGCGAACATCAAAAGCCGTGAAAACCCGGCGATACTCGTCGCCTTGAGCTCTCGCCCAGAGCACCATATTGCGCAAGACTTCGCGGGTCGTCACCACGGTTTCAATTAAAGTACTCCACTGCGACTCGCTTGGGCTGACTTTAACACTCTCAAGAGCCCATTCAATACCACGAAAGTTTCCGACCACATCGTGAGCAAGCAACATCAGCAGGCGATTTCGAAAATCATTGGCTGTCTTTGCTCGATCATTTAGAGCCTGCAATTCGCTGTTTTGTTTCAAAATTTCTTTTTCAAGTCTTGCCCGTACTGTTGCATCAAATGCCAAAATGACATGATAAGACTCACCCAATTTCTCATCAACAACTACATCGCTCGTGAAATCATAGTAGCGACTTGCCTCGGTCTGAGGCCCCTTAAGCTCGAGTGATTGATCTGACTTCTTCAAAAGAACGCTCAAAATTTCAGGCGAATCACGAAAACACTCATTATCACCGAGCCCAATCATCGATGAATCTAAGTGAGAAATCTGAGAAGCCAAGTGATTGAAGGCAAGCAGCCTGCGGTCTGCATCAAAGACCCACAACGCCGCCGGGGTGCGTTCAAAAATTCGATCTTTGGCAATGGTCTCAAAATTGAACAACCGATACCTAAAAACCGCGAAGTAAACGACCACTGCATTCACGATAAAAAGTGCAGGAGGTATTTGGTACCAACGAGTGAGAATGCCAAACTGCTGCCCGACAACATCAACAATCGTCGAGAAAAAACAGCCAAATAATAACAGCAATGCCCGTTTTTTTTGCAGGCTTTTTGCCACTACAACTTCGTAAATCAACAATCCAAAAATCCAGACTAGCCAAAAATAACCTAGGTAAACGTAAATTTTGAAAAGAGGGCCTTCTTTAAACCTAACCACTTCAAAACCCAGACTGGTTTCAGGGACAAAGCTGTGCAAAACCCATGGGTCAAACCAGGGAGAAACAGTGGCGATCGCAATCAAAGCTGGCACAAAGAACAACAGTATTTTGAAAGCTCGAGTGAAAATAAAGCGTGGTCCGGTAAATACCCAACTCAACAAAACAAACGAAACCGGAATCACAAAAGGAATCGCTAAAAACTTTAGTTTGGTAAACAGAACCCGTGTTTCAAAATCGGGTACAGCTAAAATCATCGCGCCACAAAATGACCAAAACGTAAAAAGTACCATGAGCGCTAAGAACCAGACCACGTGTTTTCTATTTTCAGCTCGAGCACTCAATGCACCTAGACTGACACAGCTGGCAATCGATAAAATCAATAATGTGAGGATAAAAATAAACATCTAAGAGAGATTCCTTCTCAGTCACTCTAACCAGCATTACCGTTTATTTCTATTGATTTTCTCAGGCCATTTTTCGGCTCACATCCCCCATTTGGGGGATGTGGTGTTTTATTTGACGTGCAACTTTGCAAACTGAGTATTTAAGAATTCTTTGATTTCGGCAAAAGGCTCTTTTTGCGACGAAGTGATTTTCACTGTGAGAAGGTGTTTTTTCTGACCAGAAATGAGCGCTGTCGAAGTGTCAGTGACACTCACAAAGAGCTTGTCACAGCTAAGAGAAATTTTCTGAAGCTCAGGGCCAACCAAATAGAATGAAGCCCCTTTTTTTACCAGGTGATCTGAAATTAACGTCATGCCATCGGGGCGAACTTCTTGAATGGCTAATTTGAAACCGAGCCTCACCGCTTTTCTATTCGGATCGACCTTCAAAAAATTGGGTGTCGCTGATTCGGTCTGCTGCGCAGCAGAAGTGTACAGAGCCAGCATTTCTTCGAAGTCATTTTTTCCAGGTGGTTTAACTAAAAAATCATTGGCGCCGAGCTCAAGACCTTTAGAAACACTGTTTTGTGCGCGATCGCCCGACAGAATGACGATGGGCAGTTCGCCCGGAAATTCAGCGCGCACTTTTCGAATGACGTCAAATCCAGTCATTCCTTCACCCAAATTGAGATCGACAATTAAAAGGGTTGGTCTTTTTAAGACGAGCTCTGCAAACAGAGGTTCTGCCGTTGCAAATAATTTGATGTCGCACCCGAACTTCAGACATCGCCTCTCGATCAGGCTCGAAACATCGGGGTCATCATCAATCATGTAAACGAGGGCTTTACTCATGGCGATAGACCTTTTAGCCATTCGTCAAAACGAATTTTGTCAGCATTAGCCTGACCCGATGGACTCAGCACAGCCCTAAAAAACCCTTCTACAATGTCACCATGCTGGCTACCTGCTCGGCACACCACGGGGCCACCACCCGATTTCGTGTAATCATCTGACTGAAAAGTGACTGCCTTGCCTGGCGAAAATCGCACCTGACTTTCGACCTTAATTTTTCCGGGCGCTTGCTCTAACATCGCAGCAGAGATTTCTGACTGAACTTCTGGAAACTGTTCGGGAGTAAATTGATAGATAAACGTTTCTTGCGATGAAAAAATCGATCTCAAAACTTGTATAATGAGACGTGCGTTAAACGGTTTTTCTAGAAAATCATTCGCCCCAAGATCGTGAGCTTTTTTCACGTTTGACACGCCCTTTTCACCGCTCAAGACAATCACCGGAATCAGGGCCAAGAGTTTACTTTTTTGGCGAAACTTCAAAAAGGTAAAGCCATCGAGTTCGGGCATCGCCAGGTCGAGAAAAATGAGATCGGGCCGCGAAGTTTTTAACTTCTCAAGAGCTGGCCGAATGCCCAGACAAGCATCAACCTTACAACCCACCGTATGCAACACACGGGTCAGCAGCACCGTGAGCTCCTGGTCGTCATCGATAATCATGATCTGCTTGTCGTTAAGCTTCATAGAACCCCTGAGAGCCTCATACGACAAGTTTACTGTCTCTAGTCAGGGTTGTCCTTAAGATTTTGACGCGAAACACATATCTCAAACCATCTCAAGGCGTCACGAAGTTGACAGATACTCGTGAATCGCACGCGCTGCTTTTTTTCCGTCTCCCATCGCGAGAATGACCGTAGCCCCCCCACGAACAATGTCGCCACCTGCGAACACACCTTTAATACTAGTCTCAGTCGTCTTCTCATCGACGACGACATTACCCCACTGGTTAAGTTTCAATGTGGGTGCGGTTTGAGTCAAAAGCGGATTCGCTCGTGTGCCCAATGCGTTAATCACCACATCAACCGCTAAGTCTTCTAACGCATCGGCAATCGCAATCGGCTTTCTGCGGCCCGAAGCATCGGGCTCGCCCAACATCATCTTTTGACAACGAAGAGCCGTGGCCCATTTCTCGCTATTGCCCACAACTTCAAGCGGCGCCGTCAAAAAAACAAACTCGATGCCTTCATCTTTTGCGTGCTGAATCTCTTCTTTTCGAGCGGGCATTTCTGCCTCGGTTCGTCGATAGATGATCATTGCGCGGGTTGCGCCTAATCTTCGAGCGGTGCGTACGCAATCCATGGCGGTATTACCAGCGCCAATCACTGCGACTCGGTCACCCTTAATCACCGGTGTCATCGAATCAGCCCGTTGCCCAGCCCCCATGAGATTCACACGAGTCAAAAATTCGTTGGCCGAGTAAACGCCTTTCAAATTTTCGCCTGGAATATTGAGCATCATTGGTAGCCCCGCGCCATTTGCAATAAATACAGCATTAAATTCTTGTCTGAGTTCATCGAGGGTTAGGGTTTTTCCGATAATCACATTGCACTCAATTTTTACGCCCAGTGAAGCCAAATGGGCCACTTCTTGATCGATAATCGTTTTGGGTAACCTAAACTCAGGAATGCCGTACCTGAGAACACCGCCAGTGTCGTGTAAGGCTTCAAAAATAGTCACTTGGTGACCTAACCTCGCTAGCTCACCCGCGGCTGTTAACCCAGCAGGACCACACCCGACAATCGCGACCGATTTATTAGTCGAAGTCACCTTTCGCATTTCTTCGGCTTCATCACATTCTTGGGGGTGACTCATCGCCCAATCGGCCACAAAACGCTCTAAATAGCCAATCGCGACTGACTTTGATTTTACCGCACGCACACACTTGGCTTCACATTGCGATTCTTGAGGGCAAACCCGACCGCAAACAGCTGGTAGCGCCGTATCTGCACGCAAAATTTTCACCGCATCTAAAATATTTCGACTTGCCAGAGCCGCTACAAATTCAGGAATCGAAACCCCAACCGGACACCCCGCCACACACTGGCGGTTCTTGCACTTTAAGCAACGCATGGCCTCACGAATCGCCATCTCTTCTGTCAGACCCAGGTTCACTTCTTCAAACGTATGAGAACGTTCAGTCGCATCACGCTCAGGCATTTGCGCCCGCACAATGGCCATTCGCTCTTTGGTTGACATCTTTTTTTCATTTTCATTTTTTTCAGTTTCACTTTTCTCAGTCATGCGAGGCCTCGTCCAATTTTACATTTCGCTTGCTCTTGAACATGATTTTGGGCTTGCTCTTGCTCTCGGTAGGTACCCAATCGGTCACGTAACAGATCAAAGTCAACCAGGTGGCCGTCAAATTCAGGACCATCAACACAAGCGAACTTCACCTCACCGCCAACATCGACTCGACAGCCTCCGCACATTCCGGTGCCGTCAATCATGATGGGATTCAAACTCACCATCGTGGGTATTTTCTCGGCACGAGTCATTTCGGCCACCGCTTTCATCATTGGTCCAGGGCCGACGGCAAAAACAACGTGCGGCCGTTGCTCAGGGTCACTCAGCAACCGAGCGAGAACTTGGGTCACCAAACCTTTTTCGCCGAGACTGCCATCATCGGTTGTCACAAAAAGATTTTTCGAAAGCACCTTCAATTCATTTTGCAAGATAACATACGAGGCAGAACGCCCACCAATAATGGTCGTGATTTCATTTCCTGTTTTTTCTAATGCTTTCACCAGCGGGTACAAGACGGCTGTGCCCACGCCACCACCGATGCAAACCGCCCTTCCCCATTTCTCAAGATGAGTGGCCATTCCTAGCGGACCCGCCACATCACGAATGTGCCCACCCGGCGCAATACCCACCAGCTTTCGTGTCGAAGCACCGATCGCCTGAATAAAAAGTGAAATCGTACCCGCTTCGCTATCAGCGTCTCCGATAGTTAACGGAATTCGCTCATCGCCAATATCTGCCCTTACGATGACAAACTGACCCGCCTTTCGGGCGCGAGCCACACGAGGGGCTTTAACAACTAAACGATGCAGATCAGGCGCGAGAACTTCATTACTCAAAACTTCAAACATCCGAGTGACCCCGCTTTTGTGATTGTCTAATCACCGACCACTGTACCACGAAAAATTCAATTTGACCACCTTCGGTTAATTCGGTTCTCCAAGATCAAGATAAAGCGTTTGCTTGTCAGCGTTGAACCCCAAGAGCTCACCATAGCGGCACCACTGTATGAGAGTGTCGACTGTACGCGACGCGGGTTCATTGGGTAGCCATTCTTGAATGAATTTGACCACCTCATGACGTGTGATCGAAAAATGATTGGCCGCCTCAAGCTTCGCCTTTAGCAACTTAATGATGTGCAGTTGATCAAGCTGCTTGTGCAATAGCTGTTTTCGGTGATTGACATCAGCGACCGCGAACTCTCGGCCCAAGTCAGTCAGTACGATCGCATTACTAGGGGTGTCGACGAAATCGAGTAGTTCAGCCGCCTTCGCCATCAGTAGCACCTGAACGCTTTCTTTTCTTAAAGCATGGGCAAGCGCAAAAGCGTCGATCTTTCCGCCTTGTCGCAAGGTCCATTCAACTAGTCCAATCACTTCATTGATTGAAACAGGCGGAAAACTCTCAGAAACCGACTCAGCCAAGGCAGGCGGAATCCATTCAGGCACGTCTGGAATGATCGACTGAGTGATGACGTCGTGAATGTCATCAACGAGTTCTTTGAACTTGCCACTTTTTTCATCGCGCGGGTAAGTGAGGTCATTATTAATTGCCATTCGAATGTGCCCAGGATTAATGCCCATGACTAAAATTCGACTCCCCAATGACACGGCCTCTAAAATATTGTGCGTGACCAACACAATACTCTGAATCGAAGTTTTCTTTGACAACCAAAGGCTCAAAACCTCTTTTCGCAACACTTCGGCGGTCAAAACATCTAGGGCACTAAACGGTTCATCTAAACACAGAATCGGGCGCCCCATCACTAGCGCTCGCGCAATTCCCACCCGTTGTTTCATGCCACCCGACAATTCTTTCGGGTAAGCTTCTTCGAAGCCCTCTAGCCCAACTAAATCGATCGCCTGCCTCACTTTCTCCTTGATCTTACCTTTTGCAAACGCGAGTGACTCCAATCCGAGCTCGATATTTTCTGAAACCGTGAGCCACGGAAGCAATGCAAAGTTTTGAAAAACCATTGCGACATCTGGGTTCGCACGACATAAAGCGAATCCTCCTCGAAGAACTTGCCCGCTCGTCGGTATTTGCAAGCCCGAAAGGATACGCAAACAGGTTGACTTGCCCGATCCCGAGGGCCCCAGCAACGTCAGCACCTCGTTGGGCATCAGAGTCAAGTTGATGTCTTTCAAAACGTTAATTTTGTGGCCGGTACTGAGTACAAACGACTGATCGATATTTTTCATTTCAATTAATGCAGTCTGGGCATCATTCGCCATATACAACTACCTCTCAAATCGAAATCGTGTTTCAACCGTTTCGTACAGCCTAGACCAAACGAAGCGATTGAAAAAAACAACGGTGAACGCCATCACCATTAGACAAGCCGCCAATAAACTAAAATTGCCCTGACTGGTCGCCTGGCTAATCATCGCGCCAAGTCCGCGCGTCTTTAGAACCTCACCCTTGTAAATCAAGTATTCAGACACGATACTCGCATTCCAGGCACCTCCGGCTGCCGTCACCAACCCAGTGACTAGCGACGGGTAAATAGACGGCAAATAGAGTCGCAACCAATGGCTTTTTTTTGAAACCGACATCGACTTAAACGATTCGCGAAGGTCTTGTGAAATACCAACCGCACCGGCTAGAACATTGAATAGAATGTACCACTGAACTCCGAGTAACATCAAAAGACTGGCGCTCACCGAAAGGCTCAAGTGCATCAATTGAAAGAAAGCAAGAGCGATGGGGTACAACATCGGAGCCGGAAACGATGCACCGATTTGAACCACTGGTTGAAGCAATCTCGTGAGTCGCGGCGACAGCCCGATTAGAATTCCGACTGGGATCGCCCATAAAGACCCCAAAATCACCGCACCGATCACTCTCAAAAAGGTGAGCCCTGTCGCCAAGAAAATTTCTTGCCAGTCGCCAAATCCCAACACGGAAACCAACGCATAGAGCTTTATCGCGATCAATGCCACAAAAAGCGCCACCAGGGATTTGATCGCGAACGCGAGCCCCTTCGTTCGACCCATTTGACCCATTCGACTCAGAAGCGAAATTCGAATCGGCTGCTCAGATCGCTGTCGCTTCGTTGACCGCAGCAAAATCGCCGAATTCGCGTTCATTGCCCTCTTCTTCTCAGATCGCAGCCTAAAAAACTTTTGGCTAAATTCGGCCATTTTCTTAAAGACTGATGCCTCACTGAGCAATAGAGAAACAAAGGGAATGTTGCGATTTAAACTATCATTCGATTCAGACAGCCGAAATCGACCGGTCCAGGCGATGACTGGACGCCAGACAACGAAATCGATCATCACAATGAGCCCGATCATCGTCGCGATGCCAGCCCCGATCGCTTGTGTGTTGTTGTTTTCAATGGCAACAGCCATGTACGACCCAAGCCCTGGCACTCGAAAATTTTGATCACCCAAAATAAACGCTTCGCACACGGTTAAAAAAAACCAACCGCCGGCCATAGACATCAAACTATTCCAGGCTAAACCAGTAGCTGAACACGGCAACTCTAAACGCAGTAAAGTTTGAAATCGGCTGAGTCCTAGGTTTTCGGTCATTTCATAAAGTTCTTTGGGTATCGATTTGAGTGAAGAAATGAAACTGAAAGTCATGTTCCAGACCTGACCAGTGAAAATCATGATGATACAAGCCAACTCAAGGCCTACATTGCTATCAGGAAACAAAGCAAGTAACCCGAGCACCAAACTCGGCAAAAAACCCAAAACCGGAATGGACTGCCCAATATCAAGCAACGGCACAATCAGCTTTTCTGCAATTTTCACTTTCGCTGCTAAGTAGCCAAAAACCAGGGTGAATGATAACGACAAAAGATAAGCAGTCAGTGCCCGAAATAACGAGTAGGTAGCGTAAAGCGGTAGCATAGCCAGTGAAAGGTCTAAGGAAATCCCAGATCGATAAGGCCCATGCCACTGTTTGGCTGTCGCAATCAGCCCGTAAATGCAGAAACCAAGAAAGGCAAGAACAACGGTATTTGCGCCGGGCTTCGATTTCTCAAGCCTGGCGACGACACGACTGTACATGACAGCTTCGTGACTATCATTTTTAAAAATAAGCTGTTAGTTTATAACGGTCAAACGACTAAAGGCACAAAGAACCAAAAAAGGGACTAACCAATGAAAGCACTTCAATTCACTGTTTTACGGGTATTTTTTGTACTCACCTTATTCATCAACTCAATCAACCCAAGTTCAGCGGCAACGACTCAAGACACTTCGGTATTTGATCACTACCTAAAAATCCAGACCAGCCTCGCCGCAGACGACCTTGAATCAGTGAAGAATGCGTCTCAAACCCTTGCCACTGAGATCGCGAAAGCTCCGACAAAAAGCCTCACCGCAAGCGCACGAAAAAAATTAACCCCTGAAGTGAAGGCACTTCTTGCGTCTAAAGACCTCGAGTCAGCTCGCAAGGCATTCAAACCTTTATCGGCTACGCTAATTGACTTGAACGAGGCCGCAAAAATAGCTGAACTGAAAGTGGCCTATTGTCCGATGGCAAAAGCGAAGTGGCTACAAAAAGGAACCGAAATCAAAAACCCTTACTACGGAAAATCAATGCTTGAATGCGGCGAAATTCAAGAAGCACAAGAATCCCAAAAACCTAATGGCGCGAAGCCCGCAAAATAGGCCTAGCTTACCAAACTATTGAGGTACAACGGTTCCTTCTTTCATCACGAACTTCCATTTCCAGATGTGAAAGATGACCGGATAGACGAGTAGTTCGAGAATAAAACTAGTTGCCAGCCCCCCCACCATGGGGGCTGCGATTCGCCTCATCACATCGGCACCGGTGCCGATAGACCACATGATCGGCAGCAAACCCATGAAGGCGGCCATGACGGTCATCATTTTTGGACGAATGCGCTTCACAGCTCCATGCAAGATCGCTTCTTCAAGGTCTTGCTTCGTTTTCATCTTTCCAGAGCGCACTTGATCTTCGTAGGCTAGGTCAAGGTACAAGAGCATAAAAACCCCAGTCTCGGCATCTAATCCCATGAGCGCAATCATTCCGACCCAGACGGCTATCGAGACATGATACCCAAGTCCGTACATGAGCCACACACTACCCACTAAAGAAAAAGGCACCGCGAGCATGACGATCGCAGTCTTAACCGTCGATTTCGTATTGAGGTAAAGTAAAAGCGCAATTAAAAAAAGCGTCAGCGGAATCACCAGTTTGAGACGTTCTTTCACGCGAATCATGTTCTCATATTGACCGCTCCACACCAAACTGTAGCCTGCTGGCACACTCACTTTTTGCTCGACCAGTTTTTTCGCGTCTTCAACATAAGTGCCCACATCTCGATCGGCCATGTCAACGTAGACAAATCCCGCTAGCATTCCGTTTTCGTTTCGAATCATCGCTGGCCCCTCGACCGTGCGAATGTCAGCAATTTGTGCGATGGGTATGCCAGCACCACTTGGTGTCGGCACTTGAACTCTCTTCAGTGCATTGATGTCTTCTCTAAACTCGCGGGCGTAGCGCACATTGATCGGATACCGCTCGCGACCTTCAATCGTGTACGAAATGTTCTCACCGCCCACGGCCGTGTTAATCACCATTTGGGCGTCGGCCACTGAAATGCCATACCGAGCCAACTCTTCTCTTTTTAACACAAAATCGAGATAATAACCTCCGGCAGATCTCTCGGCGTAAACGTTTCGCGTACCAGGCAGGTCTCTTAAGGTCACTTCAATTTGTTCACTCACCGCTTGAATCGTCTTGAGATCTGGGCCCATGACTTTTATTCCAACCGGGGTTCTAATACCGGTAGATAGCATGTCGATTCGGTTTTTGATAGGCATAGTCCAGATGTTAGGAATTCCGGCGAATTTCAGCTTTTGATTGAGGTCATTTTGCAACTCTTCAAACGTTCGATGCGGTGGAGTGATCCAAGAAAATAGAGGGTACACAAACTTAGGCAACCCTGAATACCAGCGTTTCACCTCGGGCCACTCGGCAGTCGGTTTGAGAACCACAGTCGTTTCAACCATCGAAAACGGCGCCGGATCAGTCGGAGTATCGGCTCGGCCCGCTTTGCCAAAGACCGTATCAACTTCAGCAAATTCTTTGATCAGCTTGTCTTGTCTCTGTAAAATTCGCTTAGCCTCAGTCACCGACATTCCCGGAAACGCAGTTGGCATGTACAAAAACGCACCTTCATTTAAAGGCGGCATGAACTCTGAGCCCAGCTTTAAGTAAACAGGAACCGTTGATAGCACCAATAGCATCGCCACCACGAGAGTAGCCTTGCTGTGTTTTAACACAAAATGCACCGCGGGCTCATAAATTTTAAACAACACCCGACTGATCGGGTGCTTCTCTTCAGGGTAGTAGGTGCCTACAAAAACACGATTGACTACACCAATAAGAGCACTACGCGCGCGTGAAAAATACTTTGACGGCGCAACTTTGAAATAATCCATTCGCGTAAACATCATGCGAAGCGCAGGATCAACCGTAATGGCCAAAACCGCCGCAAGCATCATCGCGAGAGTTTTCGAAACCGCCAAGGGCTTGAACAACCGGCCCTCTTGATCTACCAAAGTGAAAACAGGTAAGAAAGAAACGCCAATCACCAAGAGTGAAAAGAAAACCGAAGGCCCAACCTCTTTCAGAGCCTCTAAGCGCACTTGATGAAAGTCACCCACTCGACCAGTGGCATTCCAAATTTCAAGTTTTTTGTAGGCGTTCTCGACTTCGACGATCGCCCCGTCGACTAGCACCCCAATCGAAATAGCGATACCAGCCATCGACATGATGTTCGTGGTGAGGCCCATGAAATACATCGGTATGAAGGCCAATAGCACTGAAATCGGAATCGTGATAATCGGAACAATGGCTGAAGGAATGTGCCAGAGAAAAACCAAGATCACCAGGCTCACAATGATCACTTCAATTTTAAGCTCATGTTTCAACGTATCTATCGCACGCGAGATCAACTGTGAGCGGTCATAAACCGAAATGAGCTTCACACCACTAGGCAGACTCGACTTCAACTCTTCAAGGCGCGTTTTGACTCTTTCGATCACATTAAGCGCGTTTTCACCTTCACGCATGATCACAATACCACCCACAGCATCACCCATGCCGTTGAAATCAGCCACCCCTCGGCGCATGTCAGGGCCAATCTCGACTTTACCCAAGTGCCTTACCAATATCGGTACCCCTGTTTTTGAGTCGTTTGTCACCACGATATTTTCGATGTCTTCTTTGTTCTTGATGTAACCCCGACCTCGAACCATGTACTCAGCACCCGAAAACTCAATGACCCTACCCCCAGTGTCGTTATTTCCGGCGCGAACTGAATTCACCACCTGAGTGATACTCAACCCCAGATTGAAAAGCCGATTCGGATCTACATTGATTTGATACTGCTTCACAAACCCGCCGACGCTTGCCACTTCTGCAACCCCTGGTACCGCCTGCAAGTGAAACTTTAATTGCCAGTCTTGAATGCTACGCAGCTCTGCTAAGTTTAGCTTATTCGACTCATCAACCAAAACGTACTGATAAACCCACCCCACACTGGTGGCGTCTGGCCCGATTTCAGTGCGTACCTCGGGTGGAAGCTTCGGCAAAATTTTACTCAGATACTCAACCACTCGACTTCTCGCCCAGTACAAGTCGGTTCCGTCTTCAAAGATGACGTAAACATAAGAAAAACCAAAATCTGAAAGGCCCCTGACCGCTTTAATTTTTGGAGCGCCGAGTAGCGCCGTCACAATCGGGTAGGTCACCTGATCTTCAATGATATCAGGTGAACGGTCCCACTTAGAATAGATAATTACCTGAGTGTCAGAAAGGTCAGGAATCGCATCTAACGGAATTTGTCGAATACAAAAAACCGAAGCCAAGAGTGCCGCCCCGGTGAAGACAAAAACAAGAAGCTTGTTATTGGCGCTCCACTCAATGATTCTTTTGATCATGCACGACTCCTCTGATTCGAGACTCTGAATCAATCAGAAAATTAGCCGACGTCACCACCACTTCAGACGGTTCGAGCCCCGAAAGAACCTCATACGAGTCTTTCACTTTCATGCCCACCTTGACTGCACGAGGCTCAAATCGAGTACCCTCTTTCACTACAAACACATAGGCTTCATCGCCTGAATGCAAAATGGCGGTTTCTGGAACGGCCAACTTCTCGCCTAAATCTACCTTTACGTGCACATTCACAAAAGCATCAGGCCGAAGCAGTGATTTAGGATCTGGTACCGTTGCGCGAACTCTGATCGTTCGCGTTGGCGAATTCACCACTGGGCTAATGCTTGAAAGCTTTCCGAAAAATTTGACCCCAGGTGCTGACGGAGTCTCTACTTCAACGGCCAACCCCTGTTTTAGGCCTGCGATCTCGTATTCAAACACTTCTGCATAAATCCAAACGTACCCCTTGGGTAAAATTAAGCTCATGGCATCTAATTGACTCGAGCCCACGGCTTGTACTTGTGCGGGTGAAAGGCCCAGTAATTTGAGCTTAGTTTTTGTCGAGGCAATCATTTCTTGCGACTGATTTCGAAGTACTGGATCTAACATTTGTGAGTGAGACATCAACGCATGACGGTACTCTTCGGCCGCAGTATAAAGTTCAGGGTCATAGGCAACTCGACCACTCGCTTTAACTTCAAAACTCAACTGTCGTTTCTGCACCGGCTCACTAGTCATGCCGATCATTTGCTGCCGCTCGGGGGTCAGAGCAAAAGCTGCACGGCCCTTAAGACTCTGAGAAACCTGAATCGCGCCCGTCGAATCATCGTCTTCGACTTTTTGCAAATCCATATGACAAATGGGGCAGCTACCCGGTTTATCTGAAACAATCGCAGGGTGCATAGAACACGTGTATTTTTCTTTTTTCTTAACTTGTCCTTGGGGTTGGCCTTGGGCCTGCCCCGGTGCCTGGACATCGGGCTGGCCATGAATGTGCGCTACCGGAGTTTCTAATTGCCCCTGACGGGTACAACCATTCAACGTCAAGGTTCCCGAGATAGTCAGCACACTCATTAATATCAGCAGGCTGCTCGGCTGAATTTTTTCATGTCTCAATTGTCTTATCATCATGCCTCCTAAAGCGACCTTGCCAACAAAACCTCAAGCTCAGCAATTTTCGTTTCATAATTAACCAGCGCTTCGCTGCTACTCAATTCGGTTTGAAACCAATTTCGAAACGAATTGATCATCGCACCGTACTCAAGCTTTCCGGCCATGTAAGCTGATTTTCCGGCCATCACCGCTTGCCGAGAAAGTGGCAAAAGCCCCCCCTCATAAAGTTTAATTTTCTGATCGGCCTCTTCTAACTCGGCCAAGACTTTGTGCGTTTGTTGAATCAAGTAATTCTTCTGTTCATCAACTTGAGCTTCTGCACGCACTTTCTCTGCTCGCGCCGCATTGACTTCTGGCGTTTGCTTCGCAAAAAACCAAAGGGGTACCGACATCGAAACACTACCCGTAACCGAGTCAATTCCGAGATCGCCGGCGGTAGGCTCTCTCAGCATATAAGCAAACTTGAATTCAAAGTCGGGAAGGTAATTCAGTTTAGCGTAACCCAACTTTGATTCAGCAGCGTTAAACCCAAGTGAAGCTGCCTTAATATCGAGATTTTGATTCAAAACCGAGCTTTGAAGCTTCTCTTGTGCTGGCTTCGAAAGATCAAAAATAGTACGGCTAATTGCCCCGGGTCTCTCGGTGCGACTCACCAGAGGTTTTCCGATCGCAAAGTTCAATTCGGCACGCATCAGTTCAATTTCTTTTTGGGCACCTAGAATTTGAGACATCAACAAACCTTCTTCAGATTGCATCGCTAAGATCTCGGCTTGGCTCATTTTACCCAAAACAAACTGACCTCGCGCTACCGAGAGCAATTGTCGAAGTAAACCAATCTGCTCACTCAAAATGTCATTTTTTCGGTGTGCCAAGTACAGGCCGTAATAGGCAGTCTTCACCTCGCGAACGACATCTCTTTCTTTGGCGCCCGCGGCTTGAAATTTCGCCTCGGCATCAAATTGCGCAGCATTTTGAAGTTTCGTGAGTTTTCCTGGAAACCGAATTTTTTGGCTGACCATCCATTCATTTCCAGCCATGCCCGAATCGCGCCGACTCAACGTATTGACCGGATAATTAACTGCTGAAAAGCCCACCATCGGGTCATCGTAAGCGCCCGCAGGACTGACCTGCGCACGCTTCGCTTCGGCCTCCTGCCTTGCCGCTTCGAGCGCCGGTCGACTAGTGACCGCCTCTTTTACGAGGTCTGCTAGTTTGAGCGTGGCCTTTGGAGCTGAAGAACTCGACGCGTCTTGAGCCGATAACTCATCAGCTTGACTTAGTTTATTAAATAATATTGATGTAATCACTAGGGCGATCCAGGCTCGCGAAAAGAACTTTTTCTCTAAATCCATACGCTCCTCACTGCTCGATGCACTCTAAAGTAGATACGCAACAGTCAATACGAACCACCAGAACCCTTTGTGACTGCACTTATTTAAAGGCGACTGGTCTTATTGTACGGTGAAAGACCTGAGTCCGCAACTTATCGATTTCACTAAGATAAATTTAATCATTGAGTGCACCCTGATCAATCCACTGCCGTATCACTTCGATCGTCGGCGCATCTAGTGCTTCTGTGTTCTTAGGTGGCGGCATTCGCTTGCTATCGGTTCTAGTCAGCGCAATCATCAACCCACTTTCGTCTGGGTTACCCGCAATGACCAACTCTCGAGGTGACCCCATGAGCTCACGATACGAGGTGAGATTCACCCCCGAAGCTGAACCGCCAGCTGAATGACAGCTCACACATTTCTGATCAATCACGAGTTTTTTGATAGAACTAAACTTCGCGGCAACCACCTCGACCGGCTGCTCACTTGGCAAAGGTGTCGGCAGCTCTTGCGACTGCGTCTTGCTTTCTGGCGCACCCATGGCTAACCATTCGCCCAATCGACTCAACTCTTCTTCAGTAAGCTTGGCATTTTTCGGCATGCTCTTTTCAATCAGCGTCACCCGCTCAATTGCCGCCAAATTTTGGCGAATGTTTTCATAGGTTGCTAAGTTGACTCGGCTTCGCTCACCATGACAGCCCACGCAATACGGGGTAAAAATTCGAGCGCGCATCGAAGGATAATCCAATTCAAACGGCTCCAGTTTTTTTTGCACTAACGCTTGTTCGGTCTTTGCATCGTCTGGTTTTGATGAGCACCCCAGCTCGACGAGGGCGACAACGCCAACTAGGGCCACGATACTCAGACCGAAACCAATCCGCCTAAGAAATGAAACCCGAATTTGCATCGCGCGCCTCGCTCACTCTTTCACGATCTCGCTCGAATCAAAATCACCGTTTGGCTTAATTCTCACCCTCAACACGGGCTCTTGATCACTAATTTTCATATCCACACTTGCGACCAGTTCGCCCGCGGCATTTTTACCTGGAGTCACGACCAAACTCGAAAGCCCCTGAAAATAGGGCGCCAAAGTCAAGTTGGCAGCCCCCTCAAGGACAAAATGAAGCGCGTTTTCGGTTAGAGTCGTCACATCTTTATCTGGCCAAGCGAAAGTTTCTACTGAAGAGAATGAAGCCATTTTTTCAATTTCTTTACCCACCGGCCGACCTTCTTCATCTAGATCAATCGTCACACTTTTTTGCAACCCATCGGGGCCCTTGGCCTGAAACGCAACACCTCGAAAACTAGGCTCTTCTTCTTCGGTATGAGCAATCAAATCGATGGTCATCGCAACCAAACGGTTTTGGTAGTTGGGCTCAATGCCCTTCTTAGGTTTGCTCCAATCATTTTTACACCGACTGGGGTCGTATGCGGGTTGACTGGGTAAATTCACCGGTTGGGTTGAATCACCCAAATTGCACAAAATCACAAGCCGTTCGATTCGATGCAAAACCAGCTCGGTCGCTTTCGCGAGAGAAACTCCGTGGGCTTCAGCACGAGAAGATTGAAGCGAAGCTAGTACGCCTAAAATGACAACTGCACTTTTCATGTGCCTACTTTTTCTTAATCGACTTTTCATTGGTTCATACCCTTTTCTAGTTTTGCCCACACAATTGAGATCGAAACGCTTCAGGATCTTGGGCCATTCTCGCAAAGCGAAATCCTTCTGCTCGCACCTTGGTGACCGCCACTTTTTCAGAGGTCAAAATGTCAGAAACGATATCATGCATCATGTGATTATTATCAAACGCTGCCGGAATCGTCGGAAACCACTTGGCAAATTCAGGAGCCTCTTTCGCCGTCTCAGGCATCATGTCAAACGGGGCTGAGTCGGGCAAATCTGACAAATACTTCCAAAAGGTATCAGTGACTTTTGCCACCGCTTTGTTTCGCTCAGTTTCTGTCGGTTTCATGAGTGCTTCATAAAGCCTAATTTGAAACCAATGGTACGACCAAATGAGTAAGTTGAAACTGGGAAACTGCCGCCGAAACGATTTTGAAAAATAGTGGCCATCCATAAAAAGCATCGTTTTACAAACGTCAGTGATCGCAATGGCCGTGTTACTTTTGTACTGGTCAAATAATTCATTCACTCGCTTTTTCATCGCATCACCTCGGTCAACCGAAGTTGCCAAGACATCTAAGACAAATTGATGAAGCAAATGAGACCAATCAAAGAGATTTAAAGTCAGCGGAAACTGATAAACATATGTCGGAGCAATGTCACCTTCGTCAGCCTTCACGCTCGGTGGATTGTACAAAATTGCCATAATTTCAGTCAATAGCTGTTGTTCAAACGCTTCGGGGTCGGTGATTTTATTTTTATTCAAAAGCAATCGTTCATAGACCAGCGCATGCCCATAATCAAACGCGAACAAGAGTTTTTGGGCTTCGGGATACTTCGTACCAAACGTATACGCCTCTTTAGGTAACGGATACCAGATGGTCTCAGCTCGAACCGAGATCGATTGCAAACAAACGATCGCCACGGCAAAAACTGCAATTAGCCGGCGAATCACTGAACACCTTCTCGCTGGTCAGTCAATTGATCGGGCACTCGATAGCCGTCTTCATCGATCACGAGGGCCGAGAACTCTGACCAACGGTAACGAATTTTCGCTTCAATCGGTAACATCACTGTGGGGTCTCGCACTTCGAAGTAGACGTAGGTGTCCCAGGTTTCTCGTTTTCCACCATTTGCCGGCCATCCCGGATTGATCGGGCCGGTACAAGTAAAGTCGTTAGCCACTAAATAAATTTTTAATAAAAAATCAGGAATGAGCGGCGAAGTCTTACTAAAACGATTATCTCGCCCTTCTAAATAAATGCAAGTCAGGGGCACTTGTTCACCCCCAACCTCCAAAAATGACCCGTCTTCAAGAGAAACTTTATCCCAGAAGTTGCGAAAAAACTGAGAACTACCCGGCTCGAACGTAAAGTCCCGAACCAAGGGGAGCTTCAATATCCCGGCTCCCCAGGTCAGACCATACTGAAACTTAAGATCACCATTACTAGGCATCGGCACCCGAAAATGCGCGTTTTTGCGCACTTTTAGAGTAAGAGAACGATAAAATTCTGGAGTTGCATTCGTGGGGGGCTCTTGAGCGCGAAGGGGCCCCGACAAAGAAGAGCTCAACACGGCTGAGACCAACACGGTAACCACTCTGACTACAGTTATTCGGTTCACTGAGTTTTCTCTCCTCATTTTATGACTGCGCCTCACTGTTTGCATAGCTCATGCTAGCCTCTTCACTATGAGACTCATTAATTCACTTATTTTTTCGTCAATGCTTTTGTGATCACGAGCCGTCACGGCAGACTGCACGCAGCTTCGAATGTGACGTTCGAGTACTTCAGACTCAATCACCGATAAACCCGCAACAATCGCCCGAAATTGAACCAAGATGTCGACGCAGTATCGCCCATCAGCAATCATGCGTTCTACGCCCAAAATTTGACCTTTTACTTTCTTCAGGCGAGCGAGCGCTGAGGTGTGGTCGGGGTTTTTACCCTCTCGATTTCGATCGAGACTGTCACTTTCACAAGACTGGCAATTGTCATTTTTTTTCGCGACCTTTTTAGTTTTCTTGGTACTATTTTTAATCACCCCTAGACTCTATACCCCCAGGGGGGTATAAGTCAATGTAAGGGAGCCTTCGTCACATGAAAAAAATAGTCACTCGTTTAGTTCTTAACTTAGCATTGATTGTCAGCTTTAATGTCGCGGCCGTATCAAACAGTTTCGCCCACGGCGAAGAATCGCGTGTGGGTATTGAGCTCGACGAATCGGCGTTTGCGGCGGGTGACGTCTCACTGAGTTTTGATTTGGTTGATTTGCAAGAGAAAACTACGCTAACCCCAAGTGAGCTCAACGTGGTTCACGAGCGTAAACTTCACCTATTTATTTTTGATCCTGCGCTCATTGAATTTCGGCACGTTCACCCTGAGTTCACGAACAGCAAGTGGACCGTCACCACCGATCTTCAAAAAAATGGCCACTACTGGATCTGGGCTCAAGGTGAAATTTCGAAGGGCAAGGCCGAATTCAGTTCAAACACTCGCGCAAAAGTGAGCGCAGGGTTAGCAGAAAATCCGACCCTACCCAACTTACCTGAAACCCGCACAGGCACTGATGGCATCTCGAGAGTCACCTTGTCGAAACAGAAAATTCAAGCCGGCCAGATGGTCATGCTTGACGTCGACTTTTCACGAACCGACGGCTCAAAACCTGAGATCACTCCTTACTTGGGCGCCAAGGCCCATGTGATCGGAGTACTCAGTGACGGCGATACGTTAATTCACGTTCACCCGATGAATACGGCGAATCCGAATACCCTCATGCTGCATGCAACCTTTCCAGAGCCGGGCAACTACCGTCTTTGGGTGCAATTTAACGACGCAGGTATTCTGAAAACCGTACCCCTCGCGGTGGTGGTTCAACCGGCTCACTGATGACCCCCCACAAGAAGCTAACACACTGACGCACCTTTCCTGTTTTAGGGTTTGGCGTTTCACCTAAATTCGGGTTAGCTTTCTCTCATGAAATTTAAACTTTTTTCTGCCGTAGTCTTGGGGTTGGCTAGCCTAGTGCTTGCCACTGGGTGTAACAACAAAAAAGAACTTTGGATTTACACTAGCCTATACAAAGAAGTGATTGCAGAGATGGAACCACTACTCAAAGCGGCCATTCCTGAGGCCGAAATCAAGTGGTTTCAAGGGGGCAGCGAAAACGTCGCAGGCAAGGTGAATGCAGAACTGGCCGGCGGAAAAACGAAAGCCGACCTCATCTTGACGAGTGACCCGTTTTGGTATCAAGAACTCAAACAATCAGGAAAACTCTTGGCCTACGACAGCGCTGCCACAAAAGACGTGCCGTCAGAACTCAAAGATCCAGACCATGCTTTTGTGACCGTTCGAATTCCACTCATGGTCATGGCCTATCATTCAGAGAGCCTTCAACCAGACCAATTGCCCAAGAGCTGGAAAGATCTCACTTTGCCCCGATTTAACAAGAAACTATCGATGGGTAGCCCGCTAGAGTCTGGCACGAGCTTCACAGCGGTTGCGCTGCTATCCAGATTACTAGGATGGGATTATTTCAAAGACCTCCGCAAACAAGACCTCGTGGCCGCAGGAGGCAATAGTTCAGTCATCACTCGAATCGAAACCCGCGAAAAAATATTGGGGGTCGTGCTGCTTGAAAACATTTTGAAAGCCCAAGCCAAAGGCTCGCCAGTCAAAGCGATCTATCCTGAAGACGGGTCAATTCCTGTTCCGAGCCCGATTGCGATTATGAAATCGACGCAAAACCCCGAAGTCGCAAAAAAAATTGTCGATTGGTTTTTCTCTGAAGCGGCACAGCGGGCAATTGTCAAAGGTGGCATGTACTCGCCGCTCGACAAAATCGAATCACCCGTCAACGCGAAACCTTGGGCTGAGGTCAAGCGACAAATGCTGCCTTGGAACTCGAAGATCTTGGCTGAACTCTTTAGCTCGCGCGATCAAATCAAAACACAGTTTTCTGAAATCATCGCACACTAATGAGCGTCTTACTCGAAGCCACGTTAAGATCAGTTCAAATTAGCCTAATCACGGCAATGGTCTCAGGGCTATTAGGGGTCGTATTAGCGTGGCTGGTTTCGCGAACGGAGTTTACCTCGAGAAAAACGGTGGCAAGTTTACTCTCGGTGCCGTACGCGCTTCCCCCTTACCTACTCGGCATGGCGTGGGTGGTGCTTGGCAACCCAACCGTAGGAATTCTTAGAGCCTTTTTGCCTTCGAACGGTGCGTATGGCACCCTCGGCATTTGCTTTGTTCTCAGTTCAGTCGCATTCGCATTTCCGTACCTTGAACTGCGTGCTGGGTTCGATCGGCTCGACAGCTCGCTTGAAGAAGCGGCAAGAATCAGTGGCGCGAGCCCAGTCAAAGTGTTTCGCGACATCAGCCTACCCCTACTTTGGCCAGCGCTAGTGAACGGAATGTGTTTGGCCTTTTTGTATGCGCTGGCTTCGTTTGGTGTTCCAGCAATTCTGGGACTACCCGTCAGGCAATTTGTTCTCACCACACTCATTTACTCACAACTCAAATTGGGTGGCCAAGCTGGGCTCATTGAAGGGTTCAAAATTTCACTCCTGCTACTGACAATTGCCGCATGCGCTTTAGGATTTTCTCATTATCTCACGTCGCTCAAAAATCGATTGGGGGCTTCGATCTCTGGAGCGCGCAGCTCACGACCATCGCGCATTCAGTTAGGCCGACTCGCTCCGCTCGTGATGAGTGTGACGTGGCTTTGGATTTTGCTCACCTTAGTCTTACCCTGGATCGCACTCACCCTATCGGCTCTCGCCCCAATCGCGGGCAGTTATTCACCATCGACGTTCACCCTGAGAAACCTGAGCTACGTGCTGAATTTGGCTGATTTTCACGAAGCGCTCGTCAACTCGGCTGTTTTATCAGTTAGCGTGGCTAGCCTCGTCGTGCTTTTAGGATTTTGCCTAGGATTTTTGAGTGTCAGAAAAAAGAAACCATGGGCTTCACGGCTCATTCGTTTTTTTGGAATTCCATTTGCGACTCCAGGTACGGTGCTCGCGTTTTTCATTATTTTTATCTTTTCAACGCTCGCTCGCCTTGGCTTCAATGCCGATTATCCCTTACTTTTGATGGCGATTGCCTACACCTTGAAATACGCCGCCGTGGGAGCCAACTCACTTGAAACCGCTTACACGCAAATTCACCCAAGCTTAGAAGAGGCCGCCAGAATCAGCGGAGCCAGAACGGTTAAGCTGCTCTCAACCATTTGGGCACCGTTACTCAAACAAAGCATGAAAGCGGCTTGGTTACTCGCATTCTTACCCCTAGCGACAGAACTCACCATGAGCGTACTTTTGACTGGGCCAGGTTCAGCGACACTGGGTACCGTTTTGTTTCAGCTACAAGAATACGCAGACCAGCCCTCGGCCGCAGCCCTGGCTTGGATGCTACTCACCCTGGCTCTAGTGATTGGATTAATGACTCGTAAGAAAGAGATTTATTGATGAGCGATTTAATTTTGAAAAATCTATCGAAGCGCTTTGGCGAAAAAGAAGTGCTCTCACCATTTACCTTAGAGGTCAAAGACCGCTCATTCTTAGCACTACTTGGCCCCAGCGGTTGCGGCAAGACTACGCTACTGCGAATAGTCGCGGGGTTAGAACGCCCCAGTGGTGGCGAAATTTGGTTAGGATCCAGAATGCTTTTTGGTCAAATGCCTCATCAAGCTTCAGGGGCATCATCAAGCACAACAGTCGAAGTGCCGCCCGAAGACCGTGGCCTTGGCATGGTCTTTCAATCGTATGCAGTTTGGCCACACATGACCGTTGAAGAAAACGTGAGGTACCCGCTCGACATTCAAGCATCGAGAGCCTCGAAGAGGTCGATAGACAACTCGAGCAAAAAACCATTGACCCTCGATCAACGACAAGAGGCATGCGAAAAAGCACTGAGCCTAGTGCATTTGCTTGAATTGAAAGACCGCTACCCCCATCAACTATCAGGAGGTCAACAACAGCGGGTGGCGTTGGCGCGGGGTCTAGCTGTTGAACCCCCAATCTTATTACTCGACGAACCCCTTTCTAATCTCGATGCCAAACTGCGAAGTGAAATGCGCCGAGAAATTCGCGAAATTCACCGCAAACTCAATATGACGATTCTTTACGTCACTCACGATCAACGAGAAGCCTTTGAAATGGCGACTGACGTGGTGATTCTCAACGCTGGCGCCATTGCGCAAAAAGGAACTCCCAGTGAAATTCTCAAAGCTCCAAACCCAGGGTTCGTCACCGAGTTTTTGTCAGAAAGTTAAATGAAGGCTAAATGAAAGTTAAAATGAAGGGTAAACGCCAAGCATGAAAAAGAACACGTCACCAGACTCCCACTCAAACGAATTCACCCGGTCTGAACTTCGCTTTTTAAAAACACTCAACTCACCGATCAAGATTCAGCGCTACCTCGATTCAGTACCTTACCACATTGGCAACACGTCGTGGTCACCCAGGCGTGTGATCGCCGAAAAAACAGCCCACTGCCTCGAAGGAGCCATTTTTGCTGCCGCTGCACTCAGAGTGAATGGCTACCCACCTCTGATTGTCGATCTCGAAGCTGAGCAAGACACCGACCACGTCATCGCTGTCTTTCAAGAACGCGGGCACTGGGGTTCAATTGCCATTTCAAATTTTTCTGGCCTTCGCTTTCGTGAAGCCGTCTACCGCTCACTCAGAGAACTCGCAATGAGTTATTTCGCTGACTACTTCAACCTTCGGGGCGATTTAAGCCTCAGGCGATTTTCTCAGCCAGTGAACCTCTCGCGCTTTGACCGACTCAATTGGATGACCTCACCCGATGACATTTGGTTTATCGCCGAACACTTAGTTGACATCAAACACACCGTTTTAATCGATCAGTCAACCGCCAAACGACTCAGTCGTGTCGACACTCGAAGTCTAAAAGCCGCCAAACAAGGATACCGCACGCAATGAACATTCAATGCCACTGGAAAGAAAAACTTCACTTCACCGCAAAATCAGAACACCACCAAGTCGAGATGGACACAAAATCACCACTCGGTTCAGACTCTGCACTGTCACCCAAACAACTCTTGCTTGCTGCCATTAGCGGCTGTACTGCGATGGATGTCGTTTCACTCTTGAAAAAATTCCATCAGCCACTCGAATCACTCACGATCACAGCCGATGCCACACCAACTGAAGGCGTTTATCCGCCCATTTTTAAGTCCATTCAGCTCGATTACCAATTCACCGGCGAATTAGACCAAGACAAAGTGATGCAAGCCGTTTCGCTTTCTCAAACAAAATACTGTGGAGTTTCTGCCATGATCGCCAAAGCGGTTCCGATCACCTACGTGATCACGCTGAATGGCGTCGCCGCTGGCTCAGGAAAAGCTGATTTTGAGTCGACGGCCAAAACCTAAATTAAGCGCCACTAAACTCTTCAGGAAACGGTTCAAACACAAATTGATCGATTAGGTAGTGCACTTCGTGTTTTTCAAGCAAGTGTAAGAGCAACGTTTTGGCAGCATCCCAAGAAGTTTTTTCGGCCGCGTAGCGTTCGAAAACTTTCAAAACAGAGCGCTTTTCTTTTGAATCGAGCCGGTCTTTCAAAAACCCCAATGAATGTTGAAGTACATTGACACGCTTTTTCACCGTTGATGGAGTTTTGAGCGATTGCATTAATAGGATTTCATACTGGGCCCAGACTACTTTAGCTGATAACTTTTCAGCGTTACCCACCAGCCGCCCGAGCCGACTATAACCCACCGTCGTGTGCGATAGCACGAGGTACTTCGATCGACGGTGAATTTCTTGAAGTCCCGCCATTGAGGCTTTTGATTTCGCAAACGACTCACGCAGCCGCCACAACGCAAACACTTGAGTGAGAAAGTGTTCGCATTGATCAGGGTCACTCAAGCGACCTTCTTCAATCACCGGCAAATGAGAAAACTCAGAGCAAAGGGCTTCAGCATACAAACCGCGGCCTACTCTTTCAGGAACTGGGCCCTTTGAATACACCTTCACCCGTTCAAGGCCACAAGAGGGCGAATCTTTTTTAAAAATGTAACCGCAAATTTCATTGGGTAAGTTCTTTATCAGTCGAGTTGAAGTCTTATGCGCGAGCGCGGTTAAATTCTTGCCTGTTTTGACCGTGATCATCTCTAAACCACTTTTTGCATTCGCGCGATGCAAGTTCACCGCCTCTCTCGGCACACCAAGACCCATCTCTAGTTCGGGGCAAACTGAATGAAACTCAACCCATTTCGACAACTGATCAGTGACGAACCGATCTCGTTTGTGCCCACCGTTGTAGCGAACCTCGTTGCCTAGTAAACATGAGCTAATACCAATCAACGGTTTTTTTTCGGTCATCTGTTCAGATCATACTCGAACACTAAAATTGACGCAATTCGGTCGAACTACTTTAGAGAATTAACCTCTCTCAATCAACATACCAACTCGAGATGAACTTGCAGTGCTCGGTGTAATCGACATCGCAGCGATACAGGGCCATCGACTTGGCCACTTTGGCGTTCTTTGAACCACAGCTATCACCATAATGATAAGTTCTTCGACCGTGATCGTCAGTTGAATAACCAAGGGCTACCCCAAACCAACCCCCCAGGCACTGAAGAATTGCGCACGACTCACGCGGAATGTGTTGAGACTTGCACCAACCGGCAGCGAACTTGTCGGCCTCGGTTGACGAAGCAAAGCCACCCTGTGCGGTATTTGCTCCATTTCGGTAATCGTAGACAAACGCCATGACTGGCCCATTTTTGCCTGCGGCAAAGCCAGACGATGTTACAGACAACACAAAAGCCAGCTGAAAACACCAGGCCACTTGGGCCACCCATACAGCCCGAAACGCTGTCGCGCTCAATTTTTTCATCTCTTCTCCCTTTGGTCTTTTTAAGATAAAGACCGCACCTGACAACTCGAGTACGCCAATCAAGGGCTTACGTCCAAGCTCGTGCCTGCCCGTGCATGCAATGAAACTGCGATCTCACCGCCTGCGATAAAATGCCCTACTGACACATCGAGTTTCAGAGGGGATAATTGCCCCATATCCCCAAAAATCCTTCACAAAATCAGGGTCTACGGCATTTGACCCATAGATATTTTCGAAGTCAGGGTCGATACTTCAACTCAAGAAAGTGAAGGTTTGCCCCCATGAACGCAAAAAAAGTTAATGTCTTCGATTTTCCGACGAGACTATTTCACTGGTTATTTGTCTTACTTTTTATCGCTGCCTTTTCGATAGCAAAAATTCTCGATGACGAGTCACCCCAGTACCCTTACCACATGCTCTTGGGTATGGTGATGTCACTTGCAGTCGTACTTAGAATCATTTGGGGATTTGCGGGTTCGAAGTACGCCAAATTTTCGTCGTTCGAACTGAGCCCATCAAAGTTGGTTAGCTATTCAAAAGGAGTGTTTTCACCAAAAGCCCTCAGAACCCTCACTCACCATGCCGCCTCAAGCTGGAGCGCACTCATCATGTTTGCTCTGGCTCTCGGCTTGGGCTTAACCGGTTACTTGATGGTAGCCTCAATCAATAAAGAGTTCTTCAAAGAAGTGCATGAGTTGCTAGCCAATGCGTTTGTGATTGTGGCGATCGCTCACGTCTGCGGAATTATTCTTCACACAGTCAAACACAAAGACGCCATTGGCCTTAGCATGATTCATGGCCAAAAATTTCCCGTTGATGGGCAATCAGGTATCGAAGCGAATCACCCTGTCGTCGCGCTAGTCTTTGTCGCACTCGTCAGCTCGTTTGCCTTTCACCTTTATCAAAATTACGATACCAATACGCAGGTGCTCAAACTCTTTGGATCGACCTTGCAACTCGGCGAATCCGAAAAAGAAAAGGGCGGCGAGCACGGCAAACACCCAAAAAAGAATGAGCAAAATGAGCATGATGAACACAACGAGCAAAAAGAACACCACGACGAACACCATGATGACTAGAGAGCGACAATTCATCGCGGCCGTATTACTGGTGATTACCTTCATGGTCGGAGCAGACCTTGCGACCGACTCAAGAGAAGGCGTCACGTGGTGGCACTTATTCGCCGAAGGGCTCACAGCCCTCACTGCAGCCCTCGGCGTGTTCTTCTTGTTACGAGATTCGTTCACGCTCAAGCGTTCGCTTGAAGTTGAACGCAGTACCGTTTCAAGATTAGAGAGTGAAGGTAAAGCTTGGCAGGCTCAATCAAAAAAATACATCGAAGGACTCAGCCAAGCCATCGACCAACAGCTTGCACAGTGGCAACTCAGCCATTCAGAAAGAGAAGTCGCGTTTTTATTATTAAAAGGACTGAGCTTCAAAGAAATCGCTGAAATTCGAAACACCTCTGAAAAAACGGCCCGTACTCAATCGACTGCCATCTACTCAAAGGCTGGCCTCGCTGGTCGATCAGAGCTTGCCGCATTTTTTCTAGAAGACCTCTTGCCTCCGAGTGAAGCGAGAGGCGAAGACAAAAATCCCAGTTAGTCGGAAGTTTAGCCTCACCTCCTCCCTAAATTCTCACCTGACCAAAATGACCTGCATTCCATAAAAGTCACGACTAAAGTGGAATACAGGTCATTCTGGTCGGCCTAAAAACCACAAGCACATGTTTTCTAATATCTTTTTTTATATTAAGCTATAATCGATAAAGTCAATTATAACCCTTTCAAAGTGAAACATCATTTTTACATAATTTAAATGGAGAACAATTCTATGAACCTAACAAAAATACTTGTGATCGCATCTGCCCTCGTCGCCTCGTCGCAAGCCATGGCCCACCCGTACATGACCACTGATTGGTACGGCACCTGGAGCTGCAAAATGGACGGTCGCCCCGCAGCCATTCGCATCACGCCCTCAGGCGGAGCCCCCGGAATCAATACCCACATTCGAATCAATGACAATCATTCAGGTTACATTATTGCTTTCGAGCGCGCAAAAAACGGCAATGACGTTGCTTCAAATGACCTCAAAAACGAATTGGCATTCAGCGTGAACGACACTGAATACTTACTCATGATCGCCAATGGCAATCACGCACTAGCTGCCGGCTACTCACGGTGGCATGAGACCGCTTTCCCACTTTCTTGCGTTCGTGATAATGGTGCGGAGTTCGAGAGCCAATCAGTTAACTTTTCAGGCAACGGTTCTGGACTTCCTGAATCAAGCCCATACCCGTACGGCACCCTCACTCCACCAAGCGCGCCGAATCCGCAACTGCCTCCGCAATTGACTCCTCCGCCCCTCCCAACGATTCCGCTCGTGACTTACGCTTTTCGCTGCGAAACTAGTTACGGAAAAACTCAAGGATTCAACAGGCCCTTCGTTGGTGCCAAATCTTGCTGGGCAGTTGCTGAAGGCGATCCAAACCTCGACCCTTGCAAAACCGAAGTGATTCAATCGTGCTTGAACGAAGTCGACTCATCACCTCTTTCACACAAGCCCGAATACCGAAAACAGTGCACCTTTAGCGTGAGCTGTACGAAGTACTAAGCAGGTGCTTGATCTCAAGCCCAAGCTAAGTTAAGCAAAGTAAGCAACTATGGGTACCGAAAATGCACCAAGCCCCGAATCAACGATCACGATTGATCGAGACCCCCGAGCCCCCAATGACCAGGCCGTTCGCGAAATTCAAAGCGCATCGCACATCATTGGGCGAGGCACTGAGCTTCAAGCGATACTGCTACTGACTCGGTTGGGTCGAAACAGTTTGCTCGAAGGCCCCGTGGGCACGGGCAAGACATTGCTTGCGCTTGCGGTGACTCGATACTTGAACCAGACGATCATTCGAATCGATGGCGACTCACGGTACACCGAACAGAAACTCGTGGGCCATTGGAATCCAGAAAAAGTATTAAACCACGGATTCACACAAGACGCTTTCGAGCCCGGCCCGTTGGTTGAAGCGATGAAGTTAGGCAAACCCCTTTTCATCAACGAACTGAATCGAATGCCAGAGTCGGTTCAGAATGTACTGCTACCCGCCCTTGATGAAAAAACGATTGAAATACCGCACTATGGGCAACTCAAATCCGCTCCAGGATTTTTAGTGATCGCGACTCAAAACCCGCGTGACTTCGTGGGCACATCAAACTTAAGTGAAGCCCTCTCAGATCGTTTCGAATGGATTTCAATTGATTACCCAGACTCAGTCGACGAAGTCGCGATTTGCCTCGAAAAATCGTCGGCCATCACGCGGTCAACTGCCACCCAATCAACCAACCTAGAACTCATGACTAGCACCGCAGTTGAGTTGATTCGCTTGACTCGCCATCACCCCCAAATCAGGCGAGGAGGTAGTGTTCGGGCGTCGCAAGCTGTTTGTGAAATCGCGGCTTCGCTTTTAGCGGGCCAAGCCTGCGACGATTCAGCTATCAAAGAAGCGGTTAAAGCGGCAGCAATACTCGCCCTGCCCACTCGCGTTGAGCTCAGTTCAGCGAATCTTTCTGGCGACCAATTCAAAAAACTCTGGAACCAATTACTAGACCAACTCATCGAGCCCGCGTTCGAACAGGCTAAAAAAAATTTAATTGCCCTCACAGCTGGTGCAAATGACCCCGGGTCTAACTTCTTGCCCCGACAAACTCGCGAACTCGTGATCGACACGGGCATCGGCCCGAGCCTCGAAGACTCGCACAACTCGATCGAAGATTTTACTCGCTCAACACGCATTGATGAAGCCCAATTTGCGAGCAAACAGCCCTGGGATTTCGCTGTTCGCTATCAAGACATCATTAAATATTTTCCATTAACTAAAACCGAACGTGAGGCAATCGACGCGCAAGCGCTCAAAGGCTTACTCCACACTGCCCGAAGACTCGTAGGGCCTCTCGCGACTCCCACTGAGCGGCAAGTGAAGTCTCACGACGCCGTTTTACCGGGCGAGCGAATTCTCGAGCTCGATATTGAAAGCACACTAGAAGATAAGGCCACGACATTGCCTTCGACTTCGTCAGTGCATCCGACCCCATCGGGGTCTCATTTTCTGGTTGAGTCAGCTCTAAAAACGCCAATTATCTTTGTGCTCGACATGAGCATTTCGATGCGTGGTGACAAGCGGGCTTTACTCTTAGCCGCAGTTGCCGCACTCGCGATGCGCCTGCCCCCCAATCGCCGCGCGATTCTCGCCTTCGATTCGAGTAGCCATTGGATTGAGCCCCTAGACCGCGAGTCAACGCTAGAAGATTTGCTGATGAGCCTGTTGGGATACACCGTCTCTGGCTTCACGAACCTACATCAAGCGCTCGAGCTTTTGATTAAAGAGCTCAACACAAGACAACTTCGATCGAGTCAGATCGTTTTTTTCTCAGACGGCCGAAGCACCGAAGGTCGTAACCCCATTGAGCTGGCCCACCACTTTCGCACCTTACACACCGTCAAGATTGGTAAAGACTTTCATGGCGCGCAAGTTCTCGAAGCGATGGCCCACAAAACCAGAGGCATGGCGATTGAACTCAGATCTACCGACGAGCTCGTACCCGGGTTGGCAAAGCTGGCGAGGCTGCTGTCTAAAAAATAGAATCCTCTCAAATCGTCAACAGCCAGCAACGCGATTGCCAATCACTTGTTGCCGTTGCCGTGGATTGCTGAACCTGAACCGTCACTCGTCGAGGTTACCCTGAACCGAAGAGAGGTTACCCTGAACGCTCGCACTTTCTGAATGAACTCATTTTGACGACTCCCAGCGCCTGAATGGCGGCAAAGCCGTTATGATTTTTGCAAGCAAGTCTGAGGTTTGACAATTCATTCGAACCACCAAGGGCCAGCGGGTGCTGGTGATCGATTTCAAGCTGATATCGCGACGAGCACCGACGCCCCTGATACTCGTACTCACACCTTCCATCTGCCTTACTCCACACTTGCTGCTTTATTTGCGTCGGCAGGGCCACGCGAATTCCAACTGGCAATGATTTCGCTGCGGCGTGAACCAAATGAGTTTTGTCAGCTTTGCCGACTTCAACGTGGGAAGTTTTGTGATTTTCACAAGCTTCTCCAAAGCTCTGATCAAAATCCTTCTGATTCTTTGCAGCCGATTTCTGGATCTTTGCAGCAGTCTTTTGATTCCTTGTCTCAGGTTTCTGAATCTTTTCATCACACGGTTGAAAAATTTGCGGCTGCAGCCCCTTTGTTTTTTCGAGCTTGGTGAGGTGGCTGGTCACTAAGAGCTCCATGAGTTCAGCGAGAGTGGCGTGAGGATGTGAATGACTGAGAAGCTCTCTGAGGCGTTCAATCTTTTTGAATAGTTCTTCTGAAATACTAAATTTTAGTTCCCGCAGGGTTGGCGATAAGACTCGGGCCTTGTCTGGCCTGGGCTGCTCTGGCGCTAATTTAAAGAGCATTTGATCGCACTCGTTTTGAGACTTGTTTTCGGCGTTCTTCGCAATCGCCTTCTTTTCTTCATTTGTTTTTACCACGCCAGATTTTTTGATGGCCTGAAAATGCGATTGAAGTTTTGCCGCATTACTCAGCGATAAAGAGCCGCGTTCATAGGCTTGTCGCGTTTCTGGTAAATCTTGCATGAGGCGCATGCATTGAATTCGCCTCTGCGCGGCGCCTTCGCTTAGACCCAATTCTTTTGTCACAAATTCGAAAAGACTCGAGTAGCCCAGTTTCAAAAAAAGAAGCCTTTGATTGATCTCAGTCAAGTGTTCAATGAGTTTTGCCGTGATTCGCCGCTCTTCGCTGACAATGCTTTTTGTCTCGCTCAATAACTGGTCTGAAGTGAGGGCGTTTAAGTTCATTTTAACATTCATAAAATTCATTGAAAACTCATACCACAGCTTTTTTAGTGACGGTTTTTGAGAAGAGTCGCTCTAGATTTTGAGTAGCCCTTAGGCGCGCGCAAACCGGCATGGTGGCACAATCGATGATTCTAAAGTTCAAAAATTACAAAATGAGCCAAATGTCGGCCTATAATGGCGGCTGGGCACCTTCGAAATCAGTCAACAGAAACCGATCGTTTACAAAAAAATAGTCAGTGGAATAAATAAAAACCACTTCTAAGAATAGCCGCGAGAACAGACCGACATTACCGTTCACCGAAACCTAGCAAAACAGGGCGACGCTCGACAGTTGGGACTCTGGAATGCCGACTTGGCACTCTGACGCTGCACTCTGACTTGGCCCAAGTCCCGCGGCTCAGTCGACCTTTTTTTGAATCGCTACAAAGCAAGCCTGAGCGCGCAGTCTTACTCACGGGCCCTCGCGGAGTTGGCAAAACAACGTTTCTCTTGCAAAGAGCAGCACGTGGTAAGTTGCTCTATTTCTCAGTAGATAATCCACTTCTGGTTTCTCTTTCACTTTTTGAACTGGGCGAAGCCGCCTTTATGGCCGGTTACGAGGGAATTCTCGTTGATGAAGTACACTACGCTCGAGATTGGTCGCAACACTTAAAGGCTCTCTACGACTCGTTTCCGCGGCACTCAATCTGGGCGTCAGACTCGAGTGCTATCGTACTACGCAAAAAAATGGGTGATCTCTCAAGGCGTTTTGTTAGCGCTCGACTACCGCTCTTGTCTTTGCGTGAGTTTGCTATTTTGGCTGGCGCCGACCCCACTTTACCGACGCTTGATCCTCTCAACCTCGACCACACAAAAGTCAACCAACTGTTGAGCACTCTGCCGATCATGAAATTGAACCGAGAATGGTTAGCGCATGGCTTTCGCCCCATTTTTCTAGAGGGAGTCAACTCTTACAACGAAAAAATTTTGGCAACCATTGAAAAATCAATCGCCCTGGACATTCCCTTCTTAGTGCCTCAACTGACAGAAAATCACCTTCGCCTGATGTCAGCCGTGATCGGATACCTCGCAAAATCAAGTATACCCACGCTGGCCGTTAACTCGCTTTGCAACGAATGGGGTATTGGTAAAGAAAAACTCTATTCACTTTTGAACGCGATGGAAGAAGCCCAATTGATCAGAGTGGTTCGCAAGAAAAAAGACCACAAACTTCATTCAATCGGCGCAAAAATTTTTCTACAAGACCCTTCAGTCTACGGTGCTCTTCAAGGCGATTTGGGTTCGGTGCGCGAAGCCTTGACGGTAGCTTGTTTTCAAGAGGCCAAGCGAACCATTCTGGCGGCTGACGACGAAACGATTTGCGACTTCACGGTTGATAATAAGGTCAGAATCGAAATCGGAGGGCCGTCAAAGAAACTCAAGAAAGCTGATTGGGTGATACGCGATAACCTGGACGTTGCTTCAGGTAAAACCATACCACTCTGGACGCTGGGGTTCATGTACTAAACCCTTTGGTTTACACC